>NZ_CP038810.1:626067-1252135 GCF_004797125.1 Flavobacterium sangjuense
TTTTTACAAAGGAAATCCATTTAAAATTTATAATCTGTATTTTTGATAAAAATTTAAAATCATGGATGCAACTTTCAAAATATGGGAAACCAACAGAAAACTTTATCTATCTCTTTTAGAAAATTATTCGTTGGAACAATTGAACAAAATTCCGGAAGGTTTTAGCAATAATCTGGCTTGGAATTTAGGCCATATAATCGTCGCGCAACAAGGATTGGTGTACCGTCTTTCGGGTTTGCCAACTTATGTTTCTGACGAAATGACAAACACTTATAAAAACGGGACGAAACCAACAGGGAAAACTACCCAAGCCGAAATTGACGAATTAAAAGGGCTTCTTTTTTCATTGATGGAAAAGACAAAAGAAGATTATGCCAACGGCAAATTTGTTACCTATACCGAATATACAACCGGAACCGGATTTCATTTGGCTACGACCATGGAAGCTATGAATTTCAATAATTATCACGAGGCCATGCACTTTGGTTTTATGATGAATATTAGAAAGTTTATATAACGTTAAACTCACTCTGGCATCCAAAAAATTAAAATATCTTTGCCAAAATTTTTATACAATGAAATTCAATACTAAAGTTATACATGGTGGTCAACACCATGAAGAAGTTACCGGAGCAGTAATGCCACCCGTATTTCAAACCTCAACATATGCTCAAACTTCGCCGGGAAAACCTGTTGGTGATTATGAATATTCAAGAGCTGCAAACCCAACCCGACAAGCATTAGAAGATGCTTTGGCTTCGATAGAAAATGGTGCTCGTGGTTTAGCCTTTTCATCAGGATTAGCGGCAACCGATTGCTTATTACGTTTGTTTAAAGCCGGTGACGAAATCATCGCGATGGATGATTTATACGGTGGAACTTACAGAATGTTTACCCGTATTTACAAAGACAGCGGTCTTAAATTCCACTTTGTGGATATGAATGATATGGCTAAATTCCAATCATTAATCAATGAAAATACAAAGTTGGTTTGGGTGGAAACTCCGACCAATCCATTGATGAAATTAGCCGACATTCAGGAAATCGCGAAAATTACTAAAGCTAAAAATATTCTATTTGCTGTAGACAATACGTTTGCAACTCCATACCTTCAAAAACCTTTGGATTTGGGTGCTGATATCGTAATGCATTCGGCTACCAAATATCTTGGCGGACATTCTGATGTTATTGCCGGAGCTTTGATCATAAAAGACAAAGCATTAGGCGATGAATTACATTTCAAACAATTTGCCACAGGCGCAACGCTTGGACCAATGGATAGTTTCTTAGTTCTACGTGGCATAAAAACATTGCATTTACGTGTGCAACGTCATTGTGAAAATGGCGAAAAAATAGCGGCATTTTTAAGCAATCATCCGGAAGTGGAAACGGTTTATTATCCGGGATTGCCGAGTCATCCGTTTCATGATGTTGCCAAAAAACAAATGAGTGGTTTTGGCGGAATGGTTTCGTTTACTTTCAAATCAGGCAAAAAAGAAGATGCTGTTTCGTTTTTAGAAAAATTAAAAGTGTTCACTTTGGCGGAATCGCTTGGTGGTGTTGAGAGTTTGGCGAATCATCCGGCTTTAATGACACACGCTTCGATTCCGGAAGACAAGCGAAAAGAAATTGGAATTACCGATGATTTGGTTCGATTGAGTACCGGCGTTGAAGATATAGACGATTTATTAGCCGATATAGAACAAGCGTTTAGATAAAAAAAGCCTCGATAATTCGAGGCTTTTTTGTTTTATTGTTTGTTTAGAAACCGTAATTCACGCCAATCCCGATAACTTCTCTTGTTTGAAATCCGCGAAAAGCGTTGTCGTCATAAATCGTTTGAAACGATATATTGGTTGACAAATATTTATTGACTTTCATTACGATGTTTAATGTATAATCAATGTCAACATTTTGACCGTCTTCCAAGTAATTGGTATATAAATTCAGGATGTTCTCTGCGGTTACATTTTCTATCATGTTGAATTTATAGTAACCGTTAAGAGCAGCTCCAAATTCGCAACGAGAACTATCGCCTTGCGCCACACCAAAAGATGGCCCTAAATCGGTGAAGTGTTTGTGAACCAAAATTAATTTAGAGGTTGCCGGTGCAATGTTTATTTTCAAATTATCGTTTTTCTTCCACAACATACCAATCCCCAATTGGAAATAAGCCGGAGAGAAAAAATGGGAAATTTTCATTGTATTGTCTGCAGGATCAAAACCCGAATCGAATTGCGTTTTGAAGTTGAAAAAAGCGGAATAATACCATTCTCCGGTAGCTTTTTTACCAAGTAGCGAATTGAATTCCACACGATCATCCGTTTTTTGAAGATCCTGTCCTTGAAGTTTCGTCAAACCATAGTTAGCGAATGCTTTGTTATCCCATGTCCAGGTATCGCTTTTATAATTGAAATCATATTTCACCCCTGCGTTTCCCGAAACACTGCTTTGTCCACCGGCTAACCAGTTGTTGAAATTTGCTTGGTTAAGCAAGAATGTAAACATTCCTTTTTTCTCCCAACCTTTAGGCTTTTCCTCTTGGATTTTAGCAACTGTTTCTTCTGTTTTCTTTAGCAATTCTTTTTCATTCACCTGCGCAAAAACACTGGTAAAAGCTAATGCCAAAACTATCGTAAGTATAAATTTCTTCATTCCGTTTAGATTAAAATTTTATGGCGCAAAGATACTAATCCATTTAACCTAATGCAAACGGAATTATTTCCCTTTCTTGAACAACGGAACAGCCGAACAGGCTTCGCCGTACATTATGCTTTTAGCAAATGACTGTAGTTTTTGAATCGCCATGATATAAGCACTTTCGGGAACAGGTTTTTTGGAACATCCTTTTAAAATGACCGGTTTGTCTTGGTATTTTGAGTAATCCAAGGTTGGAAGAATTTCCTGGTAAAGTGCGGTTTCTAAATCGGATAGATTTCCCATAACCACTTTTTTGGCAAATGGAGAAAGATAAACTGTAACCAAAATGCTTGCCCAAGCCGGAATTATAGCATCCGTTGAACAATAAATAGCAACATACTGATTTTCATATTGCTTCCAATCGTGATTTTTCAGCGCTTCGCGAAAGTCTTTTTCTTTTAATAAAAAGCCTTCGAAAAGCCATTGCGAAATATCAATCTGCGTTCGAATGCCGTTTGGATAATAATCTTCCAAATCGAACACTTCGAGTACAGAGTTGGCAACTTTATTTACAATTTCATCTTGCATACTACAGCATTCCCAGTTCTAACTTAGCTTCTTCGCTCATTAAATCTTTGCTCCAAGGCGGATCAAAAGTAATTTCAACTTCGCAGGCTTTAACGGTATCTATTTTTTTTATTTTTTCTTCTACTTCTCGAGGCAACGTTTCTGCCACAGGACAATTTGGCGAAGTCAGTGTCATCAAAACTTTTACTTCATTATCTTCATTAATCATCACATCGTAGATTAATCCTAATTCGTAAATATCAACAGGAATTTCAGGATCGTAAATGCCTTTCAGCGTTTTCACCACATTTTCTCCTAAATTGATATCGTCTTTAAATTCTTCCATGTCTTTTAATTTTTTGCATTGAATGCCAATGCATACATTTTTATTTTTTTAATCATTGAAACCAAACCATTGGCACGTGTTGGTGATAAGTGTTCTTTTAGCCCAATTTCATCTATAAAATCAGTATTGGCATCCAGAATATCAGCTGCTTTCTGATTGGAAAAAGTCCGAATCAAAATCGCGATAATTCCTTTGGTCAGAATCGCATCGCTATCGGCAGTAAAAACTACTTTGTCTCCAATTTGCTCTGCATGAACCCAAACCTTCGACTGACAGCCTTTGATAATATTATCTTCGGTTTTGTATTGTTCATCAATCAGCGGTAATGATTTCCCTAAATCGATGATATATTCGTAGCGTTGCATCCAATCGTCAAACATTGAAAACTCGTCAACGATTTCGTTTTGTATTTCTTGTATTGTCATTCTTTTTCTTTAGCTAATGAAACTATTTTGTTAACTAATTTTTCAATTTCCGCTGGCGGAAATCCGTGATCAAACTCAGTTGTTTCATAGTTTTTATCCTGGTATCTTATTTTCAGATTGGCAATCGCAGCACCATCATAAAATCTCTTTTGAGTTGGGTCTTTTAAAGTTGGTACTTTTTCTAAATCAATCTTTTCAAAATAGCCAATGATTTCTTTCCAGTCTTTATCAGAAATGGTGATTTCTTCGGGAGATTTTTCGCCTTCTCTATCTCTTGAAATAGTCGCTTTTTGATTGGTAACAACAATTTTTTGAAAAAAACCACGTGTATTGGCTGTGTATTGCAATGTTGCATTGGCAATATCATTTTGTGCTTCGTTGCCGCAACCTTTCGCAAGGAAAATAGTTAGAAAAATTAAACTAAATGTCTTCATAATTTTTGTTTTTTTAGCCCGGATTATCTCACTGTTTTTTATTTTTAATTGGTGTTCGATGAACACTTCGTGTTTGCAACGGCATCCTTTTTTGTTTTAGAAAAAGCCCTTCGACTGCGCTCAGGGTGACAAAACAAAAAAGATACAGTGGAAAGCCGGAAATAGCTTCTAACCCAACATCATTTGTGCTTTTTTCAATGCTTCAATCATCAAATCTATTTCTTCCTTGGTATTATAAAAAGCAAAACTTGCTCTTATCGTTCCTGGGATTTTATAAAAATCCATAATCGGCTGTGCGCAATGATGTCCGGTTCGTACAGCAATGCCCAGTTTATCGATAATCGTGCCAACATCATACGGGTGAATTCCTTTGAAATTAAACGAAATTACCGATGCTTTCTTATTCAAATCCTTTGTTCCATAAATCTCAATGCCTTCTAATTCCAATAACTTTTTTGTTCCATATTCCAACAATTCTCTTTCATAGGAAGCGATGTTGTCAAACCCAACTTCATTCATATAATCGATGGCAGTTCCAAAGGCAATTCCGCCACAAATATTTGGTGTTCCTGCTTCAAACTTATGAGGTAAATCGGCATAGGTTGTTTTTTCAAAAGTCACTGTTGCAATCATTTCGCCACCGCCTTTGTATGGTGGTAATTTTCGCAGCCATTCTTCTTTTCCGTACAACATTCCAACGCCGGTTGGACCGCACATTTTGTGAGCCGAAGTTACATAAAAATCTACATTCAATGCCTGAACATCCGGTTTTAAATGCGGACAAGCTTGTGCTCCATCAATTAAAACAGCAGCTCCGGCCTTATGCGCTTTTTCGATTATAAATTCAATTGGATTGATTGTTCCCAAACCATTTGAAATGTGATTACAAACCACCAATTTGGTTTTATCCGAAAGCAATTTTTCGTATTCATCCATCAGCAATTCGCCATCATAATTCATCGGAATGACCAATAACTTTGCGCCTGTATGTTCACACAACATCTGCCAAGGCACAATATTGCTGTGATGTTCCAATGCAGAAACAATGATTTCATCATCCTTTTTTAACAAGGCCGCAAAACCATTGGCAACCAAATTGATACCTTCGGTGGTTCCTGAAGTAAAGATAATTTCATAATTATGCTTCGCATTAAAGTGTCGCTGAATTTTAAGTCGGGCTTCCTCATAAGCATCCGTTGCCAGTTGGCTCAAGGTATGAACACCACGATGAATATTGGCGTTATATCGTGAATAATAATCTACTATGGCATCAATTACAACTTGCGGTTTTTGCGAAGTCGCGCCATTATCAAAATAGACAAGCGGTTTTCCGTTTACCTTCTGATTAAGAATCGGGAATTCGGCTCTGATTTTATTTATATCTAACATTTCTTTATTTAGAAAAATTCTAAATACAAAAGTAGAGAATTAAGCGCTTTTGACCACTATATTTTTTTACTTTTACTTATCTGCGTATAATTCTAATTTATAATGAAAAAATTCCTCAAAGTTTTTGCTGTTTTATTGCTTATTCTTCTTGTTTATTTACGTATTGAAATTTATCCTCAACTCGATTTGATTTCGGGATTTTCAGCTAAAAGCGTGGCTTCCGGACATTTTATTGATGGTAGAAGTTTGTTAACTATTGAACAAGGCGACAATGATATTGATAAGATAGATTGGGCAACTAATAAAATTGATGACAGCCAATATTATGTCACTTCAGCTGTTTATGGCTTGAAAAAAAGAAAAGCAATTTATCGCGAAGGTTTAGGGGCGACCTTAATCAATGATGATTTTGATGTTACAAAACCATATGACGTTCCTAAACGAACTAAAATCAATAACAATCTTCCTTATCCTTTTGGAAATCTGGAAGCAAAAGACACCGTCTTTGACAATGTTGATTATAAAAAATTAAAAGCGGCTGTCAACAATGCTTTTGATGCGAAAGAAGAGAAATTGAAACGAACGCGTTCTGTAATTGTAATTTACAAAGACAAAATCATTGCTGAAAGTTATGCCTTTGGTTTCAACAAAAACTCTAAAATTTTAGGCTGGTCGATGACTAAAAGTTTGACAGCTACTTACTTCGGAATTCTTCAAAAACAGGGCAAAATAGATATTATGAAGCCTGCACCAATTGTCGAATGGAAGAATGATGAGCGTTCCAAAATTACCCTCAATGATTTATTACATATGAATTCGGGATTGGAATGGGAAGAAGATTATAGCAAGATTTCGGATGTGACTAAAATGCTTTTTCAAGCCGAGGATATGACTAAATCGCAAGCTGAAAAACCAGCGAAATACAAACCAAATACACATTGGAATTACTCTTCTGGAACGACAAATCTGTTATCCGGAATCTTGCGAAAACAATTCAAAACGCATCAGGAATATTTAGACTTTTGGTATTCATCTTTGTTTGATAAAATCGGTATGAGCTCGGCTTTAACAGAAACCGATATGGCCGGCAATTTTGTCGGTTCCTCTTATGGTTGGGCAACAACAAGAGATTGGGCGAAGTTTGGTTTGTTGTATTTACATAAAGGAAACTGGAACGGCGAACAGCTTTTTGATGAAAGTTGGGCGAAATATGTTGCCACACCAACCGCCAGTTCAAACGGAAGATATGGCGCACAGTTTTGGCTAAACGCTGGCGGCTATTTCCCGGATGTGCCAAAGGATATGTTTTACTGCAGTGGTTACCAAGGTCAAATGGTAGCGATTTTTCCATCACAGAATTTGGTGATTGTCAGAATGGGTTTAAGCGAGGATTTTGATTTTAACAAATTTTTGAGAGATGTAATTGGGAGTTTCAAGAAGTAATTAATATGAAAAAGAATCTAACAAACGGCTGGAGTACTTTATATTATTGCGTTGACATAATATTCTTTATCTTTTCAATCGGGCTTTTTATTTACAGCCTTTATGTGGGCGAAAAAAAGCTGATTTTATTCTGTTTGCTTTACCTTTTTTGGAATTATTGGTTCTTTTTCCGAAAGCGGAATAAATTCAAGGAAATTACCTTTGACGAAGAAAATATTTATTTTGATCAAAAGGTTATAAGTTACACAGACATTGTCAGAATCAAATTTGGCAAAATTGAATTTACAGATTCGGCCGAAGAAAAATTCATCCTTTTTATGACAATTCCAGTCTTCAATAATCTTGATGACCTGATTGAAAACCATGAAAAAGCAGTAACTCTATAAAACAAAAAAGGCTGTCATTCGACAACCTTTATTTTATAAATCAAATCCTAAATTCACACCGAGTTTTGTCGCGATGATTTTGGTAATTCGTTGTTTTAGTTCAGGGATTTTGATGCTTTCGATAACTTCATTGCTGAAAGCATACATCAATAAAGCTTTGGCTTCTTTCTTCGGAATTCCGCGTTGCTGCATATAGAACATCGCGTTTTCATCTAATTGCCCAATCGTGCAACCGTGGGAACATTTTACATCATCAGCAAAGATTTCCAATTGTGGTTTGGCGTTGATTGTGGCTTTGTCGCCCAATAAAATATTGTTGTTTTGCTGAAAAGCATCTGTTTTCTGCGCTTCTTTTTCTACGTAAATCTTTCCGTTGAAAACTCCGGTTGAGCTACCGGCCAAAATAGTTTTGTAATTCTGGTGGCTTTCGCAGTTTGGCGTCGCGTGATTCACCAATGTGTAATGATCAACGTGTTGCTTATCGCCAATAATGGTAATTCCCTTTAAAGTCGAATCGATTCTTTCTCCAAAATGGTAGAAATTCAGATTGTTTCTTGTGATGTTTCCACCAAAAGAAAAGGTGTGAACCGAAACCCGGCTTTCTTGTTTTTGAGAAATGTACGTGTTGTCAATCAGGTTTGCCGATTGCAAATCGTTTTGGATTTTATAATAATCAACAATCGCTCTTTTTTGCGCAAAAATCTCAGTAACCGAATTGGTCAATACTGGATTTTCGTTTAATGACTGATGTCTTTCGATAATATGAACATGTGCGTTTTCCCCAACAATCACTAAGTTTCTTGGCTGAACCATCAAAGCACTTTCAACTCCGGTAGAGAAATAAATAATTTCAATTGGTTTTTCTACAACCTTACTTTTCGGGATATTGATATACGCTCCTTCATTGGCGAAAGCCGTATTTAGCGTAGTCAGACTTTCATCTTTGCTGGCTATTTTGTTGAAATACTCATCAATGATCATTTTGTATTTCGGTTTGTTCAACGCTGATGACATCAAGCAAACATCCAATCCGTCATGAGTCGTTGCCGATAAAAATGAACTGAATTTACCATCTACAAAAATGACTTTGTGCGTGTCGATTTCGTGTAGAAAATATTTCTTTACATCCTTAAATTCTACTACATTTTCATGCTTTGGAAACACTGAATAATCATTTTTTAAAATAGCACTCAGCGATGTATATTTCCAGGCTTCCTCTTTTTTAGTTGGGAAACCTTTATTTTCGAAGTTTTTTATAGCCGAAGTACGAACATCGTGCAACTCATTGTGCACATCGATGCTTTCTTCGAACGCCATAAAAGACGAGATTAATTTATCTTTCAATTCCATTATACCATTTCCGCTTTAATCCAGTCGTATCCTTTTTCCTCTAATTCGTAAGCTAGTTCTTTTCCGCCCGATTTTACTATTTTTCCATCCATCAAAACGTGAACAAAATCCGGAATAATATAATCCAACAACCGTTGGTAATGCGTAATTACAACCACAGCATTGTCCTGGCTTTTCAATTTGTTTACGCCATTGGCAACAATTCTCAACGCATCGATATCCAAACCTGAATCCGTTTCATCAAGAATTGCCAATTTTGGCTGCATCATTGCCATTTGGAAAATCTCGTTACGTTTCTTTTCTCCACCCGAAAAACCTTCGTTTAACGAACGCGACAAGAACTTACGGTCGATTTCCAATAATTCGGATTTCTCACGGATTAATTTCAGCATTTCGTTCGCCGGCATTTCTTCAATTCCGTTGGCTTTACGACTTTCATTGATAGCTGTTTTCATGAAGTTCGTAACCGAAACTCCCGGAATTTCTACAGGATATTGAAACGAAAGAAAAACACCTTTGTGTGCTCTCTCTTCCGGAGCCAATTCTGAAATATCTTCACCTTCCAAAAGAATTTCTCCTTCTGAAACTTCGTAATTTTCATTTCCGGCAATGATGGAAGCGAGCGTGCTTTTTCCGGCACCATTTGGTCCCATGATTGCGTGAACTTCTCCGGCATTAACGGTTAGGTTGATTCCTTTTAAAATATCTTTGTCTTCAACACTTGCGTGTAAATTTTTTATCTGCAACATTTTGTGAATGTGTTTTATTCTGATTTATGATTATCCTACTGAACCTTCAAGTGAAATTTCAAGTAATTTTTGTGCTTCTACAGCGAACTCCATTGGTAATTTATTCAATACATCTTTACTGAAACCGTTTACGATTAAAGCTATGGCTTTTTCGGTTGGAATTCCACGCTGATTGCAATAGAAAACCTGATCTTCTCCAATTTTTGAAGTCGTTGCTTCGTGTTCAATTATAGCGGATGAATTTTTGCTTTCGATATACGGAAAAGTGTGAGCTCCACAATTATTTCCCATCAACAGCGAGTCGCATTGCGAAAAGTTACGCGCATTGTCTGCTCTGGCACTTATCTGAACCAAACCTCTATAACTGTTTTGTGATTTTCCTGCAGAAATTCCTTTTGAAATGATAGTCGATTTGGTGTTTTTGCCCAAATGAACCATCTTCGTTCCGGTATCGGCCTGTTGGAAATTATTGGTAACTGCTATCGAATAGAATTCGCCAATTGAATTATCGCCTTTCAAAATAACCGAAGGATATTTCCAGGTAATGGCCGAACCTGTTTCAACCTGCGTCCATGAAATTTTTGCTTTTTTCTCGCACAAACCTCTTTTGGTCACAAAATTGAATACACCACCCTTACCTTCTTTGTTTCCAGGATACCAGTTTTGAACCGTAGAATATTTAATTTCGGCATCTTCCATTGCGATTAGTTCTACAACTGCAGCATGCAATTGATTTTCATCACGACTTGGCGCGGTACAACCTTCCAGATACGAAACATAACTGCCTTCATCGGCAATCAATAACGTTCTTTCAAATTGTCCGGTTCCGGCCTGATTGATTCGGAAATAGGTTGAAAGTTCCATTGGGCAACGAACACCTTTTGGAATATAACAGAATGAACCGTCCGAAAAAACAGCCGAATTCAAAGCGGCATAGAAATTATCTTTTTGAGGAACAACGGTTCCTAAATGTTTTCTAACTAATTCAGGATGTTCTTTAATTGCTTCTGATATCGAGCAGAAAATAATCCCTTTTTCGTTTAGCGTTTTCTTGAAAGTCGTTGCCACAGAAACCGAATCGAGCACGATATCCATTGCGATATTGTTCATCTTTTTCTGTTCGTCTAATGAGATTCCGAGCTTTTTGTACATTTCTAAAAGTTCCGGATCTACATCATCCAAGGTTTTATTTGGATCCACTTTTTTTGGTGCCGAATAATAGGAAATTGCCTGAAAGTCTGGTTTTTCATAATTCACATTTGCCCAGTTTGGCTCAATCATTTCCTGCCAGGCACGAAAAGCTTCTATACGCCAATCGGTCATCCATTGAGGTTCTTCTTTTTTCAAAGAAATGGCACGAACGATATCTTCGTTTAAACCAATAGGAAACGTCTCCGACTCAATGTCAGTATAGAACCCATACTCGTATTCCTTGTTTTCGAGTTCAATTTTTAAATCGTCTTCAGTATATTTTGACATATTGATTTTTTAATTTTATAGAGAAAAACTCTCTCCGCATCCGCAGGTTCTTGATGCGTTTGGATTGTTAAATACAAATCCTTTTCCGTTTAATCCGCCCGAAAATTCTAAAATTGTTCCTGCCAAATACAGAAACGATTTTTTCTCCACGGCTATTTTTACGTGATTATCTTCAAAAACTTTATCGTTTTCACCCAGCTCTTTATCGAATTTCAATTCATACGACAAGCCCGAGCAACCGCCACTTTTTACGCCTACTCGAACGTAATCTTTGGCAGCGTCAAAACCGTCTTCCTGCATCATCGAAACGATTTTTTTACTAGCATCATCAGAAACTTTAATCATGGCTTATTTTAATTTTGTCTAAATAATGGGCAAAGTTACTATAAATATCCTTTTTTTCAAGCTTCTATAACATTTTTATAACCAATTAGCGAATAGAGAAAAATGATTTTTAATTCTATAAATTTGTAAAAACATTAAAAAATGAAAATTTACCCAATAGAAGCCGGAAATTTTAAGCTCGATGGCGGCGCTATGTTTGGCGTTGTGCCCAAAACCATTTGGAACAAAACCAATCCGGCCGACGAGAATAATTTGATTGATATTGCGGCAAGATGCATGCTGATTGAAGATGGAAACCGACTGATTTTGATTGATACCGGAATGGGAAACAAACAATCGGAGAAATTTTTTGGTTATTATTCACTTTGGGGAAGTCATTCTTTGGACAAATCGTTGGCAAAATATGGCTTTCATCGCGATGATGTGACCGATGTTTTTATGACGCATTTGCATTTTGATCATTGTGGAGGAAGTGTGAATTGGAATTCAGACAAAACCGGTTACGAAGTAGCTTTCAAAAATGCTACCTTTTGGACAAATGAAAACCATTGGGAATGGGCAACCAAACCAAATGCTCGTGAAAAGGCTTCTTTTCTGTCAGAAAATATTTTACCAATGCAGGAAAGCAGACAACTTAATTTTATCAAAAAACCAGAAGGTGATTATGGGATTTCAAAAGAAATGGATTTTGGAATTTTTTATGTTGATGGCCATACCGAAAAAATGATGTTGCCTCACATTCAATATCAAGGAAAAACTATCGTTTTTTGCGCCGATTTGATTCCGACCGCAGGGCATTTGCCCTTGCCTTATGTTATGGGTTACGACACAAGGCCCCTTTTAACCTTACCTGAAAAATCTAAATTCCTACATTCCGCAGTTGAAAATAATTATTATTTGTGGTTGGAACACGATGCACATAACGAAATTATCACTGTTGAAAACACCGAAAAAGGTATCCGTTTGAAAGAAGTTTTCCGTTGTGAACATATCTTAACATAGTGTTAATCCTTCCTTTAACTGTAACAAAACAATTTACTTTTACACCAATTCATAAATCAAAAATAAAATAGAATATGAAAGTTTTAAATTTTTTACTGATTTCAATGTTTTCATTGACAATCTTTGCACAAGAATCTACTCAACCCTTTGCTAAAAAAACTCCTTTAACAGAACAACAATTACAACGCTGGAGTCATCTTGATTTAGAAAAAGATACTATTCCGGGAATGAGCGTTGATAAAGCTTATGCCGAACTTTTAAAAAACAAAAAAGGCGTAAAAGTTATCGTTGCAGTTGTCGATTCAGGAGTTGATACTAAACACGAAGATTTGAAATCTGTTATTTGGACCAATAAAAAAGAAATTCCGAATAACGGAAAAGACGATGATAAAAACGGATATGTGGATGATGTTCAGGGATGGAATTTTCTAGGCGATTCAAATGATGAAAATCTGGAAATGGTTCGTATTCTGAAAAAAGGCGATGATGGTTCTGAAATCTACAAAAATGCCTTGGCTGATTACACCGAAAAACTTCAAGAAGCAAATGAAGCAAAAGAAACTGTAGATGTTTTATTAAAAGCCGATAAAACTGTTGCTGAATTTCTAAAAAATGAAAATTATACGCTTTCTGAATTAAAAGATATGTCTTCGGTTAAATTTGAATTATATGACAGCAAAAGAATAATGTTGTCTTATGCCACACAAAAAGGCGCTACTTTTCATGATGATTTAAAATCATACAAAACAGCTGTTTATGATCAATTAGATTATAATCTCAACAAAGATTTTGATGCAAGAAAATTGGTTGGTGATAACCCGGAAGATATTAATGATAGAAAGTATGGTAATAATGTAGTCTATTCTAAAGACAGAAAAGATTCTTTGCACGGAACGCACGTTGCCGGAATAATTGCTCAGGTTAGAAACAATAGTCTTGGTGGTGATGGTGTAGCGAATAATGTAGAAATTATGGCTGTTCGTGCTGTGCCAAATGGTGATGAGTATGACAAAGATATTGCTTTGGCTATTCGATATGCTGTGGATAATGGAGCCAAAGTTATTAATGGAAGTTTTGGAAAAGATTATTCTCCACATGCTCAGTGGGTTTATGATGCTATCAAATATGCCGCGAGTAAAGACGTTTTAATTGTTCACGCAGCAGGCAATGATTCCAAAAACATTGATACAGAACCTAACTTCCCAACTGACGAAGTAAACGGTGCTGAAATCGCAGACAACCTAATTACGATTGGTGCTTTAAAAAATGAAATTGGCGAAAAAGTGGTAGCTAGATTTTCAAATTATGGAAAAATGAATGTCGATGTTTTTGCGCCTGGCGTTAAAATTTACGCAACGGTTCCAAGCAACAAATACAAATACTTACAAGGAACATCAATGGCTTCACCAAATGCGGCCGGAGTTGCTGCTTTAATTCGTTCTTACTATCCAAATTTAAAAGCGTCTCAGGTAAAACAGATTTTAATGCAATCGGGAACACCTTTGGCTTTTGATGTGAAAGTTGGCGAGAAACAAGAAAAAATTCCTTTCTCAGAAGCAAGTGCTTCCGGAAAAATTGTCAATGCCTATAACGCCTTGAAAATGGCCGAGGAAATGTCGAACACAATTAAGAAAGAACCTAAATTGTAAATCTAAAGGAAGTGTAAAACCTTCCTTTTTTTATTTTATTTCAGCATGAACAATAAATTTTTATTTGGTTTTATTTTACTAAGTATCTCTTCTTCTTTTGCGCAATCCAAAGGATATTGGCAGCAAAAAGCAGATTACACTATGGATGTGTCGATGGATGTAAAAAACTACCAATACAAAGGAAAACAAAAACTGGTTTATACTAATAATTCTGCTGACACGCTGAGCCGTGTTTACTATCATTTATTCAATAATGCTTTTCAGCCTGGAAGTGAAATGGACATGCGTGCTCAAACTATTGCCAATCCGGACGCAAGGTTTGTTACTAAAAATAAGGAAAGCCGAATAGCTAAATTACAGCCTAATGAAATTGGTTATTTGAAAATTTCTAACTTCAGGCAGGATGGCGTTTCTGCCGTGACTAAAGAAGTTAGTACTATTCTCGAAGTGACCTTGGCAAAACCGATTCTTCCAGGGAAATCAACAACTTTGACTTTAGACTTTGATGGTCAGGTTCCGGTTCAGATTCGTCGTTCAGGCAGAAATAATTCGGTTGGTGTTGAACTTTCGATGTCGCAATGGTATCCAAAAATGGCGGAATTTGATTTTGAAGGTTGGCATGCTGACCCTTATATTGCAAGAGAATTTCATGGTGTTTGGGGCGATTTTGATGTTAGCATTACCATTGACAAAAATTACATTCTTGGTGGAACGGGTTATTTAAAAAACAATAACGAGATTGGTTTTGGTTACGAAGACCAAGGCAAAAAAGTAAAAAAAGATCCGAAAGCCAAAACACTAACCTGGCATTTTACTGCGCCAAATGTTCACGACTTTACCTGGGCTGCTGACAAAGATTATCTTCACGATGTGATCAAAGGACCAAATAACGTTGACTTGCATTTTCTTTATAAAAACAATCCAAAATACATTCAGAATTGGAAAGAACTTGAGCCATTGATGGTCCGAGTAATGGATTTTTATAATAAAACTGTTGGTGATTATCCATACAAACAATACTCTTTTATTCAGGGCGGCGATGGCGGAATGGAATATGCCATGTGCACCTTGATGCTTGGAACCGGAACCGCACAAGACATGTTGGATGCAGCGCCACACGAATTAGCGCATTCCTGGTTTCAACATGTTTTAGCTTCCAATGAATCCAAACATCCATGGATGGACGAAGGCTTTTCAACCTATATTGAATATTTGGCGTTGAATGAAATTCCGGTTAAAAAAGCTGAAAATCCTTTTAAATCAATCTATCCGACTTATTACGCTTTGGTAGAGTCCGGAAAAGAACAACCAATGTCAACGCATGGTGACAGGTATGATATCAACAAGGCTTATACTGTTGGCACTTATTACAAAGGCGCGCTTTTCCTGACACAATTAGAATACCTCATCGGAACAGAAAATACCAGAAAAGCTTTGAAACGTTTTTATAACGAATTCAAATTCAAACATCCTACGCCGAATGATATTAAGCGAACTGCCGAACGTGTTTCGGGTGCGAATTTAGATTGGTATCTAACCGATTGGACCCAAACACTGAACACGATTGATTACGGAATTAAAAATATCGAAAGCGCAACGGACGGTGTACAAAGAACAGGTGTTTCTTTAGTAAGAATTGGCAGAATACCAATGCCGATGGATATTTTAGTAGAATATACCGATGGTACAAAAGAGAGTTTTTACATTCCGTTGCGAATGATGAATTTTGAAAAAGAAAACCCAACTCCTGAAATTAAGCGAACTGTTTTGTCAGATTGGACTTGGGCGAATCCAAATTATTTCTTTGAAATTCCAAAAGCAAAATCTTCTATTAAAAAAATCACGATTGATCCGAGCGGTTTAATGGCCGATGTGAAACGGGATAATAATGTTTATGAAGTGAAATAAACAGAAAGCGAACTTTTAAGGTTCGCTTTTTTTATGGAATAGAATTTGTAGATTTACCGCGATAAAAAAATTCACAAAATGAAAGCTATTCAACTTCTTATCGTTTGCCTTTTTTTAAGTTTTGGAAGCATTGCTTCGGCTCAACCTATTCTTTTTCAAACCAGCAGCGTAAGTTTTACAGATAAAAAAGACAACGGTGAATGGAACGAATGGTCCGATTTTGTTGATGCCAAAGTTTTGATAACACTTAGTCCCAAAAAAGATTTAATTACGATTAATTCTTCTGAAGTACAGTCATTCAAAATAAAAGCTTATGGTGAAATTACAGATAATGATGAAGTAAATATTGTTCCTTTTGAATGCGTCGACAATAAGTTTTCAAAGTGTAATATCTTAATCATTACCAAGAAAAAAGAAAACAACAGAGTGCAGTTTTACATCACTTACTCTGAAGTTAAATTTGTTTACAATATTTACCCTGTCAAGTAGCAATGGATTTCTCCTATCCAAAAATCGAAAAACTTAAAAGCAAAAAAATTATCGATTTACTTTTTTCCGAAGGCAAATCGGTGAGTAAATATCCGTTGCGTCTGGTTTATGTAAAACATGATTTTGAAGAAGATGTGCCTTTAAAAATTGGCGTTTCGGTATCCAAAAAATATTTTAAAAATGCCGTTGACCGGAATTATTTCAAGCGCGTTTTACGAGAAACTTATCGGTTAAACAAACAACTTTTGATTGAAAACCTTGAGGCTAAATATTGCTTTATGTTTTTTTATCAAACCAATGAAAGGTTATCTTATCAGGAAATAAATCAAAAGACTGTTCAGCTTTTCGAGAAGTTTGTCAAAGTTATTCAAGAAGAGAATAATGGGAACTAAAACACTCACACACAATAAATAAGTCCTTTTTTACGTTTTATTACTACTAAACTTATTTATTATGAAAACTCTCTCTCTAATTTGTTCCTTTTTTATTTTATTGTTTACGGCTTGCAAACAGTCTAATGCTGAAGCTAGTGCCAATAAAGACATGATGAGGTATGCCGCAGTTGATTCTGTTGCGGTTGAAGCTGATGATACTGCTGCTTATGATTCTTATAGCGATACCAAGGTTGCCGCAGTAAGCCTAAACATGCCTCCAAAAGAAATAGAAGAAACTATTGAAACCAAAATCATCAAATCGGGGAATTTGCGATTTCAAACGGATGATTTAGAACAAACTTATAGTCAGATTCAAAGTGCTGTAAAAAAATACAAGGCTTTGGTAAAAAATGATTCACAGGAGAATAACGATTATCAGTTTTCGAGAAGTATCAACATCAGAATCCCAAATCAGCATTTTGATGCTTTTATTGCTGATATTTCAAAAGGCGTAAAATATTTTGACACTAAAGAAATTTCTTCACAAGATGTGACAGAGGAATATATTGATGTTGCGTCCAGAATTAAGACAAAAAAAATATTGGAACAACGCTATTTGGAGTTATTGAAAAAGGCCAATAAAGTTTCGGAAATGCTCGAAATTGAAGGCGAGCTTTCTGATATCAGAGAAGAGATTGAAGCCAAGGAAGGAAGATTGAGATATCTTCAAAACAAAGTGTCCATGAGCACTTTAGACATAACTTTTTATAAACCTGTAGCGCAAGGCGGCAAAGCAACTGTTTCCTATGGCGGAAGAATTGGCAACGCCATTGTCTCGGGCTTTAATAGTATTTCAAATTTCTTTATTGGGTTGTTAGGAATTTGGCCAGTAATTGTTACATTAGTTGTCGTATTCATACTAATCAGAAAACGATTTAAAAGAAAAAATAAAAAAGATGTTATCGAAAATTAAAAAAAGATATTTTATTCCGGCCATCCTGAGCATTTTTCTCTTGGTTGGCGTTAGTTTTAAAGACGATTTCTTCGAAATTTCAAAGCAAATTGAAATCTTCACCACGCTTTTTAAGACTATTAATCAAAACTATGTAGACGAAACAAATCCCGCAGAATTGATGGACAAAGCCATCAAAAGCATGTTGGCCGATTTGGATCCATACACCAATTATTTCAACGAACAGGATGTTATCAAATTCAAAATAAATAACACCGGCGAGTACACTGGAATTGGCGCCATGATTACCCGAAAAGAAGACAAAATCATCATAAAAGAACCATACAAAGGATTTCCTGCGGACAAAGCCGGATTAAAAGCCGGTGATGAAATTATACAAATTGGCGATGTGCTTTTAGCCGATTTTAAAGACGATGCATCGCAATTGGTGAAAGGTGCGAAAGGCACTAAAATTAACATCAAATATTTACGCCAGGGAAAAGCAATGACAACCGATTTAATCCTTGATGAAGTTGCTGTAAAAGCAGTTCCTTTTTACGGAATGGTTGATGCTAAAACGGGGTATATTGTGTTGTCGCAATTCAACCAAAAAACTTCGTTTGAAACCAAAGAAGCATTGGAAAAACTAAAAGGGGATGGTGCCACGCAAATTATTTTAGACCTACGCGGAAATCCGGGTGGATTATTGAATGAAGCTGTAAATGTTTGCAATCTTTTTGTACCAAAAAATGAAATCATTGTAACAACAAAGTCAAAAAATTCCAAATACAACAACACCTATAAAACTTCGCGTGAGCCAATTGACACTGAAATCCCATTGGTGGTTATTGTTGATGGGAAAAGTGCTTCCGCTTCGGAAATTGTTTCCGGTGCTTTGCAGGATTTAGACAGAGCCGTAATTGTTGGAAGCAGAAGTTATGGCAAAGGATTGGTGCAACGTCCAATTGATATGACTTATGGAACGCAGGTTAAAGTAACTATTTCCAAATATTATACACCATCAGGAAGATGTATTCAGGCATTGAATTATTCACATAAAGACAAAAACGGAAAAGCTATCCGAACTGAAGAGAAAAATTATAACGCTTTCAAAACCAAAAAAGGAAGAACGGTTTATGATGGTGGCGGAATTTTACCGGACGTAGTTTTGGAAAATACCAAAACAAGCACGATAGCTGAAGCCTTGCAGAAAAATGATGGGATTTTTAATTATGTAACGTATTACTATTACAAAAACCCAACGCTTGGCGATAAAATTCCAACGATTACGGATGCAGATTTAGCTGATTTTAAAGCCTTCCTAAAAAGAGAAAAAATAGCATTTGATACCGAAACCGAAGTGGCTTTAAGAAACACTTTAGAAAAAGCGAAGAAAGAAAATGTTGATACTGCCATTGCGGCTGAATACCAACAATTGCTAACGGCTTTGGAAAAAAGTGAGGAAACATTGATAGACAAAAATCAAAAAGAAATCAAGAATTTGATTTTGGATGAGATTATAAAAAGATACCAATACAAAGAAGGATTGTATCAGTATTATGTCAAAAGCAATTTTGAAATTAAGAAGTCTATCGAAGTCTTAAACGACAAATCACAGTATAATTCGATTTTGAAAATTTAGTATGAAGTTCTTAAAGTTTTTACCCTTATTGTTTTGTTATTTTCTTCAGGCACAAGAAGAAGTAGTTCATTCTGTTTATTTTGAATTTGACAAATTTACTTTGAATGAAAAAGAAGTAAATGAAGCCATCGATTTTATCAAAAAAACCGATTCTACCCGAATTGAAGACATTCAGATTTTTGGTTACACCGATGATGTTGGAAAAGATGCTTATAATTTTAAGCTTTCTACAAAACGTGCTACTGCCATTAGGGACAAATTCGTCGAAAGCGGCATTAAAAGTAAAATCATTGTAACCATTGAAGGCAAAGGACGAATTTTGATTGAGGATGATATCGTAGAAAATCTTCCTGAAAAACGTTCTAAAAATCGTCGTGTCGATGTAGTGGCTCACTTAAAACCTTTGCCGAAAATTGTAATTCCCGGATTTTACAATACGATTCAAAAAAACCACATTATTGGCGATCACGTTTATTTGAATAATATTTTATTTGAAAGAGGAAGCAGCAAATTACCTTTTAAATCGAAAACAGAATTGGACAGAATTGCCCGTTTGCTTATGAAATACAAGAACCTTCAATTTGAAATTCAGGGACATGTGTGCTGCACGCCGCCATATCAAAAAGAAGCTATTGATTTAGACACCAGAAAACGCCAACTTTCCATCAACAGAGCCGAATCGGTTTATAAATATTTACTATTTAAAAAAATAGCCAAAGACCGCATGACTTTCAAAGGTTATGGAAACACCGTTCCGCTTGGCAAAGGTGCAGATTACGATAGAAGAGTAGAGTTGGTTATCACAAAAATCTAACTTCTTTTCATTTCGATATGCGGAATATCGTCTTCGAGATACATTTCGCTGGTTTGGATAAATCCGTGACTTTCGTAGAAACTCTTCAAGTATAATTGTGCCGAAATCGTAATTTTAGTTTCGCGAATCTGATGCTTCACATAATAAATTGCTTCACGCATTAAGATGTGACCAAGTTTTTTATCGCGATAACTTGGCTTAACGACAACTCTTCCGATGGAAGCTTCCTCAAAATAATCTTTAGGCTTAAACAATCTTGCATAAGCAACTATTTGTCCATTATCTTCACCGATTAGATGCAATGCCTTTTGATCTTTGTGATCAATGTCCTGATAGACGCAATTTTGCTCCACTATAAAGACTTCACTTCGCAACTGGAGCAAATTATATAACTCCGTAATAGTTAACGCCTCAAATAGTCTTATTTTCCATTCTAAGTTCATGGTGCTATTTTTTAATTTGTATAGATTTAATAATCGATTCTAATTCAAACATCAGATCGCGCTTTTCTTTTGATGGCGCGTAACAAAATCCTTCCAAAACCAGAATGCGCCTATGAGCTTTATCAAAAATGACATAATTAATAAATGGCCCGGACATGAAGTCGTTTTTCATTTGCCAGGTTCCCTTGGTTTCATAACATTTGTTCCCCGCAAGTTCTGTTTTTGAAAAATAAGGAGAATAAGCCTCGTCCGAAACCATTTCGGTTCCACGATCAGAGCCATGAATATAAGCCCTCCCAATAGAATCCCTAGTTATTACAATATCGGTTACCGCATGATTCGGACGAATATTTCTCCATGGAATCTGGTAAATTATCAAACTATTGTTGCCACTGGTAATTTCACTTTTGAGCCAAATGAAATTTTTTCTTCGCATTACATATTCGTATTTCGAAGGAATCAATAAATCGATGTTGAATTTCTTTTGGATTTTTTTGGTATCAAGTAACGAATCCTTAAAGATTTTTTGATTGTGGCCAATTTCAATTTCCCGCATTTTTTTAATAATCTCCGGCGCATTTTTTTCAAGAATTTCTAATATTTCAAAAGATGTTTTCCCCGAAATATGAAAGGCGTTTTGAGGTGCAGCAAATTCGTTTTTTTTGAATTCATATTTATTCTCATTATCTTTTTTGATGATAAGAATATTGCGGCTACCAGTTGAAAATCCTTCAAAAAGTTTTACCGGATATTGATTGATGCTGAATAATGGTTCTTCTTGTGGCAAGCCCAAAACAGGTGAAGCAAATTTGTTTCTGATACTGTCACCAACTTCTCCGTTCCAAAGCTGGTCGTCAATAATTACTGCAATGGTATTTATAGCCGCTGAAGAATCGTCGGGTAACTTGTCTTTTTTTAATGAACAAGAGCTCACAAGACAGGCAACAAAAAGCCATAAAAAAAGGGTCTTATTCATAACTGAAATAAAACCCAAATTTATAGAAGATTTTCGGAATTAACCGTTAATTTTTAATTTCATACCGGCTTTTAAACTTTCATTTTTAATTCCGTTCCATTTTTTCAAATCTGAAATCGAAACGCCAGGATATTTTTTGGCAATGCTAAATAATGAATCGCCTTTTTTAACGTAATATAATTTTACTTCGTCTCTATCATTAGCAGCTATATTTTCCTTTTTAGCCGTTGTGTTTTTGATGTCTGATGAAACTACATATCTTTTGCCAACGATTATTTTTGCTCCAAGTTGAACCGTATTATCTTCAATCTTGTTCCAGTCTTTTATGTCTGAAATTGAAACATCAAATTTTCTGGCAATGCTTCCTAAAGTTTCACCTCTGTCAACAACGTGTTCAGTGATTTTAACTTCGGTTTTATATGTTGTTTCTTTTACAGGTTCTGCATCATTATTAACCAATGCCAATTTCGAACCTTGCTCAACATTCAAATCGTCCAGATTATTCCATTTTTTTAGATCCTCTAAACTAACATTGAATTTTTTGGCAATGCTGAATAAATTATCACCTCTTTGAACTTCATAAAAATCACTTGGGTTTTCATTTGCTTCATTAGATGCAACTGCAGTTTCAACAGCATTTTTATCTGCTTTTATTTCTTTTCTAACTGTAGTTACAACTCTTTCGTTTTTAATTATTTTTAAACTTTTACCCGGAATTATATTGCTTCCTTTTAAGCGATTCCATTTTTTTACTTCAGCAACAGAAACTCCGTATTTATCTGAGATTTCTCCAAGATTGTCGCCTCTTCTTACTTTGTGATATTTTACAACATCTTTATACGAAACCACTTTTTCTTCCTTGAAAGTTTTAGCTACGTTTGATGCAATAGCTGAAGTCGTTTCATTTACAGCAGTTGTATCCTGTTTTATGATTTTTTTGTCATTGGTTGCAACCGCTTCTGTAGTAATGATTTTTAATCTTCTGCCCAATGGCGCTTTGTTGCTTCGCAAATGATTCCATTTTTTTAGTTCTGACATAGTGATGCCATATCTGTCTGAAATCTCACTTAGACTATCGCCTCTTCTAACTTTATGGTATTTAACTCTTGAAACCGTTCCGTCGTTATCCGAGAAATTCGAATTGCTTGCCAACCTTTCGTATGGTCTTTCTCTTTTGCTTGATTCATATTGAACAAAGGCATAAATCTTATCTTCGTTGGAAGTAAAAACAGCCACTTTATTAAGCGGTAATGTTAAATAATGGTTTTCACCGGTGATAAATGGAATTACTTCTCGCTTATATGATGGGTTTAGAAACTGCAATTCCGCCACCGGAACATCTAACAAATCTGAAACTTGTTTGAACGTCATGGCATTTTTAATCATTACCGTATCTGTAGCAAAAAGATTTGCAACCGCTTTATCAGGTTTTATTCCGTGTTCTTTGTGGTATTCAAAGATGTACATTGTTGCTAAAAAAGCAGGTAAATATCCTTGTGTTTCTTTGTGAAGATATGGTCGTATGTTCCAGTAATTTTGTTTTCCTCCTGAACGTCGGATAGCTTTAGCAACATTTCCCGGACCAGTATTATAAGAGGCTAAAACTAAATCCCAGTCGCCAAATATAGCATACATGTTTTTCATATACTGAGTAGCGGCTTTACTTGCTTTCAATGGATCGCTTCTTTCATCAACATAAGTATCAACCTTTAGTCCGTATTGTTTTCCGGTTTGATACATAAACTGCCATAAACCAGTTGCGCCTACTCTTGAAACCGCTCTCGGATTCAAAGCTGACTCAACAACAGATAAATACTTTATTTCTAATGGAATATTTTGTGCCGCTAACGACTCTTCAAACATTGGGAAGTAGTATTGGGAAATACCTATTAATCTCTCAAAAGATCTTTTTCTATTCTTTAGGAATGATTTGATTACATTTTCTAAACCAACATTGTACTCAATATTAAATGGTGATTTCTCGTCAAGTTTCTTAAGTCTCTCTTTCAAAAGCTCCGTTGGCAATTCGTAATCAACTTTTTCATCAACATTAATGTTCTGGATGTCAAAAGCCAATTCATCATACAAGTCCAAACTTGCCAATTCCTTCATCCACAGACTGTCAATGCAGGAGGCAATGTTGTCTCGAACAAAAGTGGCTTTGATTGAATCTAACACTTCCCTTCTCGTCAGTGGCTCTTTTTTTACTGCTTTAGCAACGATAGTATCTTGCGCAAAAATTGCCGAAGATGCCATCAATAATGCTAATGAGGTTAAGTTTTTTATAGTCATAACTTTATTTATAAAGTGGTATATTTCAATTCTGTAAGTTATTAATTAAGTATAATTAATAACGCCTTTTATTATTTTTTATTGTGCTGCTTTAAAATTTTAACTTAAAATGGCAGCAATTCCCGGTAATACTCTTCCTTCTAACATCTCCAACATCGCTCCGCCGCCTGTTGACACGTAACTCATTTTATCTTCCAGTCCAAATTGTTTTACCGCCGCCACTGAATCTCCGCCGCCAACAAGTGAAAATGCTCCTTTTTCAGTTGACTCTGCAATATAATTTCCTAATTCTATTGTTCCGTTGGCAAAATTTTCCATTTCAAAAACACCTAATGGGCCATTCCAAAGAATTGTTTTTGAACTCATAATTACGTCACGGAAATTGGCTAATGATTTTGGCCCGGCATCTAAACCCTGCCATCCATCAGGAATTTCTCTAACGTCAACAACCTGCCTTTTTGCATCATTTGAAAAAGCATCTGCTGCAACAACATCAACCGGAATATGTATCTGAACGTTTTTTTCTTTAGCCAAGCGTAAAATTTCTAAAGCCAATTCTTGTTTGTCATCTTCACAAATTGAATCTCCAATTTTTCCGCCCAATGCTTTTACAAAAGTGAATGTCATTCCGCCACCGATAATCATGTGATCCACTTTGTCTAAAATATTCTCAATAACTGTAATTTTTGAAGAGACTTTTGAACCTCCAAGAACTGCGGTTACGGGTTTCACCGAATTATTTAAAACTCTGTTTAAACTTTCTATTTCTTTAGCCAAAAGCATCCCAAAACATTTGTGATTTGGAAAAAATTTAGCAATTATTGTTGTAGATGCGTGCGCTCTGTGCGCTGTTCCAAAAGCATCATTCACATAAATATCACCTAATGAAGCTAGTTCTTTTGCGAAATTTTCATCTCCTGCTTCTTCTTCAGCATAAAAACGAAGGTTCTCTAACAATAAAACTTCGCCTGATTTTAAATTTTTAGCGGCATTAGTCGCTATTTCTCCTCTACAATCTGAAGCAAATTGAACATTTACTCCTAAAACTTCAGCACATTTTGCAACAATATGTCGTAACGAATATTGGTCTTCTTTTCCTTTTGGTCTTCCTAAATGTGACATCAAAATTACACTTCCGCCATCAGCTAGAATCTTATCTATAGTTGGCTTTGCAGCTTCAATTCTGTTGGCATCGGTAACCTTGAAATTCTCGTCTAAAGGCACGTTGAAATCAACTCTTATTATGGCTTTTTTGGCGTTGAAATTAAAATCTTGAAGCGTTTTCATTTAGTAATTTAAAAGGTATGAATCATTGCAAATATAATAAAAATTAGTTTCATCGGGTTTTTTTGTGCTTTTATCGATGTTTTTTAAGGAAATTTTAAGTGTTAAAATGGTTGTTTTCAAATAAATAACAATTTGTTTCCTTGTCTTTCATTCCGGGATTCGTTTTGAATATCATGGCCTGATTTACTGATAGCAAAATATTTCTTCTATATTTGCTTTATGCAGTTTTCAGATATTCTTGGTCAGGATTACATAAAAAATCATCTCGTAAAAAGCGCGTTGTCGGGAAGAATTCCGCACGCACAATTGTTTGTTGGCCCAGAAGGTTGTGGCACTTTAGCCATGGCAATTGCTTATGCACAATTTGTTTTATGTAATAATCAAGGACAGGAAAATAGCGGCGGAAACGAAAGTTGCAATCTAAAGTTTCAATCGCTTTCACATCCTGATTTGCATTTTGTATATCCAAATGTGACTAATGACGATGTGAAAACAAAACCAAAAAGTGCCGATTTTATTATGGATTGGCGTGAGTTTGTTTTGAAAAATCCGTATGGAAGTTTGTTTGATTGGTACAAACATTTGGGCGTTCAGAACAAACAAGGTGAAATTCGTGTGGAGGATGCGCAGGATATTTTAAAATCTTTAGCCTTGAAATCATACGAAGGCGGTTATAAAATTATGATCGTTTGGATGGCGGACAAAATGAACATTGCTGCGTCCAATAAATTATTAAAATTGTTGGAAGAACCGCCTGAAAAAACATTGTTCCTGCTGATTTCTGAAAACGAAGAAGATATTATTCAAACCATTCGTTCACGATGTCAAGTGCTTCATTTTGGTGCATTGCCCGAAGCCGAAATTTCGAAAGCGTTAAAAGCCAACTATTTTTTAGACGATTCTTCAGCAACAAAGGTAGCACATCAGGCACAGGGAAATTATAATAAAGCGCTTCACATTGTGAAAAATGACACTGAAGATTTTCCTTTTGAAAAATGGTTTGTTGCCTGGGTCCGAGCTGCTTTCAGCGCAAAAAAAAATGCCTCAGCTATTCAGGATTTAATTTTATGGAGTGAAGAAATTGCTGGTTTGGGTCGCGAAGGACAAAAGCAGTTTTTGAATTATTGTATAGTGATGTTCCGTCAGGCTTTGATGCATAATTATGAAACCAAAAACCTGGTTTATGTTGAGCCGCAAGTGGAAAATTTTACTTTTGATAAATTTGCTCCATTTGTAAATGGCAATAATATTAATGCGATTTTCAATGAGCTTTCAGATGCGATTTATCATATTGAACGCAACGGAAATGCCAAAATTATATTAACTGATTTATCTATAAAACTTACTCGATTAATCCATAAAACTTAACCATCATGACTAATACAGCTTCGATACTTGTTTTACTTTTTCTTGCGGTAACTTTTGTACAGTCGGCCTATGATAAAATTTTTGGCTGGCAAGGAAATATTGACTGGCTCAAAGGACATTTTGCTAATACTTCCTTATTAAAAAATAATGTTGCTCTTGCTCTTGGAACTATTTTAATTCTTGAACTAATAACCGGTGTTTTAACTTTGGTTGGTTGTGTCGAATTATTGATTAATGGCGGGAGAACATTTGGTTTTTATGGCGCTGTTTTTTCGTGTATTACTTTGATATTATTGCTCTTAGGACAACGCTTAGCCAAGGATTATGATGGTGCGCGAACGATTGCTATTTATTTTGTTCCGGCAGTTTTGGCTGTTTTTTGGTTGAGCTAATTACCGATATATCATCCCTAAAGGGATTATTACAAACTCGCTTTAAACATTTTTAGTTCATCCCAAGTGAATTTATCTCCATATTGTTCTTTCAATCCGTTGAGGGTTTCTTCTTTATAACCTTTAAAAGCTTTGGCTAATTCCTGGATTTTTTCTTCCGGCAAAACATCCGTAATTGCAATAGTTTCTGTTTCTATAAGTTTGGCAATATGCCCGCCAATTGTTTGGGTTGTAAGTTTTCGAATTGCGGCAATTTCTTTAATTGAATTCTTTTCCAACCACAATTCATAAGTTTCCTGAACAGTTGATTTTTTGGGTTCCTTGACTGTTTTTTTCTTTTTAGTATAGCGTTCTAAATCGACTTCATCTTCAATTAAAGTCACGTTTAGATTTTTAAATTCTTCCCGAATGGTTTCCAGTTTTCTGATTTTATAGAATTTAATCGCTTCGGAAGACAGCTTTTCTTTAGAGATTGTTTCGCCTTTCACGACTGTTTCTATTAGCAATTTGGCTTTCATTAATTGTAAAACTGCTTTGACTTGCAGCGCTTCCAAAACCACTAATTCATCATAAAATGCTTTGACTTTTTTTATCCGTATTACTTCTTCTATTTTCCAAAGAATTTCATAAACCAAATTATCCAACGGTTGTAAAAAATAAGAATAAGCGGCTTGAATTCTTTCGTAAACAAATTCAAAATCGACTTCACCGTCTTTGAAAAGCGTATTCAATTGCGCAATAAATTTTCGGGATGGATCTAAAAGACTCTCAATAAATTCGGTTTGCTTTTTCGCCCAAACAGCATGTTTTGATTTGGCCGATAGTTCTGAATTTTCGTTATAACTAAACTGATGATTGCGCCATTCCTGAGCCAAATCTGTCCAATCGAAACTGGATTTTAGATAGTTATGAATAAAATTTCTGGTTTCCTGCTTCAAGGAATTTTCCAAAAGTGCTTCGGTAGCTTTATTTTCGGCATATTCCATCACGTCTTGGTCGCTTGAAATACCATTCATCTGCAACGGAGAAAGCAAAACCAAGCCATTTAAAGAGCGTAATCGCGAAAGTGCTACATAGGCTTGTCCGGGAAGAAAAACCTGCGAAACATCGAGTGCTGCTTTGTCAAATGTCAATCCCTGACTTTTATGGACGGTTATTGCCCAGGCTAATTTTATCGGATAATGCGTAAATGTTCCGAGTACTTCTTCATTGATTTCTTTGGTGTTTTCATCTACATAATAGCGAATGTTTTGCCATTCGTATCGTTCCACTTCTATAGTTTTGTTTTCTTCTGGAAAGTGAACCATGATTTCTTCATCAGATAGCGATTTGATAACGCCCATTTTTCCGTTGAAATAATTTTTATCAAAAGACAAATCGTTTTTGATAAACATGACTTGTGCTCCGACTTTTAGTTCTAATTTTTCTTCTAATGGATAAATTTTATCCGGAAAATCACCAACAATTAATGCTTCATAGACTTTAGATTTTCCTTTTAAATCGAGTAATGATTGCGAATTTATAGAATCAGCTTTGACATTGTGCGTCGTTAAAGTGATATAGCCTTTATTGGCTTTTAAATCAAAATTTGGTTGCACAAATTGATTCAGAATTTGAATATCGCTTTGCGAAATCTGATTGTTTCTTAAATTATTCAAAACCGAAATAAACTGCTCATCGGTTTGACGAAAAATTTTAGACAATTCGATATACAATGGTGGGTTTTGTTGAATGACATGCGAATGAAAAAAGAATTTGCCTTTGTAATAAGTTCGCAATGTTCTCCATTCTTCGTCACGAATTATGGGCGGTAATTGCAATAAATCGCCAATAAAAAGAACCTGAACTCCACCAAAAGGAAGGTTTTTTCTTCGGACGGATTGCAACATAAAATCGATGGCATCCATCAAATCGGAACGCAACATACTGACTTCGTCAATGATCAGCAATTCCATATTTTGAATGACCGATTTCTTCAATCCGCTCATTTTGAAATGTCTGCGTAGCGTTGCTTTGGTTTCAAATTTAGAATTCTCTAAAAACTGAGGTGTAGAATTATCGGGAATAAATCCGCCGAAAGGCAATTGAAACATTGAGTGAATGGTAACTCCGCCAGCGTTTAATGCGGCAATTCCTGTTGGGGCAACGACCACACAGTTTTTGTGTGTTGATTTAATTATCTCTTTAAGAAGCGTAGTTTTTCCTGTTCCAGCTTTTCCAGTAAGGAAAATAGAGCGATTGGTTTGGTTAATAAATCGTAAAACATAGTTTGCTTCGGCAGAGAGTTCCATAACGTATGAATTAGAAAACAAATATACGGCATTATCTTACAAAAATAACAAAAAAACGCCTCTAAATTGAGGCGTTCATTATCTATATGAGAGGTTTATTATTTCTTCTCTTCTTTTGGTGCTTCTTCTTTTTTCCCGGCAGCTTTATATTTATCATTAACCATTTTGACTATTTCTTTAGTAATATCATAGTTGTCTTTTGCATATAAAATTGATGGTGAAGCTTCGCCTGATCCATAAATATAATCGTATCCTTTTTCTTTACCGTATTCTTTCAGCATTTTTCTGTAACCAATAACTAAAGAATCCATTTCTGCACCACTTTCTTGTTGCAATTGTTGAAGCATTGCTTGTTGGGCATAGCTTAATTGTTGTTCTCTTTGCGACAATTCAGCACCTTTTTGTTGTGCCCAAGCTTGTCCATTTGCCTGTGCATTTTTCTTAAAATTTGCTGCTTCCGATTTAAAACGAGTCACTTCAGCTTCTAACTGATTCCCCATTACTTTGGATTTATCTTTGTATTTAGCTTCGATGTCTTTCGCTTCTATAGATTCTTCCATTAATTTTGAAGTATCGACGTATGCGGTTTTAAATTCTTTTACTTCTGTTGTTTTATTGCAGGAGATGATTGCAATTGCAATTGCAAAAAGGATAACTGTTTTTTTAATCATGATTTGATAAATTTTATTTCGGTTTCAAAAGTATAAAAATAAAATTCAATTAGCTAAAGTTGAATTTCCGTGTTTTTTTGTGTTATAAATTTTAGTTATTCTAAAAAAATTACCCATAATGTCTAGCTATTGATTTTGGCTTTAAATAAAGCCGTTTAAAAGCATTTCTTGTTTTAGGCAACTTGTCGCGCATTCTTGCTTTGTTCGACTAAATAGCGCTCTTTAAATTAGTTTTTACTTGCTTTTTATGATGTAAATGTGTGACGAATGCTCTTTTGTTTGTTTGGCGCTAAGATTTGATTTCAATCCAACAAAAAAAGCTTTGATGAAATTCATTTTTCCGGTTTTGTATTTTTCGGATAATAAGCTCACATAAAAACTATCAAATTTCATTGGAAGTACTTCAACTAATTTCATTTCTTTTTCTGCAAACAATTTATCAATTGCTGTTTTTGAAAAATGCCAAATGTGTCTTGGCACATCAAAAGCTGCCCAAAATTTTCCGTAATAATTTGCATCAAAAGATTTAAAATTTGGAACTGCTATCAAAATAGTTCCGGTTGGTTTTACTAATCTTTTTAATTCTAAAATATATTCATCAAGATTTGGAACGTGTTCTAAAACATGCCACATCGTAATTACATCAAAAGAATGGCTTTCTAAATCGGAAAGATTGTCAACAAAATTCACTCCTTTATTTATAGCAATTGCTTTTGCTTTTGCACTTGGTTCGATTCCGGTTGTTTCCCAGCCATCATTTTTGGCCACAACTAAAAAATCTCCCGTTCCTGCTCCAATGTCTAAAAGTCTTCCTTTTTCAGATTGCACATTGATTAATTTTACCTTGTTTTTAAGCGCAATGTTTTTTATCAAATGATACATTCTTTCAAACAAGGAGCGCTTACCATCTGTATGAGAAATATAATCTTCACTTTCGTAATAGCTTGGTAATTTCTCTAAAGATGGTTTTGGAAATGTGATCAATAAATCATATTCCGGATTGTGGTGCAATTCAAAAATTTCTTTTGAAACAGAATAGTCTCTAACTTTTTGAAAAAAAATATTGTTTTGAAAACTCATATAAAGGCTGTATTGATAAGGCTTTGCAAACTTGGTTTCACGTGGAACGCAAAACTATCTGCCCATGTAAATTAATAAAACAGAAATGTCTGCCGGAGAAACTCCGCTGATTCTTGACGCTTGTGAAATGGTTACAGGACGAATGTTGCTCAACTTTTGCTTTGCTTCTATTGACATTGATTTGATTTTGTGATAATCGAAATTTTCCGGAATTTTAATATCTTCTAATCGGATTAGTTTCTCCGCATTGTTTCTTTCCTTTTCAATATAACCTGAATATTTAACCTGGATTTCTGCCTGTTCGATAATCTCTTTATCTAAATCATTTTCGGCAACATAATCTTTAACTTTATCAAACTTCAGGAAATCATTCAATTCAATTTGCGGACGTGAAAACACTTTAAACATTTTGTCTGACTGAACCATTGCCGAACTTTCTTTTGCTTCCAGAATTGGATTTGCTTCTTCAGGTGTAACGCTTGTTTCTTTGAAAAAATTTACCATTTTTTCACTTTCGTTAAACTTATGCTCCATCCTGCGCAATCTTTTTTCAGACGCCAAACCAATTTCATATGACTTTGGCGTTAGTCTAAAATCGGCATTATCCTGACGTAATAAAGTTCTGTATTCAGCACGTGAAGTAAACATTCTGTATGGTTCTTCCGTTCCTTTGGTAATCAAATCATCTATCAAAACTCCGATATAAGCTTCATCACGACGCAAAATCATTGGTTCTTGTTCTTTTACTTTTAAAGCTGCATTAATTCCGGCCATCATCCCTTGAGATGCAGCTTCTTCATATCCTGTAGTTCCGTTAATTTGTCCTGCAAAATACAAACCTTCTACAAGCTTCGTTTCAAGCGTATGCTTTAATTGCGTTGGTGGGAAATAATCATATTCTATGGCATAACCCGGACGGAAAAACTTAACCTTTTCAAATCCTTCAACCGAACGCAATGCTTTGAATTGAATGTCTTCCGGTAACGAAGTTGAAAAACCATTTACATAAACTTCGACTGTGTTCCAACCTTCCGGTTCGACAAATAATTGGTGTCTTTCTTTATCCGCGAAACGATTAATCTTATCTTCAATAGACGGACAATATCTTGGTCCGATACTTTTAATTCTACCATTAAACATTGGCGAACGATCAAAACCTTCACGAAGAATATTATGCACTTCATTTGAAGTATAGGTCATGTGACAAAGCATTTGATGTGTCAAAGGTTTTGTTTCATCTGAATAAGAAAATTTATTCGGAACCTCATCTCCGGGTTCTTCTCTCATTTTAGAATAATCTAAAGAGCGACCATCAACTCTTGGTGGTGTTCCTGTTTTCATTCTTCCTGCTTCAAAACCAACTTTGACTAAGTCATCCGTAATTCCAAAAGCAGCACTTTCACCAGCTCTTCCTCCACCAAATTGTTTGTCACCTATATGGATTAATCCGTTAAGAAAAGTTCCGTTTGTAAGCACAACTGTTTTGGCTTTGATTTCAATTCCGAGTGACGTTACAATTCCTTCAATCTTGTTATTCTTAATCAAAAGACCTTTGACCATTTCCTGATAAAAGTCGAGATTTGGTGTTCGTTCCAATCGCAATCTCCATTCTTCAGCAAAACGCATTCGGTCTGACTGTACTCTTGGCGACCACATTGCCGGTCCTTTTGATTTGTTCAACATCTTAAACTGCACCGCTGTATTGTCTGAAACAATTCCGGAATAACCGCCAAGCGCATCAATCTCCCGTACAATTTGTCCTTTGGCAATTCCACCCATAGCAGGATTACATGACATTTGCGCTATATTCTGCAGGCTCATTGTAACCAACAATGTACTACAGCCCAAATTAGCTGATGCTGCTGCAGCTTCACAACCCGCGTGTCCTGCGCCTACTACTATTGTATCGTATTTTTCTAAAAACATTTTAGTTGTGTTTCACGTGGAACATCTTCATTTTTTCTTCCTCTTTTTGACGCATAAGTTTTTCGTCATCCTCGCTTTTGTCTTTGTAGCCACAGTAATGTAAAACGCCGTGTACTAAAACCCGTTTTAGTTCTTCTTCAAAATCAACTCTGAAATCTATGGCATTTTCGCGAACCCTTTCTATAGAAATAAAAATATCCCCATGTAGTTCGTTTCCTATAGAATAATCAAAGCTGATAATGTCTGTTAAGGTGTCGTGGTCTAAATACTGCTGGTTAATTTCTACTAAATAGTCGTCGTCGCAGAAGATATAATTAATCTCTCCTTCGCTCTTCATTTCAGAGCCAATGACTTTGGAAAGCCAGTCCGAATAAAGCGTTTCGTCTTCTAGTTTGAAATCTAACTCGTAATTAAAACTAATCATTGGTTTTGAAATATTCTTGAACCTTTTGGTTAAAATTGGAGCGCAAAGGTAAGCTTTGTCTATTTAAAATTTCAATACTATTCAAATATTCTTGCAGCTTGGTCGGTAATGCAGTAGCTTGATTATTAAATTCTTTCTTATTTGTTTCCGATTGACGCTTACTATCTTGTCCTTGTTGTTGGACAGCTTTTTCCAATTTCAACAACTCATATTTAACATTCAAAATCTTTTGAAGTGTTTCGTTATTAAATCCTTTGTTTAATAATTGCTTTTCGATTTGCTTCATCTGATCCATAGCATTCTGACCATTCCCACCAACGCCTTGCTTCTTTAATTCTTTTTCTAAAGCTTCACGCAGTTGCTGCTGTTCTTTATAAATTTCCATAATAGCTTTGGCGTCACCTTCGCCATCTTGTCCATTTTCTCCGCCTTGTTGGTTCCCTTTTCCTTTTCCGTTATTCCCTTTTCCGTCACCACTGTCTCCTTTTCCGTCACCTTTCCCATTACTCCCTTTTTGTCCTTCCTGTCCCTGACCTTCTTTCTCTCCTTGATTACCATCCTGACCATCGCCCGGCTTGTCACCTTTCTTCATTCCCTTTTTCATTTTTTCACCCAAACCTTCTTGCTTTTTGATAATATCAGGCAATTGCATTCCGGAACCTTGTCCTGGTTTTGGTTTTCCTTTTCCAGAACCTGGCATCGCCATTTGCATTTGCATACCGTTTAGAATATCGCTTAGTAAATCCGCAAGTTTGTTGGAAGACGAAACCGCATATTGTTGGTGTGAATTCCCTTTTGGAACATTGGCTTCCGCCAAAGTCTCTATTGCTTTATCAACATTGTATTGAACATTTCCTATTTCCTTGGTAATACCTTCTCCTATTTTCGGGTTACGTAATGACATCGCAAACAAACTATCATCAACATGTTTGAATTGTTGCTTTAAATCCTGCTGAATTTTCAAGTTTTTATTGAATGATGGGGCACCACGTTTTAGGTTCTTAAATTGTTTCATCACATCTTCCTGAGAAAACGAATAAGCCAGAAGATTATCCAAAATCTGACGCAGCATGGCAACATCCTCTTCCATTTGCTCCGCTTCTGATGACTCCATTTGCTCTTGCATTTGTTGACTCATTTGCTTCATTTTTTTGGAAGCACTTTTTTGTTTTGGCTTGGCTTTGTCTTTTTGCTGCTTTTGCAATTGGTCTTTAGCGTCTTTTAAATCTTCGTCTATGCTTTTCTCTTTTTCTTCTGACTTAGGCAAATCCATCGGAGCTTTTAATTCCTTATTGTCTTTTTCTAAATCCTTTAATTCTTCCTTATTTTTGTCAAATTCCTTATTTATTTCATCCTGTTTCTCAGCATTATTTTCATCCGTTTTATCGGCAAGCTTATCTTGCTTTTCAGCAAGTTTATTTATCTTATCAGCTATTTGTTGCGCTTTTTTCTCTACATAATAACGTTTCGTCAACTCAACCAATTGCTCTAAACTCTTTGTCTGATTTTTACTGGCTTGTTGGAATTTCTCCATTTTCTCAAACAACTCTTCTTTACTGATTTTGTCATTCAACTTTTGAAGTTCTTCTAATAGCTTTTTATTTTTCTCGATTTCTTCTTTAGTTTTTTCTAATCTATCCTGAAGCAATTCTTTTTTCTCATCTTTTTTCTCTGATTTGAACTGCTCTAAATTGTCCTTCATCTTTTCTGAAAACTCTTTCATCATTTCGTCCTGTTGCTTTTGACGCTGAATAAAATCGTTTACTTTTTGTTGATCTTTATATTCTAAATTATCCTTTTCCTTACCCATTTTTTGCAATTTGTCCAACTCCGAAAGTTGCTTGTCTTGCGCTTTCAGGGATTTTGCCAACGAATTGATGTTTTCATTTTGCTGTTGCATCTGTTCATCCTGTTTTTCGGTTTCAGTTGCAATTCGGTTGCTAAAAACAGAAGATTTCGTGCTTTTATAATTATGAATAGCATCGTTATCAAAAATCTCAAAATAATATTCATACGAAACACCTTCTTCTACAGGAAGATTACTCGGGAACGAAAACACAAACTGATCGTAAACGTCTCTCTTAACTGAAATAGCGGCTTTTTTTGCTGTGTTTGGAGTGTCTTTAGGATAATACACAATTTGTAACTTAGACAACCCATAGTCGTCCGAAACCTGCCCTAAAACGAAGTTCTTATTAACCTTTAAACTATCCGGCGCATTGTTTACATTAATCGTTGGATATTGATCTTTGATTACAGAAATCTGATAGTTCAGTTTTTCATAATTTTGAACTTTATTATTCGAAGTTAAAATTTGGTAATCAACATTCTGAAGAATGCTTTTTGACAACGAAAACAGATTCCCATTTTTAACAAAAGTGTAATGTGCATTTTCGTTAACCCAATCCACTTTTTGTGTAGCCAATGTATTCATTCTCCAGGTAACCTGAGTTCCTTCGGGAATTATAGCATTTCCAGTTCCTTTAATAACTTCAGATTTTTTATTCAAATAATTTGGGAAATTCAAGACCATTTCGAAATTGGCAATCGAAGGAACGGTCACCACTTTCAATTCATAATCGTGTGACGAAACATCGTTAGCTTCTATGTGAAATTCTAAATCTTCTGAAGGTTTCGGAATCACAAACTCAAATTCTCCAGGCTTGCTGCTTTCCATAAAATAACTTTCATCACCAATGAAAATCATTGCGTTTTCGGGAACAACTTTACCAATCGTTTTTACTTTTAAAAGAAAATCTTTGTTTTGTTCCGTTTGTAAATCTTTATTCAAAACCTCAAATTCAAAAGGTGCTGGTGGCAAAAATTGCTGCTTAAAATGAACCACGCGATTCAAACTTTGTGAAATCAGATTGCTGTTTCCGGAAAGATAAAAGAAGGCAAAAAACAATATTGGGATAATCGCCAAAGGCAAATATTTTTTATTGCTTCCAAAGTTTATGGCGTTTCCAAAAGGAATCGGTTGCAGTGTATTTGCTTTTTGATCTATCGATGCCGCTAGTAATTCCGATTTGTTCTTGTCATAAGAAAGCTGTAAAAAGTTAGTCAGTTTATCTTCTATTTCACTGAAATGATTTCCAATAATAATCGAAGCTTCCTCGTAATCAATACCTTTTTGAAGTTTGGATAATTTAAACAACGGAAAACAAATAAATCTAAAAAAAAGAATGAGTTCAACAAGAACAAAGGTGTAAAACAAGACCGTTCTCGCTGCTGGCTTAAGCCAAAGAAAGTATTCTACGAACAAGGTGAATATAAAATACAACAAGCCAATTCCGACAAAGAAAATAATTCCCTTCAGCAATTGATTAGTATAGTACTTATTAATAAAGCCTTCTAACTTTTGATATATGATCTTTGAATTGTCCAATTTTTGCAATTTCTTTTTATAACCGATAAATGTACAATTTTTAGCGAATATCAAAGCGTTAAAAATTTGCCAAAGAAAATTCGTGATTTCGTGGCTAATTAAATTTTATCTTTGCACCAAATTTCAATAACAATGTCAAAAGCTGTCAGAGTTCGTTTTGCTCCAAGTCCAACCGGACCGTTACATATTGGAGGTGTTAGAACTGCCTTATTTAATTACTTATTTGCAAAAAAAAATAATGGTGTTTTTTATCTTAGGATTGAAGATACCGATCAAAACCGTTTCGTTCCAGGAGCGGAACAATATATTTTCGAAGCTCTTGAATGGTTGGGAATTGCACCAAGTGAAACTGTTGGAAAGAACGAAAAATTTGGACCTTACCGTCAATCAGAACGAAAAGAGTTGTACAAACAATATGCTGACAAATTGATAAATTCAGGTTGGGCTTATTATGCATTTGATACTGCGGAAGCATTAGATTTTCACAGAAAACAGCATGAAGAACAAGGAAAAACATTTATCTACAACTGGCACAATCGTGAAAAGCTAGATACATCTTTGGTACTTTCAAAAGAAGAAACCGATAATAGAATAGCAGCTGGCGAAGCTTATGTTGTACGTTTTAAAACACCGGTAAATGAGACTTTGCATTTGCATGACATCATTCGTGGTGATATTAGTTTTGAAACAAATTTGTTAGACGATAAAGTTTTATTCAAATCTGATGGAATGCCGACTTATCATTTGGCTAATATCGTTGATGACCATTTAATGGAAACTTCACATGTAATTCGTGGTGAAGAATGGCTGCCATCAATGCCTTTACACTCATTATTATACAAAGCCTTTAATTGGGAAGCGCCTGAATTCGCACATTTACCATTAATTTTAAAACCAATTGGAAACGGAAAATTATCAAAACGTGATGGCGATAAATTAGGATTTCCGGTATTCCCTTTGGAATGGAAGTCGGAAGAAGGTGTTTCATCCGGTTATAGAGAAAACGGATTTTTTCCTGAAGCTGTGATTAACTTTTTAGCGTTGTTGGGCTGGAATGACGGTACCGATCAAGAGTTATTTTCGTTAGAAGAATTAGTAGAAAAGTTTGATTTAAACCGAGTTCATAAAGCCGGAGCTAAATTCGACCCGGACAAAAACAAATGGTTCAATCACCAATATTTGCAAAAGCAAAGTGATGAAAGTTTGGCGAAAGCCTATGCTCCTTTGCTTACCGAAAAAGGAATTACTGTAGAAAATGGCAAATTAGTTAGGATAGTTTCTTTAATAAAAGAGCGTGCAAACTTTGTTTCAGAGTTCTGGGAAATGAGTAATTTCTTTTTTGAAGCTCCAACATCTTATGATGAAAAAGCAGCCAAAAACTGGAAAGAAGATACGCCAAGAACTATGCAGGAATTAATTTCTGTGTTAGAAAATATCAGTGATTTTACTTCTGTAAATATCGAAACTGTTGTCAAAGACTGGATGACACAAAACGAAATCGGAATGGGAAAAGTAATGCAGCCGTTTCGCTTGAGTTTGGTTGGCGCCTTAAAAGGACCACATCTATTTGACATTGTTGAATTAATCGGAAAAGAAGAAACCATCAAACGATTACAAAAAGCAATCGTAAGTTTATAAAAAAGAAAAGTCCCGATTAATCGGGACTTTTTTATTAGAAATAGAAAATAATATTCCCATTGATAACAGAAGCATGACCGCTATAACCGGCATCATTTTTTCCAAGTATATTATTTATTCCGTATTGATACGAAACATTCAGTCTCACATTTCTAACTCCGGCTGTAACACCAACAAGTGGATAAAAACTAACATGGCTGATATTGGTCATATCCTTTGCGGTAGTCTCTTCATCGCCTATAATCAGGTTGTCTTCTTCTGTTTTTTCTACCTGTAATTTTCCATTGATTTGAACCATTGGGCCAAATTCAAAACTCAAATGGTTTTCAATAAGTTTATAACTCAACTGAAAAGTTATGTTGGCACAAGGCAATTTAAAATTGGTTTCTCTATCTTGAAGCGTTTGGTTTAAAGTTGCCACTTTGAAATTGTATTCGCTAAACTGAATTCCATATAGCGCATCCCAATCGTTATAGAAATTTCCCCGCATCGAAAGCCCAACATTCCAACCTGTTCCTGGCTTTGCTTCAAAATCTGAAGTGCTTACACTAAATTGATTTAATCCTAAAGTAACTCCAATCATATTGGAATCTCTTCGTCCGTATTGTGCAAATCCTATTGTTGATATCAACAATAAAAGGATTGTCATTTTTTTATTCATGAATTCGTAACTTTTAATTTGTAACAAACATACATTTTTTTCGTACAACAACTTTACTAACTTAAATATTTAAAAATTATGCCAATTATCGCTATTATTATTTTTCTTGGTGTTATCATTTTGTTCTCTTCATTTTTTACGGTAAAACAACAGACTGCCGTTGTTGTTGAACGATTCGGTAAGTTCTTAAGTATCCGAAATTCCGGTTTACAGCTTAAGATTCCAATCATTGATCGTATTGCCGGTCGTGTGAATTTAAGAATTCAACAATTGGACGTTATCATCGAAACACAAACCAAAGACAATGTGTTTATCAAAATGAAAGTCTCTGTTCAGTTTAAAGTAATTCAGGAACACGTTTACGAAGCTTTTTATAAATTGGAATATCCACATGATCAAATCACCGCTTATGTTTTTGACGTAGTTCGTGCTGAAGTTCCAAAGTTAATTTTGGATGATGTTTTCGTTAGAAAAGATGACATCGCAATTGCCGTTAAACGTGAATTAAACGAAGCCATGACAACCTATGGTTACGATATTATCAATACTTTGGTAACCGATATTGACCCTGATATTCAAGTGAAAAATGCAATGAACAGAATCAACGCTGCCGAAAGGGAAAAAACAGCAGCCATGTTCGAATCGGATGCACAACGAATCAGAATTGTTGCCAAAGCAAAAGCGGAAGCAGAAAGCAAAAAATTGCAAGGACAAGGTATTGCGGATCAGCGTAGAGAAATTGCAAAAGGGTTGGTAGAAAGTGTTGATGTTTTAAACAAAGTTGGTATCAATTCACAAGAAGCTTCAGCTTTGATTGTAATTACACAACATTATGACACGCTTCAGGCAATTGGTGCTGATACTAATTCGAACTTGATTTTATTACCAAATTCACCACAAGCCGCAAGTGACATGTTGAACAATATGGTAACTAGTTTTACGGCTTCGAGCATTATGGGAGAACAGATGAAAAATCAACCTAAAAGAGTTAAGAAAACAGGAAATCATTCTTCGTTAGATTATAATCCATCTGATACTTCTAACCCCGAAGAACCGGCAAAATAATCGAATCAGAAAACAATAAAAAAGAGGCTTAATCGCCTCTTTTTCTGTTTATATACCAATTGATTGCATACGGAATAGCAATCTTTAAAATCGTTCCAAGCGAACCTGAAAATATCTTTTTATACAAATCGTTTACAAACAAAACCGGTTTTGAAGGAAGGAAACTTTCTTTTGTCTTGTCAATACTCAACAGCATTTTTTTATAATGAATTTCTTTTTCCAGTTTCAGAATTTCTAAATCGTGATTGATTTCGGCGTAAGAGGAATATTTTTTAGTTTCCATAATTAATCTTCGTTAAAAAATATTTCTGAGAATTTTTCCAAAATTGGTCCTTCCACTATTTTGTCTTTCACCAAAAATAAAAGAAATGCCAACACCAAATAAATTCCGGCTACAATCAAAAAACCAAGCGGATAACTACCGAATAAATTACCCAAAGCCAAAGCTCCGGCAACCGATATAAAAAGTAAAACTATGACAAGGCAAATAGCTATAAGGAAAAATTTGAGCGCCAAAGTCGTTGATTTCATCGCAACTTTAAAACCCCATAGTTTATAATAAGCTATGCTGGTTTCTATATACGCTTTGGCATTCTCCTGAATGTCTTCAACGTTTTCTTTTATTTCTTCTAATGCCATTATTTCTGAAGTTTGGCGTTTTGTTTTTTAAGCTCGGCTAATTTCTCTTCCAAAAAGGTAATTGCTTCTTCGGCTTTATAACTCGAATTAGAAAGTAAATCTTCAACCGTTTCTTTTAACTCATCTTTTGTTTTTGAAAATTTCTCTTTGGTTTCGTCTTTTAAATCATCCAAGCCTTCTTTTATTTTTTCTCTGGTTTTTGAACCTTTATCCGGAGCAAATAAAATTCCGATTGCAGCTCCAATTGCCGCACCTGCTAAAAGTGCTAAAAGTCCATTTCCGTTTTTAGTTGACATGATTTCTAAAATTTAATTTGAATAAAATTACAAAATTTATATCGCACAGACGTTAAATTGTGGTTAAACAGTCAAAACTTCATTTAAAGCGAAATAATGAAAGTTCTCAACAGTAATAGTGATTTGGGCTTTCTGATTTCTAAAAATGTCATAAAATCAATTTATGAAAGCCGATTTTAATTGCTAAAAGTTATATGGTTTTTAATTATTATAAATTTTATAAATAATAAAAAAGCCCATCTCGTTTTATGACGAGATGAGCTTCCCATTTGTAAAATCTATTTTGAAATTATTCTTTACTTTCCACTTTTGCCCAAGTATCTCTTAAGCCAACCGTTTTATTAAAAACCAATTTTTCGGAAGAAGAATCTTTATCAACACAATAATATCCCAAACGTTGAAATTGGAATCGCTCTCCATTTTTGACTGTAGCCAAACTTGGCTCTAAATATCCTGTAATTACTTCAAGTGAATTTGGGTTTATGTATTCTTTGAAATCTACATCTTTATCACCATCCGGATTTTCATGCGTAAAAAGACGGTCATAAATACGAACTTCCGCTTCAATCGCGTGATTGATAGAAACCCAGTGAATCGTTCCTTTTACTTTTCGTTGAGAAGCTTCTGTTCCGCTTCCGCTGCGTGAATCTTCATCGTAAGTACAATGAATTTCGGTTATATTTCCGGCAGCATCTTTTATAACGCTTTCGCCTTTAATGATGTAGGCATTTTTCAAACGAACCTCTGTTCCTAATGTCAATCGGAAAAACTTCTTGTTTGCTTCTTCCTGAAAATCTTCTCTTTCGATATATAATTCTCTTGAAAAAGGAACTTTTCTAAAACCTAAGCTTTCGTCTTCCTGACTGTTTTCGGCATCTAAAATTTCTTCTTTTCCTTCGGGATAATTGGTAATAACCAACTTAACCGGATTTAAAACAGCCATTACCCTTGGTGCTGTTTTATTCAAAATATCCCGTACACAAAATTCCAAAAGTGAAACATCAATCAGATTCTCACGTTTTGCAATCCCAATTGTATTGGCAAAATTTCGAATCGCCATTGGCGGATAACCGCGTCTTCTCATTCCTGAAATTGTACTCATTCTCGGATCATCCCAAGCCTTAACATGCTTTTCTTCTACTAATTGCAACAGCTTTCTTTTAGAAACTACTGTATGCGACAAATTTCTACGGGCAAACTCTCTTTGCTTCGGACGCACTTTAGTATCATCATAAACCTGGTCTAAAAACCAATCGTATAACTCACGGTGAGGCAAAAATTCAAGCGTACAAAATGAATGTGAAATTTGTTCCAAGTAATCACTTTCGCCATGCGCCCAGTCATACATTGGATAAATACACCAATCATTTCCGGTTCTGTGATGATGTGCGTGCAGAATTCGGTACATAATTGGGTCACGCATCAACATATTGTTGGCGCCCATACTTATTTTGGCACGAAGAATATGCGTTCCGTTTGGAAATTCTCCGTTTTTCATTCGTGTAAACAAATCTAAATTCTCTTCAACCGAACGATCTCTATAAGGCGAATTTGTTCCGGGAGTTGTTGGTGTTCCTTTTTGGATTGCCATGTCTTCAGAAGACTGACTGTCAACATAGGCTTTTCCTTTCTTAATAAACTCAATTGCCCAATCGTATAATTGCTGAAAATAATCAGAAGCATAACATTCGTTACTCCATTCGTAGCCAAGCCATTCGATATCCTTTTTGATAGCATCTACATATTCCTGCTCTTCTTTCGCCGGATTTGTATCATCAAAGCGCAGGTTAACTGGCGCCTGATAATCAATTCCTAAACCAAAGTTTAAACAAATCGCACTGGCATGACCAACGTGTAAATAACCGTTTGGCTCAGGCGGAAAACGAAAACGCAATTTGTCGTTGGACAAACCTTTTTTCAAATCCTCTTCGATAATTTGTTCAATGAAATTGAGGGACTTCTCTTCTGTTGACATTATTTTTGTAATTTTAGCAAAGATAAATAAATGTTTGGTTATTCGTTTATCTGGTTATTTGATAAAGCTTTAATACTTTTTAAATTATTCAAAATCGAATCACCGAATTACCAAATCACCAAATTAACATTAAATGGGAACCATAAAACTTCAAAATATAAGAACTTTTTCCTTTCACGGCTGCTTAGAAGAAGAAGGCAGAATTGGTTCGGATTATCGTGTGGATTTGGAAATCAAAACCGATTTGAGGAAATCTTCTGTTTCTGATGAGCTCAAAGACACCGTTGATTATGTGCTTTTAAACAAAATTGTTGTAGAAGAAATGGCCATTCGTTCCAAATTATTAGAGCATGTGGCACACCGGATTATAACCAGAGTCTTTAAAGAAATTCCGGCTGTATCCCGAATTCTTTTAGCGGTTTCAAAACTCAATCCTCCTATTGGTGGTGATGTTGAAGCGGTTACTATTGAAATGGAAGAATATAGAAGTTAAAAATAATTGCGAATTGCGAATTTCAAATTACGAAAAGAAAACTTTTTAGCTTTTGCCTTTTGCCTTTTAACTTTTTTAGTATATTTGCCGACCAACGGCATCTTGGCCGAGCGGCTAGGCACCGGTCTGCAAAACCGTCTACTCCGGTTCGAATCCGGAAGATGCCTCAAAAGAGTTACTAGAAATAGTAGCTCTTTTTTTATGGAATAATTTCTCAAAAGAATAAGAAGAGAACTAGTAAATTTCTATAACCAATGGAGCGGCTCCATCACAAATTATCCCATTGAATTTGGAATTTTTCCAGTTCCGTTTTATGTCGAAAAAGGTTATTTTATCACCTCTTGAGGCGGTTCTTAAAATCTTCTGGTACATATGTTCATCAATCTTTCCTCCTTTTATCTGCTCAGCCTGAACCCCTGGAATTTTGATACTGAAACTAATAGCCTTATCCGAAACTGTTTGATTTTGGAGATTAATGTAGTAACCAATCACCATATTTTTGAACTGCTCTTTCTTCATTTTCACAATCCCTTTTTGCACTATTCCATTGATTGTTACATAGCAACCTTCTTTAGTCTGCTGTTTTTCAGATTGGTCATTCTGTCCATAAAATGAAAGTGAAAAAAATAACGAAAATAACAATAGTAATCTTTTCATGATAATGATTTTACTGTTTATGCTCCAGTTCTTCAAAAGCTTTATTTACGATTTTTTGCTCTTTTGGAAACCAGCCTTGACTAAGTAGAAATAAACCCGAAACAATCAAAACAATGCTGATGAACTTCTTAATTAAAAGTATGTTTTTTTGATTGAGTTGGTTACGTAATTGTTTGGCTAAAAGTATTTTGAAAATATCGGTTACAAAATAAGTAACAATTAATGTGGAGAAAAAAGTCAGCATTCTGGAGGTTTTTAATTCCAGTTGCGGACCAATAGTTATAAGAATTGCTAACCAAAATCCGAGTACGCCAATATTGATAAAATTGAGGAAAAAACCTTTGATGAACAAAGAAAGATAATTGGTTTTAGCCAACTCTTTTGGGTCAATTTCGTCAATCTTAATTTTTTTGGATTCTTTTTGGTTATTCACAAAAGAAATAATGCCATATGTCAACATTACTAATCCACCAAAAATAAACAAAGCCGGATCATCTTTAATACTCTGGATTAATCGATAACTACTAAAAAAAGCAATGGTAATAAAGACAATATCCGCTAAAACCACACCTGCATCAAAAACAATTGCGGCTCTAAATCCTTTAACAACGCTGGTTTCGAGTAATACAAAGAATACTGGTCCAATCATAAAACTTAGAAAGAAACCAAGCGGAATGGCAGATAAAATATCTTGAAGTAAAATCATTGTTAAAATTTTGACACTGCAATTTAGAATTTAAAATCCAAAAAGGAAAATCGAAGATTCACGAATTCAAAAAAAATATTGCGCGTGAGTAAATTAAATCTACTTTGCCTGTTCAATTGTTCCGCCGGCTACAATCTTTTTGGTGATTTGTTTTGGCTTCCCAAAAATAGTAATCTCGCCACCGGCTCTAACTTTAGCATCAACAATATTTGTTGCAAAAACAGCTGCTTCACCACCGGCATTGCATGCAACAGTAGTTATTTGTGATTCTAATTTTTCAGCTTCATAAATTCCACCCGAATTAACCAAAACATCCTGAATATCAGCGTTTCCTTCCAATGAAACCTTTGAGCCATTTGCTGTTCTGACATTCAATTTTTCAACATCTAAAATCAACTTTACTTCAGAACCTTCTTTAGCAATTACATCAAATACAACCGAATTAATTTTATCGCCACAAGCAATTCTGGAACCTTCATTAGCTTCGACTCGAGTTATTTTTTTATAATAAACCGTTACCGAAATGTTATCACCTTCCAATAACTTAGTCAATGGCATTCTAATTTTTAATTCCCCATTTTTATTGACTAATTCTACTTCATCAGCTTCTTTTCCATCGAGCTGCACTTTGTTTTCATCACTTTGAACAAGAAAAACATCAATGCGGTCAAAGGAAGTTACTTTATTAAAATCTCCCGCGTTTTTTGTTTCCTGAGCAAAAGCAACTGTACTGATTAACAATAAACTAAAAACTATTTTTTTCATACTTATTCATTTCTTCTAATAAAATGGAAATCCAATTGTTTCTTAACTAAATCGGCATTTTTTACTTTCACAAAAACCTCGTCACCAAGTTGTAAAATACTCTGCGTTGCCTGACCAACCAAAGCGTATTGCTTTTCGTCAAACGTATAATAATCTTCTTTTATTTCACGTATTCGAACCATGCCTTCGCATTTATTTTCGATGATTTCAACATAAATTCCCCATTCGGTAACTCCGGAAATCACGCCAAGAAACTCCTGATCCTGATGATCCTGCATGTATTTTACCTGCATGTATTTCACCGAATCTCTTTCGGCTTGTGCTGCCAAACCTTCCATATCGCTCGAATGCGCACATTTTTCTTCGTAATCATCCTGATTTACACTTTTTCCTCCATCTAAATAATATTGCAATAATCGGTGTGCCATCACATCAGGATATCTTCGAATTGGCGAAGTAAAATGACTGTAATAATCAAACGCCAAACCATAATGCCCAATATTTTCTGTGGAATATTTGGCTTTGCTCATACTTCGAATCGTCAACGTATCTACCAAATTCTGCTCTTTTTTTCCATTGACATCATTCAATAATTTATTCAATGATTTTGAAATATCTTGTTTGGATTTCATGTTTATCGCATAACCAAACTTAGAAATAACCGTTTGCAGATTGATTAATTTGTCTTCGTTTGGTTCATCGTGAATTCGATAAATGAATGTTTTCTTTTGTTTCCCAATGAATTCCGCTACTTTTCTATTGGCTAACAACATGAATTCTTCAATCAGATGATTAGCATCTTTTGATATTTTGAAGAAAACACCAACTGGTTCTGATTCTGCATTCAAATTGAATTTTACTTCAACTTTATCAAACGAAATCGCGCCATCAGCCATTCTTTTTCTACGTAGAATTTTAGCTAATTCATCTTGTTTTAAAGTCGCTGCTACAATTTCTGCCGGAACTTTATATTCTTTTCCGGTCAAAGAAATTTCCGCCGGAATTATATCCGATTTTGTTTCAATAATACTTTGTGCTTCTTCATAAGCAAAACGCTGGTCGGAATAAATTATTGTTCTTCCAAACCAGGAATCTAAAACTTCGGCTTTAGCATTCAATTGAAAAATCGCTGAGAACGTATATTTTTCTTCATGCGGACGAAGTGAACACGCAAAATTTGATAACACTTCAGGCAACATTGGTACAACTCTGTCAACCAAATAAACCGAAGTTGCTCGTTTGTATGCTTCATCATCTAAGATTGTTCCTTCCTTTAGATAATGCGAAACATCAGCAATATGAACACCAATTTCATAGTTTCCGTTTTCTAAGACCTGAAAAGATAAAGCATCATCAAAATCTTTTGCATCTTTTGGATCAATCGTAAACGTCAATACTTTTCGCATATCGCGACGTTTATCAATTTCATTTTGCGTTATCGAAGTGTCTAATTTATTTGCATAAGCTTCTACTTCAATAGGGAAATCATAAGGCAATCCATATTCAGCTAAAATGGCGTGAATTTCAGTATTGTGTTCGCCTGGTTTTCCAAGCACTTTTATCACTGAACCAAAAGGCGAATCTGCTTTTACAGGCCAATCTTCTAATTTTACTAAAACCACATCACCATGTTCGGCATCGGCTAATTTATTTTTTGGAATAAAAATATCCGTGTACATTTTGGCATTCGCTGTAGTTACAAATCCGAAATTCTTCTGAATATCAACTACACCAACAAATTCCGTTTTGTGTCTTTCGATGATTTCAATTACTTCTGCTTCTGGCTTTCTGGAGCTTCTTCGGTTATAAACATAAGCTTTTACTTTGTCGCCATCTAAAGCATGATTCAGATTTATAAACGGAATAAAGACATCGTTTTCTAATTCATCGCAAACAAAATATCCGGTTTTTCTGGAAGTCATATCCACAACGCCTTCATAATATTGCTGGCTTGAAGCTTTAACTAAATACTTTCCGGGTTCCGATTCAATAATCAGTTTTTGAGCGGCCAGGATTTTTAAATCTTTTATAATTTCGTTCCTGCTTTTGGTATCATCCAATTCTAAAATAGCAGCGATCTGTTTGTAGTTAAAAGGTTTATTTGCGTTTTTTGAAAGTATCTTAAATATCTTTTCGGAAAAGGTCTTTTCATTTTTTCCGAACTTTTTGTGTTTCTTACTCATTGTATCTTTTTCAATTAATGCTGAAAATTACGAAGAAGTATTAAGATATTAGAATTAAGTATTAAGATTTATCTAAAAAATAACTTTTATCTTTTAAAAGAAGAATGTTATCAACACTTATTAAAAACAACAAAAAGAAAAGATTTAAAAATTTAAATTTATGATGGTTATTATAGCATGTTGATTTGTACAATAACTTTATTTTTTAAAATTAGATTTTGTAGTTATCCTTTTTTATACCGATTTATCAACATAGTTTTTAGAAATTAAATCGCTCATTTTAAACCTTTTTTAAGATTTAGTTAACAGTTGTTCACAACTAAAAAAAGACACTTTTTGTAGATAACTTTAATTGGTATTTTCTGTTCAAAAAGTATCTTTTTGTATTGATAACTTTTCCAAAAATTTCGCAAACTAAATTTGTTTTTTCCAGTTGGGTTTTTGATTACAATTTTTAACCGCACAACCAAAAAAAACTTCTAAAATTCTATCCAAAGTTGTTAACAATTTGTGTTAATTTAAGGTTAACTGATTATCAATGAATTGCGAAATCCTATCAACAATGTGCAATTTTAACATTTATGTTGCATATTTTTTAATGATTTTTAAATAGTTATAAAAAATACTCAAACACAGAAAATGTTTATCTTTTAAAAATCAAACACTTACAATAAACTAAAATACAAGCAATACTTTCCGTAAATTTGCGATACTAATTACATACACAACATCATGAAAATATCAATTGGAAACGATCACGCAGGTCCGGATTACAAGAAAGCAATTGTTGACTTTTTAAAACAAAAAGGATACGAAATATTAAACCATGGAACCGATACTTTTGACAGTGTTGATTATCCCGATTTTGGTCATCCTGTTGCAATAGATGTAGAAACGGGAAAGGCAGATTTTGGTGTGGTGATTTGTGGTTCCGGAAACGGAATTAATATGACAGTGAATAAGCATCAAGGTATTCGTTCCGCATTATGCTGGACAAAAGAAATTGCAGCTTTAGCACGCCAACATAACGATGCCAATATTATCAGTATTCCGGCTAGATTTACTTCAATACAACAAGCAGTTGAAATGGTTGACACTTTTTTAAACACTAATTTTGAAGGAGGAAGACACGCAAACAGAGTGAATAAAATCGCCTGTCAATAGAAATGGAACACAATCACGTTCACATCCACAAACACGAAGTCAAAGGAAAGAATTTGGTTTATTCCATTTTGCTCAACTTATTGATTACTGTTGCTCAGATTGTGGGTGGAATTATTTCGGGAAGTTTGGCTCTAATTTCGGATGCGCTTCATAATTTTTCAGATGTTTTGTCATTGATTTTTAGCTTATTAGCACATAAATTATCACGAAGAAAAGCGTCAATTGACCATACTTTCGGATACAAAAGAGCCGAACTTATAGCTGCTTTTATTAATGCAATAACATTAATTGTTGTAGCGTTGTTTTTAGTTTATGAAGCAGCAACAAGGTTATTTCATCCCGAACCAATTAAGTCTGGTTTGGTTATTTGGTTAGCGCTTTTAGGAATTATTGTCAACGGCGGTTCGGTTTTATTACTCAAAAAAGATTCAGAGCATAATCTAAATATGAAATCGGCTTATTTGCACTTATTGACCGATATGCTGGCTTCGGTTGCGGTTTTAGTTGGCGGTTTATTAATGAAATTTTATGGTTGGTTTTGGGTTGATAGCGTGATGACCTTATTGATCGCATTGTATCTGATTTATGTAAGTTACGATTTGATAAAATCAGCAACCAAAATGCTAATGCTTTTCACGCCCGATTTTATCGATATAAAAGAAGTAGTTCGTGAAGTGCATAAAATCAAAGGCGTTAATAAACTGCATCACATCCATGTTTGGCATTTGAATGATGAAGAATTGCATCTTGAAGCACATCTCGATTGTTCGAATGATATTAAGATGAGCGAATTCAATGTTTTATTAGAGCAGGTTGAAATCGTTTTGTTCGAAAAATTCAACATCAATCACATTAATATCCAACCCGAATTTAAAAAAGAAGATCCAAAAGATTTTATCGTTCAGGACTAATTTTATGACAAAGCTTGACATCAATATCATCCAAAAATTATTTCAAAAAAGATTGCCGGATTCACACAAAGGCAGTCATGGACATGCTTTGATAATAGCCGGAAGCAAATCTAAAATGGGCGCAGCAATTATTTGTGCCAAAGCTTGCCTAAGAACCGGAGCCGGTTTGGTTACTTTAAATATTCCAAAGAAAGAACGACTTGCTGTTTTTACAGCAATTCCCGAAGCTATGATTGAATTTAGAGAAGATAAAAATAATTTTGGAAAATATAATGCGGTATCGATTGGTCCGGGAATCGGAACGGATAAATCAGCAGAAAACATTCTGAAATTATTAATATCAAATATCAAATCACCTATAGTTTTTGATGCCGATGCGTTGAATATTTCAGCAAAAAATTACGATTTAGTATATAGACTTCCGGAAAATTCCATCATAACGCCTCATATAAAAGAGTTTGATAGATTATTTGGAAACCACGATTCTGAAACCGAAAGAAGACAAACCGCTACCACAAAAGCAAAAGAATTACAGCTGATTATTGTTCTAAAAGGATACAAGACTTTTATCACCGACGGAGAAAAAAGTTTTGAAAATTCTACAGGAAATTCAGGTTTGGCTAAAGGCGGTTCAGGCGATGCATTAACCGGAATCATTACCGCTTTTTTGGCACAAGGATACGAACCTTTACAGGCAGCAATTTTGGGAGTTTATCTCCACGGATTGGCTGCAGACATTACATTAGAAACGCAAAGCACAGAAAGCATGCTTATCACAGATGTGATTGAAAACCTTGGAAAAGCTTTCAAAAAAATTCAAAACTAAATATGACCAGCATACAATTTATTCAAAGTCAAGTTACAGCTTCGCCAAAAAGCATTGAAGCAACTTTAAAATTACTTTCCGAAGATTGCACCATACCGTTTATTTCGCGTTACCGAAAAGACCAAACCGGAAACTTGGACGAAGTTGTTATTGAAGCGATTGCCAAACTTTCGAAACAGTACGATGAAATCGTAAAACGAAAAGAATCTATTCTAAAAACCATTGATGAACAAGGTCAGCTTTCACCTGAATTGGCCAAAAAAATCAAAGAAAGTTTCGATTTACAGGAAATAGAAGATTTGTATTTGCCTTATAAAAAGAAGAAAAAAACCCGAGCCGATGTCGCCCGCGAAAACGGATTGGAACCTTTGGCAAAAATCATCTTTAGTCAAAGAAATGAAGATGTTGATTTTATTTCGACTCAATATCTTAATGACAAAGTCAAAAATGAAGACGAAGCATTGCAAGGTGCGCGCGATATTATTGCCGAATGGATTAATGAAAATATTTACATCCGAAAAAATCTTCGTCGTTTGTTTCAACGAAAAGCAATTGTAGAAACTAAAGTTGTAAAGAAAAAGGAAAATGAAGATGATGCACAGAAATTCAAACAATATTTTGACTGGGCAGAGCCGATTTCCAAAGCGCCATCACATAGATTATTGGCGATGCTTCGGGCAGAATCAGAAGGTTTCGTAAAATTAAATGTTGATTTCGAAACAGATGAAGCACTGGATTTTATCGAAAACGAAATCATAAAAGCCAACAACGATACAACAGCACATATCGAATTAGCGATAAAAGACAGTTACAAACGTTTGCTCGAACCGGCAATTTCAAACGAAACATTGCAAGACGCCAAAGCCAAAGCCGACACCAAAGCGATTGATGTTTTTGCCGGGAATTTGAGTCAGCTTTTGTTAGCGCCGCCTTTGGGTGAAAAGCGAATTCTCGCAATTGATCCCGGATTTCGTTCAGGTTGCAAAGTCGTTTGTCTGGATGAAAAAGGCGATTTGTTATACAACGAAACCATTTATCCGCATCAGCCACAAAATGAAAGTGCGATGGCGATGAAGAAAATCCGTTCGATGGTCAATGCCTATAACATTGAAGCGATTTCCATCGGAAACGGAACGGCAAGCCGCGAAACAGAATTTTTCATTAAGAAAATAGCTTTCGATAAACCGGTTCAGGTTTTTGTTGTTTCAGAAGCTGGTGCTTCGGTGTATTCTGCTTCCAAAATTGCGCGTGATGAATTTCCGAAATATGATGTCACCGTTCGTGGTTCGGTTTCTATCGGAAGAAGACTTTCAGATCCATTGGCGGAATTGGTAAAAATTGATCCAAAATCAATTGGCGTTGGGCAATACCAACACGATGTTGACCAAACGAAATTAAAAGAAGAATTAGACACTGTTGTCGTGCGTTGTGTGAATTCAGTAGGGATAAATATCAACACAGCAAGTAAATCGCTGTTGAGTTATGTTTCCGGAATTGGAGAAAAAATGGCTGAAAATATAGTCGCATTTCGTTCCGAAAATGGTCCGTTTGAAGACAGAAAGCAAATCAAAAAAGTGCCGCGTTTAGGCGACAAAGCTTATCAACAAGCGGCTGCTTTTGTTCGAATCCACAATGGTAAAAATCCGTTGGATAATTCGGCCGTGCATCCTGAAGCGTATCCAATTGTGGAAAAAATGGCAAAGGATTTGGGTTTAAAAACCAATGATTTGATTGCCAATAAAGATAAAATCAAACTTATAAAACTTGAAAATTACATAACTCCTGAAATCGGAATTCTGAGCTTAAAAGATATTGTAAAAGAGCTTGAAAAACCTGGACTTGACCCAAGAAAAGCGGCAAAAGTTTTCGAATTTGACCCAACAGTAACAACCATAAAAAATGTCAGAACCGGAATGATTTTACCCGGAATTGTCAATAATATTACAGCATTCGGCTGCTTTGTTGATATCGGAATAAAAGAAAGCGGATTGGTTCACATTTCGCAACTCAAAGCAGGTTTTGTTTCGGATGTGAATGAAGTGGTAAAATTACACCAACACGTTCAGGTAAAAGTCGTTGAGGTTGATGAAGAAAGAAAACGAATTCAGTTGACGATGATACTTTAAAAACAAAAATCCCAAACTCAATAAAGAATTTGGGATTTATATTTTGGTAAAGAAAATTATTTTTTAGTCTCTTCTTCTTTTTTAGATGCAGCATTAGCTTCGTCTTCTCCTTTGGCTGCTTTTTTGAATTCATTTATTCCAGAGCCTAACCCTTTCATTAATTCCGGAATTTTTCTACCTCCAAAAAGTAATAAAACAACAACTAGAATAATTAATATTTCAGGCATTCCTATTCTTCCCATGATTTATAATTTTATGCTTTCGCAGATTATATTTTTAAAAACTTGGACAAAGGTAAAAAGAAAATAACATTCTTTTGAATTTCACTATAATAAATATGCGTTAAACATCGTTAGTAGTAAAAAGCCAAAGCCAACTTATTTTCTATATTTGTAAATCATTCAAACAATCATGTCCGAAAAACGGCTCAAACGAAAAATAATCAAGAAAAAACTCTTCACAAAAAACCGCTTGGTTATTTTGAACGAAGACACTTTTGAAGAAATTTTTTCACTACGGTTAACGTTGATGAATGTTTTTGTGGTAGCTACAATTGGCGCCTTGTTAATCATTTTTGTCACCACTTATATCATTGCTTTTACACCGCTTCGCGAATATATTCCGGGTTATGCTTCGACAAAATTGAAAAGAGACGCCACCGAATTGGCACTGAAATCGGATTCCTTAAATCATGCTTTGAAAAAAAATGAAGCCTATATCGCATCGATTAAAAAGGTTTTAACAGGCGATTTAGAATATGCAAAATTCAATAAAGATTCCATTTTGGCTGCTGTTTCAGAACCGGTTTCTGAAGAAGAATTGAAACCTTCCAACGCCGATTTAAAGTTTAGGGAGGAGGTCGAAAGAGAAGATAAATACAATCTTTTTGAAAAGGCAAAGCCAAAAGTTACAGCGGTTTTATTTCCCCCTGTAAAAGGAATGGTAACCGAAAAATTCAATCCAAAAGAAAAACATTACGCAGTGGATATCGCTTTGGCGAAAAACACTCCTATAAAATCAATCATGAGCGGAAGAGTAATCTTTGCCGATTGGACACCAAACACAGGAAACGTTGTAATCATAAGACACAACAACGGATTTATTTCGGTTTACAAACACGCCGCTTCGTTGACAGTTTCGCAAGGTGATGTGGTAAAGACAGGTGAAGTCATCGCTTTAGCTGGTTCAACCGGACAAGAGTCTACCGGAGTTCACCTGCATTTTGAATTATGGAAAGATGGTTATCCAATCGATCCAACTATTTTTATTGAATTTGAATAATATGTCTGTAAAATCGGTCGCGGCCAAAATATTTGCGAATATAATCCACAGAAAAACCCAAAAATGGGTTCAGAATCCTATTGAAACGCAGCAGAAAGTTTTTCAAAATCTTATCGCTTCCGCAGATTTTACTCAGTTTGGAAGAGACCATCATTTTTCTAAAATCAAAACCTTTGAAGACTTTGCAAAGCAAGTTCCTATTAGAGATTATGAAGAATTACGACCTTATGTTGACCGCGTTGTAAAAGGAGAACAAGACATTCTCTGGAAAGGAAAACCGATTTATTTTGCCAAAACATCAGGCACCACTTCGGGCGCAAAATACATTCCGTTGACTAAGGAATCGATGCCGTTTCATATCGAAGCTGCCCGAAATGCGATACTAAGTTATATTCATGAAACCGGGAAAACAGCTTTTGTTGATGGTAAGATGATTTTCCTGCAGGGAAGTCCAATTTTGGAAGAAAAAAACGGAATTAAACTCGGAAGACTTTCCGGAATTGTGGCGCATTTTGTTCCGAAGTATTTGCAAAAAAACCGAATGCCAAGTTGGGAAACCAATTGCATTGAAGATTGGGAAACCAAAGTTGATGCGATTGTTGAAGAAACTTTCAACGAAAATATGACTGTGATTTCGGGAATTCCGTCTTGGGTTCAGATGTATTTTGAGAAGTTGGAACAAAAGGGAAATAAATCCGTTGGCGACATTTTCAAAAACTTCAATTTGTTTATTTATGGAGGCGTCAATTATGAACCGTATCGCGCCAAATTCGAAAATCTAATCGGAAGAAAAGTAGATTCCATCGAATTGTTTCCGGCATCGGAAGGCTTTTTTGCATATCAGGATTCGCAGAAAGACAAAGGAATGTTGCTGCTTTTGAATTCGGGAATTTTCTATGAATTTGTAAAATCGGAAGAATTTTTTACAGAAAATCCAAGACGCTATACAATTGGCGAAGTTGAATTGAATGTCAATTATGTTTTAATTATTTCTACGAATGCCGGACTTTGGGCATACAATATTGGCGACACGATTCAGTTCACGAGCTTAAAACCGTATCGCTTGATTGTTTCGGGCAGAATCAAACATTATATTTCTGCTTTTGGTGAACACGTTATTGGCAAAGAAGTCGAATGTGCTTTGAAAGAAGCGATGGAAAATTCCAATATTCGTGTAAACGAATTTACCGTTGCGCCACAGATTGCGCCTGCTTCAGGATTGCCATATCACGAATGGTTTATAGAATTTGAAAATGAACCCGAAAATCTTGAAGAGTTTGCCTTGAAAATCGACAACGAAATGCGCAAACAAAATACCTATTACTATGATTTAATTGTTGGTAAAGTGTTGCGAACTGTAGTTATTTCAAAAGTTTCAAAAAACGGTTTCCAGGATTATATGAAGTCAATAGGAAAATTAGGAGGACAAAACAAAATTCCAAGATTGAGTAACGACAGAAAGATTGCTGATTTGTTAAAAAGAGCATAGAAAAACATGAAAGAAAAAAGATTGTTGTGGTTGGTATTGTTGTTTGGTTTTTCAGTTTCTGCACAAGTTAAAGGAATCGTTGTCGATGAATTTAACAAACCCATTTCGTATGTGAATATTTGGGTTGAACATGAAAATAACAGCACCACTTCTGAGGAAAATGGAGAGTATAACATTAACTGTTTGCCAAATAAGAATCTGATTTTTTCAGCTTTGGGCTATGAAAAGAAAACAGTTAAAGCATCCGAAGCAGAAAAGGTAGTTTTGAAAGTAAATGCGTTTCAATTATCAGAAGTTGTTATTGCCAAAAGATTTGAAACCAGAGAAATTGAAATCGGAAAAGTAAAAAACGAAACCTATCAGGCTTTTGAAAACGGACCACGAATTGACGCTAAATTTTTCCCATATCTTGCAAAATATAAACGGACGCGATACATCAAGCAAGTAAACTTTTTTACCGACAATCAATTAGAAAGTGCGTCATTCAAAGTACATTTTTTTATGGTTAATGCAGATGGTTCGCCCGGCGATGAATTGTTGAGCAAAGACTTTATAGTTTCCGTAAAAAAAGGGGTAAAAAAAACGTTTTTTAACGTGACTGATTTTGGCTTAAAAATGCCAAAGACAGGAATCTTTGTGGGCTTTGAAAAGTTGATAATTGAAAGGAACAAGTTGGAAAAAGAAGTTGTAGATTCGAATACAAAAGCAATCACAATTCAAAAATTGTATTTCCCATACGTGCTTTATAATTATGTCGAAAGAGAGTTTATCTACACTTTCTCTAAAGGAAAATGGAACCGTCAAACGAAGGAAGACATCAATAATCCATCAGATAAAATGTCGGTGTACGAACCCGCAATAAACCTAATTCTAACGAACTAAACGACAAAAAGCCTATATTTGCAGGTTAGAAAAAACAATTTAATGAAAGAAATTAAAAACATTTCGCGCTCAAGAGCGCAAGAATCGTCGGCAGCTATCGAACGATTGTACATTACCATGAGACATTTATTCAACAGAGGTTTCTATAAACCAATGGGTGTTTCAGGAGAAACTTTAAGAGAAGCTTTGCTTTCTTTAAGACCAGAAATTTACGGAAGTATTGCAGAAGAAAAAGTAGAACTAAGTGGTTTACTTTATGTAATAGAGAGACTTCCGGTAGGCATTGAAGAATGTCGTTTTATCAATTTAACTTCAGACGAAGGCTATTCAAAATCACATTTTACAGCAATTGTTCCGCCAAAAAGAAGAAGAAATTGCTACCGAATAGATGACGAACAAATGAATGTGGAAATCACACGCGGACGTTCGGATATTTATGATATTTTGACGCATTTGACTTTTATTTTTATTGAATCACATAAAATTAAAGACAGAGTTTTACTAGATGAACTTGAAGTTGAACTAACCCGTGATTGGGAAAAACTTGAAGAAGCCGTTTTGCAGAACAAAAAAATGTCACTCAAAGAAAAGGAAATTGCGATTTCGCATGCAGCGAATGTTTTGGGGAGAAGCTTTTCTGAAGTACTAGCCATTTACGATGATTTTGGAACCAAAGAAAAACCAGATCGCTTTTTGCACGTTATCTATTGGTTAGGAAAATTAGCAATTGATGAGGTTATCAATAACAATAAAAGAACAATTACGTTTAGCCCGATTTTAAGAGAAAGATTAGGACATCATATTCACGGAGAAATTTGGGCGAATAACATCAAGGAAGCGCTGAAGGCTAATAACCTTTTGGAAAGACCAATTCATATCATCAGCGCAAATATGCATAGTGTAATGAATTCGATTTTTGCAACGACAGTTTTAAAAACTAAGTTCAAAGACAAATCAGATTTCTTTATTTATGAAGAATTGAGCAAATCCGGAGCCAATGATGTTAGAAATAAAGTGCAGGAAGTCGCCTTAAAACAGGGAATGATTTCTTTGCCAGATGACGCTTCGGGAACTAATATTGATGTTCAGTTATTTGACACGGCCAAAATAGATTGGGCTAAATCCAGCTTTCCAAAAGCAAAAGTTGGCAAAGAAGCACCAGTACTAATTGTAATGGATTATGCTTTTGGCGAACAGGCATTTGAAACGATTGATGAGTTATTAAAACCATACAAAGAAGGCAAAAACAGAACTTTTCTGAATGTAGCATCGGTTTCGATAATGGGAAAAGCCGGAATTTTGGAAGGCGGAAAAGGCGACATCATGATTCCGTCTGCACACATCAATGAAGGAACGGCAGATAATTATCCTTTTGAAAATGAATTAACAGCCGAAATGTTTGAAGGAAACGGAATTCCGGTTTGTTCAGGACCAATGGTTACGGTTTTGGGAACATCGCTTCAAAATAAAGATTTATTGAAGTTTTTCCATGAGTCAACCTGGGAAGTTATCGGACTGGAAATGGAAGGTGCTTATTATCAGAAAGCCATTCAATCAGCTTCAAAAATCAGAAAAAGTATTCCACAAGATGTGAAAGTAAGATATGCATATTACGCTTCGGATAATCCTTTAGAAACAGGAAGCACATTGGCTTCAGGAGGATTGGGAACAACAGGAGTGAAGCCTACTTATTTGATTACTATTAAAATATTAGAACAAATTTTTAACGTAAAATAATTATTTTTTATGAGCGCAACACCTCAAAACAATGACAATCAGGAAATAGATTTGTCACAAATCTCAAAGAAAATTGGTAGCTTTTTTGAAGGAATTTCCAATTCTATTTTTGAAGGTATTTTATTTATAAAAAGGAATATAGTTATTTTTATTTCTTTGTTTATCATTGGTGTAGGGGCGGGTTATTACCTTGATAAAACATCTAATTCTTATGATCATGAGATAATAGTAGCTCCTAATTTTGGGAGTACTGATTATTTATATGGTAAAATTGACCTACTTGAATCTAAAATTAAAGTGCAGGATACTGTTTTCCTGAAATCAATTGGAATCCAAAATCCAAAATCTTTGGGGCAAATAGAAATAGAGCCTATCATAGACATATATAACTTTGTGAATAGTGCCACGAGTATGGCTAATAGTGCTCAAAACACTCAAAATTTTGAGTTAGTAAAATTGCTTTCAGAAGATGGCGACATAAATAAAGTAATTAAGGAAAAGACAACTAGTAAAAATTATGGGCGCCACATTATTCATATCAGCACAAAAGGGTTGGTTGGTAATAAAAACTTTATTGACCCTTTAATGGCTTATTTAAACCGCAACGAATATTATCAAAATGTTCAAAAGGTGTATGTAAATAACATTAAAACAAAAATGAAACAAAATGAGGCAATTATTTTACAGATAGATAATTTGTTAAATGAATTTTCTTCAACAACAACGAACAATCAAAAAAGTGATAAGTTGGTGTACTATAATGAAAACACACAACTAAACGAAATCATTAAGACTAAAAATAATCTTATTGGTGAATTGGGTGGACAAAGAATGGACTTGGTGAACAATGAACAAATCATAATGAAAAACAGTAGTGTAATTAATGTTAAGAATACTAAAGGAGTAAATGGGAAAATGAAACTGGTAATTCCATTATTCCTGTTTTTTGCTTTTATTGGTATTAATATGTTCAAGAATTTTTACAGAAAACAATCTGCAAAACTGGCATCAAAATAGTTTGCTATGAAAGGAATAATATTAGCCGGAGGATCAGGCACACGATTGCATCCGTTAACGTTAGCGGTAAGTAAGCAACTCATGCCGATTTACGACAAACCGATGATTTATTATCCATTGTCAACTTTGATGTGGTCCGGAATAAGTGAAATTTTGATTATATCAACACCACATGATTTGCCATTATTCAGACAATTGTTAGGTGACGGAAAAAGTTTGGGTTGCCGATTTGAATATGCTGTTCAGGAACATCCAAACGGACTGGCGGAAGCCTTTATCATTGGTAAAGAATTCATAGGTAAAGATAAAGTGGCTTTGGTTCTTGGCGACAATATTTTTTACGGAACAGGCCTTTCAGATTTGTTGTTAGCAAATAATAATCCTGATGGCGGAATCATTTATGCATATCATGTTCAAGATCCCGAGCGATATGGTGTTGTAGATTTTGATAAAGACGGAAAAGTACTTTCAATCGAGGAAAAACCCGAGCATCCTAAATCAAATTTTGCTGTACCGGGGATTTATTTTTACGACAATGATGTTGTTGAAATAGCAGAGAATATTAAACCAAGCCATAGAGGGGAATTGGAGATTACCGATGTTAATAAAGAATATTTAAAAAGAGGAAAACTCAAAGTAAGTATTCTTGACAGAGGAACAGCTTGGCTTGACACCGGAACATTTCAATCGTTGATGCAAGCCGGACAATTTGTTCAGGTAATAGAAGAACGTCAGGGATTAAAAATTGGCGCCATTGAAGAAGCTGCTTACAGAATGGGATTCATCGATGCAAAACAGTTAGAAAAATTAGCCCAGCCACTTTTAAAAAGCGGTTATGGCAAACACTTACTTAGTTTGATTTAAGATATGAATTTTATTCCAACCAAACTTGAAGGCTGTTTTATTATTGAACCAAAAATAATCCTCGATGAACGAGGTTATTTTATGGAAAGTTTCAACGAAAACACATTTCAAAAGAACATTAACCAACAAGTTCACTTTGTTCAGGACAATCAATCGTTTTCATCGAAAGGAGTTTTGCGAGGCTTACACTATCAAACCGGAGAACATGCTCAGGCCAAATTAGTAAGAGTTTTGCAAGGAGAAGTTCTGGACGTTGCGGTTGATATCAGACCCAATTCACCAACATTCGGGCAGTATGAAGCCGTTGTTTTATCAGCAGAAAATAAAAAACAGGTTTTTGTTCCAAGAGGTTTCGCCCATGGATTTTTAGTATTGAGTGAAACTGCCACTTTCTTCTATAAATGTGACAATTTTTATAATAAAGAATCAGAAGGCGGGATTAGCTATAATGATAAAACCATCAATATTGATTGGGGTTTTGCAACGGAAGACTTAATTATTTCGGAAAAGGATAAAGTACAACCCAATATAGAAAACGCCAAAAAAGCATGGTAGTTTTAGTCACAGGAGCAAATGGACAATTAGGACAAAGTTTGCAATTTATTGCGACAAATTACCCTGAAATTGATTTTGTTTTTTGCTCTTCGACCGACTTAGACATTTCAAATATAGAAAAATGCCAAGCAGTTTTTTCTAAAATAAAACCCAATTATTGCATAAATGCGGCAGCTTATACAGCCGTTGACAAAGCTGAAAGTGAGCCGGAAAAAGCGCATTTAATCAATGTTATCGGTGCCCAAAATTTAGCTGAGGTCTGTAAACAATATTCAACTGTTTTACTTCATGTTTCTACCGATTTTGTTTTTGACGGTAATGCTTCAAAACCTTATACGGAAAATGATATTCCAAATCCAACGGGCGTTTACGGACAAACCAAATTAGATGGAGAAAAAGCCATTCAGGCCATTTTTGAAAACTATTACATCATCAGAACTTCATGGGTTTATTCACAATTTGGAAATAATTTCATGAAAACCATGTTGCGCTTGGCTTCCGAAAGAGATTCAATTTCTATAGTGAATGACCAAATAGGAACACCAACAAATGCAGTTGATTTAGCGAGTGCTTTAGCTAAAATTATAATCAGCAATAAAAATGCTTTTGGCATTTACAACTTCAGTAACGAAGGACAATGCAGCTGGTATGATTTTGCCAAAAAAATATTTGAAATCAACAATATAAGCATCGATTTGAAATCAATTCCAACTACCAGTTTTCCAACACCGGCGAAAAGACCGCTATACAGTGTTCTGGAAAAAGCCAAGATTAAAAAAATATTCGACTTAGAAATAAAGTCTTGGGAACAAAGCTTAGAAGAAATCAGCTCAATTTAAATTACTATTCAACTTATTTTCTTTCGATAGGTTCTCTGAATATCGAATAAAACAGATAAGGAATAAATTAAAATATAATATCCCATAATGTCGATAAAAGAAGTCTTCTATACAACAAAGAATCAATACGTTAAATAAAAATACTTTAAAGAGAAAGACATTTGATTTTAGGCAGATTTTGATGATATTAAAAAGATAAAACAAATAAAACAGTAGCCCGATGATTCCTGACGACAGGAAAATATAAAAATAATAATTATGAGTCATGTAATTTTGATTTGCATAAAATGATGAGTCATAGTTTTCTTTATAAGTATCATTTAATTTGTTTTGTAGATTTTCAAATCCCACACCAGACTCCCAATTTTCTTTCGCAATGGCAATAGAGCTATCAAAGATTGCTTTTCGGATGTTTGTTGAATCATAAGAAACATTTTCGGGTTTTACATTAAAGCTTTGGAAAAGCTCTACGAATCGATACTTAATACCAGGGGTTAAGACTGCAAGAGCGGTCAATAAAATAATCATTGATGAAGAAACGACTATCATTTGCTTTACTTTTAAGCCACTTCTTAAAAAGATCATCAAAATCAAAGTTGAAATAAGTAAAACGATGTTTAGCCTGGTTAGCAATAGAAATGATATGAGTAAAAAACTAACTATAAATACAGACTCCCAGTATTTTTTTTGTTTCAAAATTAAATCAAATGAATGTGCAGAGCATATAACAAGAAGCGCTGTGTAATAAGTAGGATGTATTACAAACATCTTAAATTCATAATATATATAACTTCTAAAACTAGAAACATTTTGAAATACAATAAAAAATTCTGCTACGGAGTAATCATAAAAGAAGCTAATTATATATATGATTGCTATAAGCAAACAGGTTAACTTCAAAATCAGCATATATAAATTAAGCTTTTGCTTATCAAAAAACTGAGAAGGTATTAATGAGAAAAAAACAGGTATTATTAAAAAGAAAAGAGCATGTTGAATATGTACTATACTAATTGCATAGTTGTCTGAAAATAAAGAGCGGAAAAATATAATCCAAAAAGGAATGGTAAGAAGCAATGTTTTGGATTCAAAAAAAGAAAAATCTTTGGCAGAAACCTTATAAATAATAACGTTAACACATATAATGATGACAATAAAACTTGATAAACTTTCTTTTAAAATTGGAAAAACAAATAATATTGAAATTAATAAGGGAAATAATTTTAACGAAATTTTTTTCATTTTTGATGATGGTAAAAGAAGTAGTTTATATGGTTAAATGATTTTTGAAATGCTTTTAAAAAATATTTTTCCTCAATTCGGGAGGCAAAAAAACCAATAAAAACGGGTTCACATTTTTGAAATCAAATATATGATATAATATAATTTATAATATATTTGCTCAATAAATTTTTATAAAATGAAAAAGTTAATTGTATTGTTTTTAGGCGGATCTTTATTATTATCTTCTTGTGGAAAAGACAAGAAAAATGATTCCGATGTTCCTGCAGAAGAAGTTGTAGCGAAAGATAATTTTTCGGTTGTAATGAATGCAATCTATGAAAAAGATGACGAGCTTTCATTTGTTTACAAAAAAAATGGGTATTGGGATTATGATCATCCAACAAAGTACGCAGTAAAAGGGCAGCCTAACTCACAAATGTTAAATATTCCATTTCCATTAGGAGAAAAATGCGATAATGTTCAAATAGATGTAAGTACTAACAAAGAGCAGAAGGTATTAAAGCTTACAGACATTTCTATATTAAACAATGGAAAAGAGATTGTGAACGGAAGGAATATGGCTTTTATAAAGTATTTCAACTTTGGAACAGCCTTTACTTGGGATGAAAAGAATTTGAGATATAATTTATTATTTGACCAAGAATATCCACCAAGAATAGTTGGTAGTGATGCTTTAGAGGCACTTTTAGCAAAATAAAATTACAACGAGGAATAAAGATCGTTCCATAAATAACCTCTTTTTTCCCAGCTGTATTTATTTAATACAAAATTTGAAAGATTTTCTCCACGAGAAAATCTTTCTTCGTTTGACCAATTTGTTACCGAATTGATAGCATGAGTCAGTTCTTCTAAAGTTGGATTTATCATAATTCCGCCATTTGTGTTCCACTCTGGGCTTATACCGGTATTAAAAGTAGTAATTACAGGCGTTTTACATGCTGCCGCTTCTAAATTTACCATACCTATTGCTTCAGAATAAGAAGGTGCGACAAATACTTTTGCGTTTGCAAATAGTTCAAACTTTTTATCACCAAAAACGCCGCCTAAAAATTCAATACGGTTTTCGAGCCCAGCTTTTTGAACTATTTTTTTCAAAGCATCTGAGTAACTATTTTCAGACCCGACAATTTTTAGTTTTATTTTTTTGTCTTCAATCTTACCCATAGACTCGATTAAGATATCTAGTCCTTTTTTAGGATGCAGCCTGCTTAAAAAGAGAAGGTATTCCTCATCTGGATTATAAGCTTTAATTTTAGGTAAATCAGAATATTTGATGAAATTAGGAATTTCAATTATATTCTTGTGCTTGGTCAGTTTATAGAGATTTTCTTTTTCAAAAGGCGTAATGGCATGGATTATTTTTGCCTTAGCTAAGATTGAATTGAGAAGTAAAGCCATATACACTTTCTTCTTGACTTGCTTGTCTTTCAGGTGCCAAGGCTCTAACATTCCGTGCGGGGTAATCACATATGGCATATTGCTTTTATTAGCAAACTTGCTCGTAGCATATTGAGCATGCATAAATACGCCGTGTAAATGAATTAAATCTTCAGGTTTTATGTTAGACTTTAGGAAAGATTCCAAGTCGGATGAATATCCCCAGAACTTAAATTTATTTGAAGGAAAATGATGGTGAGGATCTGCATCTTCAATTTGATTTGCCAAAATATTTGAGGAGAATTTTCCATTGGCATTGAGATAGTTATTAAGATTTTCCAAAACGGTTCTGACACCACCGCTTTCCAATGTTACACTTTCTGCAATATGATATATTTTCTTCACAGCTTTTTTTAATAAATTTAGTTAGGATTGATTGTCACTATTAAGTTTCTGGGCTTTATATTCCTTAAAAGAAAAATAAAAAAGCCAGATGAAAAAGAATAATTCCGGCGGGAAATAATGCCCGTCCCGGAATAATTTTAACAGGAAGTAAATATATATTCCCTGAGCCATATACAAGGTGGGGGATTCGTAGCATTTTACGCCAATTAAAAGAACGTAAATAATCAATATAAATCCGATGAGCCCAAATTCTGAAACAATCCTTGTGAATAATGAGTTAGCATCAAAAGAATTATCAACGTGGCGCCCTTGTTTTCTTAAATATTCAGGAGGCCTCATTTCTTTTAGATAGCGCTGGGTATGCATATAGTGATGACTTCCAATTCCACTACCTAAAGGATGATCCGTTACATTTTCTTTGGCAATGAAAATGTTACTAATCAAAACATAAGAACTTAAGTTCGTGTCTTTGTCAAACTTTCCTGTATTGATAACATTCAACGAACGATATGTGTCATCAACCCTTAGCTTAAAAAATGGCAATTCATTATATGCAAAATAAAATAACAGAACTACAATTGGGAGCATGCCAAAAAGATATCTGATCCTTTTTGGGGTTAAATTCGGAATTATTAATAAAAGCCCGCAACCTACATAACCAAGGGAAGAACCAGACAAAATAACGGTTCCGAAAATTAATAGAAAAGGGATATATTTTTTTTCTTTAAAATAATAATAAAAGGCTGGTATTACAACTATAACGTAATGTGCAGGTTCTTTAAAAATGCTGTTTAATCTGCCGTCAGCATAATTTAATCCCATGAAGTAAAAGACATATCCGATGATTGCCACATACAGACACATTTTAACATACACCTTAACTATTTCAGCAGGCTTGTATAAAGATGTAAAGTTGTAATAGTAAACACCTACTATACCTATTCCCAGAATTTGAGAAAGCATGTAATTATAAGGAATCCAGATAATAGTATAAGTAATAAGTCCGTGAAGGAAAAAGAACAGCAGTAAAAGAGCAAAGTACTTATTTAAAACTACTTGTTTAATCTTAAATAATAAAATATAATTAACGAAAATAATTAGATATAATAATTTCCAATCAATAATAAAATTGAAAAAGAAAGCTTCGGTAAATATTGCAAATACAGAGGAATATAAAAGATAGTCTTTTATTGAAATTTTCATTGATTTGTTTTTTGTAAAGCCAAATATACGAATGATTACGATTTCGGTTGGTATATTTTATTCCGTCATACACAAACCAGTATTATTAAAGAATTAAGTTTATTTATAAAAAACACCGTCCACTTCCATTAGTTTTCCTGAAACATTTTCATAGACGCCACTTTCAATAGTTGCAAGCTTAAAATCAAGACTGTTTAATTTTGATGTCATCTCCAGAAAAGTCATTGCGCCTTCATAGGAAGGAATTAGTGACATTTCCAGTTGAATCCCTAAGATTTTTTTAAGGGACTCTTTAGCACCATCCAAAATATAGCTTTCATAACCCTGGGTATCCATTTTCAGATAAATATTTTGACCCTCAACGTTCAGAGTGTCGAAGATTGAGTCTAGTTTTTTAATATCAACTTCCTCTTTTTTTATAAAAGAAGTGTTTGGCCCCCCTTGTTTTAATTCAGGTAAACTTTCCAATAAAGAACTACTCACGGAGTTTTTAGAAATATTGATAGTTGCTTTTCCATCGCGCTCGCCTAATGAACAATGGTGAATTTCCCAGTTAGGATCGTTTTTTGAAGTTTTACACAGTTTTTCAAACGCTTCATATGTTGGCTCGAAGGAAATAATACGGCCTTTGTATCCAATGTTCCTCATATCGCTTCCATATTGACCAATATTGGCACCCACATCTATAATTACATTGATATTATAGTGTTTTAGTAATTTTATTCTTCGATCCAACTCAGGAGTTGGGTATTTGATAATTTCTAACCCTATGAAAGCATTAAATTTACGTTTAATTATAAGTAAAAAACGCTTGTTTTTGTATAAGAAATTATTCATCTGAGGGTATTTTTTTAATTATGTTGTAACATTCAAGAGGTATAAAGACTACCCAAATTAGTAATATAATAACCGTAGAGATAACAACGCTATTAATACCAAAATTAAGATGTATAAAAAGATAGGATAACGGAATTTTTAAAAACACACTTAAAAGTAGAAGTATAATATACTTGTTTAATTTACCAATTCCATTTAAGAAGAATGTATAAAAGGTAACAAAAACCCGAAAAAGGGTTGCTATTGCAGTATATAATATCAATCCACTCGGCAACGTAATTTTATCTTTTATCCAAATTGAAATGACAAAGGGACATATCAGTGAGATGAGCGCAATAAACAAAAACATGATTATGAATAAAAGATTAAATCTTTTGAATGAAGCAAGTAATACTGCTTTCTTATTCTGCACATAATTTTTAGCAAACATTGACCATAATGGGGAAAGTGTTGCAAGCATAATCATTATCGGAAACTGGAAATACTTATTCACGATCTCATAAGGCACAATATCTTTTGGCCCAAAAACACTGGAAAGAATATAATTATCTGAAGAAAAAACAAACAGCAAACCAACTTGAATTATCATGTATTTTGTTCCAAGAACAATAATTTCTTTTAAAAATTCTTTCGAAGTTTTAACCGTAGTCTTTAAGTTTAGTTCCTCTTTGTAAAAGAAAAATAAAGTATATAAAAAGTTTACTAAAAAACAGGATAAACCATTCAATAAAGTAATAATCATCAGTTTGTCTTCGCTGGGAATATTTGGAGCGATTAGTATTAAAACCCCAAGTGAAGCTAAAAACAAGATTTGATTTACAGCAATGGACTGTTCTGCATATTTTCCTTTTAAGAAAGCCACAAACAATGATTTATGGACATTGAATAAAAAGTTTAAACAAAAAAAGAACATGTTAATCACAAATAGCTTTTTGACAAACATTGAGGAGTGAACGGGTATTTTCAGAAAAGTCTTTAAATCAATGATAAAAATCAATACCAAAAAAAAGACAAATAAAAACAGAGCAATGTAAGCGGTTATTTTATAGGTTGACTTTAAATAGCTTTTAAGCAAATCCTGCCTGTTTTCATGAATTAGAATTGGCACCTTAGTTTTTAAAACACTTGCCAGCCCAAAATCCATTAATAAAACCCATTGAAAAAGTGCAAAAACCAATACCCATAAACCATAGTCGGTATCTCCCAGATAACTGATTAAAATTGGTATCGAAATAAATAAGGAAAGACCGGAAACACCCTTGTATAAGCCACTCATTACGAGGTGGTTGCTGGTAATTTTCCTAATTAATGTAGTTAGCATTAGGTGATTATTATATAATTTGAGGTTAGAATAATATTTCCTGAAAAAATTAAGTGGTAAATGTAATCATAAATACTTGAAAACTTTTCAAGTCAGCTTATTAATACATTTCAATTTGTGTTGAATTTTGCCAGATTTTTTAAATGAAAAAGGCAGTAGAATTTAGTGTTTTCTGCTAAAAAATTATCTATAAAAGAGGTAATATTCAGGTTTTATTATATCTTGCACCGGTTTTAAAATACAGACAATTTAAAGCTTCAAATAATAATAAAAATGAAATACCAGACCTTAATAAAACAGATATTCATTGTTGGAAAATCAAAATGGTTTCTCTATTTTCTTAGAGGAAAAATATTTTCTTTTTCATCATTTGAAATCGTTACTAATTTAAAGAGAACGGTACCTAATTTAGATTATATTATTGATGTAGGGGCTAATTCAGGACAATTCTCAAAGGTGGCCAGTTTTCATTTTCCAAATGCAATAATGCATGTTTTTGAACCGCTTCCAAACCTTTATCCAAAAATTGAAAAGATGTTTAAAGGGAAAGAAAATATAACCACTCACAATTTAGCATTAGGCAACGAATCGGGAACAATAAAGTTCAACCAAAATGAGTTTGGCCACATCAGTTCTGTATTAAATATTAGTACAGATAACGTTCATTATCCAAAAGGGAATGGTTTGAGTCAGATAGATGTTGAGATAAAAACCTTAGATTCACTTTCATTGTTTGATGAGATGGAGAAAGGAACGTCGCTGTTAAAATTGGATGTTCAGGGTTATGAACTGGAAGTTCTGAAAGGAGGAGAAAAAACGCTTAATAATCTCGATTACATTTTGATTGAAGCCAATTTGGAACAGCTTTATGTCAATCAGCCTACATTTACTCAGGTCAATAATTATCTAAACAGTAAAGGTTTTGAGCTGTCTGACATGCTTGATTTTAACTTGGGAGCAAAAAACAAGTATATCGAAATTGATTTATTGTATAAAAAAGTTCAAGGATAAGAATTAAAAAGATGGCGAGAATAATTGTTACTGGAGGATCAGGTTTTATAGGAACTAATTTAGTTGAGTATTTTTGTTCAAAAAACCACGAAGTAATTAATTTTGACATTAAAGAGCCAAAAAACAGACAGTTTATCAAAAATTGGATAAAAGGAGATGTTTTAAATAAGGATCAGGTTTTATCCTGTTTTACTGAGTTTAATCCTGAATACGTTGTTCATTTAGCTGCGAGAACTGATTTAGATGAGAATAAATCAATAGCCGGTTATGCAGCCAATACAGATGGTGTTCAAAACATAATTGATATCATTAATACGTTTCCAAATATTAAAAGAACAATTTATGCATCCAGCAGAATGGTTTGCAAAATAGACTACATTCCTGAAAACTTTGATGATTATTGTCCCCCAAATTTGTATGGTGAAAGCAAAGTTATAGGTGAAAAAAAGGTAAAAGCTTATGCAAACCACGATTATGTTTTGGTTAGGCCGACATCTATTTGGGGACCCTATTTTGAAATCCCATATCGTACTTTTTTTGATACCGTGAGAAAAGGATTGTTCTTTCTGCCTAAAGGCAATTACCCAAAAAAATCATTCGGATTTGTATTAAATACCGTTTTTCAACTTGAAAAAATACTATTTGAACCTAAAGAAAATTTAGAGTTAACCTATTATCTTACGGATTATCCACCGCTCGATTTAAAAGAATGGGCCGATATGGTTTCTAATGAATTTGGGATAAAAAAAACCAGGGAATTGCCAATGCCAATTCTTAAAATCGTATCAAAGGCAGGAGATTTACTGCAAAAAATAGGCTGGCAAAATCCACCTTTAACTACTTTCAGGTTAAATAATTTAATTACAAATATGGTTTACGATACCAAAAGTCTGGAAAAGCTTTGCGGTAAATTACCTTATTCTTTAGATGAAGGAGTTTCAATGACTGCTTCCTGGTTAAAGAAAAATTAAAATATTTGATATAGATAAAAACATACTTTCAATGACAATTCAAATTTTAGGAATTCAATTCTTTAAAGGAAAAACAGAAGAGGTATTTACATTTTTAAAAAACAAAGGCGGTCTGCTTACAGTACCAGCTGCTCCGGCTCTTGTAACTATTGCTCACGATAAAGAATATTATGATGCTTTGCTCGAGTCCGATATAGTAATTCCGGATAGTGGTTATATGATATTAATTTGGAATACATTTTTTAAAAGTAAAATAAACAAAATTTCAGGTTTGGAATTCATCAATTTTTTTGTCGAAAACATAAACAAATTTAAAGACGACACTTTTTTTCTAGTGAACCCTTCGGATGTTGATGGTAAAATAAATAAGGATTTTTTAAATAGTAAAGGGTTAAAAATAGAAGAAAAAGATATTTATACCGCGCCATTTTATAATGGAGATGTCAGAGACACTAAACTTTTGACATTAATAGAAGCTCAAAAGCCAAAATGGATTTTTATCAACATTGGTGGCGGAACCCAAGAAAAGCTTGGTTTGTTTTTAAAGCACAAGCTGTCTTATTCTCCGGCAATTTTGTGTACAGGAGCAGCATTGGCTTTTAAAACAGGCAGACAGGTAAACATGCCAGGTTGGGTAGATTATATTTATATGGGTTGGTTATTGCGATGTATTTCAAATCCAAAGGTGTTTATCCCCAGATATTTTAGTGGCTTTAAGCTTTTAAACATGATTTTAATTAATAAATCGAATAAGGTAACTGTTAATAACTAATAACTTATAAAAATAATTCATAAATTCGCACCTTGAAAAAAGAATAATTCAATTAAAAATGAAGAAAATACTAGTATGTGGCGCAGGGGGGTTTATTGGAGGACACCTTGTAAATAGATTAAAATCAGAAGGACATTGGGTAAGAGGAGTCGATTTAAAAGAAAACGAATACGGTAACAATAATTCGGATGAATTCATACTAGGAGATTTAAGAGATCCGGTTGTTGCCCAAAAAGCAGTAAAAGGAATTGATGAAGTTTATCAATTAGCAGCAGATATGGGCGGTGCCGGTTATATTTTTACCGGCGATCATGATGCTGATGTAATGAATAACTCTGCACTATGTAATCTTAATGTACTGGGCGCTTCACAAAAAGAAGGAGTTAAGAAAATATTCTATTCTTCCTCTGCTTGTATGTATCCTGAGTATAACCAAATGGATCCGGACAACCCTAAATGTTCTGAAGATTCAGCATATCCTGCAGCTCCTGATAGTGAATATGGCTGGGAAAAGCTATTCAGCGAAAGACTTTATTTATCGTATCATAGAAACTACGGAATAGAAGTTAGAATAGCAAGATTTCACAATATTTTTGGGCCTCAGGGAACCTGGAATGGAGGGAAGGAAAAAGCACCGGCAGCTATGTGCAGAAAAGCAGCCGAAGCAGAAGACGGAACAAGCATAGAGGTATGGGGAGACGGAAAACAAACACGTTCTTTCTTATATATTGATGAATGTGTTGAAGCAGTTATGAGATTAATGAATTCGGATTTTACAGGACCTGTTAATATTGGTTCAGAAGAGATGATTTCCATCAATGACTTTGCACAGATGGCGATTGATATTTCCGGAAAAAAATTAAAAATCAACAACATTCCCGGACCAACAGGAGTAAGAGGAAGAAATTCAGATAATAAATTATTGTTCGAAAAACTGCAATGGGCACCTTCTTTATCTTTGATTGACGGAATGAAAAAAACGTATTCCTGGATAGACAGTCAAATTCAGGTTGAAGTAAAAAAATAAAAAGCAGGATAGCATAATTAATGCCTCAAAACCCGAAGGGTTTTGGGGCTTTTTTTTGAGGTTTAATTCGTTAAATTCATTTGACACATATTTGTTTGTCAAATATTTTTAATAACAGAATAAAAAATCATAACTTGCCATTGATACAAAAATAGTGGACACTGCTATTAATGATTTTGACAAGAATAAAATAAATGAAGAATAACTATCCATTTTTTAAGTTTTTTTCTCTGAAAACAAATCAAGAGCTTAACAAAGAGACACCACTTTATTTATTAATTTTTGTGTTGCTCTCCATCCCGCTGCCACATTCGGTAAACAGTATCGCTATTGGCTTATTGGTTTTTTCAACCTTCTTTTTTTTCAAAAAGCAGAATTTTAAGATAGACTATACATTATTATTTCCCATACTGCTGTATCTTTTGATGCTGCTTTCCTATTTTTGGACCATAGATAAAAGTTTAACATTACCGGCATTATCAAAAGAATTACCCTTTCTCCTCATACCTTTATGTTTCATTATTTTCGGAGGAATATCTAAATATCAAAAGCAACTTATTCTGCAGGTATACAGTTATGGGATATTGGTGTATGCCTTATTTTATCTTGTCAAAGCAACAATACGTTATTTTTCCTCGCACGATAGCAGTGTTTTCTTTTACCACGAATTGGTAACCAAAGATGTGAATGCCATACATGTTTCGGTCTACATGGCCATTTCATTTTTTTACTTCTACACAAAACCGATAAAAAAAATCATTGATTTCCTATGCATTGGTATTTTGCTGTTGATGGTTATTCTACTCTCTTCCCAAAACATTATTATAGCATTTATTGGTTTGATAATAGTATATCATTTGTTCTACTCCAAACTTTCTAAGCAATTGCGTTTGAAAAATCTGATAGTATTCTTGATCCTGGTTCTATCATTAGGGTTTATAGGAAGTATAAAAGATAAATTACATCATGAGTATGAAACAATAATGACAGATAGTACTGTAAATGATGTTATTTCAAAAGAAAACAAAACAACATTTTACAATGTCAGCATAAAACAGGCCTGGACAAATACAGTCTTCAATCAAAATGATTTTTTCCCAGGAACAGCCTTCAGGGTATACCAGTTTAGAATATTTTTAGAAATGATGAATGAAGACAACATTTTTTGGAAAGGTTATGGACTGAACGCATCTTATCCCAAAATTGAAGCTAAAGGCGTGGCTTATCATGTATATCAGGGTGATGATTCCAGTGATGGATATCAAAAGATGAATTTTCACAATCAATATGTTCAGAATTTTGCAGATTTGGGAGTTTTTGGCTTTTTATTGATAGTAATAATGCTTTTTATTAACGTTAAAAATGCAATCAAAACAAAAGATTTTGTGAATTTTGCTTTCGCATTTCTAATGATAAGTTTATTTTTGACCGAATCATTTTTATGGAGGCAACGAGGCGTGGTTTTTTTCACTATGATGTATTGTCTTTTTAATTCAGGGATTAATCAAAAGAATCCTAGTGTAGAATAAATTTTATATGAAAAAAATATTAATTACTGGTGCGGCTGGGTTTTTGGGTTCTCATCTTTGTGACCGTTTTATCGCAGAAGGATACTTCGTCATAGGAATGGATAACCTGATTACAGGAGATTTAAAAAACATAGAACATTTATTTAAACATAAGAATTTTGAGTTTTATCATCATGATGTTACCAAATTTGTTCACGTACCGGGTGATTTAGATTATATTCTTCATTTTGCATCACCCGCAAGTCCGATAGATTATTTAAAAATCCCAATCCAAACCCTAAAGGTTGGTTCACTTGGAACCCACAATCTTTTAGGTCTGGCTCGGGTAAAAAAGGCCAGGATTCTTATTGCTTCAACTTCTGAAATTTATGGTGATCCATTGGTACATCCACAAACAGAAGATTACTATGGTAATGTAAATACTATTGGACCAAGAGGTGTCTATGATGAAGCCAAACGTTTTCAGGAATCAATTACAATGGCTTACCACACTTTTCACGGGGTAGAAACAAGAATCGTTAGAATATTCAATACCTATGGACCAAGAATGCGACTAAATGACGGGCGTGTTATTCCGGCATTCATTGGTCAGGCATTACGCGGAGAAGATTTGACGATTTTTGGAGATGGAAGTCAAACGCGGTCATTTTGTTATGTAACAGATCAGGTTGAAGGCATTTTCAGATTATTGCATTCAGATTACGAGCAGCCTGTAAACATTGGAAATCCAAACGAAATTACCATTAAGGATTTCGCTGAAGAAATTATTAAATTAACAGGCACAAACCAAAAAGTAGTTTATCATCCGTTGCCAATTAACGATCCGATGCAGAGACAGCCTGACACAACACGAGCTAAAAACATTTTAGGCTGGGAAGCAAAAGTTTCAAGAGAAGAAGGAATGAAATTAACGTATGAATACTTTAAATCACTTTCTTCAGAAGAACTTTTAAAAGAAGAACATAAAAACTTCAAAAGTTATATCCACTAGTATTTTATGGTTGCACAGCATACAGGGAGGTATTCAAAATACATTAGACCGATTAGTATATTATTCGATTTAATTGTCATAACTATATTTAGTCTTTATTTCTTTAGGGATTTAAGACTAAATAAGGTGTATTATTTGGCTTACCAAACTATCACCTGGATTTCCATAGCGGTTATAGTAAGATATTATGAAATTTTCAGGTTTACTACTCCGGTAGATATTCTGACTAAACTGATGAAGCAATTCAGTGTGTTTCTATTGATTGTCATTGCTTTCTTTCCTTTTGCAAAGACGTCAATTTTTAGCGGTTCAGCTGTGGCGCTTTTTATGTCTGTGACCTTCATTATTGTTGTTGCCTTTAAAACCTTTTTATTTATTTATTTAAAAAGGTATAGGATTGTTACAGGAAGTAATTACAGAAATGCAATTATCATCGGATATACACCTGAAGCAATTCGGTTAAAGGAAGTTTTTGAAACAAGGATAGATTACGGGTATAGGTTTGCGGGATATTTCTCGGACAAAAAGCAGAATCCAAATATTGTTGGGAAAATAGACGATATTAAAAGTTTTACCATAGAAAATAAAATAGATGAGATTTATTGTTCTTTAAATGAAATTTCAAATGAAAAACTGAAAGAGTTAGTCGAATTTGCCGACGATAATAAAAAGGCAATTAAATTCATTCCTGATACTAAAGAAATTTTTTCTAAAAATTTAAAAGTTGATTATTACGAATTGTTTCCGGTACTATCTCTTCAAAAAACACAACTGCATAATCCCTATATAAAAAGAGTTAAAAGGGCTTTTGATATTATTTTTTCATTATTTGTGATAATTTTTTTGTTATCGTGGCTGATTCCTATTTTGACTATTTTAATAAAATTGGAATCAAAAGGGCCTGTATTTTTTAAGCAGGGAAGACCGGGAATGGATGAAAAAGAATTTTTTTGTTATAAATTCCGTTCTATGCAGGTAAATGGATTTACCGAAAAGGAAGCCTCTAAAAATGACCCGAGAGTTACCAAGATGGGGAAATTTATGCGAAAAACAAGTATGGACGAATTACCACAGTTTTTCAATGTTTTACTCGGAGATATGTCGGTTGTTGGACCAAGACCACACTTATGGTCACAAAACAAAGCTTACGCCAGTAAAATAAAAAAATATATGGTACGTCATTATGTTAAACCCGGCATTACAGGTTTGGCACAAGTGAAAGGATTTAGAGGCGAAATTGAAACTGAAGAAGACATGGTAAACCGTATAAAACTTGATGTCTTTTATATCGAAAACTGGTCACTAATTATGGATATCAAAATCATTTTTCAAACAGTATTTAATATCTTCAAAGGAGAAGACAAAGCGTATTAGAAAACCTCTTTTTCAATTAGGATTTTCATTTGATTATCTAAATCGAATACTTTTAGGGATTCGTCAAAAATCTGTTTTTTCATCACATCCAATTCCGATTTTTTTACTCTCGAAATAGCCTTAAGTTTTTCGTTTAAATCGTCATAATTTCCAACGGATGCAACCCAACCCAAATTATTCTCATTAACAATAGTTTCACCTTCGCCACCACCAAAATATAGTATTGGAAAACCAAGTGAACCATATTCAAAAATCTTAGAAGGAACAGAACCATAAATCCTGGTTTTTAACGGAACAATGGCAATGTCAAACGATTTTAGTTTATTATGTAATTCCTTTCTATCTAACATTCCGTGAAAGAATAGCTGTTGTTCTTTTTGAGATGAAATCAGCCCTTCTATTTGCGTTTTTTCGGCGCCATCACCAAAGATGTGAAATTCTACATTTAGTCCTTTTAAATCGATTTTCTGGCACAATTCAAATACGCCTTGCGCAATTCCGAGAAGTCCGGCATAGAAAATTTTTATAGGTTGATTTTCTTCCGTTTTTAATTCCATTTCAGAAATACTATGATCGGGGAAATTGCGATATAAAAAGCATTTTTTATCCGGAAATAAAGTATGAACGTGTGTGATAATTTCGTTGGATTGCCCTAAAATCAAAGTCGCTTTTTTATAAATGTAGCGTTCAAAAAACAACGAGAATTTATGCGATAATGAACCTTTTTTCAAAGCACCCAATTCGATAGCGGCTAATGGCCATAAATCGGAAATGTTCAAAATTATTTTTTTGTTTTTTAGCGAAAGCACAAAAACCGAAATAAAAGACAATAATAAAGGTGGCGATTGAATCACTACTTTCTTTGGTATTTTTTTGAATAACAAATAGAAAAATAAGGTTACCGAAAATGACAAAACAGAAATAATTCGAACCAATAAATTTTTGCTGACACTTGGATAAATCCAAAGACGTTTAACCGTAATACCATCACGATTTTCAGTTACCGAAAACTTACCTCTATATTCCGGAAATAATGCTCCTTTTGGGTAATTTCCAAGTGGGCAGATAACCGAAACTTTATAATTATTTTGATTTAATTTCAAAGCCAACTGCTCAATTCTATTGGCAGCTGCGCCTTTTTCCGGCGGATAATAATTGGATATGATTAGAATTTCTTTCATGTAAGCACAATATTAAACTTTGCGCCTTTGCGCCTTTGCGAGAGATTATTTGGTTAGTAAAACAGCAATTATTCTTTCGGAAGCTTTACCATCCCAAAGCTCTGGAATTCCCGCTTTTCTTGGGCCATTTGCCAGAAATTCTCCAAATACTTTTTTTAAATTTTCAATCGAAGTCCCCACTAATGTATTTGTACCGATGTTCTGTGTTTCGGGTCTTTCGGTATTGTTCCGCATCGTAAAACACGGAATTCCCAAAACGGTAGTTTCTTCCGAAATGCCACCTGAATCGGTAATGACAGCAAAACTGTTTTTGATTAAATACATGAAGTTCAGATAACCTTGTGGTTCAACAAAAAGGATGTTTTTCAAATTCAGATTTTGTTCACCTAAGATCGCTTTAGTTCTGGGATGAATTGGGAAAATAATTTTTTTATCACCAACCATTTTGTCAATGCCAGCTAATAAATTCACTAACGATTTTTCTTCATCAACATTTGCCGGACGATGCAATGTTAAGACTATATAATTACCGGCTTCTAAATCAAATTTGTTCCAAAAACTTGGCGCAGAAATTCTGTCTAAATTTTGGTATAAAGTATCAATCATCACGTTGCCCACAAAATGAATTGCAGAAGGTTCGGCACCATACTTTAAGAGATTTTCTCCTGCCCAAGTTGAGGTTGTAAAAAAATAATCGGTAATGCTATCCGTTACAATTCTGTTGATTTCTTCGGGCATTGTCATGTCTCCGGAACGAATTCCGGCTTCAACGTGTGTGACTTTTATGTTTAATTTTTTGGCAACAATAGCACACGCCATAGTCGAATTGACATCACCAACTACCAAAACCAAATCACATGGATTTTGCAACAACTCTTCTTCAAAGGCAATCATGATGGCAGCAGTTTGCACCGATTGGGAACCGCTTTTGACTTCGAGATTTGCATTTGGATGTGGAATGTTCAATTCCTCAAAAAACGTATCGCTGAGGTTTTTATCGTAGTGTTGGCCTGTGTGAACTAAACGATAGGAAAGTTTAGCTCCTTCGTTTTGCTTTTTTTCTATCGCTTTGATAATGGGCGCGATTTTTATAAAGTTAGGTCTTGCTCCTGCGACTATTGTGATTTTCATTTTTTTTGTCATTGCGAGGAACGAAGCAATCTCACTCTTCGTTCTTTCGTTAATTTATTTTATCAATGAAACAAACTGTTTCAATTTTCCACTTTTGCTGCGTTCTAGTTTTTCTTTACGGTTAAATGAAAAAGTCAGACCACTTTCTAAATAAGTTGTAATGGCTTTTTCAATTTGTTGAATTTGAGCTTCGGTTAATTCTAATTCACTTACATATTCGATGTCAAAAGTATCGATTTTGGTTTGTTTTATCACAAATTCTTTGACATTTCCATCGTCTTCGATGATGCTTTTGGTAACATAATAAAAGGTTAATCCCGGGGATTTTTTTCCGCTTGGCAAAACAGCAATATCGTTGGTTCGACCAATTAGTTTCTTAAGAATCGGTTTTTTAGAAGTACTTTTTTCGTCTAAAATTCCAACATCGCCAATATCATATCGGATAAACGGATGCGCTTTATTATATAATGATGTTATCACAATTCGGCCTTCTTTGCCATTTGGTAAAACGTTGTTTTCCTCATCTAAAATTTCTACAAAAATGGTTTCAGAATTCACCTGCCATTCGCCTTCCGGGTTTTGGAACGCAATCAAATCAAGTTCAGAGGCGCCATATTCATTGACAACCGGAACGCCAAATTGTTTTTCGAGCAGTATTTTATCATCATCAAAAAGCATTTCAGAGGTTACAATGCAACATTTTAGTGTTGGGCAAACCGATGTTAAAACAATATTTTTCTTTTGTAAAAATTTGGCAAATAAAACTATCGAACTGGTATAGCCATTGATATAATCGAATTTTTTATTTTGAAATTTGGTTAAGACTTTTTCTAAAACAACATCAGATAAATCAAAAATGGTAAAACGATAACGATGGCTCAACAAGTCTTTGATACGCTCTTTTTTATTTCCGATAAAATCTAATGGGATTCCATAAAAACGGGCTTGTAAGGACGAATTAAAATCAATTCCAAACCAACCGAAACGATAAATGATATTAGACCAGGTCAAGGCATGACAAAATTTATCTTTGGCAAAAATAAAAGGATCACCACTTGAGCCAGAGGTTTTGTTTACATAAACAGTTGATGGAGTATATCCTTCGGAAAGCCTTTCTGACAAAGGTTTTTGAAATTCTTTTTTAGTCATTATCGGAAGCTCATTCCAATTGTCAAAAGAACTTTTTCCAACAAAGTCCTGATACGATTTGTTGTGTTTTAAATGATACTCAACGATTGCAGCCTTCTTTTGATTTACATAATTTTCATACTCAATTTCCGAAACAGCCAGAATTTTTTCCAATTCGACAGACGCTTCCTTCATAGGAAAGCCATTTAGTAAAAGCGAAAAATTGAAAAAGTTGAACATAAAGACAATAAAAAAGGGCTAACGAATGTCAGCCCTTAAAAATACTATTTTATTTGTAATTAATTTTTAAGAATTTTAATCACGTCTTTTGTGTTATCTGAGCTTAATTCGAAGAAATAAGCACCAGTTGAAAGAGAAGAAATATCCAATGTGTTTTCAATTCCGTTTAATGATTTAGTCATAACGATTTTACCTGTTACATCTGTAACGGATAAATTATATGAATCTGCATTTTCAGCAGCGATTGTAACTGTTGAAATTGCAGGATTTGGGAATACTTTAAATTTAGCAGCATTAAAACTTGGAGTTCCTAAAGTATTATTAAATTTAAATGCACCTCCTACACCAGTCGTAGCAAAACCTCCACCCCAACCAAGAGTATCGCTTTTTAAAGCTAAGCACGTGTGTGACAACCCGTCAATAGCTGTCCAGGTAAGACCATTATTCAAACTGTAAGAAGATCCGAAATTCCCATCTGATGAACCTCCGGTTACAAGCATTCCGGGACCTGCAAAAGCAAGTGCTCCATGAAATATTCCTGTCCCAAATGTAACAGGTGTCCAGGTTGCACCACCATCAGCTGTACGAAATAATTCTGTTTCTAAAAAAGTTGGAGTTGGTAAACCGTCATAAGTTTCTTTTAAAATAAAACCATTGTTATTATCAGAAAAAGCAAATTCAGCAATAGATGTTGTATCAGTACCACCGCCAAAATCAGGAATAGGGGTAGTAATTTTTGTCCAATTTAAACCTTTGTCGGTAGAACGCATTAATTCACCGCCATCAGTTCCGAACCAAACAGTATTTCCGTTCGCATAATATTTACCAGTATAACCATAATCAGTAGCTGAAGCAGCGATGTTAGCTGATGGAGTTCTTGTCCAATTAGTTCCTCCATTTGTAGTGGTATAAATTTCAAAATAACCACCTCTTTTATCACCCATACAAACACCATTGTTAGCATCAAAGAAATAAACAAAATTGCAAAATGAAAGACTTGGGGACGAAGAGAATGCTGCAGTCGTTTGTCTGGTCCAAGTTGTACCACCATCAATTGTTTTGTATACACCTTGTTGTGCTGATGTTGAACCTGTTGGAAATGTAGAAACCCAAGCAGTACTCGCATCAACTGCAGTTATGTTTCCGATACCTAAACCTGTTGTATTACCAACACCAATAGAACCGGTTGTCCAGTTTGTACCACCATTAATGGTTTTTGAAAATGTTTGATGATTTGTTGCGGTAACTCTTTGAACTAATGCCCATGCAATATTAGCATCAACCACAGCAATATCTCCTGTGTATGAACCGTCAACAGGGAAATTAGTGTTTTGTGTTGTCCACGAAACCTGAGCATTTGAAGTAAATGCAAATACTAATAAAGAGAAAAGTAATAATTTTTTCATAAGTTCAATTTTATATATTAAAAAACAAAAATAATCTTTTTTTCCAAGCAAGATGAAAATTTAATAAACCATTAATATTTAAAAGTTATTTTTGCAATCAAAATAAATAATGATGGTTATTTTACTACTTGGTTCAGGCGGAAGAGAACATGCTTTGGCATTTAAAATGCTTCAAAGTCCAATTTGCTCAACACTTTTTGTTGCACCAGGAAATGCGGGAACTGCTTCAATAGCAACAAATGTTTCTATTAATCCAAATGATTTTAATGCAATAAAATCGTTCTCGATTCAGGAAAAAGTCGACATGGTTGTCGTTGGTCCTGAAGATCCATTAGTGCTAGGGATTTATGATTTCTTTAAAAATGATTCAGAGCTAAATCATATTCCGGTTATTGGGCCATCAAAACTCGGAGCTCAATTAGAAGGAAGTAAAGAGTTTGCCAAAGAATTTCTAGTTAAACACAAGATACCGACAGCAGCCTATGATAGTTTTACGGCAGCAACTGTCGAAAAAGGATGCAAATTTTTAGAAACATTGCAACCACCATACGTATTAAAAGCCGATGGATTAGCAGCAGGGAAAGGTGTTTTAATTCTTAACGATTTAGAAGAAGCGAAAACAGAATTACGAAATATGCTGGTTCATGCCAAATTCGGAAATGCAAGTGCCAAAGTGGTTATCGAAGAATTTCTTGACGGAATTGAATTGAGTTGTTTTGTATTGACAGACGGGAAAAGCTATAAAGTTCTGCCAACAGCCAAAGATTATAAACGAATTGGAGAAGGCGATACAGGTTTAAATACAGGCGGCATGGGAGCAATTTCCCCGGTGCCATTTGCAGATGCCGTTTTGCTTGAAAAAATAGAAACCCGAATTGTAAAACCAACAGTTGAAGGTTTACAAAAAGACGGAATTGAGTACAAAGGTTTTGTTTTTATTGGACTAATCATTGTTAAAGGCGAGCCAATAGTTATTGAATACAACGTCAGAATGGGTGATCCCGAAACGGAAGTTGTAATTCCGAGAATTAAATCCGATTTAGTCGAATTATTTCAAGCTGTTGCCAATGAGAAACTGAATGAAGTCTCGTTAGAAATTGACGAAAGAAGTGCCACAACAGTAATGGTAGTTTCCGGCGGTTATCCTGAAGATTATGATAGAGGCTTTGAAATTTCAGGAATAGAAAACATTCAGGATTCACTTGTTTTTCACGCAGGGACAAAACTTGAAAATGGAAAAGTCGTAACCAATGGAGGAAGAGTCATAGCCATCACTTCTTTTGGGAATGATTTCAAAGAAGCCATAAAAAAATCTTACCAAAATATAGACAAGCTAAATTTTGATAAGATGTATTTTAGAAAAGATATTGGCTTCGACTTACTTTAAGAAAGAATGAGCCGTTGTATCTTGGTCTTCTTCGTTGTTGGCTCTGTGTTTTGCTAATTCCTGACACCAGTAAACAGTGTAGTATGCACAAACTATTATTAGTGTCCAGCTAACAATGTTAGCCAACCACCAGTTGCTTAACTCTAAAGAGCGTAAAAAATCTAGTGGTTTGAATAAAAAGTCTACAAATAAAGATTGAATGCCTTCAAAAAATGCTCTCATTTTATAAAATGTTATATTTACAGCACAAATGTATAAAATATCCTTATGATAACAAGCGTTTTTAAAAAATCTACTTTGCTAAATAATGCTTTGGTGGTAGTTTTGTTGCTGCTTTTCTTTTTTATGTATCAGTCAAGCGATTTGTTGTCAACAATTTCGTCCCATGGATTTTCAAAAACAGCAACACTTGTCTTGTTATTATTGACTTCTTTTTTTCTGGTGAATTTTACAGTAAAAAAGAATAACCTGACCAAAAACAGTAGTTATACCATTTTATTTTTCTTATTGTTTCTGCTCATTTTCCCATCCATATTCAATAATTCTAATTTATTGTTTGCCAATTTTTTTCTGCTTATGGCTGTTCGAAGATTGATTTCTTTGCAAACATTAAAAGCGCCAAAAGAAAAGATTTTTGATGCTTCGATGTGGATTTTTATTGCCAGCTTGTTTCATTTTTGGTGTATCCTTTTTATTATTCTGGTCTATATTTCGATATTTTTTCACGTTTCAAGAGATTTCAGAAACTGGCTTTTGCCATTTGTGGCGTTTTTTGCAACAGCAGTTATATTCATGGTTTCTGCTTTGGCGTTCGATAAAACATGGATTACACATATCATAACTCAGACGCAAACTAATTTTGAACTGGATTATTTTACAAATAATTATCAAAATATAGCGCTCTCGTTTTTTGTTGTGATTGCCCTGTATTTTTTATTCTCACTAATTTTTTCTTTGACAAATAAACCACTGATTTTGCAGGCTTCTTATAAGAAAATGATTTTTGGATTTTTAATCGGAGTAACGATTTTTTTGATTTCGCCCGATAAAAACAACGAAATGTTGATCTTTACATTTATGCCATTATCAGTGATGTGTACCACAAACATTGAATATTCACAAAGCAAAATGTATCAGGAAATCGTGTTGTTGTTGCTTATTTTGGGATGCTCGTTTAGCTATTTCTCCCAACTATAATTTACTTCCATAAGCCAAATCACCGGCATCACCAAGACCGGGAACTATATAGTTTTTCTCGTTAAGTTTTTCATCAATCGCAGCTATCCAAAGATGACAGTTGTCAGGAAGATTTTTTTGAAGATAGGCGATGCCTTCCGGTGCCGCAATTACAACCGCAATATGAATTTCTTTTGGTTTTTGTTCCAAATGCAATTTGTGTAAAACTGCCACAATCGATTGTCCTGTGGCCAACATAGGATCAATCAAAATCAGATTTTTATTTTCGAAAGATGGTGCAGCTTGGTATTCAACCAAAATATCAAACTTATCATCGTTGTCATAATGATGGCGGTACGCCGAAACAAAACCGTTTTCAGCATTGTCAAAAATATTCATAAAGCCTGTATGCAATGCCAATCCGGCACGAAGAATCGAACATAAAACCACGTGATCAGCAATGGTTGTGGTGTGTTTGATGCCAAGCGGCGTTTGAACGTCAATAGCTTTATATTCCAGAGTTTTACTCAGTTCATACGCCATAATTTCACCAATTCGTTCAATGTTCTTTCGGAAACGCATGCTGTCTTTCTGAATATTGACATCGCGAATTTGCGCCAAAAAATGATTAAGAATACTGCTGTTTTCCGAAATATTGTGAATATGCATGAATGTGGAATTTGTATGTTTAGGTAAAAGTATAAAAACTATCTTTGCACTCGAGACCTTTTCAGAAAAAAGGTCGAACAGTACGGAGTAAAAATAAAATTTATAATTATGTTTTCAAAATTTGCCTATTCTATATTTGAACAAAGTATCAAGGATTATCATGTTCACGATAACGTAGACCAACCCGTTAACAATCCTTATCCAAAAGATAAGATTGAGCATTTATTGTATTTTAAAAATTGGATTGACACTGTTCAGTGGCATTTTGAAGATATTATTCGCGACCCTAATATTGATCCGGTTGCGGCTTTGGTTTTGAAAAGAAGAATTGATGCATCCAACCAGGAACGTACGGATATGGTAGAATATATCGACAGTTATTTTCTTCAGAAATACCACAATGTTAAGGTAAAAGATAACGCAAAAATAAACTCTGAAAGTCCAGCCTGGACGATTGACAGATTGTCAATTTTGGCATTAAAAATTTATCATATGAGTGAAGAAGCCAATCGTGCCGAAGCTTCACAAGAACACAGAGATAAATGTCAGGCGAAATTAAATGTGTTATTAGAGCAAAAATCAGATTTGTCAACGGCCATTGATGATTTGATTACCGATATTGAAAACGGAGATAAATTCATGAAAGTGTACAAACAAATGAAAATGTACAACGATGATGATTTGAATCCGGTTTTGTACCAAAACAAAAAATAAAAGCGACAACTTTTGTCAAACCCAATCCAACATATAGCTGTCATTCGAATGTCTGCCATGGGCGATGTTGCGATGACAGTTCCTGTTATAAGAGCTTTTGTTTCTCAAAATCCAGACGTAAAAATTACGGTTGTTTCCCGACCATTTTTCAAACCTTTTTTTGATGGAATTGAGAATGTGAATTTCTTCGCCGTTGATGTAAAAGAAAGACACAAAGGGTTGAAGGGGCTATTGAAATTATATTCCGATTTAAAGCAATTGAACATTGATGCTGTCGCCGATTTGCATAATGTTTTGCGTTCCCAAATAATCCGAACTTTATTCGCGTTAAGCGGAAAAAAAGTAGCGTTTACAGATAAAGGAAGAGCCGAAAAAAGAGCATTAACCCGTGCCGAAAACAAAGTCTTCAAGCCGATTAAAACCATGGTTGAAAGGCATGTTGAGACTTTTAAAAAACTAGGTTTCAACGTTGATTTGTCAAATCCAAAGTTTCCACAAAAAGCGAATTTGTCAAATGAAATTTTAAAAGTTTCAGGCGAAAAAGCAACTCAAAAATGGATAGGCATCGCGCCATTTGCACAATACGACAGCAAAGTATATCCGCAGGATTTGATACAACAAGTCATCGATGAATTGGCATCAGATGCAAACAATAAAATCTTTCTTTTTGGTGGCGGAAACAAAGAAATTGAAATACTGAATTCCTTAGCTAACGGAAAAGTAAATGTGATAAATGTTGCAGGAAAGTTAAAGCTTCCACAAGAATTAGATTTGATTTCCAGCTTAGACGTAATGCTTTCTATGGATTCCGGAAACTCGCACATTGCTGCTATGCTAGGGACAAAAGTAATTACACTTTGGGGCGCCACACATCCTTTTGCCGGGTTTGCACCATTTAATCAACCACTTGAAAATTGTTTGGTTTCTGACAGAGAAAAGTTTCCACTATTGCCAACTTCAGTTTACGGAAATAAAAAAGTGGAAGGTTATGAAGAAGCAATGCGAACGATTCCCGTTGAAAAAGTCATAGAAAAAGTTTTATCAACCTGAATTTATTATTAAGGGACAGGGTTATCCGGCGGAGTAACGCCTTCGACATCCCAGAAATCGTCTACCTTTTTGCAGGGTTTCATTTTGAAAGACACATCCCTGAACATCCCAAGAATTTTTTTTATGTTGCGTGACGGAATAGAATAGTTTGCCTCATAAAACCTTACTGCATCTGACACTACTATGAATGTGCCGCTATCAGGGCGCAATTCAAATTTTGGAATACTCTTTTCTAACTTAAGACTTATGATTAGTTTTTTTAATTCCTCATTTTCCTGTTTTGACAGTGGAGCGTAGTAATATATTGTCGAATCCTGAAATCGGTTTTCGTAGAAAATGGTATCGTTAAACGTACTTTTTGCCGAACAGATAATACCGTTCTCGTCTGAAGATATAATAAACCGTTCCTTAGCTTTTGTACAGCCTGTAAGAAGTAATCCGGATATAAATAACAGCGACAATAGGGCAATCCCCTTTTGGTTTTTAAACATCATCATAATCCACATAAATTTCTGCGGAAGTTGGATGTGCCTGACATGTTAAAATCAATCCTTCGGCAATTTCGCCATCAGTTAAAATCGAATTCTTTTTCATTTCGGCAGTACCATTTGTAATTCGCGCCAAGCAGGAACTACAAATTCCACCCTGACAAGAATACGGAGCGTCAAGCCCTTGTTTTAAGGCAGCTTCGAGAACCGTTTGTTTTTGAGACATTTCAAAAGTGGTTTCTTCGTCGTCAACCATTATGGTAATTTTGGTGTGACCGGTATGACTTTCGGCAGCCGGATTTTCATTAGCAGATGAAGTCGAAAACAATTCGAATTTGATGTTTTTTTCGGCAACATTATGCTCCTTTAAAACATCAGAAACCAGATTAATCATGGCTTCCGGACCACATAAATAGAATTTATCAAACTCCTTTTCTTTGTGTTTATTGTTCAAAATAAAATTCACAGTTGATTTGTCAATTCGGCCAAAAAGTTCGCCTTCAGTTTTAGCCCGACTAAAAACATAATGCACAAAAAAGCGCCCAACATATTTTAGCTGTAATTCATGTAATTCGTTGAGGAAAATAGTTTCATCCGAAGTTTTGTTTCCGTAAACCAAAACAAAAGTGCTTTTTGGTTCGCTTTCTAAAACCGATTTCAGAATTGACATAACCGGCGTAATTCCGCTGCCTGCAACAAATCCGGCATAGTTTTTCAAGTTAGAAAATGAAGGTTCAAAAGTAAACTTTCCTTCCGGTTGACCAACTTCTAAGATGTCTCCAACTTTTAAATTATCATTCGCAAATTTTGAAAAATGACCTTCTTTAACAGATTTTATCGCGATGCGCAATTCACCGCTATTAGGCGAAGAACAAACCGAATACGCACGACGAATTTCCTGTCCGTCTAAAGTTAATTTTAGATTTACGTATTGACCGGCTGTAAATTTGTAAGCAGATTTTAATTCGGCAGGAATATTAAAAGCAACAGAAATGGCATTGGCGGTTTCGTGTTTTACTTCTTTGATCTGTAATTTATAAAATGAAGACATGAAAAATAATTTTTGCAAAGGTAAGAAATAGCAACGATTTGAAAAGGAAAGAAACTTTGAAAGTATGTAACAAATATTTACTTTTAAGAACTAATTTCAAAAACCTAAACAACTAACCATGTTCAAACACTTCATTTCCCTCGAATGGAAAGCTTTTTCCCGTTCGGCTTCTTTTGGAGCCAACATTGCATTTAAAATCATAATGGGTTTTGTTGCGTTAATAATAATACTTGAGTTTTCGTTATTAGGATTTTTTGGCTATAAGATTCTTAAAGAATTTAATTTAGAACCATTAGAAACGGTCAATAAATTTTTGATTTATTATTTGGTTGGCGATTTGGTAATTCGCTATTTTCTTCAAAAAATGCCGGTTACCAATATAAAGCCATTGTTGAATTTACCGATAACCAGGAATGTGATTGTGCATTTTTCTTTAGGAAAAACCGCCATTTCATTTTTTAATGTGATGCATGCTTTTTTCTTTATTCCGTTTACTATTGCATTGTTGACTAAAGGTCATGGATTTCAGTCAGTTTTGTGGAGTTTGGCAATGATGGGAATGATTTATTCTAATAATTTTATTAATATCCTGATTAATAATAAGAATATTGTTTTCTACCCATTATTAGCCATAGTTGGGATTTTAGGAGTTGCACAATATTATCGCTTTTTTGATGTGACGAATTATACGCAGCCATTTTTCCAGGCAATGTATACAACGAATTATATGTTTTTAATTCCGATACTTTTAGCCATTGTTACCTATTATTTTTCATTTGATTATTTCAAAAAGAATCTAAATCTGGATACAGGCTTGGCGAAAAAAAGCGATGAGGCCAAAACCGAAAACTTTAGTTGGTTAAACCAATTTGGTACTTTGGGAACATTTCTAAAAAATGACATTAAACTTTTGAAAAGAAACAAGCGTTCCCGAACCACGGTTATCATGAGTTTTCTGTTTATTTTTTATGGATTACTGTTTTATACAAAATCCATAGAAGCCTATAACAATCCGGCGATGCAGGTTTTTGCGGGGATTTTTGTTACCGGTGGTTTTTTATTCACTTTTGGGCAATTCATTCCAAGTTGGGACAGTTCTTATTATCAATTGATGATGAGCCAAAACATTCAGTACCGCGAATACATCAGTTCAAAATGGTGGCTGATGGTTATAGGCACGGCGATTTCGACAATAATTGCTTCTTTTTATTGGGTATTTTTTGGATGGGAAATTTATTTGCTAATTGTCGTTGGAGCGATATATAATATTGGTGTTAACTCTCATTTGGTAATGCTTGGAGGTGCTTTTGTTAAAACTCCAATTGATTTGACTATGGCAAATAAAGCTTTTGGTGACAAACAGGCTTTTAATTTCAAAACGGTAATAATGTTAATACCAAAACTATTGGTACCAATGCTTTTGTATTCACTTGGATATTATCTTTTTTCTCCAAATATTGGATATCTCTTTGTGGCTTTAGCTGGAGTTTTTGGATTTGCCTTTAGAAATATGGTTTTTACCAAGATTGAAAAAGTATATAAAACCGAAAAATACGAAACCATAGCAGCTTACAAACAGAAGAATTAAAAACAAAAGAGTCTAATACACTCATAAACCTCATAAATTTTTTAAAATGATACAAGTAAATAATTTAACCAAAAGATACAATCTGGGAACTATGGTTTTAAACATGCCAGACCTTGAAATTCCAAAAGGACAAAGCTTTGGATTGGTTGGAAATAACGGTGCGGGGAAAACTACTTTTTTCAGTTTGTTGTTGGATTTAATTCAGCCAAGTTCCGGACATATAATAAACAACGAAGTGCAAGTCGACAAAAGTGAAGCATGGAAGCCTTTTACTTCGGCATTTATTGATGAAAGCTTTTTGATAGGTTATTTAACTGCCGAAGAATATTTTTATTTCATTGGCGATTTGCGCGGACAAAATAAGGCCGATGTTGATGACTTACTAAAAAAGCATGAAGAATTTTTCAACGGTGAAATTCTAAACAGCAAAAAATATTTAAGAGATTTATCCAAAGGGAATATGAAAAAAGTAGGGATTATCGCGACTTTAATCGGAAACCCGGAAGTGATTATTTTGGATGAACCTTTCGCTAATTTGGATCCAACAACAGTTAACAGATTAAAAAAAATCATCAAAGAACTAGCAGAAAACCCTAATGTTACAGTTTTGGTTTCTTCGCATGATTTGGTTCATACGGTTGAAGTTTGCAACAGAATTGTTGCACTGCATTTGGGCGAAGTGGTAAAAGACATCAAAACATCACCGGAAACTCTGAAGGAATTAGAAGCCTTTTTCGCGGTTTAATCTCTTTTCTTTAACAAAGATTACACAAATTAACACGGATTTTTCTGTGACAATTTGTGTAATCTGTATTTTAACCCTACCTCTGGAGCTTTCTTAAGATACGTTATTAAACGTATTTATAAAATAAGAAGTCAGTATTTAGGGATAATGCAAAAACTTACCGCTTATTTTTTTGCCATATCAAAAAGAAACGTATTTTTACCAGTTAGTTATACTATTTATGACTTTTTTGCGTTATAACATTAAACGTTTTGCTTTGAAAACCAATACAATTAAATATTTCATCTTCTCGGGATTATTACTTTTTTTAATAGCCTGTTCAACCAAAAGAAACACATGGCTTTCAAGAAATTCACATGCACTTAGCACGAAAGATAACATTTTATACAATGGTGGAATTGCCTTAGACAAAGGAATTGAAGAAGTAAAAGCCCAAAACACTGATAATTTTTGGGAGATACTTCCAGTAGAAAGAATGCAGGTTTCCGAAGACAATCTCATGCCTGGCAATACTAAGAACGCCAATTTTGAGAAAGCAGAAACCAAAGCTACCAAAGCGATTCAGAAACATTCGATGAACATCGGTGGTTCAGAAAAAAACCCGCAAATGGACGAAGCATACATGATGCTCGGACAAGCAAGATACTATGATCAGCGATTTGTACCGGCTTTGGACGCGTTCAATTATGTGTTAAATAAATCTCCAAATAGTGATAAAATATACGAAGTAAAAATTTGGAGAGAAAAAACCAATATGCGTCTGGATAACGACGCTTTGGCGGTAAATAATCTTCGAAGACTGCTAAAGGAGATCAAATTTAAAGATCAGATTTTTGCTGATGCCAACGCTACTTTGGCTCAGGCATTTTTGAATTTACAGGAAAAAGATAGTGCTGTTGCCAAACTTAAAATCGCTAAAGAATATACCAAATCAAAAGAAGAAATATCGAGATACAATTATATTTTAGGTCAGGTTTATGAACAACTAGGCTATAAAGACAGCGCTTATGCCAGCTATCAAACCGTAATCGATATGCATAGAAAAGCGGCAAAATCTTATGTAATTCATGCGCATGCAAGACAAGCAGCGCAGTTTGATTATGAAAAAGGAGATACTGTTGCCTTTCTAAAAAAATACAAAGACTTGTTGAAAGACAGAGAAAACAGACCTTTTCTAGATGTTTTACACCATCAATTGGGGTTGTTTTATGAAAAAACGAATAATAAGGAAAAGGGCAAAAAACAATACAATCTTTCCTTAAAAAAGAAAACACAAGACACATACCTTATCGCTTCCAACTACAGAAATTTGGCCGATTTATATTTTATTGAATCCAAATTTGTTAAAGCCGGAAACTATTATGACAGCACTTTGGTTCAGTTAAAACCAAGAACAAGAGAGTTTAATTTGATAAAAAAGAAAAGAGAAAATCTTGAAGACGTTATCAAATATGAAGCGATTTCACATACCAATGACAGTATTATATCGCTTTATAAAATGTCGAGCTCAGAGAGAACAGCTTATTTTGAAACACATATTGTAAAGCTTAAAAAAGAAGAGGAAGCACAAAAAAAGGCCGCAGAAAAATTAGCTAGAATTAAAGAAAATCAGGAAAGAAACGATGGTAAAATCGATTCAGAGGACGGTTCTGATTCTAAAAAACCAAAATCGATAATCCCAAAAACACCTAATCCATCAGCAGCAGGAAACGAAAGCGTTTTCTATTTTTACAACCCTACAACTGTGGCTTATGGTAAAGTGGAGTTTGCCAAAAAATGGGGCAAAAGAAAGCTGCAGGACAATTGGCGTGTTTCATCACTAGCAGAAAAGGAAAATTCAGGAAAAGATAATGACGGCAAAGAAGTTGATGGCGATAAAGAGGGTAAAGATGTTGCAGCTGTCGATGAAAGATTTACACCGGATTTCTACATAAAACAAATTCCGGAATCACAAACAACCATAGACAGTCTGAGCAAAGAAAGAAACTTTGCGAACTACCAACTTGGAATTATTTATAAAGAAAAATTCAAGGAGTACAAATTAGCCGCAAACAAATTTGAGAAGTTGTTAAGTGACAATCCTGAAGAAAGATTAGTGCTTCCATCGATGTATCATTTGTATAAACTTTATGAAATTTTAGACAAATCAAAAGCTGCTGCAATGAAGGAAAGTATCGTTGCAAATTATCCAAATTCGCGATATGCACAGATTTTACTAAATCCTTCAAGCGATATGGAAGAGTCTAGTGATTCGCCAAACGTAGTTTACGCAAACATCTATAAACAATATCAAAACGGGGAATTCAAAACAGTTTTAACCGCTACAGAAAATGCTATTAACCGATTCACAGGAGATGAAATTGTTCCCAAATTCGAATTGTTAAAAGCAAATATAGTTGGTAAACTTGGCGGACTTGGTGAATTTAGCACAGCCTTAAATTTTGTTGCCTTAAATTATCCAAATAGTGAAGAAGGTAAAAAAGCGGAAAAATTATTATCAGTTGATTTACCAAAATTAGAAGCGTTACAACTATCTAAAGCACCTTCCAGAAACTGGAAAATTCTTTACCAAACTAAAGATTTTGAAGACGCCGGAACAAAAGCGCTACGTGAAAAAATCAAAAAATTCATTGCCGACAGAAGTTTGAATAAACTAACCGTTTCTCTGGATATATATACGATGACTGATAATTTTGTGGTACTGCACGGTATAAATACAGAGGATTTAGCAATTGGTATTACATCAATTTTGAAAGACTATAAAGATTATAAAGTGCAACAAACACCTATAATTATTTCTGCAGAAAATTATACGATAGTTCAGATTAAAAAGAATTTAGACGAATTCTTAGCCGGAAATCTTCCCGAAACTGCACCGCAACCAAACTGGGACGGAACTTTAGAAAGAGCGCCTGAGCCAGTTCAGCCAAAACCTGTAGCCAATAATAATCAAAAAGGGCAGCCATCGGAAGAAGACCCAAAAGAGATTATAAAAGGGAGAAATCAAAAAGGAGGAGAACAAAAATCCGGAGAACAGGAATTTTCGTTGCCACCATCACCACAAATGGATAAATCTGGTAAAAAAGGATAGAAATCATGTTTGAAAAAAGTCCAAAATCGTACACCGATTTATTGGGAAAAACCAATAGAATTGTTGAAGGAACTACTATTCATGGTGATATAATTTCACCGGCAGATTTCCGTTTGGACGGACATTTGGTTGGCAATTTTCAATCCAAAGGGAAAATAGTAATCGGTCCTGCAGGCAGTGTGAAAGGCGATATCATTTGTAAAAACGCCGACATCGAAGGGAATTTTGACGGAAAAATCCAGGTTCAGGAAATCCTTAATGTAAAATCCAAAGCCCATATTCACGGAGAAGTTGTCTGCGGAAAACTTTCGGTTGAACCCGGAGCCGAATTCAGCGCATCATGTATAATGAAACCTCATGTAAAAAACATGATTACCGATGGAAAATCAGCAGAAGAAAAAACAGCGTAATAAATGGTTAGCCCTTATTAATATTCCAATCCAAATGGGAATCATTGTTTTTCTGTTTGCAAAACTTGGTCAATGGCTCGATGACAAATACATAAACAAACATAATTTATACGTAAAGATTTTAACGATGATTGGTGTTGCAATTGCGTTCTATAACATCGCCCGACAGTTAAAAGAGATAAACAAATCCGAAGAAGAAAAATGATTTTAAAAAAATACAATTCCCTTTTTACAGTCTTTATTGCGGCCATAATCGGTCTTATCGCCCATAAAACCATATCACATTTCATTATTCCAAAAGAATTTGAAGACAGTTTTGTTTATTCAACACTTTTGCTCTACGTATTGTTTGCCTTGCTTTCGGCGGTTATTATATCCTTATTAATAATGGTAAAAAATACAGCTGAAAACTCTGTTGGTTTTGCTTTCTTAGCATTCACAACTTTAAAGATGGGAATAGCATATGCTTTTTTAAGACCAATTATCCACACTCAGCTTCCAAAAACACCAACAGAAAAGATGAATTTTTTCATTGTCTTTATTTACTTTTTGATAATAGAAACCTATGTAACCATCAGAATTTTAAACAATAAGCAATAAATTGTTTTAGAATCGATAATTCCATCAAAAAAAATAAAACTTATACTTTTTAATATTAATTAAAAGTGTACTTTTGCACCAAATTTCAGAAATAAAATTTAGACAAATCATAGTTATGGTGTTTTCGAAAAAATCATTCCTTTATAGTATAGTAGCTTTAATTGCTTTTTTGCCTTCGGTTTTATTAGCAAATTCACCTGAACCAACACATCATGAAGAGGCGGCTACAGAAAATCTGGATCCGGAAGCTAAAACCAGAGCTCAGATTGATGAAGTAAAAAGTCACCACGTTTTAGATTCGCACAGCTTTAATTTCTTCGCTGACGAAGAAACAGGAAAACATTATGGTTTCCCGTTACCAATTATTCTTTGGGATACTGACGGACTTCACGTTTTCTCTTCTTCAAAATTCCATGATGGAGAATCGGTTGCAGAAGATGGTGGAAACTATTACGTTTTACACCACGAAAGAATCTACAAAACAGATGCTGCCGGAACTTTAACCGAGCACGATGGACATCCAACAAATGCAAAACCTCTCGATTTTTCAATCACTAAAGGTGTTTTCTCAATGTTGATTATAGCACTTTTAATGTTCTTATTATTTAGAGGTTTAGGAAAATCATATTCAAAAAATGGAGGCGTTGCAGCAGGAGTAGGAAGATTTTTCGAGCCAATCGTATTATTTGTTCGTGACGAAATCGCAATCCCAAACATCGGTGAAAAGCATTATAAAAAATACATGAGTCATTTATTGACGGTATTCTTTTTTATCTGGTTTTTAAATGTTGTTGGTATGTTGCCATTCGGAGTAAACGTTACGGGTAATATCTCGGTAACTTTCGGATTGGCAGTTTTAACGTTCATCATCACAACGTTTACCGCTAAAAAAGATTATTGGTTGCATATTTTCTGGATGCCTGGCGTTCCGGTTCCAATGAAAATTATTTTGGCGCCAATCGAATTGATGGGAGCAATCATCAAGCCTTTCTCATTAATGATTCGTTTGTACGCTAATATGTTTGCAGGTCACATCGTTATAATGAGTTTGATTGGAATGATGTTCATTTTCAAAAGCTGGATAGGAAGCCCGTTAGCATTCGGACTTTCATTCATCATCTCATTAATTGAAATATTGGTAACGCTTTTACAAGCGTATATCTTTACTATGTTGACCGCTTTATATTTTGGTGCCGCTGTTGAAGAGCATCATCATGAAGGGGCCGAGCATCATTAAAAAATGTCCGGCGGACATTTTATGCGAGGAGCCAGATGGCGCATTGGCATTAATAAATTTGAATGTTTAATTAAATATATATACATTATGGAAGGTACTCTTAATTTAGTAGGAGCAGGATTAGTAGTTATTGGAGTAGGAATTGGTATCGGTAGAATCGGTGGTTCTGCATTAGATGCAATTGCTCGTCAACCAGAAGCTACAGCAAAAATTCAAACAGTGATGCTTATTGCAGCGGCACTTGTTGAAGGAATCGGTTTTGCGGCATTATTCGCTGTAAAATAATAAAAAAAATAAACCAAAAGCTGCAACGGTTGGTTGTAGCTTTGGTTTATCTTTAAAAGAATTAAAAATTACAATATACATTACATAATATATACACATTAAATTATGGAAAAGTTAATAAATGATTTCTCGTTTGGTTTGTTCTTCTGGCAAACATTAATTTTCTTGTTGTTAGTTTTCTTGTTGAGAAAATTCGCCTGGAAACCAATTCTTGATGCCGTTAACGAAAGAGAAGAAGGAATCAAAAACGCATTGCTTTCTGCAGAAATTGCAAAAAGAGATATGCAAAATCTTAAATCGGATAACGAAAAACTATTAGCTGAAGCTAGAGTTGAAAGAGATGTTATTCTAAAAGAAGCAAGAGAAATTAAAGATAAAATTGTTTCTGAAGCTAAAGAAGAAGCACAAGTTCAGGCAGGTAAAATGATTGAACAGGCAAAAGCAGCAATCAACAGCGAAAAAAATGCAGCTATGGCAGATTTGAAAAATCAAGTTTCTTCTTTGTCAATTGAAATTGCAGAAAAAGTATTAAGAAGTGAATTAGCTGACAAAGCTTCTCAAACCAAATTGGTTGAGAAAATGTTAGGTGACGTTAAATTAAATTAATCGTTATGTCAAGAGCTGCGATTAGATACGCGAAAGCAATTTTAGAAACTGCGGTTTCAAGCGGAAAAACCAGTCAGGTAAATGATGATATGAAGTCTATCATTGCTGCGGTTGATTCAAGTGCTGATTTACAAGATTTTTTGGCTAGTCCAATTATCAAATCAGATTTGAAGATGAACGCTTTGACAGAAGTTTTTGGTTCGGTTCAGGCTGAAACCAAATCGCTTTTCAGATTGCTACAAGAAAACAAAAGATTTGAAATATTAGTGGCGATTGCTACACAATACAACACTCAATTTGATGAAATGAATGGTGTTGAAGTGGCAAAAGTAACTACAGCTTTTCCTATTACAGCAGAATTAGAAGCTCAGATTTTGGCAAAAGCAGCAACAATTTCGACTAAAAAATTAACTATTCAAAATACTATCGATCCTTCAATAATTGGCGGATTTATTTTGAGAATAGGAGACAAACAATATAACGCTTCTGTGTCAAACAGATTGCAGGAATTAAAAAGAGAATTTAGTAACTAGATTACCATTAAAGATATATCAAAATGGCAGAAATCAATCCAGCTGAAATTTCAGCAATATTAAAGAAACAATTATCTGGTTTTGAATCAGGTGCAACATTAGAAGAAGTAGGAACTGTTCTTCAGGTAGGTGATGGTATTGCTCGTGTTTACGGGTTATCAAACGCTCAATACGGTGAGTTAGTACAATTCGACAACGGATTGGAAGCTATCGTTTTGAACTTAGAAGAAGACAATGTAGGAGTTGTACTTTTAGGACCATCTACAGGAATTAAAGAAGGTTCTACAGTAAAAAGAACACAACGTATTGCATCGCTTAAAGTTGGTGAGCAAATCGTAGGACGTGTTGTTGATACATTGGGTAATCCAATCGACGGTAAAGGACCAATCGGTGGTGATTTATACGAAATGCCATTGGAAAGAAAAGCTCCTGGAGTTATCTTCCGTCAACCGGTAACTGAGCCATTACAAACAGGAATCAAATCTATCGATGCGATGATTCCGGTTGGAAGAGGACAACGTGAGCTTGTTATTGGTGACCGTCAAACTGGAAAAACTACAGTTTGTATCGATACCATCCTAAACCAAAAAGAATTTTACGATGCTGGTCAACCAGTATTTTGTATCTATGTTGCTGTTGGACAAAAAGCGTCAACAGTAGCTGGAATTGCTAAAACATTAGAAGAAAAAGGTGCAATGGCTTATACCGTTATTGTTGCTGCTAATGCTTCTGATCCTGCACCGATGCAGGTTTATGCGCCAATGGCCGGAGCTGCAATCGGAGAATATTTCAGAGATTCAGGTCGTCCTGCTTTGATTATCTATGATGATTTATCAAAACAAGCGGTAGCTTACCGTGAGGTTTCTCTTTTGTTAAGAAGACCACCGGGACGTGAGGCATATCCTGGAGACGTATTCTACTTACACTCTCGTTTATTAGAAAGAGCTTGTAAAGTAATTGCGGATGATGATATCGCAAAAAACATGAACGATTTACCGGATTCATTGAAACCAATCGTAAAGGGTGGTGGTTCATTAACAGCTTTACCAATTATCGAAACACAAGCGGGTGACGTTTCTGCTTATATTCCAACTAACGTAATTTCGATTACTGACGGACAGATTTTCCTTGATGGAGATTTGTTTAACTCAGGAGTTCGTCCAGCGATTAACGTAGGTATTTCGGTATCTCGTGTTGGAGGTAACGCTCAGATTAAATCGATGAAAAAAGTAGCCGGAACATTAAAATTAGACCAGGCACAATTCCGTGAATTGGAAGCGTTTGCAAAATTTGGTTCTGATTTGGATGCTGTTACTTTAAACGTAATCGAAAAAGGAAGAAGAAACGTTGAAATCTTGAAACAAGCGGTTAACGATCCTTACACTGTTGAAGATCAGGTTGCTATTATCTATGCGGGTTCTAAAAACTTGTTGAGAAACGTTCCTGTTACCAAAGTAAAAGAATTCGAAAGAAGCTTTATCGATTATTTAAACAGCAAACATAAAGACACTTTAAATGCTTTGAAAGCTGGTAAATTGGATGACAATATTACTGACGTTTTAGAAAAAGTAGCTAAAGAACTTTCAGCGAAATATTAATAAAAAAGTATTAAGTATCAAGTATTAAGACGTCTTAATACTTGGTGCTTAAATCTTAATACTCATAAAATGGCAAACTTAAAGGAAATACGTAATCGGATTAGTTCAGTTTCATCTACGATGCAAATTACATCGGCGATGAAAATGGTTTCTGCTGCAAAGCTGAAAAAAGCTCAGGATGCTATTACAGCGATGCGACCTTATGCCGAAAAATTAACCGAACTTCTTCAAAATGTAAGTGCTACTTTAGACGGTGATGCAGGTGGCGAATTCACAGCACAACGTGAAGTAAACAAAGTTTTGATTGTTGTTATAACTTCAAACAGAGGTTTGGCTGGAGCATTCAACTCTAACGTTATCAAACAAGCCACAATTCTTGCAGATACTTACGCTGGGAAACAAGTTGACTTTCTTGCAATAGGTAAAAAAGGGAACGATTTTTTCAGAAAGGCAAGTAATGTTATTGATAACAAAAGCGATGTATTTGATAATTTAACTTTTGAAAACGTTGCTGCAATTGCAGATGTTTTGACTGAAAAATTTGTTGCTGGTGAGTATGACAAAATCGAATTGGTATACAACCAGTTTAAAAATGCCGCAACACAAATCGTTCAAACCGAACAATTTTTACCGTTAGCACCAGTACAATCAGACGTACCGGCTTCAACTGGTGATTATATCTTTGAACCTTCAAAAGAAGAAATTGTATTGACATTGATTCCAAAATCATTGAAAACGCAATTGTATAAAGCCATCAGAGATTCATTTGCTTCTGAACACGGAGCGCGTATGACAGCAATGCACAAAGCAACTGACAACGCAACCGAGTTAAGAAACCAATTGAAATTAACTTACAACAAAGCGCGTCAGGCAGCGATTACCAACGAGATATTAGAGATTGTTGGTGGAGCGGAAGCGTTAAAAGGGTAATTAATAGTTCACAATATTTTCAAAAAGAGTCAACAAACGTTGGCTCTTTTTTTATACATTTAAATAAAAATTCACAATGGAAATCAAAGAACTTACTTCATTAGAAGAAATGTTACCCCAATTTGATTTAATGCATTTAATGTACAAAAAGATGACTCCTGAGATGTACAAATCCTTTCTCGAAGTTATGATTCCGAATAATTATTCCCAGGTTGCCGTTTTTGAAAATAACGAATGTATTGGCGTTACCGGAATCTGGTTTGGCACCAAACTTTGGTGCGGAAAGTACATGGAAATAGATAATTTTATTGTGCATCCCGAACACCGCTCTAAAGGAATTGGCAAGATAATTTGTGATTTTGTCGAAGCCAAAGCGAAGACATTAGGATGCGTCACCATTACGCTTGATGCATACACAGCCAATTTTTCGGCTCACCGTTTTTACTACAATCAGGGCTTTGGACCAAAAGGTTTTCATTTCGTTAAAATTTTAGACGAAAACGGCCTGACATAAACCAAAGAATTGGTTACTTTTGTTACAATTCCAAAGCAATATTCAACACCTTGAGTTTATATAAAAATCTCTTTAAACAAACCTTAATTTACGGATTAGCGACCGTTATCCCTAGGCTAATCAGTTTTGTGCTGAATCCGATTTATGTGCTTTACCTGCCGGATAAAAGCAAAATGGGTGAAGTCTCGGTGATTTTTGCGTATTTGGTTTTTTTCAATGTGGTGCTGTCTTACGGAATGGAAACTTCTTTTTTCCGATTCTATAATGCAGAAGAAAATGACAAGAAAAGCGTTATTTCTACCTCTACAATTTCACTCTTTTGGTCGTCCATAGGATTCTTAGTATTGGGATTACTTTTCCGAAATACTTTGGCAAATTGGTCCGATATCAAAGTTGAATATATCACGTATACGATATGGATTTTAACGTTGGATGCTTTGGCTATAATTCCATTTTCCAAACTTCGCGCAGAACGTAAACCCATAAAATATGCCGCCATAAAAATCGGAAATGTTTCCATAAGCTTAGTATTGACACTTTTCTTTTTGGCTATTTTACCCAAATTGGCAGCCGAGAATCCGGATGGAATTTTCAGCATGATTTATTTCAGAAATTATGAGATTGGCTATATTTTTATTTCGTTTATCGCTGCAAGTTTAGGCACATTCCTGGTGTTGATTCCAAATTATACTAAAATCTCATGGCACTTTGACGCCGCTCTTTGGAAACGAATGATGAAGTATGGATTTCCAATTTTATTTGCCGGAATTGCCTTTGCTGTTAACGAACACTTTGATAAAATCCTTTTGGATTGGCTGCATGTTCCTATGTCTGAAATTGGAGCCTATTCTGCCTGTTACAAAATCGGAATGTTTATGGTGCTTTTCAGAACGGCCTATACTTTGGGAATTGAACCGTTTTTCTTTAGTCATGCCAGCAATGAAAATGCTCAGCAAACTTATGCTACCATCACTAAATATTTTGTGATTTTTGGTTCGTTTATTTGTTTGTTTGTAATTGTCTTTGCCGATTTACTGAAACAGGTTTTAGTACCGAATGCTAATTATTGGGATGCGATGAAAGTCGTTCCACTGATTGTTTTAGCCAATTTCTTCCTCGGAATTTACACCAATCTTTCGGTTTGGTACAAACTGATAGACAAGACCAAAATTGGCGCTTATATTTCATTAATTGGCGCCGCCATCACTTTGATTCTGAATTGGCTTTTAATTCCGACAATGAGTTATTACGGTTCAGCTATTGCAACCATTGCAGCTTATGGAAGCATGATGATTATTTCATATAAATTAGGACAAAAATATTATCCAATTCCATATGATTTTAATAGAATATTCAGCTACTTGGGATTGACAATTTTGCTCTCGGCTATATCATTTTATATTCCGTATCTAAGAGAAAATTATCTTGTAAAAATAGTTTTGTTAGCCCTATTTTTATACTTCATTTATTATAGTGAAAAGGAAACATTACTTCGAATCATAAAACGTAAATAATTAGAGTGACGAGATTGCTTCGTTTCTCGCAATGACTAATAAAATGACCATAAAAATCATCAATAAATCACAACATGATTTGCCAAATTATGAAACCATTGCTTCAGCAGGAATGGATTTAAGAGCAAATTTGGTTGAACCAATTACACTAAAACCTTTAGAAAGAGCCATTGTAAAAACAGGACTTTTTATTGAATTGCCAATTGGTTACGAAGCACAAGTTCGGCCAAGAAGCGGATTGGCAGCCAAAAAAGGAATAACCGTTCTCAATTCTCCCGGAACAGTTGATGCTGATTATCGCGGAGAAATCGGTGTGATTTTAGTAAATTTATCCAATGAAAATTTTGTCGTAGAAAACGGTGAAAGAATAGCCCAATTAATCATTGCCAAACACGAAAGAGCGGAATGGAATGAAGTTCAGGAACTTTCTGAAACCACGCGAGGCGAAGGCGGATTTGGAAGTACAGGAGTAAAATAAAAATTAAATCAACTTGAGGACGAGATTGCTTCGTTCCTCGCAATGACAAGAAAATGAAAATAATAGTTCCCATGGCTGGTCGTGGTTCACGTCTTCGCCCACATACATTAACAATCCCAAAACCATTAATTCCTGTTGCCGGAAAACCAATCGTTCATCGTTTGGTAGAAGATATAGCTGGAGTTTTGAATCAGGATATTGACGAAGTTGCCTTTATCATTCACGAAAGTTTTGGTAAAAAAGTAGAAGAAGATTTGATTGCAATTGCTCAAAAATTAGGAGCAAAAGGAACTATTTACTATCAAAATGAAGCGCTTGGGACAGGTCACGCAATTATGTGTGCTAAAGATTCGCTGAGCGGTCCAGCCGTAATTGCCTATGCAGATACTTTGATCCGAGCCGATTTTGATTTGGACAAAACTGCCGACAGCGTTATTTGGGTAAAACAAGTAGATCATCCGGAAGCTTTTGGTGTAATCAATCTGAATGCTAACAACGAAATTGTTGAGTTGGTAGAAAAACCAAAGGAGTTTGTTTCAGATTTAGCCGTGATTGGAATATACTATTTCAAGAATGTTTCCGTTCTAAGAGATGAGCTTCAGTCTGTTTTAGATAACAACATCATTCACGGTGGCGAATACCAAATTAATGACGGAATTAAACAAATGATGGCAAAGGGCATGAAATTTGTGCCGGGCAAGGTCGATGAGTGGATGGATTGCGGTAACAAAGATGTAACTGTGGAGACCAATTCAAGAATGTTAGGATTTTTGCACAACGACGGCGAGCATTTGATTGACTACGGAGTAAAACAAGAGAATTCTACCATCATTCCACCATGTTTTATAGGTGAAGATGTAGTTTTGATAAATTCAACGGTTGGACCAAATGTGTCATTAGGAAGAGGAACACATGTTATCGATTCGACAATTAAAAATAGCCTGATTCAAACACATGCTCATATCAAAAATGCAAAATTGGATAATGCGATGATTGGAAACCATGCGAATTTTGATGGTAATTTTACAAGCATTAGTATTGGAGATTACTCGGTTTTAGAATAAATAATACTGAAATGAATTCAGCATAAATGAAAAATTTAAAAATCTATTGTCTGTTATTTTTTGGAATGCTTTGTGCTCCCAATATCACTTTGGCTCAGGATGAACCACAGAATGATGTCGTGACTATAGACGATGGATTTCAGGATTTATTTTATGAAGCAATCCAGCAACGAAGTATCGAAAACTATGACAAAGCTATTGCAGCCTTGGAAAAAGGAAAGGTAATCCAACCTGAAAATGCAGTGATTTATTTTGAATTGGGTAAGAATTATTTAGCTCAGAAAAAGTATAATGAAGCCTATGAAAACTTTGAAAAAGTTAGCAAAATGGATCCCAAAAACCGTTGGGCTTGGGTTGGAATGTACGATGTTTGTTATGCCGTGCGGGATTATAATAAAGCGATTCCGATAGTTGAAAAATTGGTAACATTCAAGGAAGACTACAAAGAAGACCTGACTTCGTTGTACATGAATACAAATCAGTTTGACAAAGCCTTGGAACTCATTAACGAATTGAACGAAAAATTTGGGAAATCCGATAAACGAGAATTGTATAAGGCAGACATTATGAAAGATGCCAAATACCAATCGGCTGAAAAGTTCCATTTGTTAGAGCAGATTAAGAAATTTCCAAAAGAAGAATCCAATTATATTTCCTTGATTTATATGTATTCACAGAGCAATCAGGAAGAAAAAGCTTTGGAAATTGCGCAGAAATTAGAGAAGGAAATTCCAACTTCCGATTGGGCGCAAGTGAGTTTATTCAAGTTTCATTTGAATAATAATGATGGTGACAATGCGGTGAAAGCCATGAATATTGTGTTTCCTAGCAAAAAAATAGATTCTAAAATCAAACACAGAATGCTCAATGAGTTTATGATTTTTGCCAAAAACAATCCAAAATACGAACCCGATTTAGACAAAGCCATTTCCTATTTTGATAATGATAAAGAAGTAAGAGTTGCTAAAGAAATAGGCAAATTTTATTATTCAAAATCCAATTTTGGGAAAGCCATTAAGTATTTAAATATGCATTTAATAAGTGATCAGGACGATGTTGAAACGCAGCTTTTATTGTTACAGGCATATACAGAAAATCAACAGTTTAATGATTTGGCAAAAAAGGCAGATGACCTGACACAGCTTTTCCCAACACAACCACAGTTTTATTATTATGCCGGTCTTGCCAATAATCAACTGAAAAACTTTAAAAAAGCAGCGACCATTTTAGATTCCGGTTTAGATTTTGTTATTGACGACGCGACATTGGAAATCAATTTCAATATACAATTGGGAGAAGCATATAGCGGTTTGGGAGACACAAATAAGAAAGAGAAGTATTTTGCCAAAGCGGATGAACTCATAAAAAAACAAAAAAAATAATGAAAAAAGGATTGTTTATTCTGGCGATTATTTTTTTGAGTTCCTGTAAATCGAAAGCGGTTTTTGTTGATACAAAGACTCCAACAGCGGTTGTAAAAGATGAGAACGCTTTAACTTCCGAAAAAATAATTCAAAATCATTACAATAATAAAAATGATTTTTCGACGTTATACATTAGGGCTAGCGCCAAGTACAAGCACGAAGATGATTCGCAAAGTGTTTCTGCCGAAATCAAAATAAAGAAAGACGAGAAGATTTTAGTAAGCATCCGTGTATTGGGAATCACTATGGCAAAAGCGTTGATTACGCCAAAGGAAGTAAAGTATTATGAAAAGATAAACGGGAATTATTTTGAAGGAAATTACGAAGCCTTGAGCCAATGGCTGGGAACCGATTTAGATTTTAATAAAATACAAAGTATGCTTATTGGGCAACCAATTGACGATTTGACAAAAGGGAAATATTCATTTATAATAACGGACAAATTCTATAAATTGAATGCTGTTGAAGACAATACCGAAAAATCTTTTTTCTTTGAAGCGGAGCATTTTTTACTAAAAAAACAAGAAATTAGTCAACCGGAAAAGGAAAGAAAATTTGAAGTGAATTATCCCAATTTTCAGGATTTTGCTTCGGGGATTTTCCCGGCAGCTTTGACGATAAATGCGTTTCAAAAGAATGGGAAAACAACTATTATAGTAGATTATAATTCGATAACGTTCAACGAAGATTTGTCTTTTCCTTACAGTGTTCCTGATGGATATGATAGAATTTTTATAAAAGATTAGCCAAAATAAAATAACGATGCCAAAATTATTTCTCTCTTTATTATTCTTCTGTTTCACAATTCAAATGTGGAGCCAACCGCCAACGCAGGAACAACTCGAAGAACGCAAAGCTAAAATTCAGTTAGAGATTCAGGAGAAAGAGCAATTATTACAATCGGTAAAAAGCAAAGAAAAATCGGTTGTTACTCAGCTAATGCTTCAAAAAGAAAAGATTGGATTAAAAGAAAAACTGATAAAAACAACCGAGAAGCAAACCAAGCTTTTAGGGAATGATATTTATATAAATCAAATAAAAATCAACCAACTCAACCGGGAATTAGAGCAACTCAGAAAGGATTATGCTGCGATGATTATGAAGTCATATAAAAGCCGATCTGAACAAAGCCGAGCGATGTTTTTATTGTCTTCAGAAAACTTTTTGCAAGCCTACAAAAGAGCACAGTATATGAAGCAATATGCAAGCTACAGAAAAATGCAAGGCCAGGAAATAGAAGGAAAAACAAAGCAATTGGTTGGTTATACCAATAAAATTGTTGTCCAAAAAACAGAAAAGGAAAAGCTAATTGAAGAAAACGAAAACGAAAAAAAAGAGTTAGAAAAAGAGAAAAAGGAGCAGGAAAAAATAGCGCTTCAAATACAAAAGGATAAGGGTAAAATCATAGCTGAAATCAAGAAAAAGCAACAGGAAACAAGAAAGATTGATGCTCAGATTCAAAAATTAATCCGCCAGGCAATTGCCGAAGCCAATAAGAAAACAGCTGCCGAAAAAGCCAGAGCTAATCCAAAGACAACTACAGCAGCATCAACGAAAGCGGTGGAATCTTCAACAAAAATTGTACTGACTTCCGAAGGGCAATTGGTTGCCAATAACTTCAGAGCCAACAAAGGGAAACTGCCTTGGCCTGTTGAAAAAGGAGCAGTTTCTTTACCGTACGGAGATCAGCCACATCCGATTTATAAAACACTTACAGTTCACAATAGCGGTGTTGAAATTACCACAGAAAACGGAGCTTCAGCCAGAGCAGTTTTTGGCGGTGAAGTGACTAAAGTAATTAAATTATCGCCTTTAAACATTGCGGTTTTTATACAACACGGAGATTATTTTACGGTATATCAAAACTTGAGTAGCGTAAACGTGAGCGTTGGCGATAAAGTTTCTACTAAACAAACCTTAGGGAGAATCAGAACTAATGGCGATACCGGGAAAACGATTGTGAAATTCCTGATACTTCAAAATACGACTTATAATAATCCGGCAAGTTGGCTGTTTAATATGTAATAAAAAAGTCCTCTCGTTCTTAAAACGAGAGGACTTTTTATTTTTACAATAGAAACGAAATTAAACTTTCTTAAGCAATACCTTTTCCTGCGTAAACTGATAAGAAGCATCCAGAAACTGAATCATTTTGTTCCAATTGGCATTCGGTTCGTTATAGTTTTTGTAATACTTAAACGTTTTAATAATAAGCTTATTGCCGACAACTTCTGCAGATGATGTAAATCCACCTGTTTCATTTTCTACTTTTTTGTTGAGTTTTTCCAAACCTGAAACGGCATATCCGGCTGGAATTTCCAAAATTATTTCATTGTCAAAAGAACGGGGATAGACCATATAGATGTTGTTCTTTCTGTCTTTTTCCTTTTGCGTGATTTCGATTTGAGAGGTTAGGAACTTTCCTAATTCCATCAAATATTTATCACCGGCTTTTTTGATCCAGTTGTTCTTGATGGTAAATTCTTCGTCATATTCAAATGCCGATTTTTTACCAAAACGCCCGGCACTTTTAATATTGAATTTATAATCATCAACAGTTACTTCATAATCTTTTTCGGTTGAATCCTTAAAGTAATCCTTTTGCTTGTCTTTTTGCTTATTGATTATGGCATTCAACTCATTGGTATATTGTTCTTTTTTCTTCTTGTTTTTTACATATTCCATAAGCTGTGTTGAGCCATATTTAGCATAATCTTCATATACATAATCGTAAAAATTAAGTTTGTCTCTTTGTTCATTTTCTTTTAAATGCCCCAAAAATGAAGACTCTTTTTTAACCTTAAAACCTGAAAAATCATCAAGTGTTAATGTGGTTTTTGTTTTGGTGTTGTTTTCCTGATATGTGCTCGAAGGTAACGTCACAACAGAAGCATCGGTTACACGCTTCCCTTTTGACACTTCAAGAACATAAGCTTTAGAATTTTCTACACCATCATCAAATTGGTCAGCACTAGTGTATGGAGAAAAATATTCCAGGTAAATAGGCGTTTTTGTGTTGACCCTCAAAAGTTTTTTTACATTCGACTGTATGAGTAAATCATTAATAGAACCATTTACTCTATCGGTCGCAACGATAATATCGTAATCAATACTGTTCTTTTTCAGAAAGTACATGAAATAGTTAATGAACGAAACTTCATCTCTAAGGAATACGGCTTTTTGATAATATTCAAAAGGATAAAAAATCTTAGCATCATTAACGACAAAAGCTTCAATGTATTTTGTAAAAAAGTCATGACGGCAGAAATAATAAACTTCCCTGATTTTTTCTTCATCGCTGGCAAACGTCTTCCCTTTTAGGAAATCTTTTATTGGATCTAAATCTCCCGAAGGAACGAATTTGGCATTGTAGTAATCAAAAATATCATCCTTTGAAACGGTTTTCTTAACTTCTTTTTCCGAATTCGATAAAAAGCCATCAGCCAATTTTTCAAATTTACCGGAACGTGCAAAAATCACCTGAAACTTATAGCAGGGCATTTCCGCCAATGGGTAAAACCAACGTGGAAACTCATTCTTGCTGATATTTTGCTGCGAAAGTTCATAGCGTCTTTCACCACCTTTGTTGGTCGGGATTTCCTTTAAATCAGGAGCTCCGTTGTAGGTGTTGAAATTAACAAAAAAATCATTTTCTGTTTCCAAAACAATCTTTAAATCCATGGTTGGATACACATCACCAAGTGGTGTTTCAACGGGATCAAAACTATAATCCATTGCCGATTTAAATGGCTCTACACTATAAAAGTAATAATCGATAATGTCTCCGATTTCAAGATTTGGAATGGCTACTTTTTGTTCTCCGTTAACTTCTTTCGATTCTTTTTCAACATTGATTTCGACTTCTTTACCATCAGATTTAACGACTTTTATACCAACAAATGTTGTTCCTCTGCGCCAAAAATTACCCATCGCTTTATTGGAGTAAAATTTGCTTTTATAAGAGAATTGAGAAAACTCGGTAACAGCAGCCTGATCCTGTAATTTAACTCTTTTCCGGATGCCCGAAGTATAGGTTACATTAACACCAAATTTATGATAGTTATAGTATTCTTTTTTGTGGATTATTACTGCCGACTCATCTTTCCATTTGTCGGGAACAGAATTAGACTTTTTGAATTCATCATTTTTGCCCCAGAAAAATTCCTTGATTTCATTTTTATCCTGAGCGGAAGCTATTTGTAAAACAAAAAGCAATAATACTACTAGTTTGGTTTTCATTTAGTTTGGTTTATTATTTGGTAATAGTAATTTGTTGGTTGTAATTTTCTATCATTTTTTTATTGAAATCATTCCATTTATCTATTTCACTTGCTTTGATGCAGCCGTTTTTGAAGATGAATGACTTTTTATAAATAATCTCTTTATCGGTTTTGTCAAATGTGATGTTTATGTCAAAATTATTTTCTTTGATAGAAAGGTTTGACGGCATGCGGGTTACTTTATAACCATCCGGAATTACCAGATTGATTTGCGACTCGTAATCGGTTTTATAATCCATTTCATAATCAACTTTCCTGTCTTTCATTGCAAAGCCTTTGAACTCATTCATGAATTCCAAATCGATGTATATTTCATTGTCAAAAGAAGAAACCTTATTGGCAATATTAATTTTATAATCAAGGTTTAGTTTGGCATCTCTGTTTTGAAAATCAGAAGTTTTTATATCACTGGCTAAAATATTTTTATCCTGCTTTGACAGATATCCTTCCAATCGTTCCTTTTTCTTATTGGTTTCAAAACTGTTGTAAATGTTTAGGAATTGGGCTCTGCTTTCGCCTATATAGTTGTGATTACAGTTGCCGGTCAGACGCTCATTTACTATAGATAAAGTCGCTTTAAATTGCTCTTTGTTGGCTGCATAAGTAACTGTCGGAATCTTGTCTATTATACACTTGTCGCCATCTTCAATCATGACTTCCTTATTTTGGATACGCTCGGCATATTCGCCCAAAGAATTGAATTTTTCTGTTCCGTCAAGGAAATATTTTTTGCCTTTATACATTAGCGTACAAATCATATGATTGTCTACGGCCAATGAAGGTGTTTTATAATCGTAAGCGATATGTTTGGTGCCAATCCATGAAAGACGTGCGTCAAAACCGGCAAGCTTTAGCATTTGCTTTATAAGATTTGCCATTCCTTTACAATCACCGTAACGTTTTTCAAAAACATTATTGGATTCATCAGGCTTGAATCCGGCAATTCCATCTTCAAAAGCGATGTATCGGATGTTGTCCTGAACCCAATAATAAATATTCTTGATTTTTTCGTCATCTGTTTTGGCATTTGCCGTAAGCTCTGCAACTTTTGCTTTCATTACGGTTGTGTCATCGGTCATCATTGCCAATAATGATTTGTACCATTTATATAAATCATCACTGGTTTTAAACAAAGTAGTCTGAGCACCATCTTTGGTAAACGATTTTGCCAATACTAAAATATGCGGATAAGTATAACTTCTTCCCGGAGCATCTTCGTCTTTATAAACAGCCGGAATGTCTTCCATTGTATAAGTTACATAGGTGATGTTGTTTTCCTGGCGTGATGTTTTGTTAATCTTATAACCCTCAAAGTTGAATTCTTTTAGTTCAACTTCAAGCCAACTTGGTATACTGAATGAAATGGTTTTTTTTAAAATCGGATATTCGTCATTGAAATACAGAGTAGTAAAATACTTTACATCATCATATTTTTTCTGCATTTCATAACGGTAAGTATAGCCCTGAACCGGAAAATCGACAGTCATATACTTAACTTTTGCGTCGTTATAAAATAAATCTTTGTCCTTATAAAACTCATCTTTTACAAAAAAGGAAGTCGACTTGTCATTACGGTATTTCATTGAAAAGGATTCAATGCTGCTCTCGCTATCATAAAACTCATATTTGTGAATATCAGCGCGATAGTTGATGTTCATCAAATGTTCTTTGGAGTTATGGTTTACGGTTACCTTACTTCCTTTTTTATTAAAATCGAAACTAATATTGTCGGTGCTTTCTAAGACAGCAATATCATCTTTGGAATATTTTTCGCGTAATTGCTTTGCCCGTTGTACATCTTCAGGCGTTGGATCAATGTTTTTTTGTGAGAAAGCAGTAGTCGCAAAAAAACACAACAAAGCCATCCATTTCAAAGTGGTTTTCATTGGTGTTGATTTTTTGGGAATATACTACTTTTTTAAAAACAAAAAAATATTAAATAAACAATGCTTTTAATTCTGTCGCATCGTGAGGTTTCATTTTTCCGGCCAAGACCAAACTCAATTGTTTTCTGCGTAAAGCTGCATCATAGCGTTCTTTCTCCAGTTCTGTTTCGGGAACGATAGGAGGAACACTTACAGGATTTCCGGTTTCATTTACAGCTACAAAAGTATAAATAGCTTCATTCGCTTTGGTTCTGATGCCAGATTCTCTGTCTTCTAACCAAACATCCAAAAAAATTTCCATCGAAGAATTGAATGCTCGTGATACTTTAGCTTCAACAGTTACGACACTTCCTAAAGGAATGGAACGATTAAAAGCTACGTGATTTACAGAAGCAGTAACAGTAATTCTTCGCGAATGTCTTCTGGCAGCAATACTGGCAGCTCTGTCCATTCGGGCTAATAATTCGCCTCCAAAAAGATTATTTAAAGGATTGGTTTCGCTTGGTAAAACTAAGTCAGTTAAGATGGTTAACGATTCGGAAGGATGTTTTGGACTCATACTGTTTTTTTTGCAAAGGTACTTACTGAAAACAAAAAATCCCGAGAAATCGGGATAATTTTATTGTTCTTCTATCAAAAGCCACGCGTCTTTATTGTCTAGTTTCTGAATGTCTTTCATCGCTTGATGCGCTTCAGTGTAAGTCGAATAACTTCCGTAAAGCACAGGAAATAATCCATGCTTGTTTGGCGCTAATCTTTTGGCCTTTTTAAAACCTAATTTAAGCAGCCTTTGATATTGATCTTCTGCATTGCTTTCTATTCTAAAAGCACCGGCAACTACACAATAAGGCATTTTTTCTGAAGCAACCGTTAGTGTAACTGCGGGTAATGGATTTGAAATATAAAAAGTAGCTTCCTGAATTTTTTGATTTACTTTTTTCTGAACATTGGCTTGCACGACAAGCGTTTCCTGCGCTATTTGGTTTTCGTAATATTTGTAACCAAAAGTTCCTGTGATTCCGGCTGACAACAAGAAAACAGCAGCATATTTTAAAACGGAATAATTTCTCTTTTTCTCCGGTGTGAAAATAATCGGAGCTTTTTCTTCCAGTTGCTCAATTTGTTCTTTATAAACTTCACGTTTTACAGAAGGCGAAACAAATGAACTCAATCCGAAAGATGCTGTAAGATAATTGATTTGGTCTACGGGAACAAAAACAATATTTTTTTCCGAATTCAATGAAAAATCACCAACATTTCTTACTGAAAAACTACCGAATTCCTGAATTTTAGTCTTCCAATGTGATACTTCGTTTTGAATAATATTTACCGCAATTTCATAAGATATTTTCTCAGCTTCAGCCAAATGATTTGCCAACAATCCATCATTGTTTTTAATGAACGGATTGAATGAAACCATCTTTTTTGGAGGATAAAACGAATGCGAGTTTTCGTCTAATTGTGCCGACTGAAATTCAGTCAGAAACGCACCAAATCCTGGTACGGTAACACATTGATAACGATATAATAATTGGGAAATGTATTGTTCAATCTTCATATCAACAAATTTAGATAAACAATAATACTATCAAAAAATTATTCACAATATTTATTAACAATCCAAAGAAAAAATAATTATTTTTGTAGTAAAATAAGCACATGAATTCGACTGAACTTTTTAACCTTTTAGCACTTTTAAAAGTAGAAGGCGTTGGAGATATTGTTGCCAAAAAACTCATAAATCATTGCGGTTCAGCTGAAAATGTATTTAATTCCAGAGCACAATCATTAAAATCAATTGATGGAATCGGAGCTTTTTTGATTAAAAACCTCAAGAATAAAACCATTTTTGAAAAAGCCGAACAGGAATTACGGTTTATTGAAAAGGAAAAACCAACCCTTTTGTATTTCCAAAATGATGATTATCCGAATAGATTAAAACACTGCATCGATGGACCGGTTTTGCTTTTTGGTTCGGGAAATATAAACTTCGAAAACAGAAAAATAATCAGCATCGTCGGTACACGCGAAGTCACTTCTCATGGCGCAGATTTTTGCAAAAGGCTTATAGAAGATTTAGCTGCTTTCAATCCAATAATTGTTAGCGGTTTTGCCTATGGCGTTGATATTGTTGCGCATCAGGCAGCAATGGAAAATAACTTGCAAACCATCGGAGTTTTGGCTCATGGCTTAAATCAGGTTTATCCAAAACCACACAAGAAATACGTTGCCAAAATGGAAAATAATGGCGGATTTCTAACGGAATTTTGGAGCAGTTCTAATCCCGAAAAAGAGAATTTTGTAAAAAGAAACCGTATCGTAGCCGGTATAAGCGAAGCAACTGTTGTAATTGAAAGTGCCGAAAAAGGAGGTTCGTTAATTACGGCAATAATGGCAAATGAGTACAATCGCGATGTGTTTGCTGTACCGGGACGAATTTCGGATAAATTTAGTCAGGGATGCAATAATCTAATCAAAACACAGCGGGCAAATTTGATGACTTCCGCAGCTGATTTGGTTTACATACTGAATTGGGAGATTCATTCGCAAGCTCAGACCCGAGGCAAAGCCGAACAGAGCGGAGCTAATGACAATAAGGTTATTCAAAAACAACTGTTTGTTTCCCTTGATAATGAGGAACAAAAAGTCTACAATTATCTTCAACAAAACGGGAAACAATTGTTAGACATTATTGCTCTCGACTGTGATTTCCCAATTTTTAGGATTTCGTCTTTACTATTAAATATGGAATTAAAAGGAGTTGTCAGACCTTTGCCAGGGAAATTGTTTGAAGCAATTTAAATTGCTACATTTGTTTTTATACACTACGCGCTGCAGATGAATATTATAGCTTTATTAGAATTGATTTCGCTTGATAAATCAAAGATTGGGAAATTTTCGAGGGTAGAATTTACGCAAATTAAAAAGCAATTAGTTGCTGAAAAGGAAACCAATCAGGAAATCCGGGATTCTGACACTGCTAAACTTTTAAAAGCGTTAAAAAGTGATCCAGAATCTTTTTTGGCAGTTTTAAATAATAGAATTCTCTTTAATTTTTTTACCAAGAAAGATTATCCGAGAACCTATTTTCTCAACGAATTAGATGCTATTGATACCGAAAAAGTAAAGACGTTTGTACAGCTTTTTTTGAGTGAAGAATTGGCAGCATTCTTTTATCAAAATCTGGGAGCAGATAAATTTAATGAAATAAGTCATCTGGCTGCAGCCATAAATTATTTTCCTGACAGTTTAAATTTTGTTCTAAGTCAGCACGCATTAGATAAATTGGATAATGCAATTGCGATTTTAAAGCCACCTTACGGAAATTTTTATAAGGTTTTATATATCAAAGACGGTCATTTTTTCTCTTTTTTAAATCATATAAAAAATCAGGAAATTGAGCAAAAAATAAAGGATTTGTTAGATTCGGTTACTACTATTTATAATCAGGATCAGAATTCTGAACTTGTCAGTAAAACCTATTTAGCAATGAATAATTATACTGCTTTGGATGATGATTTTTCTCAAAAAATTAAAAGAAATAAAGACATTGCAGAAACAAAATTTGAAGCCTATATACCCAAAAAGAAAAACCTAACATGGGTTTACTTAGTAGTTGGATTTTTTGTTTTTATTCGAATTATTGTTTTTTTCAACAGCTTCAATTTCGATAATTACAGTAATGATGATGTAACTTATGATGACGAAACAGTATACAAACCTGAACCACGAAAAATAGATAGATATTATGCCAACATGCATTTTATCATTGACAGTTTCCAGGTTTTCTTAGCGGATTTCAAACCATCAGAAATTAGGCAAATGTCACAGGATATTATTTTAAAAACGGGAGAAAATCCGTTTCAGACTTTTTATCAAAACGAACCTGCAGGTGAAAGTAGTAACTTCATTAAAGTGAAAAACAATACAGGCTATGATATGGTTTTGCTGGAAAACGCGGTTTTGTATGACACTATAAAAATACCCCGAACGGCTCATTTTATTAAGGCTGGCGATGCTTTAGAAATCAATTTTAATCGCGCTGATGCCAAAACAATTTTCAATATGTATCTCGGAAAAAAATGGGCAACTTTTCAAACTGACAGCAATCATCTTTTCATCAGAAATCATTCGATTGTTGAATACCGTTTCAGCGAATTAATTCCGACAGCTAAAGAAATTCTAAAAACAGATTACAGTCTCGTTAACGATGCTGTGATTTCGTATTCAAATGGCGGTTTAGATATAGATTCAGAAAATGCCAGGATAAATCCGATTAACGAATTCAAAGAATAATTTATTCAAATCCCAATTTCACTCTGACTTTTTTCAAAACAACATCGGCAATTGCTCCGGCTTTTGCAGCACCTTGTTTTAGCAACGCATCAACTTCCGGTAAATTATTCATGTAGTAATTGTATTTTTCCCGCTCGGTTTTGAAGTTGGTAACGATTAACTCAAACAATTCCTGTTTGGCGTGACCATAACCAAAATCTCTATTGACATTGGCATACTTTATTTTCATTTGAGCAATCTGTTGATCGTTTGCCAATAATTTATAAAGGCCAAATATTTTACAGGTATCAGGATTTTTCGGTTCTTCCAAAAGCGTGCTATCGGTTTCAATGCTCATGATTTGCTTACGCAATGCTTTATCATCCAGAAAAATATTGATGATGTTTCCACGCGATTTGCTCATTTTTTGGCCATCCGTTCCGGGAACATACATGGTGTCTTTTTCAATTTTTGCTTCCGGAATTACAAAGGTTTCTCCCATTTGATGATTAAAACGGGAAGCAACATCACGCGTAATTTCAATATGCTGCAATTGGTCTTTTCCAACAGGAACAAAATTGGCGTCATACAATAAAATATCAGCAGCCATCAGCATTGGATACGAAAACAAACCAGCATTTACGTCTTCTAATCTATCTGCTTTGTCTTTAAAAGAATGGGCTAATGTCAAACGTTGAAAGGGGAAAAAGCAACTCAAATACCAAGATAATTCAGCCGTTTGAGCCACATCGCTCTGACGATAAAAAACAACTTTATTGACATCTAATCCACAAGCAAGCCAAACCGAAGCTGTGCTATATGTATTCTGACGAAGTTCGTCTCCGTTTTTAATTTGAGTAATCGAATGCAAATCGGCAATAAATAAATACGATTCGTTGCTTGGATTTTTTGACAGTTCAATGGCGGGTAGAATGGCACCCAATAGATTTCCTAAATGTGGTGTTCCTGTGCTTTGAATTCCGGTTAGTATTTTTGACATCTTCAATTTTTTTCTAATCGCAAAGTTAAACCTTTGTATTAAAAATTGCATACCTTTCATTACATTTGACAATATGAGAGCATTGAAAATTGTTTTTTGGATACTTTATCGCGTTTGGTTCTATGTTTTAATGGCGATTCCCATAATTGTCATGTTCCCGTTTCTTTTTATTTCGATCCTCAAAGAAAAATGGTATCCTTATTTTTTTGTGATGGCCAGAATTTGGGCCAAAGTCATATTATTTGGCATGGGTTTCAGAGTTGAATTGGAGAAAGAGGAAGAAATCATAGAAGGTAAAAGTTATATGTTTGTTGCCAATCACACTTCGATGACCGATATTATGCTGATGCTTTCGGTGGTAAAAAATCCTTTTGTTTTTGTGGGAAAAAAAGAATTGACCAAGATTCCACTTTTTGGATTTTTCTATAAACGGACATGTATTTTGGTAGACAGAAAAAGTTCAAAAAGCAGGATGGCAGTTTTTGAAAGAGCGCAGAAAAAAATTGACCAAGGATTTAGTATTTGTATTTTTCCCGAAGGCGGTGTTCCTGATGACGAATCAATTGTATTGGATGAATTTAAAGACGGCGCTTTCCGATTAGCGATTGACCATCACATTCCGATTGTCCCGCTCACTTTAGCCGATAACAAAAAACGCTTTTCCTATACTTTTTTCAGTGGAAGTCCGGGTTTGATGCGTGTAAAAATCCATCATTTTTTTGATACAAAAGATAAATCTTCAGAATATAAAAAAACAATAAAAGCCCAGGTTCGTCAAGTTATTTTAAACCAACTTCAGGATTATAATCCATGAAAAAAGAGTCCGTTCCAAAACTTCAGGACCGAACTCTTTTCCGTTATTACTCGGAAGCAATAACACCTTCTAACTAATTTTAAAACAAACCTTAACTAAAATCGATAGCTAAACCCGCTGTAAATCCCAAAGATATAAGGCTTGAAATTACCAGCATTTGAGCTAAAGGTATTCAATTGATATTTTACTGTTGGTTCTAAATTGAATTCAAAAGATTTCATAAAACCATATTTTATTCCCAATCCCAAATTGGTACTGAAGTGGACATCGCTTAAATTATTTGCTTTCCCGAGCAATACATTTCTATCTTCTGAAACAATTGAAATACTATTGTCTTGTAAAAAAAGTGTGCTGAATCCGCCAATAATCTTTAGACCGAATTTTTTATCAAAAAGAGAATAAGTCATTTCGACCGGCATTTCTAAATAGCCAATTTCCTGTTTCAGATAGCCACTGTTTTCATGTACAATCGAACTCTCAAAAGGCAACAATCCATCTTCTGATGCTGTACCCATTGCTCTACTGCTAGGTGTTTCTACGTGTATCATCGAACTCGAAGCTGTTGGCGAAACATTGGCTAACATCTTAGCCTGAAGTCCGGTAAAGAACACGATGTCATTAGTATTATAACTTATGTTGACTTTGTTTAAGCCGGTTCTAACGGATAATTTTTTATTTACAACATAACTTACACCAAGTCCGAAACCGACATTTGTATTATACGATTTTGAATTTTTGGTAAGCGTTGAATCAATTGGCGAACCATTTGAAATTGAACCCAAAAAAATAGGGGCAACATTTGAGGTAAGTTGCCACCTATTTCTTTTAGATTCCTGCTTTAATTTGCTTTCTTTTTCATTAAGCAATTCTTCCAATTCATTATTAGCGACACTATTTTTGGAAGCTGTGTCGTTTACTTTCTTTTCAATTTCTTTTGTTGCAATATTTGAATTAACGCTTCCTTTTAAATCATCAAGATTGATGTTTTTATTTTCAATTGACGTTTTATTTTTTTGGTCAATAGCTGTTAGTCCATTTTGTTTATCTTGTTCGTCTTGTTTCAAAACAAGATTTTGATTTGTTTCAGCTTTAGATCTATTGCTGTTGGTTTTTTGAGCCACTTGGTTTTGAGAATTTTCAAAAACAGATTCAGCCTTAGTGCTTTTATTTTTATCAGGATTTGATTTGTTTTTCAAAGAACGATGATTGAATGGCTTTTTATCGGCAACGGCAGATTTTGGAGAATAGATAGTTTTTTTAGTTTTGTTTTCTGAAGCGGTATTGTTTTTCACTTTTTCATCAGTATTCGCGACAGCATCAGAAACGGGACTGTTATTTTTTAATTCCTTTTTATTTACATCTTCTGTGTTTGTATTGTTAGAATTATTTTCATTTACAATAGCATCATCTCCGGCTTTAATTTCACCAGCATTTTTATTTATATCATTCGAAGTTGGGCGCTCTGTTTTGTTTGGATTACTTCCATTTACAACTGAATTTTCGGAGCTGATTCCCGGATTGTAAATAGATTTCGTGATTAGAAACCCAAGTAAAAACACTGCAGCAACACCTGATAATTTCCACCAGAATGGAATTACTCTTCTTTTCTTTTTTTGATTGAGTTTTGCTTCAATATTTCCCCAAATTTCTTCCGAAGGAGTTACTTCGAAGTCTTTGAATTTTTCTTGAAAAAGGCGATCTATGTTCTTTCTTTCACTCATTTTGCAGAAGGAAGCGTTTTGTTTGAAACGTTTTTATGTTGTTCTATTTTTTCTTTTAAAATCATTCGCGCACGAGATAAATTTGATTTTGATGTTCCAATATTAATGGAAAGCATTTCGGCAATTTCAGCATGCGAATAATCATCATTTACATAAAGATTGAAAACCAATCTGTACCTGTCGGGCAACTCCTGAATAATCTTTAGCAAATAATCTAATGATATATTCTCGTCATCAATATCAAGTTCAACATCATCGGGAACATCTTCATTTACTAAACTTAAAAAAGTCTGAGTTCTATATTGTTGTAAAACATTGTTAATCATAACCCGTTTTAGCCAGCCGTCAAAAGAACCTTTAAACGAATATTGTTCTATTTTATTAAAAATTAATATAAATCCATCTTGTAAATTGTCTTGAGCCTCAGTATAATTACGTGAATATTTTAAGCAAGCCGCAAACAGTTTTGGTGAATACAATTTGTATAACTGTTCTTGTGCTTTTCTATCATTGTTTTTGCAATCATTTATGAGCTGATTTAAATCCAATTTTCAAAAATTGATTGTTATTTAATTCGTCACAGGCACTTCATATTCTAGAAAAATATCATTTCCCAGATCATCCTTTCCTTGATAAAATTTAAAAATATAGCTGCCATTACTTGTTACATGGAAATCAAATGTATGGGTAGAAGCACCATCCTCAACGCTCAAATCCAGACAATTATTTCTTTGCTCTACAATAGTTTCAACCGCTATAGTCCTTACGTTTAAATTTTTTTCATAATACAATGAACTAAAGTAATGGCAACTTGTTGGCAATGTATAATGAACAGTTATTGGATAGGTTTGCCCTAATGTAAATTCGGTAGGAATCTCAACACTTTCTATTGGTAATAATCCAAAAGAATATTGGGTATCGTCACCGGGAGAACAAGAATTTAATATAAAAAACAGAGCTAAAAGAGAAACTATTTTTTTACTCATTATATAATATTTTTGGTATTGTTTTACCAGTTCGCTGGTGCTTGTGTCGTGAATCTTCGATTTCATAAATATCTTCGATTTTGTTGTTATGATACTTTTTTATAAAAAGGGTTGCGTTAAGGTACTAAAAAAATCATCCCGTTAAAATTTAACGGGATGGTTTAGTTTACTATGAATTACTTTCTTTAATATAATCTTTAATTTTTTGTTCTAGTTCATCGGCTAATTCCGGATTGTCTTTTATCAGGACTTTCACAGCATCTCTTCCTTGTCCTAGTTTTGTATCGCCATAGCTAAACCATGAACCTGCTTTTTTGATGATTTCAAATTCAACAGCCAAATCCAGAATTTCTCCTGTTTTTGAAACACCTTCTCCATACATAATATCAAATTCTGCAGTTTTAAAAGGCGGCGCGACTTTATTTTTTACCACTTTTACTTTAGTTCTGTTTCCGATTACGTTTTCACCATCTTTGATTTGTGATGAACGACGAATGTCTAAACGAACTGAAGCATAGAATTTCAAAGCATTTCCACCGGTTGTAGTTTCCGGATTTCCAAACATAACACCAATTTTTTCTCTCAACTGATTGATGAAAAAGACGGTACAATTTGTTTTGCTTATAGTTCCTGTTAATTTTCTCAACGCCTGCGACATCAAACGAGCGTGTAATCCCATTTTAGAATCACCCATTTCGCCTTCGATTTCACTTTTCGGAGTTAACGCAGCAACCGAGTCGATAACAACGATGTCAATAGCACCGGAACGAATTAAGTTCTCTGCAATTTCCAAAGCCTGCTCTCCATTGTCAGGTTGTGAAATGATTAAATTTTCAATATCTACGCCTAATTTTTCCGCATAATTTCTATCGAAAGCATGTTCCGCATCAATAAAGGCTGCAATTCCACCCGCTTTTTGTGCTTCGGCAATGGCATGCAATGTTAAGGTTGTTTTTCCCGAAGATTCGGGACCATATATTTCAATAACTCTTCCTCTTGGATAACCATTTACTCCCAAAGCCAAATCTAAACCAAGCGAACCGGAAGGAATAGTTTCCACTTCTTCCACGGCTTTATCGCCCATTTTCATTACGGTTCCTTTTCCGTATGCTTTGTCTAATTTATCTAACGTTAATTGTAATGCTTTTAATTTGGCTTCTTTTTCTGAACTCATTTTTTCTAAATTTTGTGGCATAAAAATAATGCTTTTTTTAATGTTATAGGATACAAATCAGAGGAGTTTTGAACAAATTATTTTGACACTTTGATTATCAATAAAGATACATGGGTTTGATTTTAAACAGGTATACTAAAAGTGTATATTTTCTTAAAATTTTAAAAAGTGTTTTTTAACCTCTTTTTATATTTCATCCCCTTGATTTTTTATATTTTTGTTCTCTATTTTTAAATCATGGAAAAGCTTATTTCATATCCAATTTCAGTCGTATACTATCTTTGTTTTGGATTGTGCCTGGTTATTTTTCATCCTATTCAATGGATTTGTTTGAATGTTTTTGGCTATCAGGCGCATAAAAAAAGTGTAGATTGTTTGAACTTTTTTTTGACCAAATGCACCAACATTTTAGGGACAAGATATACTTTTGAAAACAGAGATACTATTCCAAAAGATGTCCCAATTATATTTGTTTCCAACCATCAGAGCCTGTATGATATCGTTGGAATTATTTGGTATTTGCGACGTTTTCACGCCAAGTTTGTCAGTAAAAAAGAATTAGGGAAAGGCATTCCGAGTGTTTCTTATAATCTTCGTCATGGCGGTTCTATTCTTATTGACAGAAAAGATCCAAAGCAAGCCATTCCGCTGATAAAAGAAATGTCAGAATACATTGAAAAATATAAACGCTCTGCTGTCATTTTTCCGGAAGGAACCAGAAGTAAAAACGGAAAACCTAAAGAATTTGCCCAAAGTGGCTTAAAAATCTTATGTAAATACGCGCCTTCTGCATATGTTGTGCCAATAACTATAAATAATTCGTGGAAAATGGTTAAATTTGGAGCTTTCCCAATGGGTTTGGGAAATCATTTGCAATTTATAATTCACGAAGCCATTGCTGTAAAAGACTTTCCTTTTGATGTATTGATGGAGAAAACAGAAAAAGCAGTAATACAATCTATTAAAAACTAAACAATGTCAACACATAATATTCGTCTGGAAGTAATGCAATTTCTGGAAAATAAAGTAGAAGGATTCATGGACGAGTTCTTGATTCCAATCGAAAAAATTTGGCAGCCATCAGATTTTTTACCTAATTCTGAAGATGAAAATTTCTTTGAAGAGGTAAAAGAGTTACGTGAAATAGCGAAAGACTTACCCTATGATTTTTGGGTGACACTTGTTGGTGATACCATTACCGAAGAAGCTTTGCCAACCTACGAATCCTGGTTGATGGATGTTGACGGTGTTGGTCAGGTTGAAAATAATCCTTGGAGTAAATGGGTTCGTCAATGGACAGGTGAAGAAAACCGTCATGGTGATTTGTTGAACAAATACTTGTACTTATCAGGTCGTGTAAATATGCGCGAAGTTGAAATCACAACACAACATTTAATTGCTGATGGATTCGATATCGGAACTGGACGCGATCCATATAAGAACTTTGTTTATACTAGTTTTCAGGAATTAGCAACTTACATTTCACACAATAGAGTTTCACAAATAGCAAAACAATACGGCGATAAGAAATTATCAAAAATATGTAAAATGATTGCCGGTGACGAAATGCGTCATCATCATGCTTACAGCGAATTTGTAACTCAGATTTTTAAAGTTGATCCAAGCGAAATGTTATTGGCATTCAACTATATGATGAAGCAAAAAATTGTTATGCCAGCTCAATTCTTAAGAGAATCAGGCGAGAAAATAAGTTCTGCTTTTTTAAATTTTTCAGATTCAGCTCAACGAATAGGTGTTTACACCGCTTCAGATTATGTTGATATTATGCAAAAGCTAATCGAAAAATGGGAAATAGATAAGCTTTCCGGCTTGACAGATGAAGCCGAAAAAGCCAGAGATTATCTAATGAAATTACCAGCCAGAATGGCAAAAGTTTCCGAAAGATTAGTGATTCCGGCTGAATCTACCATTTTTAAATGGGTTGAACCGGCAATGATAAAATAATAGAAAACAGCCCTTCGACTGCGCTCAGGGTGACAAGAGAGAAAAGAAAATAGAGAATAGATGTTGTCTTGTTGTATTTCAAGGCAACATTTTTTAATTAAAATAATGGATTCAGCTCAATTAATAAATACTACCATTGCGTTTGTAAAAGAAAAATTGGAAAATGCCGAAGGCGGACACGATTGGTTTCACATTGAACGCGTTTACAAAAATTCACTTTTAATTGCCCAGGAAGAAGATTGCGATATAACCGTTGTCAAACTAGGTGCGCTGCTTCACGATATTGCCGACAGTAAATTCCACGATGGTGATGAAACCGTTGGTCCAAGAACCGCCCGGGCTTTTCTGGAAGCTGAAAATGTTTCCGAAGAAACAATCGTTCATGTCATCAACATTATTGAAAATATTTCGTTTAAAGGCGGAAATTTTGGGCAGCAGTTTAACTCAAAAGAATTGCAGATTGTTCAGGATGCCGATAGATTAGATGCCATTGGTGCCATCGGAATTGCAAGATGTTTCAATTATGGAGGCTTTAAAAACAGAGCGTTATACAATCCGGCAATTGCACCAAAATTCAATATGAGCAAGGAAGAATACAAAGCTTCCGAATCGCCAACATTGAATCATTTCTATGAAAAACTACTTTTGTTAAAAGACAAGATGAATACGCCGACAGGTAAAAAAATAGCTGAAGCACGTCACAAATACATGGAAAATTTCCTTTCGCAGTTTTATGCCGAATGGGAAGGGGAGAAATAACAAGGAGAACATTTAGTTCTCCTTTTTTGTTTATTTCCCTTTAAACTCAGCTTTTCTCTTTTCCAAAAATGCAGTTGTTCCTTCCTTAAAATCTTCGGTGCCAAAACATTTACCAAAGTTTCTGATTTCGGTTTCATAACCATTTATACCTTCTTTGAAGTTGGCATTGACACATTTTATGGCTCTACCGATGGCGAAAGGAGAATTTCTCATAATTCGGGTTGCGATGCCTTTTGTAAAATCTAAAAGTTCAGCCTGTGGCACAACATGGTTGACTAAACCGGCACGAAAAGCATCTTCAGCAGAAACCATTCCTGCAGTCATTATCATTTCCATTGCACGTCCTTTACCGATTAATTGTGGCAAACGTTGCGTTCCGCCATAACCCGGAATTACGCCAAGAGAAACTTCCGGCAAACCCATTTTGGCATTATCGGAAGCAATTCTGAAATGACATGCCATCGCTAATTCTAGTCCACCACCAAGTGCAAAACCATTAACGGCAGCAATGGTTGGTTTTTTTAAATTCTCAACAAAATCAAAAAGCAATTCTTGACCCTGAGCGGCTAATTGCGCACCTTCTTCAATAGAAAAGTTAGCAAATTCTGAAATATCAGCACCAGCTACAAAAGCCTTTTCACCTTCTCCGGTAATGATTATAACTCTGACATCAGTATTGCTTTCCAGACTTTCGAAAGCATCGTGCAATTCCTGAATTGTCGCTACATTGAGCGCATTTAATTTTGACGGGCGATTGATGGTGATTTGTCCAATGCCGTTTTCTACCGCAACGAGTATGTTTTCGAAGTTCATGGTTATGATGTTTTATTTAACAATAGGCAGCGAAACAAAAAACGTTGTTCCTTTACCGAGTTCTGTTTCAAAAGTAATAGTTCCTTTGTAATTTTCTATAATGTTTTTTATAATTCCTAAACCTAAACCCATTCCGCTGGTTTTTGTGGTAAATTTAGGTTCAAAAACATGATCAATATTTTCAGAATCTATACCAATTCCATTGTCTTCAACAGTGATGATAACATCGTTTTCCACTTCGTTAACCGAAACCAAAACTTTCTTTTCTTCCTGTTCATCCGGAATGGATTGAATGGCGTTTTTAACCAAATTGGTGATAATCCGAATCAATTGTGTTCTGTCCAATTTCGAAATCACATATTCTTTATTGCTTTTAAAAACAATAAAATCTTCATTGAAAATATCCAAAGCCAATTCCACAACCTGAACCACATTTAGCGTTTCATTTTGTTGCGCCGGCATCGAAGCAAAGTTTGAAAACGCAGAAGCCACAGCACTCATCGTATCAATCTGCTGAATTAAAGTCTTGGAATAATCGTTGAGTTTTTGTTTTAATTCGGGATCATTGGCATCAAATTTTCGCTGGAAACTTTGTACTGTCAAACGCATTGGCGTCAACGGATTTTTGATTTCGTGTGCTACTTGTTTTGCCATTTCGCGCCAAGCCTGTTCCCGTTCGCTTTGGGCAAGCATCGTGGCACTATCTTCCAGTTTGTCCACCATTTGATTATAGGCGTTTATCAATGAATTGATTTCTCTGCTGTTAGCTTCAATAACGATTTTCTCGTTCTTTTGGTTCAGGCTTGTTTCATTTATTTTATCCGAAATAGTCTTTAACGATTTGGTAATATAACTCGCAAGGAAATACGCCAAAGCAAATGCGATAATTAACATAAAGGAATAAACCTGGCTCAAACGCAGTAGAAATTGCTGTAATTCCGTTTCATAAAAACCATCATCTTCTACATAAGGAATGTTTAAAATGCCCAACGGTTTAAACTTGTCATCTTTGATTTGGCTATACGAAGATCGGTTTTTGACACCGTTGACACTTTTGATATCAACGTATCTTTTTTCTACAGAAGACTGAACCAATTTCAGAACATAATTCGGAATTGGCGGCGCTACTTTGTCAACAGAAAAGGAAGCTTTGGATGATTTTAATAACATCCCGTTCAGGCCATAAATATTGATTTCAAGGTTGTGGATGTCTGCTAATTCGTGAATTTTATCCTTAAAAATTAAAGGAAGATTTTTTTCCGTAAGCGGATAAGTGGTATTAGCCAGCACATAATTGATATGCTCTTTTATAGCGAATTCTTTTTGGTCTAAACGTTTCTGATGGTAATCTTTGGCTTCATTTTTAAACTGAATAATCGAGATGGAAGCCATCAAAATGGAAGCAATTAATATCAATATAATCATCGATAGGAAAATCCTAATTCGAAGTGAAAGCATTGACATTTTTAAGCCGTTGAGCATTTTAAGATTTGTTTTTCTCGCGAATACGTTTGTAAAATTTAAACCCAAGCATTATCAAAACTGAAAATAAAACGATTCCGATGACGCCATAAATCCAGTTGAAAGCATTTTTTAAAATTACTAAAAAAACAACGGCAAACAGAATAATCGTTGCGCCTTCATTCCACAATCGCATGAAATTGGAGCTGTGTTTAAATATATCGTTTTGTAACTCTTTATAAATAAGATGACATTTTATCTGGTAGGCAATTAGTAAAACTACAAATACCAATTTGATCTGCATCCATGGCATTTGCAACCAAACCGGCATTATCAATAACAACCAAATGGCAAAAAACACTGCCAAAAAAGCACTTGGCCAGGTGATGATGTACCACAAACGATACGCCATTATTTTGTATTGTTTTTGCAGAATTTCTTTCTCGGGCGAAGGTTTGTCGTTGGCTTCAATTTGGTAAACAAACAACCGAACGATGTAAAACAAACCCGCAAACCAAGTGATGACAAAGATGAGGTGAAGCGATTTTATGTAGTTGTAGAGTTCCATATTAATCTAAATTACTTTTGTTTGGAAAACAATCTAAAGCGAATTTAGTAATTCTCTTTTTCAAATCTTTATTACTGTTTTTAACCATAGTTGATATCAATTGTTTTCTGATTGCTTCCGGGTTTTTATAATCATCAGTATCATAAAATCCGCTATACTGTATGGATTCCGTCCAAAAATTATATTTTTCATTGGACTTATCGATTTCCATATACTCAAAAAACTCTTCGGGGAATTTCTCAGCATATTCTCTTGCCGGAACTCCTGTGTATTCGCCAAGAGCACCATCGGCAATTAAAATGGTCTTATTCAAAATCCATCGGTAAAATGGCCTCAAATCATTGTCTTCCGAAACAGCTAAAGAAAGTAGCGTGTCTGTTCGTTCTTCATCGGTAGGACGATATTTTCCATAATAGAAATCAATTGCAAGCTGATGACATTTTTTATTTTTCACATAAAAGCGGACAGGTTTTCCATTGATTGAATCAACATCAATATCATGGGTTAAATTAAATCCAGCCTGCCAATCAGAGTTTTGTTTATCAACCGAAACGGTTTCATGCGTACCCGTTTCCGTATTATCAGAAGTTGACTTTTTTGTACATGAAAAAAACAAAACAGCAATCAAAAACAAACTACCTATTTTCATAAAAGTTATTTATTCCATTCTTTTATCCAATTGGCCACAACACCACACCATTCGTCTTCATCATTCATACATGGAACGGCAAAAAATTCTTCGCCGCCGTGGGATTTAAATTCTTCGTTGGCACGCATGGCAATTTCTTCCAAGGTTTCCAAACAATCAGCAACGAAAGCCGGAGTTACAACGGCCAATTTCTTAATTCCTTTTTCGGGCATTTTGTTTATTTCAACATCAGTATAAGGCGTTAACCATTTGTCTCCTGCTAAGCGCGATTGAAAAGTTTGGCTGTATTTTCCTTCCGGAATTCCCAATAATTCCACTACTTGTCTTGTTGTTTCATAACATTGGTGGCGATAACAAAATTCATGAGCAGGCGAATCTGTTACACAGCATTTTCCATCAATAGTGCAATGCGATTTCGTCACATCAGTTTTACGGATATGTCTTTTTGGAATTCCGTGATACGAAAACAATAAATGATCGTATTCAAAGTTGCTCAAATGCTTTTTGATAGAATTGGCCAAAGCCTGAATAAAATCGGGTTTGTTATAAAATGCCGGAACTTTGGTGATGGTCATTTCCGGGAAATGCGATTTTTGTAATTCATCGGCTAAAGCCCAAATGGTAGTAGTTGATGCCATTGCATACTGCGGATATAAAGCCAACAACATTACTTCGGTAACGCCTTTGTCTTTCAGTTCCTGCAATCCCTTTTGAATGGTCATCGTGCCGTAACGCATGGCTAAAGCCACTGGAACATCAACCAATTTTTCAACTTTTTGATGCATTTTTTTTGAAAACACAATCAGTGGCGAACCTTCCGGTGTCCATATTTGGCTATACGCATGAGCGGAATTTTTAGGACGCGTTTGCAGAATAATTCCTCTGACTAATAAAGCGCGCAATAAATACGGAACATCTATTACGTATTTATCCATCAAAAATTCATCTAAATAAGGCTTTACGTCTTTTGGTGTTGGGCTTTCGGGTGAACCTAGGTTTACTAATAATACTCCTTTCATTTGGCAATTTTATATAAAATAATACTCTTTTTGTGTTATGCGTTTTGGTTTAATGACATCAAATATTTCTTTGGTGTTGTGGCAAACTTTTTCTTGAAAGCCGCAATAAAATGGCTTCCGGTGCTGTAACCAATTTTTAGCCCAACTTCATTTACGTTATAAGAACCGGAATCCAATAATTGTCGGGCATAATCCATTTTATGATCGAATAAATAACCATAAACCGTATCGCCATAAATCTGTTTGAAACCCATTTTTAGTTTTTTCAGACTCAAACCAACTTTATCTGCCAGTTCTTCCAAACCTGGAGGTTCGGCCATATTGGTGATGATAATTTCTTTTGCTTTTCTGATTTTTAAAACGTTTTCTTCATCAACTAAAAACGGACATTGTTCTGCATTTGGATCTTCAGAACGATTGAAATACAAGCTCAATAATTCGTATCCTTTTCCTTTGTAATACAGGTTTTTAATCTGTGGATTTAAGTTGTAATGAAAGAGTTGGCTAAGAACAATTGCCATTGACGGACTTATATCGTTCTCTTTATAATATTTCCGGTCTTTATTTTCTTCGCTCAAAAACGGAATATGATTGGCATCATTTGAAAACAATCCGTGGAATTTTTGAATCGAAATTATCACGGAAATCACCCATGAATTTGGTGCTAATTCTAAATTTAGCGGCAATTCTTTTTGTGGATTATAGAACAAAAGTGACTTTTCATCTTTTAATTCTAAGGCATAAGTTCCTTCATTGAAAACAAATTTTGCCTTTCCTTTTATGCCAAAGTGAAATTGAATAAGCCCTTGTGTAATAGGCCTTTTTACATAAAAATTTTCATTTCCATCATTCTGAAATCGAATTAAAATAAAATCATTTTCAATTTTTATTTCCTCTTGAGAACCCATAGCGATATTTTTTCGTATATGTTTTTGAAGTCAAGCAAAAATATTATTTAGAACGAGTCTACATAAAGAAGTTACGAGCACTTGATTTCAGTACAAATTTAATAGAATTTACGTTGTATATAGCATTTTGGTTTAAAATATCTCACAGCGATACAAAAAGTCCTTACAGCGTTACTTTTATAAATTGGTTAGTAATATTTTTGTTGAACTTTTTAAGGAAAGTATAATATGGAAAATTTTAATATGACGAAGCACACTTCATTTTACGCCATCGGGTTGAGTTATAAGAAAGCAGATGCTAAGGTAAGAGGGAAATTTAGTTTGGATGCCAAAGCTAAATCGACCTTGCTGATGCAAGCCGAAGCTGAAGGAATTGAATCGCTAATCGTTACTTCAACTTGCAATAGAACCGAAATTTATGGTTTTGCCAATCATCCATATCAGTTAATCAAATTGCTTTGCGAAAACAGTCAAGGAACAGTTGAAGAATTTCAGGAAGTGGCTTATATCTACAAAAATCAAGATGCTGTTAGTCATATGTTCCGTGTTGGAACTGGTTTAGACAGCCAAATTCTTGGAGATTTCGAGATTATCAGTCAATTAAAAATTGCATTTATCCAAAGTAAATCAAACGGATTAGTAAATTCTTTCATGGAAAGACTACTAAATTCAGTTATCCAGGCCAGCAAAAAAATTAAAACGGATACGGAGATTTCAACTGGCGCAACTTCGGTTTCATTTGCTTCGGTACAATATATTATTAGAAACGTAGAAGACATTGCGAATAAAAACATCCTACTTTTCGGAACCGGAAAAATTGGCAGAAACACTTGCGAAAATTTGGTTAAACATACCAAACACGACCATATAACCTTAATCAACAGAACAAAAGATAAAGCGGAGAAACTTGCTCAAAAGCTGGATCTAATCGTAAAAGATTATGCCGATTTGCAGTTAGAATTACAAAAGGCAGATATAGTTGTCGTGGCAACCGGTGCTCAAAACCCAACAATTGACAAAGCAATTTTGAATCTGAAAAAACCATTGTTGATTTTAGATTTATCGATTCCGAAAAATGTAAACGAAAATGTTCAGGATATAGAAGGCGTGACGTTGATTCACCTGGATCATCTTTCCCAAATTACAGATGAAACATTAGAGAATAGAAAACTACACATACCGGCAGCTGAAGCCATCATTGATGAAATCAAAGAAGAATTTACAGCTTGGACAAAAAACAGAAAGTTTGCCCCAACCATTCAGGCGTTGAAAGAAAAATTAAATGCCATTAAAGAAAGTGAGTTGAATGCGCAACGTAAAAAGAATTCCAATTTTGACGAAGAGCAAGCCGAATTAATCAGCAATAAAATCATCCAAAAAATCACAAATCATTTTGTAAATCACCTAAAAGATGGCGATTCAATGGATGAAGGAATTGAGTGGATTGAAAAAGTATTTCAATTGGAACAAGAGAAATCATTTTTTTAAAACTTAGCGTCTCTGCGCCTCTGCGAGAATAATAAAAAAATAATGCTCAAAGTGAAAGAAAAAACAATACGAATAGGAACGCGCGATAGCGAACTAGCACTTTGGCAAGCCCACACGGTTCAAAAACAACTTCAAGATTTAGGCTATAAAACAGAAATTGTCGCGGTTAAATCAGATGGTGATATCATTCTTGACAAACCACTTTACGAACTCGGAATCACCGGAATTTTTACCAAAACCTTAGACATTGCCATGATAAATGGGCAAGTCGATATTGCAGTGCATTCGATGAAAGATGTGCCAACAGCTTTACCAAAAGGAATCGTGCAGGCAGCAGTTTTAGAACGTGCGAATGTGTTGGACATTTTGGTACATAAAGGTGATTTAAGCTTTCTTGAAAATAACGGAACAATCGCAACCGGAAGTTTACGTCGTCAGGCACAATGGTGGAATAAATACCCAAATCATACCGTTGTCGATTTACGCGGAAACGTGAATACCAGAATGCAAAAACTGAAAGATAACGATTGGAACGGAGCAGTATTTGCCGCAGCAGGTTTGGAACGAATTAATCTAAAACCGGATAGTTTTACCAATTTAGATTGGATGATTCCGGCATCGGCACAAGGAGCAATGGTTATCGTCGCGATGGAAAATGATGGGTTTACTATTGATGCTGTTTCACAACTCAATGATATCGAAACCGAAATTTGCACGTATATCGAAAGGCAATTTTTGCGAACTCTCGAGGGCGGTTGTACAGCGCCAATTGGAGCTTTAGCAAAGTATAACGAACATGACGATACTATAGATTTCAAAGGGGTTTTGTTATCTATTGACGGGAAGCAAAAACTGGAAATTGAAAAGGCGGTCGACATTTCGGAGTGGAAAAAATTAGGATTTAATTCGGCTCAGGAAATTTTAGAAAATGGAGGAGCAGAACTGATGAAGAAAATCAAAAACGAATTGAAAAAGTAATGCAAAATCAAATTCGCATAGTATCAACCAAGAAGCTTTCTGATAAACAAAAGCAAACCTTGTTGAGTGCGGATTTTTCAGTTTTTGATGAAGATTTTATTCGTATTCAAAACAAGGATTTTGAGATTGAAACAATAAACGACTATCTGATTTTTACAAGTCAAAATGCAGTCGAAAGTGTTCTTAGAAATAAAAGGTTAGCTGAAATAAAAAGCAGAAAATGTTTTTGTGTTGGTGAAAAGACCAAAGCACTGTTGGAAGAAAATGATTTTGAAGTGGTAGCCGATTCTGATTATGCTGCCGAATTAGCGTCACTTATTTGTAACCAATATGCGAAAAACAGTTTTACCTTTTTTTGTGGAAATATCCGTAGAGACTTTTTGCCAGACGCGTTGCGATTAGTTGAAATTACGTTAGATGAGATTGAAGTTTATGAAACGATTCTAACAACACATAAAATTACTTTCACACCAAGTGGGATACTATTTTTTAGTCCATCCGGAGTTAAAAGTTATTTGCAGGAAAATAAAATTGAAAATGAAGATTGCTTTTGCATTGGCAACACAACAGCTGAAGCATTAAAATATGTAACACCAAACAGAATTATCGCCAATCAGCCAACGGTTGAAAGCGTAATTATGAAGACAATAGAATATTATAGACAATAAAATGATTAAAAACGACCTTTTTTTAAGAGCCTTAAATAACGAAACCGTTGAACGCCCACCAGTTTGGATGATGCGTCAGGCAGGAAGATATTTACCGGAATTCCGTGCGTTGCGCGATAAATATGATTTCTTTACACGTTGTGAAACTCCTGAATTAGCAGCTGAAATCACCGTTCAGCCAATCAGAATTGTAAAACCGGATGCAGCGATTTTGTTTTCGGATATTTTGGTTGTGCCTCGCGCGATGGGAATTCACGTGGAACTAAAAGACAATTTGGGACCAATTATTCCAAACCCAATCCGAACGATGGAAGATGTGAATAAAACCTTTGTTCCGGATGTTCACGAGACTTTGGGTTACGTTTTTGATGCCATAAAATTGACAAAAGAAATGCTAAACGATGAGGTTCCGTTAATTGGTTTCGCAGGTTCACCATGGACAATTTTTTGTTATGCTGTAGAAGGGAAAGGTTCCAAAAGTTTTGACACAGCCAAAGGATTTTGCTTTTCAAATCCGGTAGCGGCTCATACTTTATTGCAAAAAATAACCGACACTACAATTTTATATTTAAAAGAAAAAGTAAAAGCAGGCTGCAACGCTATTCAGATTTTTGATTCGTGGGGCGGAATGTTATCGCCAGTTGATTATAACGAATTTTCATGGCCGTACATCAACCAAATTGTAGATGCATTAGCCGAAGACACCAAGGTTATCGTATTCGGGAAAGGATGCTGGTTTGCCTTAAATGACATGGCAAAATCAAAAGCCTCAGCGCTAGGTGTTGACTGGACATGCTCAGCTAGAAATGCACGTTATTTATCTGGCGGAAGAATCACATTGCAAGGAAATTTTGATCCAAGTCGTTTGCTTTCTCCAATTCCAACCATCAAAAAAATGGTTCACGAAATGATAAACGAATTCGGGAAAGACAATTATATCGTAAACCTTGGTCACGGAATTTTACCAAATATTCCGGTAGATCATGCGAAAGCTTTTATTGAAGCGGTTAAGGAATATAAATCATAAATGAAAGATAAGTTTTTTTCATACATACAAAATTTACAGGACCAAATCTGTTCAGGTCTTGAATCCGTTGATGGTGTTGCCAAATTCCGTGAAGATATTTGGGAACGACCAGAAGGCGGTGGAGGAAGAACACGTGTGATTGAGAATGGGGAAGTTTTTGAAAAAGGTGGTGTAAACATTTCTGCTGTTCACGGAAAATTACCCGAAGCAATGCAAAAGATGTTCAACGTTGGCGAAGCCGATTTTTTTGCCTGCGGATTGAGTTTGGTGATTCATCCAAAAAGTCCGATGGTGCCAACCGTTCATGCCAATTGGAGATATTTCGAAATGTATGATGATAGTGGAAATATAATTAACTCATGGTTTGGTGGCGGACAGGATTTAACGCCTTATTATCTGTTTGAAGAAGATGCGAAACATTTTCACCAAACCTGTAAAACGGCCTGTGATAAACATAATTCCGAGTTTTATCCAAAATATAAAAAACAATGTGATGGGTATTTTTGGAACGCACACCGAAATGAAGCACGCGGAATAGGTGGTTTGTTTTTCGATTATTGTAAAGAATCTGAAGCTATGAAAATGGAAGATTGGTTTAACTTTGTTTCAGAAGTTGGCAATAGTTTCCTCGAAGCTTACGTTCCAATTGTAGAAAGAAGAAAAGATTTAAACTATACAGAAGCACAAAAAACCTGGCAGGAAATCCGTCGTGGCCGTTATGTCGAATTCAATTTGGTACACGATAAAGGAACTCTATTTGGATTAAAAACCAACGGTCGAATCGAATCGATTTTGATGAGTTTACCACCACATGTGCAATGGGTTTATGATCATCATCCTGAAGCCGGAAGCGCAGAAGAAAAATTAATTAAAGTATTAGAAAATCCTATAGATTGGATATAAAATAGTCAAAAAACATTCGCTTTGTGCCTTTCCGCCTTTGCGAGAAAAATAAAATAATATGTTCCCACTACAAAGAGGCAGAAGATTACGCGTTAACGAAAGCATTCGTTCCTTAGTGCGTGAAACCAGTTTAAGTCCGGCTGATTTTATGTTCCCAATGTTCATCACAGAAGGTGAAAATTATCAGTCTGAAATTCCATCGATGCCAGGTATTTTCCGTCGTTCGATTGATTTGACAGTTAAAGAAGTAAAGGAAATATATGCTCTCGGAATTCGCGCTGTAAACATCTATGTGAAAGTTGACGAAAGCCTGAAAGACAACACGGGAAAAGAAGCATGGAATCCAAACGGATTGATGCAGCAAGCTATTAAAGCTATCAAAACAGCTTGTCCGGAAATGATTGTAATGCCTGATGTAGCTTTAGATCCATATTCTATTTACGGTCACGATGGCATCATTGAAAACGGAGATATTGCAAACGATGCAACGAACGAAGCTTTGGTAAAAATGGCAGTTTCTCATGCCCAGGCCGGAGCCGATTTTGTAGCGCCAAGCGATATGATGGACGGAAGAGTTTTACGATTACGCCAAGGATTAGATGCAGCCGGATTTCCAAATGTTGGCATTATGAGTTATTCGGCCAAATATGCTTCTGCGTTTTACGGTCCGTTTCGAGATGCTTTGGATAGTGCGCCAAGAGAAGCCGATGTCGAAGTGCCAAAAGATAAAAAAACTTATCAAATGGATTATGCTAACAGAATTGAAGCAGTAAAAGAAGCTTTGATGGATGTTGAAGAAGGCGCTGATATGGTAATGGTAAAACCAGGAATTGCGTATTTAGATATTGTTCGCGAAGTCAAAAATGCAGTCAATGTTCCGGTAACGGTTTTCCACGTTTCGGGAGAATATGCTATGATTAAGGCAGCTTCCGAAAGAGGTTGGCTTGACCATGACAAAATCATGATGGAGCAATTAATGTGCATCAAAAGAGCAGGAGCAAGTTTGATTTCGACTTATTTTGCTAAAGAGGCAGCTATTTTATTAAAGAAATAGATGAAGAAGTTAGTATTTCTTATTGCATTGTTCACATTTATTGGCTGTCAAAATAAAGATGAAAAGACAGATACATCAATTGACGAAACAGCAATTAAAATTTCAGGCAAAGAACTTTTTGAAGGAGAAGGAAATTGTATCGCCTGTCATAAACCCGATCAAAAAATAATCGGACCAAGTTTGCAGGACATTGCAAAAATCTACAAAGAGAAAAATGCAAGCATTGTTCTATTCTTAAAAGAAGAAAGCGAACCAATCATTGACCCAAGTCAGTACGACATTATGAAAACCAATTTCGCCATCACCAAAAGTATGAGCGACGAGCAATTGAAAGCACTCGAAGATTATATTTATAGCTTTTCAAAATAATATTTGATAACTTTATCAAATGGAAACAGCCTTCATAGAATCGCCACTTGGAATCACCAAAATCGTTGGAGACGAAAATGGCATTTCTGAAATTTCTGTTTTAAGTGAAGGTGCGATTACTACTAAAATTCCAAAGAATCTTAAGGAATGCGTTTCCCAACTTCACGAATATTTTAATGGCCAGCGAAACCATTTTGATTTCAAACTAAATCCACAAGGAACCGATTTTCAGCAAAAAGTCTGGCAGGAATTATTGAATATTCCTTTTGGAAAAACCATGTCTTATCTCGATTTGTCTAAAAAGCTGGGCGATGTAAAAGCGATTCGCGCTGTGGCTTCCGCCAATGGTAGAAATCCACTTTGGATTGTCGTTCCATGTCACCGCGTAATTGGAACTGACGGTTCGTTAACCGGTTATGCCGGCGGTTTGTGGCGCAAAAAATGGTTGTTAGAACACGAAAGTCCGTCAAAGCAGCAATCACTTTTTTAAACTTTTTCTTTCATATTTGAATTACATTACTTAATTTTAAGTCGGTAAATTCCTAAATTTATTTGTGATGATAGAAAAGATAAACCTCAATAATATCCTTTTTCTCGATATTGAAACTGTTCCCGAAGAAGAAAACTTTCTTTCTTTGGATGACGATATGAAACAGCTTTGGGAACAAAAAACGCAGTACCAAAGATGCGATGAATTTACTCCGGAAGATTTTTACGACCGCGCCGGAATTTGGGCTGAGTTTGGAAAAATTGTCTGTATTTCGGTTGGGTATTTTGTCAATAAAGGAGACATTCGAAATTTTAGGGTTACCTCTTTTTTTGGTGAAGAGAAAAAGATTTTAAAGGATTTTTCTAATTTACTAGAGAATCACTTTAACCAGGCGCAGCATGTTTTGTGTGGCCATAACGCCAAAGAATTTGACATTCCGTTTATTGCCCGACGAATGATAATTAACCAAATTGCTATTCCGAACAAACTGAATTTATTTGGTAAAAAGCCATGGGAAATTCCACATTTGGACACATTGGAGTTGTGGAAATTTGGCGACTATAAACATTTCACATCCTTAAAACTATTGACTAAAATTCTCGGAATTCCATCTCCAAAAGGCGATATCGACGGGAGTCAGGTTGCACACGTTTATTATGTCGAAAAAGACATTGACCGAATTGTAATCTATTGCGAGAAAGATGTAATTGCTGTGGCACAAATCTTTCTTCGACTGCGAAGAGAAGAGTTATTGATAGAAGACGAAATTATTCATGTATAAAAAAAGTCCTCTCGTTTTTTGGAACGAGAGGACTTTTTATTAGTTTTAGTTTCTTCTCAAGACTATCTTTTTAGTGATTGAGCCTAAATCATTTTGGATATTAACCAAATAAATTCCGTCCTGAAGATTTTCAATTCCAAATGAAGTATTCACTTGATTGGTTTCTTTTGAAAGAATTTGTCTTCCTTGTAAGTCGTATAAATTTATAGTTGCTTTATCTGTCAATTCAGGAATCGAAACATTAACAAGACCTTTAGTTGGGTTTGGATAAACACTACTATTTAAAATAGGATTCGTAGCGACACCTAACGCAACTTGAACGCGGCATAAGTTAATACTGAAGCTATCAATAGTTCCGCCATCTTCATTATTGTGATCTAAAACTCTTAAAACCCATACACCATCAGCCGGCAAAGTGTTCAAAGCATTTAAAGGACTAACAGGCTTAATATTTCCCGACACAGCCGGAATTCCGCTACAAGCAGGAACCTCACCATCATCATCCATCGTACAATTGATGTCTTGATTATCACCACAAGGAATGTCCAATAAAGTAAAAACTGGACTTCCAATGGAAGCCGGACCTTCAAGGGTTACCGTTATATCGCCAATCCATGTATGTGTAATGACCATATTTACATTAATATCTCCAATGGTATATCCACCAGTAATTGTTAATGGAACAGTGGCTTCTGAGTTTGGTCTGGAATCAATAAAATTATTTGAAAAATCAGTTGCAGTGAAAGTTTGGTCGCAAGATAATATTCCGGTGTCAAATGAATAAACAGTCGCATTAGCTGATACACCTGAGCCACAATCATTAGAAGGAATTACTCTCCAATAATATCTTGATGCCTGACTTAGTCCGGAAAGATGGTATTCATTATCAGTTACAAAATCGTCAGTTAATAAAGTTGTAAAGTTTGGTGATGTTGAAACTTGTACTCTATAAATTTGGGCATTGGTTTGACTATTCCACGTTAAATTAGTAGTAGTTGACAATCCGTTTTGAGTATTTGTTGGACTTTGCAAAGTTATTGGTTGGAAAGTTTCATTGAAAACACGTAACGACTTATATCTGGTTTCAGTTTCAGTAGCGTTTGTTCCTCTGATACCAACAAAATACTCATCAGGAGTAATATTTGTTAGACCAGAAATTGTCATAGTGACTGTTCCATTAGCGGTTAAAGTTGCCGGAGAAAAGGAAGCGGAAGCCCCACTTGGCAAATCAACTGCTGAAAATGTTGTTGTACCCGAACCTGATTGAGAATAATTAAAAGTATATACGGCATTTTGACTAGCACAAACCGTTAAGTTATCTGAAGTTGAATTGATTGCAAAAGCGGAGCTTATACCGGTAATAACCAGTGAATATTTTTGACTTCCGGTCACTAAGGCTCCTTTAGAAGTAACAGTAATGGTATATTCTCCCGCGGTTGGAGCGTCAATTTTTACCTGCTCAACATTATCAACCGCATTATCACCTGTTCTTATTGCCGGTAAGCTTGGATCAGAATTTAATTTCCAAGGGTAATAAGTTGTGGTGTTTCTTGTAATTCTAATATCTAAATCATTTACTAAGGCTGGAGTTGGATCATTTGCAGGTAAAGAGCCATTATTTACCTGACCAGGCAAATCTGTCCAGGTAATGGAAGCTATTAAAGGAGTAGTTCCATTTGAATTTACATTCATTGTAAAAACCTGACCCGTGGTTAAATTCTCTTCCGAAATCCAGGAAGTTAATCCGTTAGAAGTAATAGTTTCTGCTGCCTTTTTAGCATTTAATAATCCCCATCCAAAATTAGCGTCAGGGCCTACATTTCCTGCATCATCAGCCGTATGACAAGCTAAACCTTTTAGTGTGGCAGCAAGCATAAAGCTATTGTTTACATTTTTATAATGCTGTTGTACTAAAACTAAAGTTCCGGCAACATTTGGCGAAGCCATTGATGTACCCGACATAGGTGCTGTAGCAGTATTACTTCCGTTTGATGTTGAGGTCACATTTGCCCCATTTCCTGTAATATCCGGTTTTACTCTTAAATCATCTGTTGGACCTTGGCTGCTAAATGAACTGATGATTACGGTCGATGGATCAACTGTTCCATTGCTTTGTGGAGAAACATCTCCGCAACTGGCTACAACTAAATTGTTTTTTGCTGTTTTATTAGAAGTTAGTTTATCATATTCAAATAAAATTGGATCTGGATTATTTTCATTTTGACCATCATTTCCGGCCGACATTACAGGCAGGAAATAAGGAGCATTATAAGCAAGTTCATCCCAAACATAAGCTTCAGATGTATATGCGCCTATGAACCACGAAGGCAGAGTTGTTCCATCACTTGTAATAGGAACACCATAAGAGTGATTGGAGATAAGCATTCCAAGTTGCGCTTCTGATATAGCTTCTGAATCGTCCGAATTCCAGTCGAATGTTCTGGCATTCGCTTGATACGCCATACCTTTTACAGCAGCTGGACTAGCAGCGGCAACCATAGTTCCGCAAACGTGCGTTCCATGCGCGGCAGTTGTCGTGCTTGACGGATTGTCAATTACGGCAACCCTTCCGCCAAAAGCAGTATGGCTAGCTCTAACATTTCCACCGTCCCATACTCTGGCAACCATTCCCTGGCCGTTTAAAGTTAAGCCTAAAGAACCGCCTGTATTTAAGTGATTTGCTCTGGTAGTTCTTGCTGCATTTACATTTTGTGTAGAATAATAAAGAGGGAAACCATCTGCAGTAAGTCTCATTAATTCAGAAAAATTACCATCTGCATCTTTGATAATAACCGGCCAATTTTTAGTTAAAGCAACGGCAATTGCTTTTCTTTTATCAGCCTGTTCTTTTTTTCTATAAAAGTCTTCGGTTTTTTTCAGTTTTGCCAAATCATAGTTTGCAATAATTTTTTTGACATCAGCCTGTGATTGCCCAAAAACTGTACACGAAATAAAAATAATTGTTAGCAATAAGAAGTAATTCTTTTTCATAATTTTATTGAAACGGTTGTTGTGTTTTAACGAAAGTCAGCAAATATATAAACACTAGCTTAAAATCCGCATTTTATTAACAAATATTCATCAAAATTCACCTTTTGTTTACTACTTCATAAATGCTGTAAATAAAAAACGACTTTAATTTTTTAATTCAAAATCGATAAATGCTATATTTACAAAAAAACAACTTATGGTTTTAAGTAGATTTTGGCTGGCTATTTTTGTTTCGTCCATAGCTTTTGTAATATTCAGTTTGTGCATCGGAAGCAGCTATACTATTGATAATGTTCTCAATGGGAAAAAAGATGATCCGATTTTAATTTCCGAAAAGTATTTGGAACAGCTGCCAAAATTTATCATGGACAGCATCAAAAAAGCGCCTGAACAAACCATGATTATCAACAGAGATACACTGAATGCAGATACTACTTATGTTTATAAAGCAAAGACTGTTAAAATTTATTCAGGCATTCAAAAATCGGATGGATTATTGCCAACGTGTAAAAACACTTTACTTGATATAATTCTTCCTCTTATTGCGTATTTGGCTTTTTTCTGTGGATTGATGCAACTCTTAATCATTTCCGGAGCCTCAGAAAAATTAGCTAAAGCATTGAGTCCGGTTTTTGTAAAAGTTTTTCCAACGGTTCCAAGAAACCATCCGTCTATATCCTACATGACCTTAAATTTCGCAGCAAATTTCCTTGGATTAGATTCCGCTGCTACACCATTTGGATTAAAAGCCATGGAAAGTTTACAAGAAATAAATCCAGAAAAAGACAAAGCAAGTGATGCACAAATTATGTTTATGTGTTTGCATGCTTCGGGACTTACCTTAATAGCAACTTCAATTATTGGCTACAGGGCTGCGGCCAATGCAACTAACCCTGCGGATGTAATGCTGCCGTGTATTATTACCTCTTTTATCGGTACGATTGCTGCGTTTCTTATTGTTGGAATCAAGCAAAAAATTAATTTCAAAAGCGCTTCTTTAATTGTGGTCTTGATGGGATTAATTGCTGGTATAGTTGGTTTGTTAATGTACGTTAACCAATTGGATTTAATCGGAAAAAATTATTTTACCTCTAATCTTTCGGCTTTGATATTAGTGGTGATTATTGCTTTTACGTTGATATTTTCCTTTGTTAAAGAGAAGAAATTTGTTGAAGCTAAAACTACTGTTTTTGAGGCTTTTGTTTCCGGAGCAAATAATGGCATTAAAACGGGAGTTACTATTTTTCCTTATGTATTGGGAATGTTAGTTGCCATATCTTTATTTAGAAATAGCGGTTTATTTGAAATTATTAGTAATTGGATAGCGTTTGGTTTTTCTAGTATGGGAGTAAGTAAGGGAATTACGGATGCGTTACCCGTTGCCATACTTCGTCCTTTTAGTTCCGCAGGATCAAGAGGCTTTTTGATTGATTCGATGAATACATTTGGAGCCGATTCCTTAACGGGAAGATTAAGCAGTATTTTTCAATGTAGTGCCGAAAGCACTTTTTATGTGATTGCAGTTTACTTTGGAAGTATCAATGTGAAGAATACACGCTACACGCTTGGAACGATGCTTTTGGTAGATTTGATTTGTGTGATTACAGCAATTTTCGTAGCGAGCTGGTTTTTTTAAAATTGAAAATGAAAAAACTGCTGCTCATAGCACTTCCAATACTTTTGTTTTCTTGTAAGGAAGAAAGAATCGGTGGACTTCCTGATTCGTTTAATGGTCAAGATAAAATTGTCAATACAGATACTTTGGTTAATAACCAAAAGCCACTAAAAACAGACACTCTAATTTTTCAAAAATTAAGTAAGTCAAGTGTATTTGACACCGTTTTAGCTTCAACCTTGAAAAAAGGGTTTAATAAAGAAAATGTTGAAATTACATTCTGCCGCTTGGATTTTTACCTTAAAGGCAAAAAATTATTCTCCTTTCCAGTGACAGCTGACACATCAGAAGAAGGAGATTGGTCTTTGTATGAAGATCTTTTCCCTGATGGAAAAAGGAAAGTCTTTGACAACCGATTCTTTGAAATCTCATATGGAGTTCCGGCTTGCGGATATGCTCAAACTAACTTTTTATTTTTCATAGAAAATAACAATTTGCAATTAATCAGTAGAAATATTTCCGGAGTTGATGGCCCTTATGGAGATTGGACTGAGTTTGAGCCTAATTTTGTGGAAAACAAAATAGTTTCTCTTTCTTCCAAAAAAGTTACAATCAACAGCGACGAATCAAAACCTTATAATGATGAAAATGAAGCCTTGATTAGAACCTTTTCAGATTCTATCGTTTATAAATACAATGGTAAAAAATGGTCAGAAAAACTAGAAACACCCAAAAGCAAAATCTTTAGGACGGAATACAAAACCTTTAATGAATTATACAAACAAGAATGACAGTCTTTACCGAAACCTTTTCCGATTTTTATAGCAATGTCAAAGCGAGTTTAGCTGATGGAACTTTTGCGAAATTAACCTTAGCAAAAACTATTGGAAACACTGATTTGATGAATATTTATGTTCGCCCAATTGTAGAAGACGACATTTTAAAAATGGAACTTAAATATAAATTCCAACAGGAAGAAGTAGTCGAAATTCACACGATTGATGCAGCTCGTGACAAGCTGGTTACCTATATCAACAACCCGTTTATGTCGGCAATATTGTTCACTACCGAATTTGATTTGACCTATAAACTGAATAAAAAACGAGCGGTCAGCATCACTGAAAAAGTGAATACTTTTGGAAATGCTTCAGAAGTTTTATTGGATTATCTTAATCGATAACCATCTCGGGGATTTCTCCTTCAATGATTAAATCGGCTTCAGTTGAAGCGATAATGTGTTCTACAGAAACGCCAGGTGCGCGTTCTAAAAGTTTGAAACCTTTTGGCGTTATTTCTAAAACGGCAAGTTCAGTAACCACTTTTTTAACACAGCCAACGCCAGTTAATGGCAGCGTACATTTCTTTAAAATTTTACTTTCGCCGGCTTTATTCACATGCATCATGGCAACGATTATGTTTTCGGCAGAAGCTACTAAATCCATTGCGCCACCCATTCCTTTGACCATTTTCCCCGGGATTTTCCAGTTGGCAATATCACCGTTTTCGGCAACTTCCATCGCGCCAAGAATGGTTAAGTCTACTTTTTGACTGCGAATCATTCCGAAGCTAAACGCCGAATCAAAGAAGCTTGCTCCGGGCAAAGTTGTTATTGTTTGTTTTCCGGCATTGATGATATCGGCATCTTCTTCACCTTCAAACGGAAATGGTCCCATTCCGAGTACGCCATTTTCACTTTGAAATTCCACTGAAATATCATTGCGGACATAGTTAGCGACCAAGGTTGGAATTCCGATTCCTAAGTTTACATAATAGCGGTCTTTTACTTCTTTGGCTATTCTTTTTGCTATTTCTTCTTTTCCTAACATGGTTTATTTTTTTCTAACGGTGCGTTGCTCAATTCTTTTCTCAAACTTCTCGCCTTTGAATATGCGTTGTACCAAGATTCCGGGAATGTGTATTTGATTTGGATCTAATGAACCAACAGGTAATAATTCTTCTACTTCGGCTATCGTAATTTTTCCGGCGCCAGCCATACAAGCGTTAAAGTTTCGGGCTGTTCCTTTAAAAATCAGGTTTCCTGCTTCGTCACCTTTCCATGCTTTTACGATTGAGAAATCAGCTTTATAGGCCAATTCCATTACATGCATTTTCCCGTTGAATTCGCGTGTTTCTTTTCCTTCAGCTACCTCTGTTCCGTAACCTGCAGGCGTGAAGAATGCCGGAATTCCGGCTTGAGCAGCACGACATTTTTCGGCTAAAGTTCCTTGTGGCGTTAGCTCAACATCTAATTCTCCTGAAAGCATCTGGCGCTCAAACTCGGCGTTTTCTCCAACATAGGAAGAAATCATTTTTTTGATTTGTCTTTTTTGCAAAAGCAATCCAAGTCCAAAATCATCGACACCGGCATTGTTTGAAATGCAGGTCAAACCTGTAGTTTCTTTTTTTACTAATTCAGCAATACTGTTTTCGGGAATACCGCAAAGACCAAAGCCACCAAGCATGATAGTCATGTTGTTTTCGATGCCTTGAAGTGCTTCTGTAACGGAATTTACTTTTTTGTTAATCATGTTTAGTTATATTCTATTTTTTCTAGCCCTGATAGAAGTGAAAATCCTGACATTGCGTTCGCCGATCGTGATGGGATTAGCTTACGCTCAGTTCGCTTCGCTCGTGTGTCTTCGTTCCTCGCAATGACAGATTGAAACGGATAGCAGGAAATAGCTTCTAAAAATTACAGTCCAAATTCTTCCGGGTTTTGTTCTTCTTCTTCCGTTGGAACTGCAGTCGAGTCGACTTCAACTTTTCTCGGTGTCCAGCAGTCTACTTTTATCGAAAGATTATCAGGTCTTTCAAACGGATCTTTTGATACGAGCAAATCTTTATCTTCATAACATTTCTTCATCATATAACCCCAAATTGGTAAGGCTGCCGTTGCGCCCTGACCATAAGTAATTCCTTTGAAACGAGCCGATCGGTCTTCGCAGCCAACCCAAACTCCGGTAACTAAATTGGGCACCATTCCGATAAACCAACCATCAGATTGATTTTGGGATGTTCCTGTTTTTCCGGCAATTGGATTTGTAAACATATATGGATAGCCTGTCCAGCGATTGTCGCCGCTTCCGCCACCTTGTGTTCTAAGACGAACTCCTGAACCTTCTTCGGTTACACCTTCTAAAAGTTTGATAACGGCATAAGCGATGTCTTTGTTCAAAACATCATGCGTTTCGGGAACCGGTTCGTAAAGCACGACACCATTTTTATCTTCGATTCTACTGATGAACTGCGGTTTGATATAAACGCCCTGATTGGCAAAAGTGCTGTAAGCCGCAACCATATCTTCCACCGTAATTTCAACTGCACCAAGTGCAATGGATGGCTGAGTAGGAATATCTGCTTTTACGCCTAATTTTTTGGTTAAGGAAACTACAGCTTCCGGTCCAACTTTATCCATCAGTTTTGCTGAAACCGTATTGATAGAATTAGCCAAAGCTTTTTTCAAAGTAACCATTCCGCGGTATTTGTTATCCGAGTTTTTTGGTGTCCAGGATTCGGTAACATGATGTCTTCCAACCGGAATTGTAAACGGAGAATCAATAATCGAATCGCATGGTGACATTCCTAATTGTTCGATGGCGGTTGCATAAACAAATGGTTTGAAAGTCGAGCCTACTTGTCTTGCGCCTTGACCAACGTGGTCATATTGAAAATATTTGTAATCGATTCCGCCAACCCAAGCCTTGATATGACCAGTTTTAGGTTCCATTGACATTAAACCAGCCTGAAGAAAATGTTTGTAATATCTGATGGAGTCCGTAGGTGTCATCAAGGTGTCAATTTCGCCTTTCCATGAAAAGACTTTCATTTTTGTTTTGACCTCAAACGACGCTATAATTTCCTCTTCAGATTTGTCCAAATCTTTCATAACTCGCCAACGCTCTGATGTTTTCATGGCATTATCCATGATTTTTTTGGTTTCTTCCGGAGTGATTTTTAAGAAAGGTGCATTCCTGTTGTCTTTTTGCTCATCAAAGAATTGCTTTTGCAAATTTTTCATGTGAGCCTGAACAGCTTCTTCGGCATGTTCCTGAATTTTTGAATCTATAGTTGTATAGATTTTTAAGCCATCACTATAAATATCCCAATCGCTTCCGTCAGGTTTTTTATTTTCTTTCGCCCAATTTTTCATGTATTCACGAAGGAATTCTCTAAAATAAGTAGCCGTTCCTTCTTTGTGACTTTCCGGATGAAAGTGTAAAACGATAGGTTGGGCAGCCAATTTATCTTTGGTTGCTTTATCCAAAATACCGTTTCTAAGCATTTGACCCAAAACGGTATTTCTTCGCAAACGCACTTTTTCCAATCTGCGTAACGGATTGTATAAAGACGGATTTTTAAGCATACCGACAAACATTGCTGCTTCGTCTACGGTCAAATCGCGTGGTTCTTTTCCGAAATAAACTTTGGCAGCTGAACGAATTCCGACTGCTGTATTCACAAAATCGGCTTTGTTAAGATACATTGCGATGATTTCGTTTTTGGTATATTGACGTTCCAATTTAACCGCAATAATCCATTCTTTCACTTTTTGGATAACACGGAAAAGTTTGAATGTTGAGCCTTCACCATGGAATAACAATTTGGCTAATTGCTGGGTAAGCGTACTTGCGCCACCATCGGAACCTAATTTTAAAACGGCACCCAAAGTTCTTTTGGCGTCAATTCCCGAGTGGTCATAAAAACGCTCATCTTCGGTAGCGACTAATGCTTTTACTAAATGTGGTGGTAAATCTTCGTATTTTATTGGCGTTCTGTTTTCGTTGTAAAATTTTCCAATCGTTACACCATCAGAAGAAATAACTTCGGTTGCCAAATTTGACTCCGGGTTTTCTAAATCTTCAAAAGAAGGCATGCTTCCAAAAAATCCCCAGGATGCCAAAGTGAAAAACAAAGCCATTACTCCAAGACCATAAAAAAACAACTTCCAAAATTTCTTTTGATAGTACTTAATGTCTTTGACCGTAGTATTATTTTTTTGTGCCATAATTTTATTCTGTAGATTCTATTCTGAAACCAACATCAGAAATTCCCGGAAGTGCTGTTACACCTTCAATTCTTCCGGTTTGTCTTGTTGCCTGTTGTATGTGAATTTTATAAATTCCTTTTTGAGTAAAGTTTACTTTGTCTTTATAAAAAAGCTTACTTTCCTTAACGTCCGAAAAGCCATCTCCAAGAAGTGTTCCGTCCGGATTTGTCATTTGGTATTCCAGTGTGTCGACTTTTACCTTTCTGTTAGGTTGTTCCAAAGAAACAATCAGAAACAAATTATTGAATGGATAATCGTCGTTATCTCTAATATTTACATACAAATTAAAGAACTTTTTCGGGTCCAGTTTCGGCAATTCAAAAGTCACGATGCTGTCTTTATGCCAAGCTTTTCCAACCGATTTATATTCGTCAAAAACTCTTTTTTTATCGCAGGAAATAACCAAAAGCAGTAGTAAAATAAAAAGGATGCTATTCTTTATTTTCATTCTTTTTTATGATTATAGGTTTTTTGTCTGCTGGCTTTTGATGTTGCTTTTGTCCTTGACCGTGCTCCTTTTTCTGATTTTGGTTCGGATTTGACTGCGTCCTGTTCGGCTTTACATCTGGTGAAACCTTGTTTTTATTCTTATTTCTGTTTTTGTTTTTGCTCTTTTTGGGTTGGTCAAATCGGGTTAGACTTTCTTGTCCCATAGCATTATTAAAATCTTTTTCAGGTTCAGAAACTGTTTCAATAGCAAAATCTTCAAGAGAACTTACTTTTTTACCTTGCTTGTTTTCGGCGATTATCTCTTTGACTTGCTCAATATTCAACACATGCCAATTCGCAAAGTTTTCAGTATAAGCAAACCACATCAAGCCTTTGAAAATATCTTGTTTTTGGCAAATGGCATCGCCTTTTTCTGTTTTTAGTTTGGTTTCAAAATCAGGAAAGCCTTTTAAAGCATCTAAATACGTATCCAATTCGTAGTTCAGACAGCATTTTAATTTACCGCATTGTCCGGCTAATTTTTGTGGATTTAAAGACAATTGTTGGTAACGTGCTGCCGAAGTATTTACGCTACGGAAATCGGTTAGCCAAGTAGAACAACACAATTCTCTACCGCAGGAACCAATGCCGCCAAGACGAGCTGCTTCCTGGCGCAAGCCAACTTGTTTCATCTCAATTCTGGTGTTGAATACCCGAGAATAGTCTTTGATTAAAAGTCTGAAGTCAACTCTGTCGTTTGCAGTGTAATAAAAAATTACTTTGGAACCATCACCTTGGTATTCTACATCCGAAATTTTCATTTCCAGTTTGTGAACAATGGCTAATTCACGTGCTTTTACCTGCATTGCAGCTTCCTTATCACGTGCGTCGCTCCATATATCAATGTCTTTTTGGGAAGCTTTTCGGTATACTTTCGGAATATCAGGGCTGGTGTGATTCACACCTTTTTTCTTCATTTGAATCTTTACCAATTCTCCGGTTAGCGTTACTATTCCAACATCGTGTCCGGGAGAAGCTTCAGTAGCGACAATATCGCCAATGCCAAGCGTAAGTTTTTCGGTATTGCGGAAAAATTCTTTTCTTCCATTTTTGAAGCGAACTTCAACACAATCAAAAGCAGTCTCTCCATTTGGCAGACTCATATTGGCCAACCAATCAAAAACTGTTAATTTGTTGCAGCTATCGGTGCCGCAAGTCCCATTATTTTTGCATCCTTTAGGTGCACCACCATCAGATGTTGAACAACTTTGACAAGCCATAATTATATATGTAGTGTTGCAAAAAGCAACTTATAATTCATTAAAACGTTAAAAGTGTAAAGATAGTATTTTTTGAAGTTTTAAAAATTCTTTTCTCAGAATTTGATTTCATTTGTTTTGACAGGGAAAAAAGGTTTATTTTGGCATGAAACTTAAAAATCTTTTTAAATGAAAAAAATTAAATTAATAGCAATGACCGTTCTCTCAGGACTTGTATTTTCCTGCTCTTCTTCAGATGATGGCGCGACTACTTCCGGAGAACTTACAGGTAAATGGTACTACAAAGAGTACAAAGTTGCAGGAGAAACAATTCCTTATGGTGGTCATGAAGCATGCGGAAAAGATTATATTCAACTCAATGCCGACGGAACAGGTGCTAATGTAGATGTTTTTAGTTGTGTAGAGGATCCGGCATTGTTTACTTATACTAGATCAGGTAATAGCGTTACCATTACTTCTGATGGGCAATCAGATACTGCACAAATTACTGAACTTTCGTCAACTACTTTAAAAGTAAAAAGAAGCTATGATTTTGATGGTGATGGTAATGATGAATTTGTAATAGAAGTATATACCAGAAGCTAAAAAATAAAAAAACGCCGATTTTAATCGGCGTTTTTTTATTCTAAAATTTTATATAATTTATCAGACAAACGAATTCTGAAAGGTAAATTCATCGTGACTTTATCACCGGCTTTTGCCAAAGTACTTTCACTTCCGTTGACAAACATTTTCTCAACAACAATTTCCTGATTTCCTGTGGTTGGTCCCGAAATTAAAATTTTATCGCCAATAGCTAATTCCTGATTTTCGATACTAAAAAGCCCGACTTCCGCTTTGGCGTAATAATGTTCTGCTTTGCCAATCAAGGTTTTTTTGATTTTGATTTTTTGACGAATGTCTTTAGCTTTTTCTATTGTTGCCAAAGGTTTGTCTGAAAGTTCACCCGAATGTTTGAACAATAATTTATCCGATTTCCCTTTTCTGAAAATCATATTTCCGTTTTTCACGCCACGACGCAATTTTACCTGATCAACCAATGACATATGAATGATTTCCTGACATTCAGCTGAGCAACAGTTTTCCATGGCGGCTTTACATTCATCACATTGAATGAATAATAAATGACAACCTTCATTTTCACAGTTGGTGTGATTGTCGCAAGGTTTTCCACATTGATGGCATTGCGAAACGATATCATCGGTAATTCTTTCGCCAAGACGATGATCAAAAACAAAATTTTTACCAATAAATTTACTTTCCAAACCTTCCTCTTTGATTTGTTTGGCATAATTGATAATGCCGCCCTCAAGCTGAAATACATTTTTAAAACCTTGGTGTTTGAAATAAGCTGAAGCTTTTTCGCAACGGATTCCGCCGGTGCAATACATTACCAGGTTTTTATCTTCTTTGTGATTTTGAAGTTGCTCATTGATGATTGGTAAACTTTCTCTGAAAGTCTCGACATCCGGAGTTATGGCGCCTTTGAAATGCCCAATTTCGCTTTCGTAATGATTTCTAAAATCGACTACAATTGTATTTGGATCATCTAAAATTTGGTTGAATTCCTTTGCTTTTAAGTGAACGCCGATATTGGTAACATCAAAAGTTTCATCGTTTAATCCGTCGGCTACAATTTTGTCACGAACTTTTACGGTCAGTTTCAAAAAGGAATGGTCGTCTTGTTCGACAGCCACATTCAAACGGATGTTTTTCATGAAGTCATACACTTCTAAAGTTTCGCGAAAAGCTTCAATATTTTCTGCCGGAACCGACATTTGAGCGTTGATTCCTTCTTTGGCCACATAGGTTCGGCCAAGCGCATCGAGCTTGTTCCATTCGATAAATAAGTTGTCGCGAAATTGTTTTGGGTCTTCAATTTTGGCATACGCATAGAAAGACAAAGTAAGTCTTTGTTTGCCGGCTTGGTCAATAAGTTCGGCTCTTTCTTCTGCGCTTAAGGTGTTATACAGTTGCATGCTATAAACGTTTAAGTGAGAAATATTTGTGAGTCCTAAATGGAAGGATTCGGGTGCAAAGATAATATTAATTTGAAAAGTAAAAAGAGATAAGGGAAAAGGCATAAGATTTTCACTTATCCCTTTTCCCTTATTTCTTATCCCTTAATTTCTGATTAACAGAATTCCGCGTAAGCGTCTCTCAGGTTCTCAGCAATCATTTCTGCAGGACGACCTTCAATATGGTGACGTTCTAACATGTGTACTAATTCACCATTTTTGAACAAAGCCATGCTTGGTGATGATGGAGGAAAAGGAAACATATGCTGACGTGCTGCATCAACAGCTTCTTTGTCAACACCTGCAAAAACCGTTACCAAATGGTCTGGTTTTTTGGTGCCATCTAAACTCATTTTTGCTCCCGGACGGGCATTTCTGGCAGCACATCCACAAACAGAATTAACAACAACCAATGTTGTTCCTTCTTCTTTTAAGGCATTTTCTACTGCTTCAGCACTATATAAATCTTGAAAACCTGCGGCAGTTAATTCAGCGCGCATTGGGTTTACCATTTCTTCTGGATACATATTTTTAGATTTTAATTTTAACTATTTAATTTTAGATTTGAAAAAATCTACTGCAAAGATAACGAGATTTTACTTTTTAAATTTTAAAGAAATGATAAAGATTTGTTATTGTCTGATAGTCTTAAAACCTATTTTATTTATCCTTAATTCTGTCTTTTAAAATGGTTTCCACATTTACTAATCCAAAACCTTTTACTTTTAGCAAAACCAAATAATGAAATAGTAAATCAGCGGCTTCATTTAGAAACAACTCGGAATTATTATCCTTGGCTTCTATCACCAATTCTACAGCTTCTTCACCAACTTTTTGAGCCACTTTATTAATGCCTTTTTGACAAAGTGACGCCACATAGGAATCCGTTTTTGGGTTTGAAATCCGTTCTTCAATTACGTTTTCCAATTGTTTTAGAAAAGAAAGAGAAGCTTCATTTGCAAAACAAGAAGTGGTTCCACTGTGACATGTTGGACCGTTTGGAATGACTTGAATAAGTAAAGAATCATTGTCGCAATCTTCTTTTATAGAAACTACTTTTAGAAAATTACCCGAAGTTTCGCCTTTGGTCCACAATCGATTTTTGCTTCGACTGAAAAAAGTCACTATGTTTTCTTTTTGTGTTTTTTGGAAGGCTTCTTCGTTCATATAGCCTAACATTAACACTTGTTGCGTTTCGCTATTTTGAATAATTACTGGAATTAATCCATTATTTTTTGAAAAATCTAAATTCATCTGATGGGAATTTGTTGTGTTTTTAAAATATTTTTTAATTCGGATATAGGCACTTCATTAAAATGAAAAATACTGGCTGCTAATCCTGCGCTGACTTCGGTTTTGGTAAATAATTCTACAAAATGATTAGTGTTTCCTGCGCCACCGGAAGCAATTACAGGAATGGAAATAGCTTTACTAATCGAGTTTGTGATTTCTAATGCAAATCCGGTTTTAGAACCATCATTGTTCATAGAAGTTAACAAAATTTCTCCCGCCCCTAATTGCGCTACTTTTTTTGACCAATCGACAGCTAAAATTCCAGTAGATTCGGTTCCGCCTTTGATGAAAACATACCAATCATTTGTGGTTTTTTTGATGTCAATGGCAACTACTAAACTTTGGCTTCCAAAAGCATCTGAAATCTGGGTAATCAAACCCGGATTTAAAACGGCAGCCGAATTAAGACTCACTTTATCTGCACCCGATTGCAACAACAATCTTGCATCTTCAACGGATTGAATGCCGCCGCCAACGGTAAACGGAATATTGATTTCTTTAGACAATTGTGTCACCATTTCGGCTAAGGTCTTTCGTTTTTCCAAAGTCGCACTAATGTCTAAAAACACCAATTCGTCTGCTCCATTTTTAGAATAATAGGAAGCTAATTCAACCGGATTTCCTGCATCTTTAAGTTCTAAAAACTGAACACCTTTTACTACCCGACCGTTTTTAATATCCAAACACGGAATGATTCTTTTCTTTAACATAATTCACGTAGATTTTCGATTTTAATCGTGCCTTCATATAGTGCTTTTCCGATGATTGCGCCTTCACACCCAATGGCTTTCAAAAGTTCTAAATCGGAAATTGTAGTAACGCCACCACTTGCAATCAAATTCACTTTTGTTTTCTCTAAAATATTTTGATACAATTCGTTAGAGGTTCCCTGCAACATGCCGTCTTTATCAATATCAGTACAGATAACGGTTGAAATTCCTTTAAAAACATAGTCAGAAATATAATCAACTACATCACGTTCAGAAGTTTCCAACCAACCTTGAGTTGCAATTTTTAGATTCAGACAATCAGCACCTAAAATGATTTTTTCGCTTCCAAATTCTTTCAACCATTGTAAAAATTCTGTCGGATTATTTGCTGCAATGCTTCCGCCGGTAATTTGATTTGCGCCGTTTTCAAATGCGATTTCAAGATCTTTCCTTTGCTTTAATCCGCCGCCAAAATCGATTTTCAAATTGGTTTTGGTTGCAATTTGATACAATACTTTATGGTTGATAATTTGGTGTGATTTTGCTCCATCCAAATCGACTAAATGCAAATATTTGATACCGTTATCTTCAAAATATTTAGCAACTTCCAATGGGTTTTCGTTATAAATTTTTTGCGTAGCATAATCGCCTTTGGTCAATCGGACACATTTTCCGTTGATGATGTCTATGGCTGGAATGATTCTCATAATTTCAAAAAGTTTAGTAAAAGTTGTTCGCCAACATCCGAGGATTTTTCGGGATGAAATTGTGTGGCGTAAAAATTATTCTTTTGCATGGAAGCGCTAAATGGAACGATGTAATCACAAATGGCTGTAGTTTCTTTACAGATTTCGGCATAATAACTGTGCACAAAATAGAAATCATCTTCGGATGAAATTCCGTTGAACAATTCTGATTCTATATTAGAAATTGTATTCCAACCCATGTGCGGCACTTTTAATTTTGGGTCGAATTTCTTTACAATCGTATCAAAAATCCCCAAGCATTTTGTCTCACCTTCTTGCGAAAATTGACAAAGCAATTGTTGTCCAAGACAAATTCCTAAAACAGGTTGTGTTAGATTTTTTATGACTTTATCCAAACCTTTTTCTTTTAGATAAACCATAGCCGAACTTGCTTCGCCAACACCAGGAAAAATTACTTTTTCTGCTTGTTTCAAAAGATTTTCATCATCTGTTACAAGGCACGAATAACCCAATCTTTCAATAGCATTTTTCACCGAAGTGATGTTGCCTGCGTTATATTTTACAATGGCTATCATAGAATTCCTTTGGTGCTTGGGATGTTATTAGTTCCGTCTTTTTGAACTGCCATTTTTATTGCTTTTGCAAAAGCTTTAAATATGGATTCTATTTTGTGGTGCTCGTTTTCGCCTTCCGATTTAATATTTAAATTGCATTTGGCACCATCACAAAACGATTTAAAAAAGTGGGAGAACATTTCAGTTGGCATTTCACCAATTTTTTCTCTGCTAAATTTAGCTTCCCAAACTAACCAGGAGCGACCTCCAAAATCTAATGCCACTTGTGATAAACAATCATCCATTGGTAATAAAAAACCATAACGATTAATTCCTTTTTTTGAACCTAATGCATGCGAAAAAACTTCACCTAAAGCAATACCAACATCTTCAATCGTGTGATGTTCATCGACATACAAATCACCTTTGACGTTAATGTTTAAATCGATATTTCCGTGTTTTGCAATTTGGTCTAACATGTGATCAAAAAAACCTAACCCTGTATTAATGTTGCTTTTTCCGTTTCCATCCAAATTAATCTGAACTGAAATTTCGGTTTCTTTTGTGGTTCGGGTAAGTTCGGAAACTCTTGGCTGTTCTTTCAAAAACTGATAGATAGTTTCCCATGATGTGGTTGATAAAATTGCGCGTTCATTGGCTGCATTCGAAATAAAAATCGCTTGACTTCCTAAATTTTCTGCCAATTGGATATCCGTGATTCTATCACCAATGACGAAAGAATTTTTTAAATCGTAATTGCCTTTTATATATTGTTGCAGCAAAGCCGTTCCGGGCTTTCTGGTTGGCAAATTTTGCTCCGGAAATGACACATCAATAATCACATCTGAAAATAAAATTCCTTCGTTTTCAAAAGCTTTCATCATTTTGTTTTGAGCAGGCCAAAAGGTATTTTCCGGAAAAGAATCAGTTCCCATTCCGTCTTGATTGGTAACCATCACCAATTCATAATCGAGTTCTTTTGCGATGCGTGATAAATACTGAAAAACCTGCGGATAAAACTCTAATTTTTCTAAACTATCGACTTGAAAATCGATTGGAGGCTCGATGATTAAGGTTCCGTCGCGGTCTATAAATAATACTTTTTTCATGATGTAACTAATTGTAGTGCGGACACTAATTTTTGATTTTCACTTGGTGTTCCAATGGTAATTCGAATCGTGTTTTCAACCACAGAACTTCGGTTTCTGGTGATGATTTGTTGTTCGATTAAACTGTTGTAAATGGCTGTTGCATTTTCCATTTCAACCAATAAAAAATTGGCTTCTGATGGATAAATTTTCAATACAAAATCTAATGTCAAAAGTGATTCTTTTAGCAATTCACGTTCTGATTGTATCAATTGAATAATGGCTTTGAAATTACTTTCATCTGCAAGTGATTGTATTGCCGCTTGTTGATTCAATTCGCTCACGTTGTATGGCGGTTTTACTTTATTCATTACTGAAATTATAGTTTCATTTGCATAGGCAATTCCGACACGAACTGCTGCCAAACCTCGAGCTTTACTAAACGTTTGCGATACAATTAAATTTGGATAGTTATTGATTTTTGAAACCAATGAAAGTTGTTCGCTAAAGTCGATATAGGCTTCGTCTAAAAACACAATTCCATTGAAGTTTTTGATAATATATTCTAGATTTTCTAATGAATTTCCTGTCGGATTATTTGGCGAACACAAGTATAAAATTTTGGCATTTTGAGCTAAAATAGCTTCTGAATTCAGTTGAAAATCTTTGGTTAATGGAATTGAAATTATTTCCAAATTATTGATATTCGCATACACTTCGTACATGCCATACGTTGGTGGGCAAATGATTATTTTATCTTCTTTTGGTTCACAAAAAACACGTTGCACCAAATCGATAATTTCGTCACTTCCGTTTCCGATTAAGATGTTTTCAACAGCTATTTTCTTTTGATTGCTCAACATTTGTTTCAATCGCCATTGGTATGGATCGGGATAACGATTCAAATCGCCAAACGGATTTTCATTGGCATCTAAAAAGATACCTTGATTGCTTTTATACTCATCTCGTGCGCTTGAATAAGGTTTGAGCGAGAGAATATTTTTTCGAATTAAATTAGTGATATTATCCATTTTGTAATTTTTTTAATCGGATGGAAACGGCATTTTTGTGAGCATCTAATTGTTCGGCTGCAGCCATAATTTCTATCGCTGGCCCAAGATTTTGAATGCCTTGCGAAGTCAGTTTTTGAAACGTAATTTTCTTTACAAAACTGTCTAACGAAACGCCACTATAACTCTTTGCATAACCGTTTGTTGGAAGTGTATGATTCGTTCCGCTGGCATAATCTCCGGCACTTTCACAACTGTAATTTCCAATAAAAACGGAACCTGCATTTTGTATTAAATCAATTTTATTTTCAGCATCTTTAATTGCTAAAATCAAATGTTCCGGAGCATAAAAATTACTAAATTCAATGGCAGTTTGAATGTCTTTAAAGACTAAAGCCCGGCTGTTTTGCAATGCTTTTTCTACCGTTGATTTTCTTGGCAAAACAGTTTTTTGAGTTTCAATCGCCAATACAACTTTTGAAACAATTTCTTCCGAATTAGTAACCAAAATTACCTGACTATCTTCACCGTGTTCCGCTTGAGAAAGTAAATCGGAAGCCACAAAATCAGCATCACAAGTTGCATCTGCAATAACTAACAATTCACTTGGTCCAGCAGGCAAGTCAATAGCAATTCCGAGTTGTTGTGCGTATTGTTTTGCAGCCGTTACGTATTGATTTCCGGGGCCGAATATTTTAGAAACTTTTGGGATCGTTTCGGTTCCAAAAGTTAAAGCTGCAATGGCTTGAATACCACCAATTTTGAAAATTTCTGTAACTCCAGTCAATTTCGCAGCGGATAAAATCGCTGGATTTATTTGTCCGTTTTTATCTGGCGGAGAACACAAAATAATATTCTTGCAACCTGCAATTTTAGCCGGAATTGCTAACATTAAAACGGTTGAAAAAAGGGGTGCCGTTCCGCCTGGAATATAAATTCCAATTGTGTCAATCGCACGATTTTCTCTCCAACAAAAAACACCAGCTGTTGTTTCAATTTTGGTTGGAATTTCTTTTTGAGAATAGTGGAATTTGGTAATATTATCAGCAGCAGTTTGAATGGCATTTTTTAAATCTTCAGAAACTAATTTGTTTGCATTTTGAATTTCTTCATTTGAAACTTTAAAATCAGCAATAGTTACGCCATCAAAAATTGAAGTGTATTTTGAAACTGATTTATCACCATTCTTTTGAATATCATTAAAAATTACTTTCACGGTTTCGTTTAAATCGGCCGTAGGAACTGTTTTGCGTTTGGCCAATTCTGACCATTCTTCTGAGTTTGGGTTTATGTATGTTTTCATATTATTTAAATGGAATTATCGAATCATTTTTTCTATCGGAATAATTAAAATTCCTTCGGCACCAAGATTTTTGAGTTGCTCTATAATTTCCCAATAATCGTCTTCTTTGATGACGGAATGTAAACTGCTCCACTCTTTATTTACTAAGGGTAAAATGGTTGGTGATTTCATTCCGGGCAACAAAGAACAAATGCATTCAATAGCTGAATTTGGAGCGTTCAACAAAATATATTTGTTTTGTTTTCCATCTCTAACCGATTGTATTCGAAATAATAATTTGTTTAAAATAGCTTGGTTTTCTTCCGTCAAATTTGGATTTGAAATCAATACGGCTTCACTTTTGTTAACGGTTGCTACTTCTTTCAATCCGTTCATTAAAAGTGTGCTTCCGGTACTAACGATATCAAAAACGGCATCGGCAAGACCAATGCTTGTGGCAATTTCAACGCTTCCGCTAATCTCTTCTAGAAAAACAGTGATGTTCTTTTCAGTAAAAAAACTCGTTAGAATTTTAGGATAACTTGTAGCAATTCGCTTTCCTTCAAAATAATTTAAATCGGTATAGATTTCGTCTTTTGGAATTGCCAATGACATTCGGCAACCAGCAAAACCCAATTGTTGAATAATAGTAACTTGTTTATCTTTTTCCCAGACTTCATTTTCACCAAGAATTCCAATATCTGCAACGCCTTGTTCTACATATTGCGGAATATCATCGTCACGTAAGAATAGAATTTCAACAGGAAAATTTTGCGCAACGGCTTTTAGTTTTCGTTCACCGTTAGAAATTTTGATGCCACATTCTTCAAGAAGTTGTAGTGATTTTTCACTTAATCGGCCACTTTTTTGAACCGCAATTTTTAAAGTATTCATTTTTGATTTGGATAAAATCTGAATGTACTGCGGAGGGCTGAAAAACAAAAAACCGTCTAAGTACACTCAGACGGTTTTTAATTATAAGTATATACAATACATCATTAACTCGCCTGTTTGCAAGAATGATGATGATGTAATTGTGAGATAATCGTATTCATTTTTTAATTTTGATAAAACAAACCTAACGATAAATTTTGAATTAATACAATCTTTTTTAAAATTTAATATTTTCGGACTTTAATTTATTTGGAATAATCTGCCGAATAATGCTTTGATAAAGAGCCTTTTGGGGCATTTCCAAATCACTTGTAGATCTTCCAAAAAAGAAGTTTCTTCATCAAGGAATTTGAAGATTAAAGTTGGATTTCCTTTTTTGAAAAGTGCTGAAAAAACTTCGGAACCCAAATCATTTCTTTTATTCAATACATCCAAAAAAAGCAAATCATAGAACCAGAATTTATCTTTTTTGTGGAATTTTGTGAAGTCAGTTTCGGTCAATAGTAATTGTACCAAAGCTTTTGATTTCTTCGTAGCATTTTTAAAAGTAAAGCCTGTACTTGCTTTTGTCCAACCTCCGGCAGAGCCTATATTGATGATGTTTTTCGAATTGTGTTTCCAGAATTTATATGAAGTCATCGGAATGTTTCCCTGCTCTTTTTCGATTATTTTGTATTCGGTGATTCCTAATTTTTCAATGTAATTCTGGATTTCGGTCTCGTATTCGGCTGCCGAAAGTAAATCTTTAGAGAACAAAGTGTATTCTATTAAAGCTTCGGTTTCCAATGTCGGAAGCACATACATAAATCGTGTATTGCCTTTTTGTTCAACTGAAAAATCCATAAAGGTAGCGCAATCCGGATTGAAAACCGCTTGGTTACTTTTGATAAACCAACCAATAAAGTGTTGGTGCAGAAAAGGATATTTGGTTTGATTTTTTACAATTTCAGGATTGAAAATAGAATTGAAAACTTTGTTACAGGTATAACTTTCGGCAGCTGTTTTTACCACACAATGATTTCCCAATTCCTGAAAATCGATTACTTTTTGATTGACAAAATGAATGTTTTCTTGTTTGGAAATTGTGTCGAAAACCAACTTGTAAAAATCCAAACCCTTTACCATTTTGTATTGATAAGGCTTTAGATTTAATTCTCTTTTGAAGTTCTTGTCAGCAAAAATCGCAGCCTTCCATTTTTTAGAAACGACTTCTTCAAACAAGTTGTTTTCATCCCAAAAGCACCAGGTTCTATCATTAGATTTTTTGGAATTTTCATCAATCAGCAAAATCGTTTTATCTTCAAATTTGCCTGAAAGCACCATTTCATATACGGTCATTAAAGCCGATAAACCGGAACCCGTAAAAATGTAATGGTAGTGTTTCATTTATATTCGGAACGAAAAACCAAACGCAATATAATGCTCTGGCGCATTGTCTGTAATGCCAATTCCTGAAGACAAATCTACCATAAAATTGTTGTTTATCAAATAGGTAAATCCACCATCAAAATTGTGATTTGCTTTGTCTTTTTCCGGTGCAAAGCCAAACAATTCAGCATAACAGCCTAGCTTTTTGTTTATAGAATATCCAGTTGTCAGGGTATAAATAAAAGAGGTTTCCGGTGTCAATCCATCCCATTCACAACCTAAATTATAACTCAAAGAAAGCTTTTCTGAAAGCGTATGCTGCATCGTAAATCTGAATTCAGGAGCCACAAAATCGTTTTTGTATTTTGATGAAGCGGCATTTGGCAAACCAATATGTCCAATGAAAGAAGTCTTTGGGATTATCCCTTTTTCTTCGCAAAGCCTGACTTTAAAACCAATCAAAATCGGAGTGAAACCAGAACTTTTTTCATCATTTATTTTTTCAGAAACAAATTCGGTAATCAATCGCAATTCAAAATTTTCATTTACACCATACTTCCATAAAACGGCAGGCAAACTATTGCTTTTACTTATTTCATCATTCTTTTGAAAAGTGAAACCTGTCTCAACTTGGAACATTCCTTTGGGAACAATAGCCGGAGTTTCGGTTTGATCCGGTCTGTCACATTGTATGGGTTCAGTAGTTTGCGCTTGAATTGTAAAGCAACCTAGAATGCTAAGTAAGAGGATTATCTTCTTCATGATTAATTTTTAGACAAAACTAAAAAAATATTTACCTTAACCAAATTTATTTTTATATTTGTGCAAAAGTTTATAAAATGAGCAAATCTTTAGAGGAAGTAAATGAGTCGGTTTCGACCCAAAATAAAACTACTGTTTTTAGAAAAATACTGGCATTTTTTGGTCCGGCCTATTTAATCAGCGTTGGTTATATGGATCCGGGAAACTGGGCAACCGATATTGCCGGTGGAAGTCAGTTTGGGTATGCCTTACTTTGGGTTTTATTGATGAGTAATATCATGGCGTTGCTCCTACAAAGTTTGAGCGCACGTTTAGGAATTGTTACACAACGTGATTTGGCGCAGGCATCACGAGAAACCTATTCAAAATTCATAAATTATATTTTATATTTTCTTGCCGAAATTGCTATTGCGGCATGTGATTTGGCCGAAGTACTCGGAATGGCAATTGGACTAAATTTATTATTTGGAATTCCGCTACTTGAAGGTGTACTCATTACAGTTTTAGACACTTTTTTGTTGCTGTTTCTAATTAATAAAGGCATTCGAAAAATGGAAGCTTTTATCATCGCATTGGTAGCTATTATCGGGTTTTCATTTGTTTTTGAAATGATTTTTGCACAGCCCGAAGTAGGAAGCGTTCTTAAAGGATTAATTCCAAGTATGCCAAGCGAAGAAGCACTTTATATTGCCATTGGAATCATTGGAGCAACTGTAATGCCGCACAATTTATACTTGCATTCGTCCTTAGTGCAAACCCGAAAATTTGACCGAAGCAAAGCTGGAATCAAGCAAGCATTGAAGTATAATTTTATAGATTCTACCATTGCATTAAATCTGGCATTTTTTGTAAATGCAGCAATTTTAATTTTAGCAGCGGCTACTTTTTACAAAAACGGATTATTTGAAATTGCCGAAATTCAAGATGCGCATCGACTTTTAGAACCTATGTTGGGAACACAATGGGCGCCAATTTTATTTGCCGTAGCACTAATTGCAGCGGGACAAAGCTCCACAATTACGGGAACATTGGCGGGTCAAATTATCATGGAAGGGTATTTAAATTTACGAATTCAACCTTGGGTTCGACGCATCATTACCCGATTAATTGCTATTGTTCCGGCTGTAATTGTCATTTCAATTTTTGGCGAAAGCGTAACCGGAAAAATGCTGATTTTAAGTCAGGTGATTTTGAGTTTACAATTGGGTTTTGCCATCATTCCATTGATTCATTTTGTGAGCGATAAAACCAAAATGAAAGGATTTCAAATAAGTACAATTACACAAATTGCCTCATGGATTGTAGCCATTGTAATTGTTTCATTGAATGCCAAATTGGTCTTTAACGAAATTCAGGGCTGGCTCGAAACTTCTGAAAATCCTATTGTTTTATGGCTTACGGTTGTTCCGTTAGCATTTGGGTTCCTGATTTTGCTTTTATACATTATATTCAAACCATTTGTAACAGATGCAAAAGACGTAATCGGAAATCATTCGCCTCACAACATGATTGTAAAACTTAGTCCGGAACGAAATTATGAAAAGAAAAACATAGCCATTTCGGTTGATTTTTCAGATGCCGATGAAAAGGCATTAAATCATGCTTTCGATATAGGGAACAAAGAAACAAAATACACCTTGATACATGTTGTAGAAACGGTAGGCGCTATGATTTATGGGAATAATACCAGCGATCTCGAGACAACAATAGACGAAAAATTATTATTGGATTATAAAAGGCTTTTAGAAGAAAAAGGATTTCAAATAGAAATCAAATTAGGGTTTGGTAAGCCAGGAAAAGTCATTCCGAAAATCATTAACGAAGGCAATTATGATTTGTTGATTATGGGAACTCATGGGCACACCGGTTTCAAAGATTTGATATTTGGCACAACCGTTGACAACGTCCGACATAAGATTAGCATACCTTTGTTTATTGTAAAAAATTAATTTTTGAAGCTATTTCCAGTTTCGTCCCAAAAGACGAGAGGCTAAATCAGATTACATAATACTATGACTTTTTCAGAAGAGAATTATTTAAAAACAATATATCATATTACGGCTGCTTCAGGTGTTGAGGTAAGTACCAATGCTATTGCTGAAAAAATGGAAACTAAAGCGTCTTCAGTAACTGACATGCTGAAGAAGTTGGCCGAAAAAGAATTAATAGTTTACAAAAAATACCAAGGCGTTTTATTGACAGAAAAAGGGAAACTCTCAGCCAAAATGATTGTTAGAAAACACCGTTTGTGGGAAGTTTTTTTGGTAGATAAATTGCAGTTTTCCTGGGACGAAGTTCATGATATTGCAGAACAATTGGAGCACATAAAATCAGAAAAGCTTATCAATAAACTGGATAATTTTTTGGGCAATCCAACCGAAGATCCACACGGAGATCCGATTCCGGATGCAAATGGAAAAATCAATAAAGTAGAAAAATTAGTATTGGCCGAACTCAATGAAAACCAAACCGGAATTTGCATTGGTGTCAAAGATTCGTCCACACAGTTTTTGAAATATTTGGATAAAAATCAAATTACATTAGGTTCTAAAATCGAGGTTTTAGCCAAAGAAGAATTCGATTTGTCATTGCGAATAAAAGTGGAAGAAAAAGCGGTTACCGTTTCAAATATGATAGCCAACAATCTTTACGTAAAAATTGTTTAGTGACAGCCACAATCATCATCGCCACAGTTTTTCTTTGACTTCTTTTTCCAAAAAAACTTCCGGATTATAAAAATCAAAGCTACTGCAAGAGTAAGATAAACTAAGATTTGTTGCGTTTCCATTTATTTCAGGATTTGGTAAGCAATCAATGCGGTTATATAAGCAAATCCACTCATAAAAATCAACTGGACTAATGGCCATTTCCAGGAATTGGTTTCCTTCTTTGTTATGGCAAGCGTACTGGCACACTGCATCGCGAAAGCATAAAATAACAGCAACGAAACGCCGGTCGCAAAGTTGAATACTTTTCTGCCGTCATCATGAACTTCAGATTCCATTCGGTTTTTTATTGTTGAGTCATCATCACTTTTACTTCCAACACTGTAAATGGTTGCCAGTGTTCCGACAAAAACTTCACGAGCCGCAAAAGAAGTAACCACAGCAATACCGATTTTCCAATCATAACCCAAAGGTTGAATTACAGGTTCAATAGATTTCCCGATGATTCCAATATAGGAATGCTCTAATTTATATTCAGAAACCCTGTCCGAAATCACAGATGGATTTATCTTCATTGGAGAAGAATAAACTTCTTTTTCAACTATGTTTTGAGCGTTTTTAAAATCATTTCCAGGACCATGTGAACCCAAAAACCATAGGATTATTGAGATTGCCAAAATAATTTTCCCGGCTCCAAAAACAAATGATTTTGTTTTTTCAATTACGTTAATCGCCACATTTTTAAAAAGCGGCAATTTGTAATTTGGCATTTCAACAACGAAGTACGATTTGGTTTTAACCTTTAAAATTTTATTTAAAATGTAGGCCGAAAAAATCGCCATTCCAAAACCCAAAAGATATAATATCATCAGTGTTGCGCCTTGCAAACTGAAAACACCAAATAAGCGTTTGTTTGGAATTATCAAAGCAATCAAAATGGCATAAACCGGTAAACGTGCTGAGCATGTTATAAATGGTGTAACCAAAATGGTAATTAGTCGTTCTTTCCAGTTTTCAATATTTCTTGCACTCATAATCGCTGGAATCGCACAAGCTGTGCCCGAAATTAACGGCACCACACTTTTGCCCGAAAGTCCGTAACGTCTCATGATTTTATCCATCAAAAAGACAACACGGCTCATATAGCCACTTTCTTCAAGTACAGAAATAAAGAGAAAAAGAAACGCAATTTGCGGAATGAAAATTACTATTCCGCCAATTCCCGGAATGATTCCTTCGCTAATTAAATTGGTAAATTCTCCAGCCGGAAGATGCGTTTTAGCATAATTTGCCAAATCGGCAAAAGAGGCATCGATAAAATCCATCGGATAACTCGACCAATCAAAAATAGATTGGAAAATCAAAAGTAAAATACCAAAGAAAATAGCGTAACCAAAAATTTTATGCGTTAGTACTTTGTCTAATTTGGAGCGCAAATCGGTGGCGTTTGTTGAGTCGATGGTTTGCCCAACTTTCAAAGTGTCATTGATAAATTGGTATCGTTTGATAGTTTCCTTTTGCTGTAACCGTTTTAAATCGGAATGCGATTTTGTGAAAGTATTTCGGATTTCATTTCGTTCCAAATTCAAAAAATTCACATCCTGCGTAATCACCAGCCAAAGTTTGTACAACAACTGATTTGGAAAAGCATGACGGAGTTTATTGAAATATTCAACGTCAATAATCGAAGCATTAAGACAAGGTTCGCTGGAAAGATTTTTATAATCGACAATCGTGTTCTTAAGCTCATCAATTCCAATGCCTTTTCGGGTACTAACCAAAACAATTCTGGTTTTTAGCTGAACCTCCAAAAAGGAAATATCCAGTGAAATCCCTTTTGATTTCATTCTATCAGTCATGTTAATGACAAGAATGGTCGGAATTTCCAAATCTTTTATTTGGGTAAAAAGTAAAAGGTTTCTTTTTAAATTTTCAACATCTGTAATTACAACGGCAACATCGGGAAAGAGTTTGTCGTTTTTATTAAGCAATAATTCGATGACAACATTCTCGTCAATCGAACTTGCATTCAGGCTATAAGTTCCGGGTAAATCAAGAATATTGGCTTTGATTGTATTGGTTAATTTGCAAAAACCCAATTTTTTTTCAACGGTAATACCGGGATAATTTCCAACCTGTTGCTTCAATCCTGTCAATTGGTTGAAAACCGAAGTTTTTCCGGTATTTGGATTTCCAATTAAGGCAACATTGATGTTCTGGATGCTCATGCTTGATTATTTCTCATGGATTTCAACTTCAATCTCACGAGCAGTTTCCTTTCTGATAGCCAAATGAGAACCATTATTTACATTCAGATAAATGGGATCGCCAAGCGGTGCAATTTGGATAATTTCCAAAGTGTTGTCAGGGAAGCAACCCATTTCTAAAAGCTTTAGCGGAATTTTATCCAAATCAACATAAGTGATTGTGGCGATGTCTCCAATTTGTAATAAATCAACAGTGGTTTTCAATGCTTATTTAGATTGAATTAAGATTACAAAAGTAAGCATAAATTGAGAATATTAAGTGATAAATGTCAGTTTAACTACTTTTTATCATTTTCGCAAAGCCAATTGATATCGTCAATCAGGCGATTGATTTCTTCTTTTTTAGTTCCGTCATAAAAGCCACGAACTCTTCTATGCGCATCGACTAAGACAAAATTTTCGGTGTGCACCATATCATACAATTCATTTGGCTTGCCCAATTTTACTGCCAGATATGATTTTCGCGCCAAGCTGTAGATATCTTTTTTGTCGCCCGTAACCAAGTTCCATTTGGAGTCAATAACACCTTTTTCGAGAGCATATTTTTTCAAAACAGGAACACTGTCAATTTCCGGAGTTACCGTATGCGAAAGCAGCATCACTTTTGGGTTATTTAAAATGGCTTTTTGAACATCAACCATATTGGTGGTCATAATTGGGCAAATGGACTGACAAGTAGTGAAGAAAAAATCGGCTACATAAATTTTGCCTTCATAGTCTTTTTGCGTAATTACTTTTCCGTTTTGATTGATAAACGAGAAGTCGGCAATTTTATGTTCCCGGGCAATATACTGAACAGTTGAATCGACTAATTCAGGATTGACGGCTGAAGGATTGTAGATGGGAAGTGTTTTACTTGGTTTTAAAACATTGTAAAACAATGTAATGGTTATGATGGAAAAAATCACAAAAGTTCCAATAAAAATCCTATATTTCTTTATGGTATCGAGCATTCTTTTTTTTACTTAATAACAGTTTGACCTGCGGTATTGGGTGCAAAAGTACAAAAGCAAGTCCTTTCTTTGTAACATTTTGAAAGCAATTAAGACATATAATTCTGTTAAAAAATCTTTTCTTTCATCAGAAAGAATAAATTTGTACCACTAAAAATAAACCAACTATTTATGAAGTTCACTATTCTTTCAAAAACATTGTTGACAGCAGCTGTATTTACAAGTGCTTTTCAAATCAATGCACAGCAAAAAACACCTGGAATTAATTTGTCTTTGATGGACAAAAAGGTAAGTCCAAAAAACGATTTTTTTAAGTTTGTTAATGGGACATGGTTAAAAAATACAGAAATCCCGGCAGATAAAACCCGTTGGGGAAGTTTTGATGAATTGCGTCAAAACACAGATAAAGATGCATTGGCTATCTTAAAAGAGGCGACTAAAAATCCAAAGTATGGTTCAAATACCGATCAAGGGAAAGCCATAAACATGTATAAAGCAGCTATGGATACCGTGGCAAGAAACAAGCACGGAATTGATCCGATACGTCCTTATTTAGCAAAAATTGACGCAGTTAAAAACATGGTCGATTTGCAAAAATTGATGATGGAGACAGAAGCTAAAGGTGGTGGTGTTGGATTTTTTGGCGTTGGAATTGGGGCTGATGACAAAAACAGTAACCGAAATGTGGTAAGTTTAGGAGTTGGCGGATTAGGATTGCCAGATAGAGATTACTATGTTTCAGAGGATAAAGATTCTCAGGAAAAAAGGGCTAAATATGTACTGCACGTAGCAAGAATGTTACAGTTCTTAGGAGAAAAACCAGAGCAGGCAAAAGCAAATGCGGATAAGATTTTGGCTTTAGAAACAGCAATGTCAAGTCCAAGATTAGACAGAGTTGAAAGAAGAGATGCCAGAAAGCAATACAATCCAACAGCGATTTCTGATTTGCAAAAAATGGTTCCGGCTATTGATTGGAACACCTATTTAGCTCAAGTTGGCTTCAAAAAATTAGACACTATTATCGTAAGCCAACCTCGTTATATGACAGCCTTACAAAAGATTTTTACTGAGAACAAAGTTGAAGATTGGAAAGCGTACATGCGTTGGATGTTGTTAAGAGGTTCTGCATCGACATTATCAACTGATATTGAAACGGCTAACTGGGAGTTTTACGGGAAAACATTGACTGGTGCTTTGAAACAAAGACCGCGTCATGAGAAAGCGCTTCAGGTGGTTAACGGAACCGTTGGAGAGGCTCTAGGAAAATTATATGTTGAGCAAAAGTTTCCTGAAGAAGCAAAAGGAAAAGCAGCCAAAATGATTAAAAATATCATGCGTGCTTATGAAAACAGAATCAACAATTTAGCTTGGATGTCTGCAGAAACCAAAACAAAAGCGATTCAAAAATTAAATAGTTTAACGATTAAAATTGGATATCCTGACAGATGGAAAGACTATTCCGCTTTAACGATTAAAAGCCCGGACGAAGGCGGAAGCTTTTTTGAAAACGGAAGAAATGTAGCGGAATGGAATTGGAAAAAAGATTTAGAAAAACAAGGTAAACCAGTAGACAAGACAGAATGGGGAATGTCTCCTCAAACCGTTAATGCGTATTACAATCCATCATATAATGAGATTGTTTTCCCGGCAGCAATTTTACAACCGCCTTTTTATAATTATCAAGCAGACGAAGCGGTAAATTATGGTGGAATCGGAGCGGTTATCGGTCACGAAATTTCACATGGTTTTGACGATGAAGGTTCAAGATATAATGCAGAAGGGAATCTTGTAGATTGGTGGACTGAAGATGATTTAAAACAATTCACAGCATTAGGTGGCGCATTGGCAGACCAATATTCAGCTTTAGAACCATTGCCTGGAGCTCATGTTGACGGGAAATTTACTTTGGGTGAAAACATCGGAGATTTAGGTGGAATTAACGCCGCTTATGATGGTTTGCAATTATATCTAAAGGAAAATGGAAACCCTGGATTAATCGATGGATATACACCAGAGCAACGTTTGTTTATTTCATGGGCAACTGTTTGGAGAAGCAAAATGCGTGATGAAGCTTTGAAAAATCAACTAAAAACTGATCCACATTCACCTGGAATGTACAGAGCTTACGTACCATTGTTAAACCTGGATACTTTCTATAAAGCGTTTGATATCAAACAAGGAGACGGAATGTATCTTGAACCAAACAAACGAGTTAAAATTTGGTAATCAAATTCCAATTATAAATAAAAACCTCAAGGTAATACTTGAGGTTTTTTTATGCTTTTTAGTAAGCCAATTACACTGATTATCGCCCAGGTTCCTTCGAGAACCACGAAAGGCCAAAACCGAATAAGATAGGAAGAAAAACAGGCAATGGCGCCACCAAGAATATTCAAAGTATAGAATAGAATTCCATCTTTTTTTATCAGTGAAAATATATTCAGAAAATAAGCTATCAGGATTAATCCAACACCGATTGTTCCGATGATGTCTGTTGTATTCATAGTGTCATTTTTTTAAATTTATAACCTAAAGTGTTTTCCAGTTTATTACTCAAAATTGTTTTTCCGACCGAGATTTTAGTTTCGTCAAATTCCGGTAACGGTAAATTTAGTTCTAAAGCTTTTTGGATGTAATAGTCTTTTCGTGTCGGATGAAATGGAGCGACAGCATTGAAAGTTTCTCCGAAAGAATTTTGTTCGATTATTGTTTTGATGATTCCAATGCAATCCGTTTGATGAATTAAATTGATTGGAGCCTCCGGATTTTCGATATCTTTTCGTCCCGCCAAAAAATGTACTGGATGTCGTTCTTCGCCGATTAATCCGCCAAAACGAACAACTGTAGTTTTGAAATTTGCATTGTTTTGCAAAAGGTTTTCTGCTTGTAATAATTGTTTTCCGCTTTCCGAATTGGGATTTGGTTTTGTTGATTCGGCAGCAATAGAATTATCATCAGCATAAACCGAAGTTGAACTTATAAAAACAACTTTTTTAATCTTCGATTTTTCGATACACGGAATCAGATTCTGAATTTTTTTGACAAAGTTTTCGCTGGTAACACTTCGCAATTTGGGCGGAATATCAATAATCAGGATTTCTGAAGTTGCAAGAAACGAATCGATTTCTCCTTTTATTTTATCTTCAGAAACTTCAATTTGAAACGCTTCAATTCCGGCATCTTTTAAAACCGGAATTTTATCCAAAGAAGTAGTCGAACCTTTTACTGAAAATCCTTTTTCCAATAATGATTTTGCCAAAGGCAAACCAAGCCAACCACAACCTAAAATAGAGATTTGCTTCATCGTTTCAAGCTGTCAACTGCAACATTCAAAGTATCTCTTCGTTCGTAATAATTCCTCATAGCAGGAGTTTTAACCAGAGTTTTTGGCGATGGTTTTAGCTTCTGTTTGATAATCACGGCATCGTTTAAAACAAAAGGCGTTGGAATCATTCCCAGTTTTCTTCGAGTCATTTTTATCGAAGGATTTGCCAATAAATCAAACGAGCTTTCCACTAAATCTAAATCCAGTTTTTGTGAATTTGAAATGGAGAATTCCAATTCTAACGGAAGATTGCCCACAACATAATAGGTTAACAATTTGCCCAAAGTTTTGGAAGCAATATTGCTTTTAAAATCAATCGGTTTTACACCATTGGCTTTTAAATTATTGATTTGACTATTGTTGTTTACAAAAACATCATAACGATTTACGCCTCGGTTTGGCGTGATTTTTATTTTGTACAGATGCTGATTTCCTTTAATGGTATCACGAAGAAATTCAATGGTTGGTTTCTGAATATTCTTCAGTGGAGCGTCAGCCATAAAAGTATATTGTGAACCATATTTGCTATATAGTTTATTCGAGTTTAAAGTGGTCGCTGCTTTTGGTTTTTCACCCAAATAGGTTTTTGTCCATTCGTCTAGATTGTTGTCATAGGTTGCCCAATTCGTTTTGTTTGCATCAGCATCTAAAATGTAGACCAAACTGTTTGGCTTTGCTTTTTCATTGGTATAATCCGAAGTTTGATGCGCTTTGATAAAAAATCCAATTGAAACTAAAATAAAGAAGATGGCCCAAATTCCTTTTTTGACATACGAACCAAAAATGGGTAACAATAAAGTAAAACTTAAAACTGTCAGCACTGCACTTCCAAACAAAATTTTTAATCCCAAACCAATTGGAAACATCTGAATAAAAGGCACCAAAATTATCAGCGTTGGAATAGCCAAAAGACAATTCAATATCCAACCCGATTTTTGCGTAAGCACATAAAAGCCTAACATCAACGAACTGGCAATAACCGGAATTATCAAAAATCCGGCGCCTTGAAGTTTAAAAGCAATGCCAAGATTGATAAGCAGCCAAACAAATAATGGCGCCACCATTTGACTCATTTCCGGATTTCGTTTGCCGTCATTTTGATAAAACAAAAAGCAAATCGCTAATGTCAAACTCACAAAAGCATAAATATAATCGTGACCATTATAGGTAAATCCGTGAAGAATGTCGTTGTATTGCGGATAGAAATTCAACAGCAATTTCCAACCTACATAAGTCAATACACCTGCCGTAACAAGTGAACCTAAAAGCGGCACAAATCCTTTTATGATTTCGTCCAAACGAAGTGCACGTTTCCCCAAACCAACAAAAACAAATAGTAAAAACAATCCAAAAGCTACAATCAGCATTGGTAAAATCCATCCAAAAGGATAACTCACAAAACTAAAGGGCACATTGAAATAGACTTTGTTATCGGCCGAATTAAAATCAGTCAAATCAGCATTTGAAAAATAATTCAGCAACGGAAACAAATAACTTCCCTGATGCGCCAAGGTTTTCGGATCAAGATTTTCATATTTATCTTGTGCCGTGTGATAATTAAAATGACTGTCGATAAAAGCGAAATTAAACCCTTGAATTTTTCCCCTTTCTCTGAAAACAGTCAAATCGGTATCGTTTGGCAACATTTTATAAATGCTGTACATCAACGAATTCGAAACAGGATAACTCACATTTCCTGCTTTGAACGCATCAACCATTTTGGCATTTCCGTCATTGGTTTCCATCAGCATATAACTTGGTCCGGAACTTCCGCGCGCTTCAAAATTCAAAACCAAACCAACTTCTTTGGACAATTTATGTTCTGTGACAAAAAGCGCTGCACCATTCAAACCCAATTCTTCAGCATCGGTAAAAAGAATAATGATGTCGTTTTTGTGTGGCGTTTTATTGTGTAGAAAAGCACGAACGTTTTCCAAAATTGCAGCAATGCCCGAAGCGTCATCACTCGCGCCTTTGGAGTACGAATGTGGCGCCGAATCATAATGCGAAAGCAATAGTAATGCTTTGGTGTTTTTGGAACCTTTTATTGTAGTAACAATGTTTTTTGATTTGACCAAGGTTCCTTTTTCGGTCATAGTAAAACCTTCCTGAACTGAGGTTTCTAAACCTAAATTTTGTAATTCTTTTTGGAGATAATTGGCAACAACTTCGTGGTTTTTGGAACCAATAAAATGAGGTTTTTTCGAAATTTCTTTTACGGTTGCTAGAGCTCTTTTGGTAGAAAACTCCGAAAGCGGCGCTTCCGTTTGGTCATAACTTTGTGGCATCATAAAGAAGAAAATACCGAACAGCAATGCCACAAGAACTAATAGGGAATAAATCGAAGTATTATTTTTTCTCATTAAGACAAAATTAATGTTCTTTTTTTACTAACATATAAAAATCGTTATCCAAAAATCGATAACCTTGGTCATACACAAAATAATAAGTGTTACCAGTTCCCGTATTTAGTATGTTGGTAAAAAAATCAAAGTCGAAACCTTTGCTTAACAGCTTGGATTTCGTGGTTTTTGATTTCCCTTCCAGATTGAGGTCTGACAAAATTCGGTAATTTTTGCGTAACTTGTTGTTGATGTTACGCATATAATTTGTGCTGTCTTTGTTTATTTTGTTGTTGTAAGCATTGCGACAGCCATCGCTGCAGAACTTTTTGTCCTCGCGACCTACAATTTTTTCACCACATTCTAAACAGACTTTACTCATTTTTTTGTCATTGCGAGGAACGAAGACAATCGAGCGCAGCGACAGATCGCAAGCTAATCTCATCATCCCTAATAATAATTTCTTCTAGGAGCGAAAGGCTTGGGCATTTTTGGATTCCGTTTTCCCGCTGTCCGCTCTACTTCGTGCCGCTTCCATCGGGGCTAAACCGGAATTATCTTTTGTATTTGTCAGCCTTTTCTCATTCAAATATAATAAAAATATTTCCGTTTACAAACGTTTACAAACAATTACAACCGAAAGTAAATGCTTATTTACCGAATAATTTTCGCAAACCGTCACAACTTTGCCTCGTTGATTTGACACAACAATCTCAAACAACAAAACTATTTTTAACAATAACATTTAAATTTTAAACGCCATGAATGCAATGAAAAACAAAGTACAGTTAATCGGTCACGTAGGACAAGAACCAGAAATCAAAGCCTTTGACGGAGGAAAAAAAGTAGCCAACATCACCATCGCTACTAATGAGTATTACACCAATGACAAAGGTGAAAAAGTAGAAGAAACCCAATGGCACAGAGTATCAGCCTGGGGCAAAGTAGCTGACATCATCGAAAAGTATGTAACCAAAGGAAAAGAAATCGCCATCGAAGGAAAACTTACACACAGAAGTTATGACGACAAAGAAGGAAACAAAAAATATGTTACAGAAGTAGTTGCCAATGACATTCTTTTGTTGGGGAAATAGTTTTTTCAAATACCAATGGAAAACGGCAAAGTTCAACTTTTGCCGTTTTTTTATTGCCAAAATCGTAATCTTTTAACGCAAAAAATATAAAGTTGTCAACACGCAAACGTTTTCGGTGTCGATTTGAAAATGGTTAAGTAACGTTTATTCAACAATTTAGTTACATTTAAAATGTCAAAACAACCAAAACCATGAATAAATTAAAATTAATACTGATTTTAATTGCAGTCGTTTGCACTGCAAATTATGGTTTTGCCCAAGTTGGGATTAATACTGTAAATCCACAAAGCACTTTAGATATTAATGGGAATCTTTCAGTTAAAGTTATTACATTAAACGGAAGTGGTTCCATAACTCCGATTAGTGATGGCGTATACATTTCAATAAACCCACAAGCAACGGATCAGGAATTTCAGTTACCGAGTGCAGTTGCTTTTCCCGGAAGGATGTATTTTATAAGAAATATTAATAATGCTTATACGGCTAAACTTATTTCTGCAGCCGGAATGTTATTTCCAAAAAATTCTACAACAGGAAGTACACAGATCTATATGTATGAGGGAAATTTGCGCACTGTAACAGTTGTCAGCGATGGAATTAATTGGACTTATATTAATTAAGATTTAGAGTAAAATTTCCAAAACATCCGATATTTTATCCAATGTTCTAAAATTAGGATGATTTACTTTATGACTGATTATTTCGTGTTCCCAAGTCGTGTGAAACGGAATATGAACAGCATAACCACCAATGCCTAATACCGGCAAAACATCCGACTTCAATGAATTTCCAATCATAAAAAATTCTTTTGACTCAATTTCCAATCGCTTCAAGAGTTTCTCGTAATTCACTTCTTGTTTATCGGCCATCACTTCAATATGATGAAAGTAAGGGCCAAGTCCGGAGTCGTGAAGTTTTCTTTGTTGGTCTTTCAAATCGCCTTTGGTTGCCACAATCAGTTTGTATTTCCCCTGAAGTGCTTTCAGCGTTTCTTCAACGCCATCTAAAAGTTCGATAGGTCTTTGTAATAATGCTTTCCCCAATTCAATAATTTCTCCAATAACTTCAATAGACAAAGTGTTGTTAGAGATTTTCATTGCGGCTTCAATCATTGACAATGTATAGCCTTTAATACCGTAACCATATAAGTCCAGATTGCCAATTTCGGTTTTAAACAATTCCTGTGACAAACTGTGATGTGACAAATAACTACTCATCAAAGCGCAGAATTTTTGCTCTGTTTCCTGGAAATAAGGTTCATTGACAAATAAGGTATCGTCAGCATCGAAGGCAATTACTTTTAAATTCATAGTCGTTGTTTTAGTAAAAAAAACTCCATCAAGAAGAAGGAGTTTTATATTTTTTCAGCAAGTCAAACATTGGACAACGTTTGCAGCGTTTGCTTTCTTTTTTTTTATATTTCTCACAACATTCTGACTTGCAATTTTCAGCAATCTTGTGGAGTTTGAGAAGTACTTTTTCTGACTTCTTTTTGGATTTATGTTTTTCTTTATTACTCAAAATGAGTGGATTTCGGATTAATTATTGGGTAATTCCGATTGAGCTTTTAACGACTATTTGTTGAATATCTCTATCAAATAAATACAATCCGCCTTTGTCATCTCCAATCAAATTAATTTTATCTAAAATGGTTTTTGCCTGAGCTTCTTCTTCAATTTGTTCAGCAACATACCATTGTAAAAAGTTGTGTGTGGCATAATCTTTTTCTTCAAAAGTCACATGAACCAATTTATTAATTGAGTCTGAAACAAATAATTCATGATTATACAGTTCTTCAAACATTTCTTTCATAGCTCCGAAAGAAGTTTTAGGCGCTTTCAAGTCAGTTACTATTGCGTGTCCGCCGCGTTCGTTAACATACTTCACCAACTTTAACATGTGCATACGTTCTTCATCAGATTGGGTATACATAAATTGCGCAACACCTTCTAAACCTTGTATCTCTGCCCAGCAAGCCATTGACAGATAAACCTGTGAAGATTCTGCTTCGATTCGGATTTGCTTGTTTAATGCAGCTTCTATATTTTTTGATAACATAATTCGCTATTTTTTTATAAAGTTAAAAAATAAATCGCTTAGTCTAAGTATGTCTGAATTGTTTTTTAGCTAATCAAAGCACCATTATCAACACCGTCAGCATCCGGATTTACAAAAACTAATTTGCCTTCAGCATTATTGGTCATCAAAATCATGCCTTTACTTTCTACACCACGCAAGGCTCTTGGAGCCAAATTGATTAAAACCGTAACGCGTTTTCCAATTACTTCTTCAGGCGAAAAATGTTCTGCAATTCCCGAAACGATGGTTCTAACATCTAAACCGGTATCTACTTTCAATACTAAAAGCTTGTTGGCTTTTGGCATTTTTTCGGCTTCAACTATGGTTCCAACGCGCAAATCTAATTTGGCAAAATCGTCAAATGTTGCTGTTGGTTTTTGAGGTTCGGTTGCTTTATTTTCCATCGCGTTTGATGTTTTGGTAGCTTCTAGTTTGTCTATTTGTTTTTGAATTTCGGCATCTTCAATTTGGGCAAATAAAATTTGCGCTTCACCAATTTGATGTCCGGCAGGAAGTAAATCAGATGTTTCTGAAACCGAACTCCAACTTAGATTTTTACTATTCAAAATGGTTGCTAATTTGTTTGCAGTAAACGGTAAAAAAGGTTCACATAAAACCTGTAATGCAGCTGCAATCTGAAGTGCCACATACATTTGTGTTTGTACTCGTTCCGGATTGGTTTTTACCATTTTCCACGGTTCTTCGTCGGCTAAATATTTATTCCCCAAACGAGCCACATTCATTAATTCGCCTTGCGCTTCTCTAAATCTATATCTTTCAATCGAAGAAGAAATCACAGAAGGATAAGCCTTTAATTCGGCTAAGGTTTGGGTGTCAACTTCATTAAATTCATTAGGCGTTGGAATGATTCCGGTGTAATATTTATTGGTTAAAACCACCACACGATTTATGAAATTTCCAAAAACTGCTGCCAGTTCGTTATTATTTCTTGCCTGAAAATCTTTCCAGGTAAAGTCGTTGTCTTTTGTTTCCGGCGCATTTGCTGTCAAAGCGTAACGCAAAACATCTTGCTTCTCCGGGAAATCCTGCAAATATTCATGCAGCCAAACTGCCCAGTTTTTTGAAGTCGAAAGTTTGTTTCCTTCCAAATTCAAAAATTCATTTGCCGGAACGTTATCAGGTAAAACATAAGTTCCTTCCGCTTTTAACATCGCCGGGAAAATGATACAGTGAAAAACAATATTGTCTTTCCCAATGAAGTGAATCAGTTTTGTATCGTCTTTTTTCCAGTAATCTTCCCAATTTTTTCCTTCTCTTGCTGCCCATTCTTTGGTCGAAGAAATATAACCAATTGGCGCATCGAACCAAACGTATAATTTTTTCCCTTCCGCACCTTCAACCGGAACGTCAATACCCCAATCCAAATCACGGGTTACCGCACGAGGTTTTAATCCATCGTCTAACCAAGATTTCACTTGCCCCAAAACATTTACTTTCCAGTCTTTTGCATGGTCTTGTAAAATCCACTTTTGTAAAAAATCTTGGTATCTGTCTAATGGCAAAAACCAGTGTTTTGTTGATTTTAAAATTGGCGTATCACCTGTAATTGTTGATTTTGGATTAATCAAATCCGTTGCATTCAAAGTGGAGCCACAACGTTCGCATTGATCTCCATAAGCTTCAGGGTTGTCACATTTCGGACAAGTTCCGGTTACGAATCTGTCGGCCAAAAACTGATCAGCTTTGGCATCATACAATTGTTCGGTAACTTCTTCAATGAAATCGCCATTATCATATAATTTTCTAAAAAATTCCTGAGCCGTATCGTGATGAATTTTGGAAGATGTTCTCGAATAATTATCAAATGAAATTCCGAAATCGATAAACGACTGACGAATAATTCCGTGGTATTTGTCAATAACCTGTTGTGGTGTAATGCCTTCTTTTTTGGCTTTCATTGAAATGGCAACGCCGTGTTCATCGCTTCCACAGATGAAGGCAACATCTTTCCCCTGCAATCTTAAATAACGGGCATATATATCGGATGGCACATAAACGCCCGCCAAATGCCCAATATGAATTGGACCGTTGGTATAAGGCAACGCGGCTGTGATGGTATATCTTTTTGGATTTTCTAACATGATAAAATTCAGTATGTAATTTGCAAAAATAAGCAATACCTTTTTTATTTGAAGCTATTTCCTGCTATCCGTTTCAATCTTTTTTGAAATGTAACACTTCGACAAGCTCAGTGTGACATTTCAAAAAAGGATTTTCACTACTATCAGGGCTAGGGCATTGGTTTTCTTAAACCAGAATTTGATTATATTTGCTCATATCATTTTCAAAAATGAACAAAAAATCTATATTCTTTATTCTATTATCTTTATTCTTTTTAAATCTTCATTCTCAAAAAAAGATGATTACACCACCTTACCTGCAAAAAGGCGACACCGTTGCCATCGTTTCTACCGCAAGAAAAAATATTGATGACAATTTAAAACCAACTATAGATTTACTTCAAGGCTGGGGATTAAATGTAAAAATCGGAAATACCATTGGTTTAGATTATTACCAATTAGCCGGAACAGAAGAACAGCGTGCGGCAGATTTTCAGGAGCAAATGGACAATCCAAACATCAAAGCGATTTGGTGTGTTCGTGGCGGTTATGGAACGGTAAAAATTATCGACAAATTGGATTTTACCAAATTCAAACAAAACCCAAAATGGATAATTGGTTTTAGCGATGTCACTGTTTTGCATAGTCATTTGAACCGAATGGGAATTGAATCCTTACACGCAACGATGCCGGTTGCCATTCCGAGAGCGACGGATGAAGCTAAAAATTCTTTGTGCGCCGCTTTGTTTGGAGACAAATTGCAATACACTTTAGATTGTGACGCCTTGAATCATAATGGTAAAGCCAAAGGTGAATTGGTTGGTGGAAATCTATCTATTTTATACAGCTTATTAGGTTCTGAATCGGCAATTGATTGCAACGATAAAATATTGTTTATTGAAGATTTGGATGAATATTTATACCATGTTGACCGAATGATGATGAACCTGAAACGCAACGGCTGTTTGAGTAGTTTGAAAGGAATTATTGTTGGTGCCATGACCGAAATGAAAGACAACGATATTCCGTGGGGAAGAAATGCGCTGGAAATTATTGAAGATACTGTTAAAGGATTAGACATACCAATCATTTACAATTTCCCGGCTGGACATATCAGAGACAATCGCGCCTTGATTTTTGGAAGGCAGGTTTCTATGGAAGTCAATGCTAAAGAAAGCAAAGTGATATTTGATTGATTGCTTCGTAAACTCGCAATGACATGGCAGAACACAACGAATTAGGGAAGTTAGGTGAAGAATTGGCGGAGGGTTTTTTGAAACAAAATGGTTATACTATATTGGAAACCAATTGGACATTTCAAAAAGCAGAGATTGATATCATCGCTCAAAAAGATAACATAGTTGCCGTTGTTGAAGTCAAAACCCGTTCGAGTATTGACTTTGGTCTGCCTCAGGATTTTGTAAAACCAAAGAAAATCCAATTGTTAGTCAAAGCCGTAAATGAATACATAGTTTCTAATGATTTAGATGCCGAAGTACGCTTTGACATTATCGCAATATACAAGGAAGAAGGAATATACAAAATAGAACATATTGAGGATGCTTTCTTCCATTTTTGAGCGATTAATTTTTACTAACTGTTTTTAAAATTCTATCATTTTTGAATAGTAAAATTTTAAAATATGGGATTATAATTTGTCGTGTTCTGAATTTCAATAACTTTACAAAAAAAATGCAACTTCAAGCTATGAAAAAAACCTTACTAGTAACCGTCTTATTTTGTTTAACCAATTTGGTAGCGCAAAATAAAATTGCCGAAAGAGTATCTGAATTACAGAGCTTAAAGGCCAGCTTCAGACCAATTTCTGTTTTGTCTGCAACTCAAAACACTATTGACAGCGATGTAAACAAAGTTGTTTCTGACGCCACTTTAGCAACAATAAATGTTGAAAGAATCAATGAAATTGTTGCCAACCGATATGAAACTATTGAATTAGAAATACCATATCAAAACCTGAATATTGCTGTGCTTTTGTATAAAGTAAATCCATTTGCAGAAGGTTTTCATGTCGATACGGATAAAGTAAAAAACATCAGCTATCAAAAAGGAGTTTACTACCGCGGAATCATAAATGGAGAAACGAATTCGGTTTCGGCATTCAACTTTTTTAATGGAGAATTCAACGGAATCATTTCCAGTTCTGAATTAGGAAACCTTGTTGTTGGAAAGTTAGATAAAGTAAACAATCAAACAGATTATATTGTTTATTCTGATGCTAAAATGAAAGTGTTAAATGGCTTTGATTGTCATACAAAAGATGGAGATAACGCGACTGAAAGTAGTGGTGACTTTAACAGAGACATCACTAGTACCAAATGTGTTTCAATGTATTTTGAAGTTGATAATAATTTGTTTGTCCTAAACGGAAATGACATCACTGCTACAACCAACTGGATGACATCCGTTTTTAATGAGGTTCAAACATTATACAACAATAGCGGAATTACAGTTAGTTTAAAGTCAATGTATATTTGGACAACTCCTGATCCTTATGAAGGAATCGGAACAAGTTCGGGAGATTATTTGAATGCTTTTGGAAATACTACTCCGGTATTTGATGGCGATGTTGGTCAATTAGTCGGGATTGACCCTGAAGGACTAGGCGGTGTTGCCTCCACCATAAATGGAATTTGTACTCAAAATAATTATAGTTATTCCGATGTCAATTTTAGTTATAGTTCTGTCCCAACCTTTTCTTGGACTGTTCAGGTTATCACACATGAATTTGGACACCTTTTAGGCTCAAGACATACGCATTCCTGCGCATGGAACGGAAATAATACCGCAATAGATAATTGCGGTCCTTATGCTTTAGGTTCTGGCTCTGAAGGGTATTCTTGTATGACCACACCAGCAACTTTACCATCAGGATCAGTAAAAGGGACAATAATGAGTTATTGCCATTTAGTATCTGGAGTAGGGATAAGCTTTAATAATGGTTTTGGCCCACAACCAACAACAGTAATTTTAAATACTGTTAATAACAAGTCATGTTTAAGTACAGACTGTGTAACCAGCTGCCCAAATACGGTTACCAATATAACCACGTCAAATATTACTTCAGATTCTGTACAAATAGCATGGACAGATATTGGTTCTGCAACTTCCTGGCAAGTTTCGGTTAGACCAGTTGGATCAAATTCTGTTTGGAATACGGCTACAACCAATTCATATACAGCAACGGGGTTAAATCCAAATGTTTATTATAATGTAAGAGTTAGACCTTTATGTGCCGGTTTACAGCCAGCTTCAAGGGAGAAAATAGCTGCCACTGCCGCAGTTAATTACTGTTTAGACACGCCGTTTACAGATACAGGTGGCACAACCGGAAATTATACCGATATGCAGTCCTGGACAAGAACCATGACACCATATAATCCAGGGTTAAAACTAAGGGTTACTTTCGCAAGTTTCGAGCTTGAAGAAAATTGGGACTTTTTATTCATCTATAATGGTCCGGATGTCTCTTCGGAAGATTTAACATTAGGTGGTTTAACAGGAAGTATAGATGCGGGAACTTTTGATTCAACAGCTGCCGATGGTTCATTGACTTTTAAGTTTACTTCTGATCAAAATACTGTTGCTGCCGGATGGGATGCTACTATAACATGCACAGGAACCTTAGGTGAAGTAAGCAATAATTTCTTAGATTATAGTTATTATCCAAATCCAACTACCGGAAAAGTAACCATTAGTTCTAAAGATTCCATTTCCGAAGTTACCGTTTATAATGTTCAGGGACAATTGTTATATAACCAAAAGATGAATGAGTTAATTACCAATGTTGACATCTCTAAATTTGCAACAGGAACGTATTTCTTTAAATTGAAAATTAAAGATAAAGAAGCTAATTTTAAAGTATTGAAGAATTAAACATTTACTACTTATCAAAACCACTCGGTAACGGGTGGTTTTTCATTTATACCAATATGCAAAAACTCTTATTACTTCATGGTGCACTGGGAAGTGCAGAAAATTTTAACCAACTGATAACGCTTTTGCAACGAGATTTCGAAATTTACACACTCGATTTTGAAGGTCATGGTCAACAGAAAACTTCAGAAACACAATTAACCATTGCTGGATTTGCCAATCAGGTTTTGGATTTTTTGAATGAAAATAAGATAGAGAAAATAAATATTTTCGGTTATAGTATGGGTGGATATGTTGGACTTTACTTGGCCAAAAACCATCCGGAGAGAATCGAAAAATTATTCACTTTGGCCACAAAATTGAATTGGACTATTGAAGGTTCACAGAAAGAAACTTCTTTTTTAAATCCCGAAATCATCAAAGAGAAAGTACCTAAATATGCAGCCGCTTTAGAGAAACTTCATGGGCAGAACTGGGAAAAGTTAATGTACAAAACTGCTGAAATGATGTTGGAACTAGGGAAATCTCCAGCTCTTAAAAATGATGATTTTGCTGTAATTACTACACCGACATTGATTGCTGTAGGTGATAAAGATGTGATGGTAAGCATTGAAGAAAGTAGTGCAGCCTATCGACAATTGCCAAACGGACAGTTTTTAGTCTTACCCAATACGCAACATCCGATTGAAAGAGTATATAAAGTGGAATTGGCACATCAGATTAAAAACTATTTTAGTTGATTATTTCTTCATCATTTCCATAAACTCTAATGCTTTGTTTATGGATTTTACGTTTTCGAAAGTGAGTAATAGACGCAATCCGTTTTTGGTTTCCTTCTCTTTCATTTTGCAGATGTTTCCATGTTGCTGAACAAACTGAAGCATTTGTCTGAATTGCTTTGAATTATAATAATCCGATTGTTGGTCGCCCACAAAATAACCAATCAATTTGCCCTGCTTCATGATGATTTTTTCAATTCCCATTTGCGTTGCAATCCATTTGATTCGGATGCTGTTCAAGAGTGCTTTTGCTTCTTTTGGCAATGCCCCAAAACGGTCAATTAGTTTGGCTTCGTAGGCCAACAATCCAGCTTCATCTTTGATAGTTCCCAGTTCGTTATACAGATTTAAACGTTCTGTAATGTTGTTGATGTATTCATCCGGGAACAGTAATTCGAAGTCGGTATCAATCTGCAATTCTTTTACATATTCTTTGGTATCGATATCATTTTCTGATTCATAAAGCTCTTTGAATTCATTTTCTTTCAACTCTTCAATGGCTTCGTTCATGATTTTCTGATAGGTTTCAAAACCAATTTCATTGATGAAACCACTTTGCTCGCCACCCAATAAATCTCCGGCACCACGAATTTCCAAATCTTTCATCGCGATATTAAAACCACTTCCCAATTCGCTGAATTGTTCTAATGCCTGAATACGTTTTCGGGCATCATCCGTCATCACAGAATAAGGCGGACAAATAAAATAACAGAATGCTTTTTTATTGCTTCGACCAACGCGACCACGCATTTGATGCAAATCAGAAAGCCCAAAATTATTAGCATTGTTGATGAAAATCGTATTCGCATTTGGCACATCCAATCCACTTTCGATAATTGTGGTTGCCACCAAAACATCGAATTCACCATTCATAAATCCTAGCATTAATTCTTCAAGTTTGTTGCCTTCCATTTGGCCGTGACCGATTCCGACACGAGCATCGGGAACCAATCGTTGAATCATTCCGGCAATTTCTTTGATGTTTTCGATTCGATTATTGATAAAGAAAACCTGTCCGTTTCTTTGAATTTCATACGAAACCGCATCACGAATCAACTCTTCACTAAAACCAACAACCTTTGATTCTATCGGATACCGATTTGGCGGAGCTGTAGTAATTACCGATAAATCCCGAGCTGCCATCAATGAAAATTGCAAGGTTCTCGGAATTGGCGTTGCGGTTAAAGTTAAAGTATCAACATTCGCTGCAATGGTTTTCAGTTTGTCTTTTACGTTGACGCCAAACTTTTGTTCTTCGTCAACAATCAGCAAACCTAAATCTTTAAAGACTACATTTTTATTCACCAATTGATGTGTGCCAATAAGAATATCCAATTTCCCCGAAGCCAAATCTTCTATGGTTTTTGCTTTCTGTTTGGCGGTTCGGAAACGGTTGAGGTAACCAATATTGACAGGCATATCTTTTAACCTTTCGGTAAAAGTTCGGTAATGTTGGTACGCCAAAATTGTAGTCGGAACCAAAATCGCGACTTGTTTACTATTGTCAACAGCCTTAAAAGCGGCACGAATAGCGACTTCTGTTTTCCCGAAACCAACATCGCCACAAACCAATCGGTCCATCGGGCGGTCTTTTTCCATGTCGGCTTTGACGTCTTGTGTGGCCGTAATTTGGTCTGGTGTATCTTCGTAAATGAATGAACTTTCTAATTCTTTCTGTAAATAACTGTCAGGTGCGCAGGCAAACCCTTTTTCCAAACGGCGCTTTGCATATAGCTGAATTAAGTTAAAAGCAATGTGTTTGACACGCGCTTTGGTTTTTTGTTTTAAGGTTTTCCAGGCATTCGAACCAAGCTTGTAAATCTTTGGTGGCGTTCCGTCTTTTCCGGTGTATTTCGAAATTTTGTGCAGCGAATGAATGCTCACATACACGATGTCATTATCGGCGTAAGCGAGTTTTATTGCTTCCTGTGTTTTGCCTTCGACCTGAATTTTCTGCAAGCCACCAAACTTTCCTATTCCATGATCGATGTGAGTTACATAATCGCCAACAGATAATGAATTCAGTTCTTTTAGCGTAAGTGTTTGCTTTTTAGAATAGCCATTTTTGATGTTGAATTTGTGATAACGTTCAAAAATCTGATGGTCAGTATAGCAGGCAATTTGGTTTTCTTCGTCAATGAAACCTTGGTACAAAGAAGCTACAATTGTATGGTATTGTTTGCGGATATTCTCGTGGTTTTCTTCATCAATGCTTTCAAAAATATCATGAAAACGATTGGCTTGCCCTTCATTCGAACAGAACAAATAATTGGTATAACCATTAAAATGATTGTCGCTCAAATTGTTCAATAACAAATCAAATTGTTTGTTGAAAGATGGCTGAGGTTGTATGTGGAATTCAAAAGATTTGGTCGTTTGGAACAACGGTTTGTTCGATAATTCAATGATAGAAAAATCCAAAGCCTTGCGTAAAAAACCTTCCTGATTCAGGAATAAATGTTTGGGTTCAGCGTGTTTGACGTCTTTCGAAAGTTTGTCAAAAGTTTCTATCGCTTTGCCAAAAAGTTTGTCTAATTGTGAAGTCAGGAACTCTGTGTTTTCAATACATAAAACAGTTTTGTCGCTGATATAATCTAAAAAGCTTTCGCGATTTTCCTGAACGAATTTATTTTCCAGATTTGGGATAATCGTAATCTTGGTTTGTTTTTCGAGTGAAAGCTGCGTTTCGACATCAAAGGTTCGGATACTGTCAACTTCATTTCCAAAAAACTCAATACGATACGGATTGTCATTGGAAAAAGAAAACACATCTAGGATTCCGCCACGAACAGAAAATTCTCCTGGTTCGGTAATAAAATCGACACGTTTGAATTCGTATTCAAACAACACTTCGTTGATAAAATCGATGGTAACCGTTTCGCCAACAGCAATTTTCAAGGTGTTTTTTTCGAGTTCTTTTCGGGTAACTACTTTTTCAAAAAGCGCTTCGGGATACGTAACAATAACGGCTGGTTTCTTTCTCGAATTGATTCGGTTTAAAACTTCGGAACGCAATAAAACATTAGCGTTGTCGGTTTCTTCAATTTGGTATGGACGACGATAGGAACTTGGATAAAACAACACATCATTGGCACCAATCATTTGTTCCAAATCGTTTAAATAATAGGCCGCTTCTTCTTTTTCGTTAAAAATTAACAGAAACGGTTTGTCGCTTTGCTTAAAAATAGCCTGAAATACAAACGAGAAAGACGAGCCCAAAAGTCCTTTTAACTGAATTTTGGTCAAAGGATTTTCGAGTACATCCGTTATTTGTTTGACTTTCGTCGAATGGAGATAACCGTTATATAATGAAGTTAAACTCAAAACTTATTTTATAATTTTTGGAACAGGATTGGTCGGAACCGCTCTGGCAGTATCTAACATTCGTAACATATCGCCTTCGCCATCTTCTGTTTTGATTTCGCTTTTACGCTTGATTTCGTCCAATTGCCATTGCATAGACGCCACTTCGGTATTAATTTCCTGAACTAATTGTACAATCTTTTGATCGGGAATCTGATTCAGATGAATGTATAAATTTATAGCATTGACTTTGGTCGTAAGAACGGCAATTCGGCTTTTTACTTCCGGGATACTATATTTAATGGGTATGTTGATGTTTAATTCAGCCGCTCTTTTAGAAAGCGTTTTGGCTTTTTGCTGAAAAGCACCAATACTGCTTTTTGGTTTTTGTCCTAACTCATTTAGAAACACGCGCCATTCTGCCCAATTGGTTGTCAGCTCTCTTGAAGTTTGGTTTAAAGGTTGTGAATTAAAGTTCCAACCTTTATTGATATTGGAAAATATAACTTCTCTTTTCTGCGTTTCTTTTTCCTGTTGCAAGGCACGAACTTTTGGATCTTCCTGGCAGGAAGAAAGCAATACCAATATCAATAGTAATGAAGAAAAAGATAATTTCATGGGTAGGCGTTAAAGACACAAAGGTACAAAGGTAAAAGGAAACTTCAGTATGAAGTAGTTAAAGGGATTATAATTTTATTAAAAAGAAAACAGCCTTTTTACAGAAGTTACATTTCCCAAAAAAGGTATCTTTGCTGTATAAACAAACAACACTACTACATGAGTACAAAAATCCTAATCATTGGCGCTTGCGGACAAATCGGAACCGAGCTTACCCAAAAGCTGAGAAGCATTTATGGCAATGACAATGTCATTGCTTCCGATATCAGAAAACTGAATAATGACATAGTTAACAACGGTATTTTCGAAGTTGTCAATGCTTTAGATTACAATCAAATTGAGCATTTAATTGAGCAATATCAAATTACAGATGTTTATCTGATGGCAGCTTTGCTATCGGCAACGGCAGAAAAAAATCCTGCATTTGCATGGGATTTGAATATGAATTCGTTGTTTCACGTTTTGAATCTGGCGAAAGCCAAAAAAATAAAAAAGATATTCTGGCCCTCGAGTATTGCTGTTTTTGGACCAACAACTCCACGACATAATACGCCACAATATACCATTATGGAACCGACAACTGTTTATGGAATCAGTAAACAAACTGGTGAAAGATGGTGTGAATATTACCATAATATTTATGGTGTTGATGTACGCAGCATTCGGTATCCAGGCTTGATAAGTTGGTCAACGGAGCCTGGTGGCGGAACGACAGATTATGCGGTTGATATTTATCACAAAGCGTTGAAAGATGGGAAGTATGAATGTTTTCTTTCGGAAGATACAGCTTTGCCAATGATGTATATGGATGATGCGATTAGAGCTACGGTAGAAATTATGCAGGCATCAAGTGAACAAATCAAGATTCGTTCTTCTTATAATTTGTCCGGGATAAGTTTTACACCAGCTGAAATCGCAACTGAGATTAAGAAACACATTCCGGATTTTACAATTTCATACAAACCTGATTTCCGTCAGAAGATTGCAGACAGTTGGCCGGCTTCAATTGATGATAGCAGTGCAAGAGAAGACTGGAATTGGAAGCACGAATTTGATTTAGCTTCGATGACTCAGGAAATGTTAGACCATTTGAAATAAACAAAAAACGCTACCCAAAATTGGAGTAGCGTTTTTCACTAAACAAAACAAAAACCATATTTCTTATTGAACAATAGGATCTCTTAACGATTCTAAAACGGCAACGATATCTGCATAAAGTTGGGTATCAGCTGCAACACCATTTTGCACAGCTGCTGCACCAACATAACCTTCAAATTTTGTGTAGTTAGCATCGGTTGAAGTAGTTCCCATTCTTGGATTCATAGCCGGATTGTGAGCCGATACCATATCCAAACCTGAATAAGTGTTTACAGCGTTTGTACCACCGGTGTTGAAAGAGAAAAAGTCGGTTAGATTATCAACCAGTATAGCCAAATTAGTAGTATTTCCGGCAGTTACTTCTCCTAATAACGGGGCAAAGTGTGCGCTTAAATTACCCGAAGCGCCTGCTTGTACGTCAGCTACGATTAAACCAACGGTTGAGTTTACCACTTTTCTGTAAGCCAAACGTCCGGCTTCAATTGTTACTGCCGGATCAGAACTGTCCGGATCATCAACCAATGTTGAACCTCCTAATCTTTCATAGATAGAGGCTGGTGCAGGAGGAGTATCATCACTATCGCTACTGCACGATGTGAAAGTAAAACCTCCAATTACTAATGCACATAGTGCAAATTTTGAATTCTTTGTCATAGTTTTTATATTTAAGATTTATTGAAAATTCCTTGTATGAACTTGGTAAACTTATAGCTCATGCCATCTTTCTTTATCACGGGACAAACTTGTTTGTTGGCTAGACCTTCCGGCAATACAAAACGTTCTGCTTTATAATTTCCTTTAGTCATTAATTCATTGTAAACTTTTTTGGAGTCGGCTATGCGGTTATCGTGAAAATAGACAACGACATTTCTTTTTACGATGATGTCACTTTTTACGCCGGCAATACTGTGTAATTTTTGCTTGATTTCAATAGTGCTTAACGAATCAAAAGGTTTGTCGAAATCTATTCGGCTCACTTGTATTGTAGCATTTTCGATAGGTCTTGCATTAGCAATGTGGTACACCAGTATCACAAACATCAAAAGGAAAAATCCTAATATGCTTAGTAATGCGATTTTTATTTTCTTATTAATTTTCATGATGTTTCTTTTTGTTTGTAAATTGATTTACGTTAAAAGAACAGTTTTGGTTTTTTACAGTGAAAAAAAACAGAAAAGGAGAATGATTATGAATCGAAAAGCGCTGCTTTTGACACGAAGCAGCGCTTTTCTTTCCAACCAAAACTAACCAAAACATCTTAAGTAATTTAAGCGCAACTATTTGTTTTAAACCGGAGCAAACAGGGTTAAATAAAAAACAAGAAATAACACCGCAAGCATTGCTATAAAAGCAGTGGTTCCAAATAATTTATTAATTTTTTTGTTGATATCCATAATCGTAGAATTTGGGGTTCTTAACTCAATTACGAGAAAAGAAAGATTATGGTTTTCCGAAACTAAAAGTTTTACTTTTTCTTGTTTTTCAAATTGCTAAGTAAAGCGTCTTCAATTGGAGATTTTATTTTTATGATTTCGTCAGTGCTGTCATTTGGAATAGTCATCGACAGTACGTAGTGTTTTATTTTCCACTGGTTATTTACAAAGACAAGTACTCCCGAACCGCGACAGATTTTCATTCGGGTATCGAGTAATTCATTAAACCAGGCTATTTTTTTGTCTTGGCTAAAGTAGATATGTCTTTCTAAAGCGGTAAAACTCCATGCTTTTCCTTTATCAAAATGAGGTTTGGCATACGCCTGAAAAGCAGATTTGGTCCAGTTTTCTGTAGCGTCAGTTCCGATAAAGACAGCATCATCCGTTAAGGCATCAAAGTAATTATTGTAGTTAGCTTCAGCAGCAGCCTTGTGCCAGCCATCAAGCGTCATATTAATTTGTGCCTTGAGGTTATCCTGCGCATTGACATTGGTAACCCAAAATGGGAATAGTATAAAAAGAAGTATTTTTTTCATAAGGATTGCCTTATTGGTTTTGTTTATCATTGTAATTCGAAAACTGTGAAGTAAATATAGTATTTACGATTGTCATACTATGCTGTTAGTTTTTGTATTTTTATAAAATGAATAAACAAAAGTAAATGAACAGAACGAAGATATACAGGCTTTTACTAATACTTTTTGTGGTGAGTATTTCTTTGACCAGTTGGTATTGTATTAACAAAGAGAGTAAAGAAATTGCCGCGAACAAAAAGAAGAAGGAATCTTTTTCGCTTTCTTTTGACAGTACTTTGGTGGAAACTTTTTATGCTAAATATCCCAAATTGATTTTGTACAAAAAGCAAGTGCTTTCCCTGTATCAAAAAAATAAGTATGATTTTATTTGGTATGATACTAAAGGCAGAAAAGAAACCGCAGATGTCATCTTCAATAAAATAAACAATCTGTTTGAAGACGGAGTAATCAGCAAAGTGCCTTATAAAGAAACGCTTGATGGTTTGTTTCAAAAAACTTCTGAAAAGCCCGATGTTGAAGTTGAATTGTTTTTATCCAACTATTATTTCTACTATACAAATAAAGTACTACAGGGAATTGACGACACAAAATCCAATGAGTTAGAATGGTATTTACCCCGAGAAAAGCAATCTTATGTTGCGTATTTAGATTCTTTGTTGGTTGACCCAAAACTCATAGATAAAAAAGAACAACATATTGAGCAATATTACAAACTCAAAGCAGTTTTAAAAAAGTATAGAGACATCGAACAAAAAGGCGGTTGGGATTCTATTGCGGTTCCCAAAGATTTTGTATCAATAAAGCCCGGCGACAGTTCTGATGTTGTGGCAAAAATTAGAACCAGATTATTTCTTACCGGAGATATTGATGTTGATTCCGGCAGAAAATTATATGGATTTGCGCTTCAACAAGCGGTTTTGAAATACAAGAAACGCAATGGATTTACTTTGGATAAAATCATTTTGCCAAAGCATATTGATGAGATGAACGTGCCCATTAGCAGTCGTGTAAAAACCATTATCGTCAATATGGAACGTTGCCGATGGATTTCTCCCGATGTGGCAAAAGCCAAAGAATTTATCGTGGTAAATATTCCGTCGTATCGTTTGAGGTATTTCAAAGAAGGACAAGTGGTTTTGAGTTCAAATGTTGTGGTGGGAAGCATGATGAACAAGACAGTTATTTTTAGCGGTCTGATGAGTTATATAGTGTTTAGCCCTTATTGGAATGTGCCTACAAGTATAAAAGAAAAGGAAATTCTTCCCGGAATTGCGAAGAATAAAAACTATTTGGCAAAACATAATATGGAATGGAACGGAGCAAACATCAGGCAAAAACCCGGGAAAAATAATTCCTTAGGTTTGGTTAAATTCCTGTTTCCAAATTCGAATAATATTTATTTACACGACTCACCAGCCAAAGAATTGTTTACTCAGGAAAAAAGGGCTTTTAGTCATGGTTGCATCCGAGTGGAAAAACCAAAAGAATTGGCCAATTTAATTTTGGAAGATGATGCTAATTGGACACCGGAAAAAATAGATGCTGCTATGAATAAAGGGAAAGAATCATGGTATACGCTAAAAAATAAAATTCCGGTTTACATAGGTTATTTTACCGCTTGGGTTGATGATGACGGCAACATCAATTTCTATAAAGATATTTATGAAAGAGACGAGCGATTGGCGGCTATGTTGGTTGAAGAATAATGTTTTATTTTTTCTGAATCGCTTTCTGCAATTCTTTCAAATCGCTTGATTTAAAGTTCGAAGGCGAACCAGAATACTCGGTATAAATAATTTCACCCGTTTTAGAATTGGTTACGGTAACGAACTTCCCGTCCTTGGTTTTGATGAACAGCAAGTAATAGAACGGTGTCGGATTGCTCAGAATTTTATCATTAAGTTCCTCCAAAGAAAGCAGTTTGTATGTCAGATTGTAGCCTTCAAAGATTTCTTTAGTTTCAAATTTTTTGCTTTCGTCATCTGCATTTTTCGAAAACTTAGTCATTACATAATCGGGAATGAACAGCGTTTCTGATGCTAGTTTTTTTAGTTCGTCTTTGTTGTAAAAGACTGTTTTGGCTTCGCGAATTTCACCTTTATTAAGCAGGATTGTCATTTGCTGAATATAATTAGCAACAATGCCGGCACTCCAATTTTCAAGATGTCCGCTGGCATCATAGTCCATTTTGTAAAGACTGCTTGGATAGTTTTGTGCTGTGAAATCGGCGAAAAGTTCTATAGTGGCGAGTGAGATTTTATCGGCTTGGTTGAAATGCTTTCTCTTTTTTGGGTCGTAAGTATAATTCCCGTTGGTCGTCCAAAGTTCTAAATAAATGTGTGATTCCGTGTTCTCCATAGTGCTGTTCGAACTGGTCATATTCGCAGTAATGGTAACAAAGCTATTATTAGGAGCAATGTTTTTTTCTACCTCTGTATATTTTATGCATTCTACTTTTGAAAGTGTCCAGTTTTTTTTGATAGCCTCAACATAGGCTGCTGCTTTTGGTGATGCCGGATTACTCATAGCGAAGAACGTAGTGCCGTTTTTTATTTTAGCTATTTCACTAACATTTGTAATGGCGATTTGACCGAAGCTAATTGCCGGAAGTATTAGTATGAAATGTAAAAAAGAAGTTTTTAGTTTCATTTTTTTGGAAGTTATCGTTAACTATTCCAAACTTACTAAAAAAACCAATCTCGTTTTTGAACAAGACTGGTTTTTATTTATAATTTGAACGAGTACAAATGTTTATTTCTACCAGAAAACAGTATACAATGCAGCTAAAATAGCCGTAATAATCAACATTCCTACTGTGAAACCAGGCGACATTTTGAACATCGTTTTATCTACTTCTAAGCCGTTAGGTTGAACGCCTTTTTTGTTTTCATAGATACTGATGAAATACATGCCAATTACGCAAATCAGGAATACAAATCCCATACGGTCAATAAACGGAATTTCATAAAGACCATCAGCATTAGGAACAGCAAATCCCATCGGATTCAGGAATGACAAGTCTACAAAGGCAGGCATGAATTTGAAAATAATTGAAAATAAGAAACCGCCAATAGTTGCAAACAAAGCAGCGTTGGAAGTTGTTTTTTTCCAGAAGAATCCAAGGATAAACATCGCAAAAACCCCAGGACTAACAAAACCTGTATATTCCTGTATGTATTGGAATCCGCCCTTTTTATCAATGCCTAAAAATGGCGCTACAATCACTGCAATAATCATAGCAGTTATGATAGTTGTTTTCCCGATTTTAACCAATTTCTTTTCATCTGCTTCGACATTCAGTTTGGTTTTATAAATATCCAAAGTAAAAATAGTTGCGATACTATTGGCCTTTCCTGCTAACGAAGCCACTATCGCCGCAGTCAACGCAGCAAATGATAATCCTTTTAATCCAACAGGTAATAAGTTCAATAAGATTGGATAAGCTCGGTCAGGATTTACGCTTCCGTCCTGCAACATCTCCGTTTGAAAATGACCATTTTGATATAAAACAAAAGCTGCAATTCCGGGAAGGACCACAATAACAGGCATTAATAATTTCAAGAAAGCTGCGAATAAGATTCCGCCTCGCGCCGTTTTTAAATCAGCGCCCAAAGCTCTTTGTGTGATGTATTGGTTGCAACCCCAATAATTCAAGTTGATAATTAACATACCACCAATCAAAACAGACAATCCGGGCAAGTCCATATAATTCGGATTCGATTTATCAAAAATCATATGAAAATGGTCATTGGCATGTGTGGTCATCAGGTTAAATCCATTGATAACTCCGTTTGAACCAAATTCGGTTGCCACTAAATTCAGAGCTAAATAAGTCGTTACCAATCCACCTAAAATCAAAAAGAAAACCTGAATCACATCCGTATAACCAATTACTTTCATTCCGCCAAGCGTAATCATCACTGCGAAAAAAGCCAAGAATATCATGCAAAAAGTAATATTCAAACCTGAAATACTGCTTATCGCCAAAGCGCCCAAATATAAAATCGAAGTCAGATTCACCAGGACATAAAGCAAGAGCCAAAATACCGCCATAATCATTGCCACATTGCTGTTGTAACGTTTGTTGAGGTATTGTGGCATCGTAAAGATTTTGTTTTTCAGATAAACCGGCATGAAGAAAACCGCAACAATAACAAGTGTTGCTGCTGCCATCCATTCATAAGTGGCAATTGCCAATCCCATTTTGAAACCGCTGCCACTCATTCCGATAAATTGTTCGGCACTAATGTTACTAGCAATTAATGACGCGCCAATCGCCCACCAGGTCAGCGAACCTTCGGCTAAGAAATAGTCATTACTGCTGGTTTGTGCTTTCTTTTTTCGGTTGTAAATCCAAAATCCGTATCCTACGATAATGACGAAATACAAGAAGAAAACAATATAATCCTGGGTGGCTAAGGTTTGCATATTAATAGGTTTTGGTTTTATAATGTTGGTTTGGTAAGCCTCTTAAAATTTTGGCACTTTGCTCGGGCGAAATATCGCGTTGTGCTTCACCCAGCATTTCGTAACCTACCATGAATTTTTTCACAGTAGCGCTTCGCAATAATGGTGGATAAAAGTGCATGTGAAAATGCCATTCGGGATGCGAAACCCTGTCGGTTGGTGCTTGATGAATTCCCGCTGAATACGGAAAAGAAGTTTCAAAAAGGTTGTCGTATTTCACCGTAATTCCTTTGATTATTTCGGCAAATGCTAAAGTTTCGGCTGCCGTCATCGCGATGATATTCCCAAAATGCCTTTTGCTGATAATCATCGTTTCGTAAGGCCAGGTTGCCCAAAACGGAACTACGACAGCAAAATGATTGTTTTCTAAAACGATGCGTTCTTCCTTTTTTAATTCGGCTTCCAAATAGTCTTTCAGTAAGCTCGAATTGTTTTTTTCGAAATAGGCGCGAAGGCTTTTTTGTGTTTTTTCCACCTGCGTTGGCAAAGAGGATTGTGCCCAAATTTGTCCATGCGGATGCGGATTGCTGCAACCCATTACGCTGCCTTTGTTTTCAAAAATCTGAACGTAATTGATATAGTCATGACTTCCCAATTCGATGTATTGTTCGGCCCATGTTTGCACCACTTTTTCAATATCGGCAACTTCCATTTCAGGCAAAGTGAGATTGTGTTTTGGCGAAAAGCAAACTACTTTGTTGATGCCTCTTTCGGGTTTTAACTGGAATAAAGTATTGTTTTTATTTTCATAATTAACTTCATCTTTTAGTAAAGCTGAAAAGTCATTTTCAAATACATAACAATCAGTATAATCAGGATTTTTTACGCCATTCGCACGCACATTCCCGGCGCATAAATAACAAGTTTCATCGTGTTCAGGGCGATTGTCTTCGTGTACTTTTTCGTTTTGCCCTTGCCACGGACGTTTATTGCGATGTGGCGAAACCAATATCCATTCGTCAAGCAAAGGATTGTAGCGGCGGTGCGGATGTTCGTTGTTATTGAATGGTTGCATGATTGTCTTTGTAAAGCGTTGTGCCTTTTGAAATTTTTACTTTATATGCTTTTAGTTCGATACCAAAAGTGTCTGCATAGCGTTCAGAAATAGTTTTGATTAGTGCTTCTTCAGTTCCTTTTTCAACCAAATTTATAGAACATCCGCCAAAACCACCGCCCATCATTCGGGAACCTAAAACGGTTTTTTCATGTTGCACGGCATCAACTAAAAAATCAATTTCTTCACAACTCACTTCATATTCTTTGGACAAACCTTCATGTGTTTCCGACATCAGTTTACCTAATGTTGCAAAATCCGAATCAGTCAAAGCTTTCGCAGCATCACTCACACGTTGGATTTCTTTCACTACAAAATGACAGCGTTTGAAAATGGTTCTTCCTAATTGTTCATTTAGTTCCAAAACCATTTCTTCAGTGCAATCTCTAAATGTTTTTACAGTTGGGAAGTTCTTTTTTATGATAGCTAATCCTTTTTCGACTTCCTTTCTTCTTACATTATAACCCGAAGTCAAATGTGTGTGTTTTACATTGCTGTCCAATAAAAGTAACGAATATTTTTTGAAGTCGGCATTGTAATATTCATATTCCAAAGTGTTGCAATCGAGTTTGATGACTTTATTTTTTTTGCCAAAAACCGAAGCAAACTGATCCATAATACCACAATTCACGCCCACAAAAGTATGTTCCGATTTTTGTCCGACAAGTGCGATTTGTTCTTTGGTTAAACCCAAATCAAACAAAGTATTCATGGCATAACCAATGCCACATTCAAGAGCTGCTGAAGAAGAAAGTCCGGCGCCCATCGGAATCGTACTACTGAAAACAATATTAAAACCTTGTGCCAATCCGTGCGCGTTTTTTAACTGACTTAACACGCCCAAAATATAATTCACCCACATTTTATCGACAGGCTTCAGTTCATCTTTCAGGTCAAACTTATAAGCTTCGTTTAAGTCTTTGGCAATAAGAGCGCACTCACTGTTTTCGTTTTTTGAAATCGCAAAACAAATGTATTTGTTGATGGCAGCCGGCATTACAAAACCGTCGTTGTAGTCAACATGCTCGCCAATAATATTGATTCTTCCCGGAGAAAGAAAAATGTATTCGGGCTTGTTGTGAAACAACTTTTCAAAATGCCCGGAAGTATGCTGAATTAATTTCTTCTTCATTTGATTTGTATTGTTGTTGAAGCGGAAACTAATCCGTTTGCTTTTGCTTCTAATTTTATAATGCCTGGTGTCTTTCCGGCTTGGATGATAACCTGGCATTTTCCGCTGAAAGCACTACGTTGCCACATGCCATCCCCACATTTATCTGCTTCATGCGAACTTGGATCGCCATTGCCCACGCCAATGATTTTGGCATCGCCTGAAATAGAAAAGTAAATCTTGTTGTTCGCGTCAGGAATTTCTTTTCCGTTTGCGTCTTGGAAAGAAACATTGATTACCGTTCCGTCTTTACCATCGGCAAGCATCACAGTTTTGTCTGGGGAAACAATAACTTTTGACGCCTGACCTGTGGTTTCTACTTTAGTAGTTAATTTTTTTCCTTTTTTGTATGCAATGGCTTCCAATGTTCCTGGCTCGTAAGTAACCTGCCATTGCAAATGAGAGTTTCTAGGCATTACTTTTTTACCAAGGCTTTTTCCGTTTAAAAATAACTCCACATCATCTGCATTGGTATTTACCCAAACATCGATAGGCTTTCCAATTTTATCCGGCCAGTTCCAATGCGGAGAAATGTGAAGAATATCTTCGTTTGTCCACCAACTTTTATAATAGTAATAAATGTTTTTCGGGAAACCGCAAACATCTAAGATGCCAAAATGCGAATTGATATTTGGCCATTTATAAGGCGTTGGTTCACCGCGATAATCAAAACCTGTCCATACAAAACCGCCTAACCAATACTTGTTTTCGGCAGCCAGTTTCCACCAATCTTCGGCTTTGCTTGCCCACCAAGGTGCAGTAATATCCTGGTCGGGAACGTAAGCACGGATACTGTCTTTTTCATAAATTCCTCTTGTCGTTACGGTGCTTCCCATTTCGGTTCCAAGCAAAGGTTGATTTGGATGGTCACGATGATAATCGGCTACGGCAAATTGGCGGTAATTGAATCCACGAATCGGAATCACTTCGTTTACGCCTTTAAAATCATTGCCCATATCGGCAGCATACGTACTGGTTCGCGTAGGATCTAATTCCTTTTGAATAGCCAATAACGATTGTGCGATTCGTTTACCGTATTCATTTCCCTGAATGTTTTGTTCTTCGTTTCCAATCGACCATAAAAAAACGGAAGCATGATTTCGGTCACGACGAAGTAATCGTTGGAATTGGTCAATATATTCCGGACTACTATTCAATAATCGTTGTTCGTCTAAAACCAGCATTCCTAAACTGTCACAAGCATCTAAAAGCTCCGGAGTTGGAGCATTATGACTCGTTCTGTAGGCATTAGAACCCATTTCTTTTAATAATTTTATACGGTAATATTGCATAAAATCGGGCAACGCACTTCCGATTCCAGCGTGGTCTTGATGGTTGTTGGTGCCTTGAATTTTGATGTGTTTTCCGTTGAGGAAGAAACCTTCATTGGCATCAAACCGTACCGTTTTGATTCCGAAATTGACTTTCTTTTTATCGACAATCTGATTATTTTGCTTTATAACAGAAACAACTTTGTACAAATACGGATTTTCTAACGACCATAAAGTGGCATTATTCAGAGCAATTTTTTGTTTGACCGTAGTTTTTCCGTTGACTGATAATGTAAAATTTTGTTCCGATGTTTTGGCAATTTGTTTTCCGTTTCTATCAGTTACATAAGAATAAATTGTTCCTTTTGATGAAGTCAAGTTTTTGTTTTCGACTTCGGTTTCAATAGTTACGGAAGCATTTTTACCATTTACAGTTGAATGAACAAAAACACCATCTTCGGGAATATGAACATTGTTGCGAATGTTTAGCCAAACGTGACGATAAATTCCGGCACCTTCATAAAACCAACCTTCGCTTTGCGTTGCATCCACACGAACAACGATTACGTTTCCACTTTCAAAATTCATATAGTCAGTTATGTCGTATGATTTGCCAACATAACCACTAAAATTGGTGCCAACGTAAAAACCATTTACCCAAATAGCAGCATTTCTATAAACGCCATCAAATTGAATTTCGAAACGCTTTCCTTCGTCTTTTTTATCTATTGAAAAACGCTTTCGATACCAACCAATACTCGTTTCGGGATACAATCCGCCAACAGGTTTGTAACCATGACTATCCATTTCATGTGTTGCTGATTTTACAAAAGGAAGCTCAACAACCCAATCGTGAGGAACATCAACTTTTGTCCAGGTGGAATCAACAAATTTGGGACTAACAATCGTTGCTTCAAACACATTTGATTTGTGAAATAACAACTTATTTCCGTAATTGAAATCTTTTTCAGAATTGGCTGAATTCCCAAAATGGAACTTCCAGCCTTCATCTAAGTTTATTTTAGCTTCGCTCAGTTCGGCTTTGCCTCGGGTCTTTTGCGCATTTGTGATGGCAAAGAAAAAGAGTAGTAGTAGGAGTAGTGTTTTTTTTAGCATTGTTTTATTCTTTAAAAGCATCCAAAGCAGGAGAAGGTTTTCCGTCAGCCTGCCAAGCGCTTAAGTTGTAATGACTCCAGCTTCTTGCGCCTTGAGGTTCCCAATAGAATACACCAAGACCTTTGTTGTTTGGAACATTTTTCACAGCTTTAATGGCTGTCGCCAATAGTTGGTAAGTGTTTTCAACTTTATCGTCTTCGCCACCAATTTCAACTATCATCACTTCTTTACCATAACGTTTTACCATATCATTCAAATTGAATTCTAAATCGGCAATCACTTCGGTGTAATCTTTCTTAATCCAAAACGGATAATAGGATAAACCGATTACATCATAACGCACTTTTTGTCTGGTAGCATTATCAAAAAAAGTTCTGAATTTGGCATTGTTATTTCCTTCATCAACATGCACAATGACCTTGATGTTTTTGTCTACTGCTTTCACCGCATCATAGCCTTTATTTAATAATTGTCCGAGTTGATCCCAATGATTTGTGCTGCCATCAGGCCAAAGCATTCCGCCCGGAATTTCATTCCCAATTTGCACCCATTCCGGAGTTACGCCGGCAACTTTCAGCGCATTGATTACATCAAAAGTATGATTGTAAACATCGTTTAATAATTCCGGGAATGAATGGTTGCTCCATGCTTTTGGCTTGAATTGTTTTGCCGGATCAGCCCAGGAATCAGAATAATGAAAGTCAATCATAATACGGAAACCCATTTTTTGCGCACGCAATGCCATTATGATGGTTTCTTCTTTACTGCAATGCCCGCTGGCTTTATCATTATTTGGATTTACCCAAACACGCAATCGAATGGAGTTCATCCCTCGGTCTTTTAGCAATTGCAGGCAATCTTTTTCTTTGCCATCGGTATCATAAAATTTATAACCTGTGGCTTCCATTTGAGGCAGCCAACCAACATCGGCGCCTTTTGCAAAAGGTTTATTTTGGCTAAAGCCAATTGTCGAAACAAGTAATGCTAAAAGAATTTTTCTCATGATTATAAATTTTCAAATTTAAATGTTGTGTTATGATTGTATTGTGCTCCTTTTTTCAAAATTGAACTTGGAAAATGAGCGTGATTTGGAGCGTCCGGAAAGTTTTGAGTTTCGAAACAAATGCCGCTTTTTGGATGATAATTGGCATTTTCTTTTCCTTTTATTTTATCGAAACAGTTTCCGCCAACATAAATGTGAACTGCAGGCTGATTGGTTGTAACCGATAGTTGCAGTTTGTTTATTTCACTGATAAGTGTGGCTGCATTTTTATCCTCCAATACAAAAGTGTTGTCGATGGAAGTTGGACAAATTTTGGCTTCAGCAAAATCAAAAGGGTGATTTTTTAAAGAAATAAATTTTCCTGTCGGAATGAGCTCATCATTCGTTTCCAGTATTTTTTCTGAATTAATTATAAGTTTTTGATTTGAAACAGCATTCGAATGTCCGTCTAAATTAAAATAACTGTGCTGTGTTAAATTGACAATCGTGTCTTCCGATGTTGTGGCGGTAAAACTTACTTTGAGTTCGTTTGCTGAAGTCAAAGTATAAGTCACCTGAACGGTCAATTCTCCCGGAAAATTCTCTTCATTATTTTTACTAGTATATTCTAAAGTAATAGATGGGTTTTCTTCTGATGAAGTTGCTATAACTTTCCAAAGCTTTCTGCTAAATCCTAAAATTCCGCCATGCAGATTGTGTTCGCCATGATTTTTGTTTAGAAAGTTACGCTCTCCATTTAATGAAAACTCGGCATTGTTTATTCGTCCCGCAAACCGTCCAACGGTTGTTCCAAAATAAGGAGGACTTGGTAAATAATATGAATTGATATAATCTTCCAAAGTATCAAAACCCAAAACAACATCGATTTTTTCGCCATTAACAACTGGAATTTTTAAGGATGTTATCGTTGCGCCATAAGTCATTATGCTTACTTCAGTTCCTTTCGAATTGGTTATCGCATAGCAAAAAACTTCTTTGCCGTCGGGTGTAAAACCGAATAATTTCGCATTTATCGAAGAAGTAATTTGTGAAATATTATTTTTTATCATGGGATTTTTATAAATCTGGCAATAAAAGTATAAAACATTCGTGTTTAACCATACCAGTACCTACCAGTTTTTTTGTATCTTACCACCAGTTTTTATGTTATGAAATTAATTACGATAGAAAACCAATCGGGAACACCCAAATACAAACAAATCGTTTGGTCGATAGAAGTTGCTATTGCTGAAAACAGATTAAAGAAAGGCGACAAATTACCATCGGTAAACAAAGTCAGTTTGGAGTTTTCGATTTCGAGAGACACCGTTTTATTGGCTTATGATGAACTTAAAAAACGAGGGATTGTTTTCGCCATTTTGGGCAAAGGTTATTATATAAAAAGTGTGGAGTTTAGCTTTGAACAAAGAATTTTTTTATTGTTTGATGAACTGAATTCTTTTAAAGAAGACATCTATAATTCCTTTATGCAAGAGATAAATAATGTGGCTCAAATTGATATTTTCTTTCATCATTTTAATATTGAAATGTTAAAAAAACTGGTGTATGAGAGCAATGGGAATTATTCAAAATACATCATAATGCCAACCAACTTGTCAGGCGCAGCTTCCATAATTAAGACATTGCCGAAACAAGATGTTTACATTTTGGACCAAACCAACAATGATTTAAATGACTTTCCATCGGTTCATCAAAGTTTTTCAAAAGACATTTATGCTGGCTTAGAGAAAGGTAAATCACTTTTGTCAAAATACAAAAAACTGATATTGATTTTCCCGGGAAATAAAGAGCCTTTAGGAATGGTTGACGGATTTGATAAATTCTGTAGCGATAACTTATTTGAAAAAGAAATCATAACCGGTTTCGAAGAAAATACAATTCATAAAGGCGATGTTTTTATTATTCCGACAGACCGGCATTTGGTAAACGTAATTGAGCAGGCAAAAAGACAGGATTTGACAATTGGTAAAGATTTCGGAATTATATCTTATAACGATACACCATTAAAAAAGGTTGTTGAGAATGGTATAACAACCATATCAACTGACTTCAAAGTAATGGGAAAAACACTGGCTTCAATGGTGCTAAATTCAAGGAAAGAGCAAATTGAAAACCCTTCTGATTTAATAATCAGAAACTCGCTTTAAATAAAAAAGCCCAACATAACTCTGTCAGGCTTTAATTTATTTTTTAAAAGATTACCAAATCTTAACTCGTTTTTCAGGAGCAAGATATAATGAATCTGTTGGTTTAATATCGAACGCTTCATAGAATTCAGGTACGTTTCTAACAACACCATTAATTCTGAATTTAGCTGGTGAATGTGGGTCGCTGGCAATCTGACTTCTCAAAGCCTCATCACGTGTTTTTTCTCCCCAAACTTGTCCCCAGCCTAAGAAAACACGCTGCATGCCGGTGAAGCCATCCATAACCGGAGCTTCTTTTCCGCCAAGACTTGCTTTGTAAGCTTTTATAGCAATGCTTAATCCGCCAAGGTCACCAATATTTTCTCCTAAAGTAAATGCTCCATTCACATTCAAATCTGGGAAAGCTTTGAAGCCGTTATACTGAGTTTCCAGAGCAGCAGTTTTTGCTTTGAATGCTTTTAAATCGGCATCAGTCCACCAGTTTTTCATGACACCGTCACCATCATAAGCACTTCCCTGGTCGTCAAATCCGTGACCAATTTCGTGACCAATTACAGCGCCAATTCCACCATAATTTACGGCATCGTCAGCATTTAAATCAAAGAAAGGTGGTTGCAAAATAGCGGCCGGGAAAACAATCTCGTTAAGCGATGGATTGTAGTAGGCATTTACGGTTTGTGGTGTCATGCCCCATTCGGTTCTGTCAACAGGTTTTCCTAATTTGTTTATATTTCTTTGGTATTCGAATTCGTTAGCTCTCAATGAATTTCCATACAAGTCGTTTTTGGCAATTTTCAAAGTAGAGTAATCTCTCCAGTTATCAGGATAACCAATTTTAATCATGAATTTATCAACCTTTGCTAATGCTTGTTTTTTGGTTTCAGCACCCATCCAATCTAATTTTTTGATGCTTTCAGCATACGCTTTCAATAGGTTTTTAACCAAAGTTACCATACGCTCTTTAGCTTCAGGAGAGAAGTGTTTCTTAACATAGACCTTTCCTACCATTTCTCCCATGGCACCATTAACAGCATTAACGCCACGTTTCCAATCTTCCTGTTGCTTCTCTGTCCCGTTTAGTGTTTTGCTGTAAAACTCAAAGTTTTGATTGTCTAATGCAGAGTTCAGTCTGCCAGCATTTCTGCTAATTAAACCCCATTTAAGATACATTTTCCATGTATCTAGAGGCGTGTTTTTAATAATATTGTTTAGACTTTTGGTGTAGTCAATTTGCGAAATTATAATTGTTTTTTCTTTATCCATACCAGCTGTTTTAAGCATGGCAGTCCAATCAAAATCAGGCATTAAAGTTTTTAAATCAGCCGTATTGTATTTATTGTAAAGTTTTACAACATCGCGGGTATCTTCTTTTTTCATGTGACTTGAAGCGATAGTGGTTTCAAGAGCCATGATTTTAGCAGCGCTTTCAGCAGCATTATCAACACCACCTAATTGTAGCATTTTTTCAACATGGGCAACATATTTTTTTCGAATATCAGCCATCTTTGAATCGGTTGATGTATAGTATTCCCTTTCAGGAAGACCAAGTCCTGTCTGCCATGTGGTTAGTGCATATTCATTAGGATTTTTTGAATCTTGATTAACAAATATGGCAAACGGAATCGTAACGCCTATTCTGTTTGCTTTGCCAAAATAACTTGCCAAATCGGAATAATTAGCAATGCCATCGATAACTTTTAATTCGGGTTGAATAGGTGTTACTCCTTTAGCATCTCTGTCTTTTCGATTCATAAAAGAAGCAAAGTAATCGCCAATTTTTTGCTCGTCACTACCATCAGCGTTATTGCCTTTTGCAGCATCTTCAATAATTGCTCTTACATCTACTAGTGATTGATCATAAAGCATATCAAACGCACCATAAGATGCTTTATCAGCCGGAATTTTAGTGTTTTTATACCAAGTTCCGTTTACGTAATCGGCAAAATTATCGCCAGGTTTTACTTTGGCATCCATGTTTTTTTTATTGATACCCGAAGTGAGTTCTTCTTTTTTAGCGCAGGAAGCTACCAGAACAACCGCAGCAAGAAGTGATAGTTTTAAGTTTTTCATTGATTGGTTTGTTGATTAATCCGCTAAAGATAATAAATTATAAATAGTGAATATTAGTTAAATAAATATTAGACTTCAGCGTTTGATAATTTGTTACACGAAAAGGAATAAATTATCAATAATGAGTTTTAGTCGTTAAGATATTTATATCTTTGTTTGTTCGTGTTGATTTGAAATCAATAATCTACACGGATTTTTAATTAAAATTAGTAAATGAAACAGATAGATTTTTCAAATTCCCCTCGCATTGATCAAGTTGGGATTGAGGATAGAATTGCCAGAATTACTGCCCGAAGTATCAAAAAAGAATCAAAAATGCAAGGCCTGCTTATGGCTCTAAACATGATTGATTTAACTACTTTAGAAGGTGCTGATACCGATGAAAAAGTAAAACAACTTTGCTTTAAAGCACATCATTTACACGATGAATTGCCAGGACTGCCAACTACTGCGGCAGTTTGTGTGTATCCAAATTTTGTCAAACTTGCGGTTAATGAACTTAAAGGAACTGGCGTAAAAGTAGCTTCGGTTGCTACAGCTTTTCCTAGCGGACAATCAAGCGCTGAAATCAAATTATTAGATACCAAAATCGCTGTTGACGGTGGTGCTGATGAAGTGGATATGGTAATCAGCCGTGGAAAATTCCACAGCGGTGAATACAATTTTGTTTTCGATGAAATAGCAATGATAAAAGAAGCCTGCGGGAAAAATGTGCGATTGAAAGTTATCTTAGAAACAGGCGAAATCGGAACATTAGATAAAGTGCGTCAGGCAAGCGATATCGCGATGTATGCAGGAGCAGATTTTATCAAAACGTCAACCGGAAAAATAAAACCAGCGGCGACTTTACCAGTAACTTTAGTGATGCTTGAAGCCATCCGTGATTATTATTACAAAACGGGAATTATGATTGGGATGAAACCTGCAGGTGGAATTTCAAACTCAAAATTAGCACTCCAATATTTATTAATGGTAAAAGAAACGCTAGGCGGAAAATGGTTAACCAACGAGTATTTCCGTTTTGGAGCCAGTAGTTTAGCCAACGATGTTTTGCTGCAAATCGTAAAACAAAAATCAGGCATTTACCAATCAAATGATTATTTTTCTAAAGTTTAATTCGAATGAAAAAAACACATAAAATAGATTTTAGTTCCGACTGGAATTTAGCACCAGCACCGGAAAGCACAACGCATTTCAAATTAAAGGATACTTACGATTTGTTTATCAATGGCAAATTTGTAGCGCCTAAATCAGGGAAATATTTTGACACTATAAATCCGGCAAACGAGAAAGTTTTAGCCAAAGTTGCTGAAGCCAATGAAGCCGATATTGATTTAGCTGTAAAAGCAGCGCGAAAAGCATACGATACCATTTGGTCAAAATTATCCGGAAAAGAACGCGGAAAATACATTTACCGAATTGCCAGAATCATACAGGAACGCGCTCGTGAATTTGCAGTGGTAGAAACCTTAAATGGTGGAAAAGCTATCCGCGAATCTCGTGATGTGGATGTTCCTTTGGCAGCAGCACATTTCTTTTATTATGCCGGATGGGCTGATAAATTGGAGTATGCTTTCCCAAACAGAAAGCCAAAAGCACTTGGTGTTGCAGGACAGATTATTCCATGGAATTTCCCATTATTGATGGGTGCCTGGAAAATTGCTCCGGCTTTAGCTGCTGGAAATACGGTCGTTATCAAATCTTCTGAAACGACACCTTTGACTTTATATTTACTAGCCGAAGTGATTCAGGAAGCAGGTTTGCCTGCCGGAGTTGTGAATATCGTTTCGGGTGCTGGACTTACAGGTTCTCATATAGTAAATCATCCTGATGTAAATAAAATTGCCTTTACAGGTTCGACTGCTGTTGGTAAAATTATCATGAAAGCCATTGCAGGAACACCTAAAAAATCAACGATGGAATTGGGTGGAAAAGCAGCCAACATCATTTTTGAAGATGCCGCTTTAGACCAAGCTGTGGAAGGAATCGTAAACGGAATCTTCTTCAACCAAGGACACGTTTGTTGTGCGGGTTCTCGTTTGTATGTTCAGGAATCAGTGTTTGATGTTGTCGTTCAAAAACTGAAAGACAGAATGAATTCATTAAACGTTGGCGATCCATTAGATAAAAATACAGACATTGGAGCCATCAATTCCAAAAAACAATTAGATACCATCAGTAAATATATTGAAATCGGGAAAAGTGAAGGTGCCGAAATGTACCAACCAACTTGCGACTTACCATCAAAAGGATTTTGGTGCAGACCAACAATTTTCACGAAAGTGAGCCAGTCGAATAGAATTTCGCAGGAAGAAATCTTCGGGCCGGTTTTAGCAATTCAAACGTTTAGAACGGTTGATGAAGTTATCGAAAAAGCAAACAATACACCTTACGGATTATCTGCGGGTGTTTGGACAGATAAAGGTTCCAAAATCTTCAACATGACATCACAGTTGCGTGCCGGAGTGGTTTGGGCGAATACCTTTAACAAGTTTGATCCGGCGTCTCCTTTTGGAGGTTATAAAGAAAGCGGTTTCGGTAGAGAAGGCGGTTTACACGGATTGGAACCTTATTTAAAATTTGAATAAAAACTAACATCATGTCAAGAATAGAAGTTTTGAAAACCTATAAAATATATATCGGCGGAAGTTTTCCAAGAACCGAATCGGGGCGTTATTATCCGCTTATCGTTAACAAAAAAACGGTGGCTAACATGTGTTTATCATCTGTAAAAGATTTCAGAAATGCGGTAGTCGCAGCTCGAAATGCTCAGGGCGGATGGTCGCACAAAACAGCTTACAACCGCAATCAGATTTTGTATCGAATTGCAGAAGTTCTGGAAGGAAGAAAAGCGCAGTTTGTAGAAGAATTAGAATTGCAGGGAATCAGTAAAGCCAAAGCGCAGCAAGAAGTTGATTTGAGTATCGACCGACTGATTTATTATGCCGGTTGGTGTGATAAATACACGCAATTATTCAGCACAGTAAATCCGGTTTCGGGAAGTTTCTTTAACTTTTCAGCGCCGGAACCAACCGGAGTTGTAGCAGTATTTGCGCCGCAACAAAGTAGCTTACTTGGATTGGTAACTCAAATTGCCTCTATCATTGCCGGTGGAAATACCTGCGTAGTATTAGCATCTGAACAATTAGCTTTATGTGCGGTTACTTTTGCCGAAGTGTTAGCAACTTCAGATGTTCCTGGTGGTGTGGTTAATATCCTTACGGGAAATCAAACCGAATTACTAACGCAGTTTGCCGCTCACAAAGACGTGAATGCGATTTTGTATTGCGGAAAAGATGCTGATATGATTGCCAAAATTCAGGATTTAGCTATCGAGAATTTAAAGCGTGTAGTGCTTCGTGAAGACGGTGATTATTTTGATGACAAACACGAATCTCCTTACTTGATTTTTGACTTCCAGGAAACCAAAACAACCTGGCATCCAATTGAAGTTATTGCCGGAGCCGGATCCGGTTATTAGAATAAAATCTTTAGAAATAAATAGTAAAACCCGAGAAGAAATTCTCGGGTTTTTTGTTGGGTTTTTATATTGATTCAACCTTTCAAAATAAAGATATATCAACTATTTAACAAGCAAATTATGAATTTACAAGTAGGCAAATTATTAAAAATGAAAATAAATAAGGTCTTTTAACAAAAAAATGAAATAAATATTTTTTTTATTACAATTAATTAAGCAAATTAGATGTTCCGAATTTTTTAAAATAACTAAAAACAATACCAATTTCAATGAAATACAAAGCAATTCAGAATTACATCGGAGGCAAATTTGTCGATGCTTCTACCACAAAAACAATGGATGTAATTTCACCTTTAGACGGGAATTATTTATCAACCGTTCCAATGTCAAACTCAAAAGATTTAGACGATGCTGTCAAAGCAGCACAAGCAGCATTTCCTGCTTGGAGCAAAACACCAATAAAAGAAAGAGTTCAGGTATTTTTTAGATACAAAACCTTGTTAGAGAAAAACCTAAAAGAACTAGCTGAACTTTGCAGCGAAGAAAACGGAAAAACCTATGGCGAATCCGTAGCCGAAATAGAAAAATGTATCGAGCTTACCGAGTTCGCAACATCTTTACCACAATTAATTACAGGTGAATTATTAGAAGTAAGCAAAGGAGTTGAATGTAGAACTGAACACGTTCCGTTGGGCGTTGTAGCTTCTATCGTACCTTTTAACTTTCCATCGATGGTTCCAAACTGGACGATTCCAAATGCAATCGCTCTTGGGAATTGTATGATTATAAAGCCTTCTGAAAAAGTGCCGTTGAGCTGCGGAAGATTAGCTGAACTTTTAAAAGAAGCAGGTTTACCAGATGGTGTTTTTAACGTAGTTCATGGCGATGTAGATATTGTAAATGCCATTTGTGATCATCCAAAAATTGAAGCAGTTTCATTTGTTGGTTCTACCAAAGTGGCGAAGATTGTTTACCAACGCGCGACATCTAATTACAAAAGATGTTTATCTCTTGGTGGTGCCAAAAATCACTTGATGGTTTTACCGGATGCAATTCCGGAAATGACGGCTCAAAATGTGGCAGCTTCGATGTCTGGTTGCGCTGGTCAGCGTTGTATGGCAGCTTCAGCCATGATTGGCGTTGGAAACGTTGATGCGATTGTTTCTAAAATTTGTGATGAAGCACGCAAAATAGTTCCGGGACAAAATCTAGGAGCAGTTATCAATAAAGAATCGCAGGACAGAATCGAAAGTTATATCAGTCAGGCTGAAAAAGACGGGGCTAAAATCTTAGTCGATGGTAGAAATTTCAAAGTTGCCGGAAAAGAAAAAGGAACTTATGTTGGTCCAACCGTAATCGACTTTGTAACGCCGGAAATGAGTGTTGCCACAGAAGAAATCTTCGGACCTGTAATTTCAATCATCAGAACCAAAACTGTCGATGAAGCTTTAGCTATCGAAAACAAAAACCCATACGGAAATGCGGCGAGTGTATTCACCCAAAACGGTGGAATGGCACGTTACATCATCGATAAGGCAAGCGCCGGAATGATTGGTGTGAACGTTGGGGTTCCGGTTCCGAGAGAACCTTTCAGCTTTGGAGGTTGGAACGAAAGTAAATTCGGAGTTGGCGATATCACCGGAAAAAGCTCAATTGAGTTTTGGACAAAATTGAAAAAAAGCACCATAAAATGGAATGCCGAAGCAGGCGTAAACTGGATGAGTTAATAAAACACATATAGAAATGATTACGAAAGAACAAGAAATGACGAAAGAACAAATCATAAACGACAGCAAAAAGTATAGTTTATTTTCATGGTCAGCACAAGCTCCCGTAAACCCTATTGCAATAGAAAGAGCCGAAGGCGTGTATTTATACGATTATGATGGCAACAGAATAATAGATTTTTCTTCTGGCTTGATGTCGGTAAATATTGGTCATGGTGACCAACGTGTGACAGATGCAGTGGTGGAACAAATGCAAAAAGTGAGTTATGTAACACCAAGTTGTACCACCGAAGTTAGAGCTAAATTATCCAAAAAATTAGCTGAAATCTGTCCGGGCGATTTGAACAAAGCGTTCTATACGTTATGCGGAACTTCGTCTATCGATAATGCTATTAAACTGGCAAGATTGTATACCGGAAGACACAAAATCATCGGAAGATACAGAGCTTTTCACGGAGGTTCAATCGGCGGAATGACCGCTGGTGGAGATCCAAGAAAACTGGCTAACGATTCCCAACAAATGCCAAATGCGGTTCATTTAGATGATCCCTATTATTTCTTCGGAATGAAAGATTTGGATGAAACTACAAAGTTGAATTTAAGTCTGGAATATGTCGAAAGAGTAATTCATCTCGAAGGTAAAACCAATATAGCGGCTTTTATTTTTGAAGGTGAAAGTGGTTCTTCAGGCTGTCTTCATTATCCAAAAGGATACTTAAAAGGTGTAAAAGCGCTTTGTGAAAAATACGGAATCTTGTTCGTTGCCGATGAGGTAATGAGCGGTTTTGGTCGTACCGGAAAATGGTTCGGATTCGAAAATCATGACATCGTTCCCGATATGGTTTGCATGGCGAAAGGATTGACTTCTTCTTATCTGCCTTTAGGATGCCTAATGGTTTCAGATAGAATTGCCGAAAAATTTGAAAATACTCCAATGATGATTGGCTTGACCTATAACGGACATCCGGTAGCTTTGGCTGCGGCTTTGGCAGTAATCAACATCTACGAAAGTGATAAACTGATTGAAAATACCCGAGCAATGAGCGCTTATCTTGAATCAAGAATTGAAGAAATGCGAAGCCAGCATCCAAGCATGGGAGCTTTCAGAAACACTGGACTTTTAGGTTGTCTTGATGTTTTGAAAAATAAAGCTACAGGCGAATTAATGGCACCTTATAACGCTGCCGCAGATGATATGAAAGTATCAAATCAAATCGCTGCTAAGATTCGACAATTAGGAATGTACACGTTCGTACGTTGGGGTTATATTTTTATCGCACCGCCATTGTGTGTTACCAAAGACCAAATCGATGAAGGTTTAGCAATTATTAGTGAAGCCTTAAAAATTTCAGACGAAGCATTAGTCTAATCACCAACTTTTAAAAACCAATGAATACAAATTCCTCTTTGTATAGCGAAGACTTGGCTCCAATTTCGGCTGAAAAGCGAACTTGGACGACATGGAATTATGCAGCTTTATGGATAAGCATGAGTCTTTGTATTCCAACGTATATGCTGTCAAGTTCTTTGATAGAAGGCGGAATGAATTGGTGGCAGGCAATCCTAACGATATTTCTAGGAAACACGGTTGTTTTGATTCCGATGATCTTAAATGGTCATGCCGGAGCCAAATATGGAATCCCGTTTCCGGTTTTTGCGAGAGCGAGTTTCGGAACGGCTGGTGCCAATATTCCGGCATTGCTTCGTGCAATTGTAGCCTGTGGTTGGTTCGGAATTCAAACGTGGATTGGCGGTTTTGCGATTTTTCAAATGGTGCGTTTATGGATTCCGTCAATAGAAACCTTACCACAAGTTTTTCCGGATTCCTGGGGATTACAAACCGGACCGGCAATTTGTTTCATTTTGTTCTGGTTGTTAAATATGTATGTGGTTTATCTTGGTGTAGACAGCATTCGAAAATTATTGGTTTTCAAAGCGATTTTTTTACCTGTTGCTGCTTTGGCTCTTTTGTTTTGGGCGTTAAGCGCAGCTAATGGTTTAGGACCAATATTGAACACACCTTCAAAATTTACAAACACTACCGATTTCTTTCATTTCTTCTTTCCAGCCTTGACTGGAATGGTAGGTTTTTGGGCAACATTGTCGTTAAATATTCCTGACTTTACACGTTATGCGACTTCACAAAAAGCACAAATCAAAGGACAAATTTATGGTTTGCCAACATCGATGACCTTGTTTGCTTTTGTAGGCGTTGTAGTTACATCAGCAACGACAATCGTATTCGGAACAATGATTTGGGATCCTGTAGTTTTAGCTGGAAAATTTGACAGTAAATTATTGGTAAGCATCGCGATGATTGCGGTTGCTATTTCTACATTGGCGACAAATATTGCCGCAAATATTGTAAGCCCGGCGAATGATTTTGCCAATTTATCGCCGTCAAAAATTGATTTCAGAAAAGGCGGTTATATCACAGGAATTATCGGGATATTGATTTTTCCATGGAAGTTAATCGCTGACCCAACAGGCTATATTTTCACTTGGCTAGTTGGCTATTCAAGTTTACTCGGACCAGTGGGTGGAATCATGATTGTCGATTATTATTTCATCCGAAAACAAACATTGGAAGTTGAAGATTTATACAACACTAAAGGAATTTATGCATTTTCAAACGGATTTAATTTCAAAGCGATTATCGCTTTATTGATTGGAATTGCACCTAACGTTCCCGGATTTTTTACAACTATAAAAGTATTTCCCACAGACATGTTTCCAAATTGGATAATCGGATTATACAGTTATGCCTGGTTTGTTGGCTTTGCCTTAAGTGGTTTTGTTTATTGGTTATTAATGAAAAAGAAAGCAACTTAGCTTTAGTGCCTCAGCGCCCTAGAACCTAAGTACCTAATAAAAATAGATTATGAGTATTTTAATTAAAAACGGAAGAATTATTACCGCTGCCGATGATTATGTAGCGGACATTTTTATAGAAGGAGAATCGATTTCAAGAATTGGCAAAAACCTGGATGTTCAGGCCGATACCGTTATCGATGCTTCCGGAAAGTTAGTTATGCCCGGCGGAATCGATCCTCACGTGCATTTGGATATGCCATTTATGGGAACGTATTCCAGCGACAATTATGAAACCGGAACGCGTGCCGCACTATTTGGCGGAACAACAACAGTTATTGATTTTATCCTGCAAACACAAGGTAAAAGCCTTGGATCAGCTTTGAAGGATTGGAAAGGAAGAAGCGATAATAATGCTGTGGGCGATTATAGTTTCCACATGGCGGTGACCGACTTCAATGAAGAAACCAAAAAGGAAATTCAGCATTTTATAGAAGTAGAAGGAATCACTTCTTTCAAAACATTTATGGCCTACAAAGGTGCTCTGATGATTGACGACCGTCAAATGATTGGTCTTCAGGAAGAAGTCAAAAAGCATGGTGGTTTAATTAATGTACACGCTACAAATGGTGATATGATTGATTACCTAATCCAAAAACATAAAGAAGAAGGGAAATTGTCTCCATTATATCATTACTTATCTCAACCCGAAGTTACTGAGGCGGAAGCCAGCGAACGTTTTGTAGATATGATAAATTACACTGGTTGCCCAGGTTACATTGTACACTTAACTTGTGAAGGAGCGCTGAATGCTGTGCGTAATGCCACAAGAAGAAATCAAAATGTTTTTGTAGAAACCTGTATCCAGTATTTGCTTTTGGATGCGAGTCTGTATGAGAAGAATTTTGAAGGTGCCAAATGGGTAATGTCGCCACCATTGCGTGAGAAAAAAGATCAGGAAACGCTTTGGGCAGGATTAAATCAGGGAATGGTGCAGGTTGTAGCAACTGATCATTGTCCGTTTATGTGGGAACAAAAACTAATGGGTAAGGACGATTTTTCTAAAATCCCAAATGGTCATCCGGCAATCGAAAACCGTATGGAATTACTTTTCAGCGAAGGCGTAAACAAAGGCAGAATTACTTTGAATAAATATGTGGAAGTTGCTTCAACGAATGCGGCAAAAATCTTTGGAATGTTCCCTAAAAAAGGAACAATTGCTGTTGGTAGCGATGCCGATATTGTATTATTTGATGCGAATGAAAAACATACACTTTCGGCAAAAACACATCATATGAATGTTGATTACAGCGGTTATGAAGGCTGGGAATTGACAGGAAAAGTAAAAACCGTTTTGCTTCGTGGTCAGATTGCAATTGACAACAACGAATGTAAAGTGCAAAAAGGCTACGGCCAATTTGTAAAACGAAATAAAGTACAAGGAAAAATATAATCCTATGGCAAGAATAGTAAAATCAGGCTTGATTCAATTGAGTTTAGCCAAAACAGAAGGCGAAGGAACGATTCCCGAGATCATGGAAGCGATGCTGCAAAAGCACATTCCGTACATTGAAGAAGCCGGAAGACAAGGCGTTCAGATTTTGTGTTTTCAGGAAATCTTCAACACACCTTATTTCTGTCCGGGACAAGACAGCGCCTGGTATGCGTCGGCAGAATCAGTGCCCGGACCTACAACGGAAAGAATGCAGGTTTACGCCAAAAAATACGACATGGTAATCATAGTTCCGGTCTATGAAAAAGATCAAGCCGGAGTTTTATACAACACCGCTGCAGTCATCGATGCTGATGGAACGTATCTCGGTAAATATCGAAAAAATCACATTCCGCAAACAGGTGGTTTCTGGGAAAAATATTTCTTCAAACCCGGGAATTTAGGGTATCCCGTTTTTCAAACTAAGTATGCTAAAGTTGGCGTTTACATTTGCTACGACAGGCATTTCCCTGATGGCGCAAGATGCCTTGGTTTAAACGGTGCCGAAATCGTTTACAATCCATCAGCCACAACCGTTGGGCAATCCCAAAATTTATGGAAACTCGAGCAACCGGCACATGCCGTGGCCAATGGCTATTTCATGGGTTGCATCAACCGTGTCGGAATTGAAAAGCCATGGAATCTCGGACGCTTTTACGGAACGTCATATTTCGTAAATCCACTTGGCGAAATATTTGCCTGCGCTTCCGAAGATAAAGATGAACTATTGGTAGCCGAATTCGATTTGGATTTAATCGAACAAATCAGAGGCAAATGGCAATTCTATCGAGACAGAAGACCAGAAACCTATGGAGAAATTACTGCACCTTAAAATTTTTAAAGACTTAAAACCAACCAAAATATGAGTATCAAAAATAACCGATTAACCACTGCTGAATATCAGGAAAACTTTGCTGATATACATCCGCCATTTGAAACTTCGGATGCAGCTTTGACAGAAGCCAATCGCTGCCTGTTTTGTTATGATCCGCCTTGTATGAAGTCGTGTCCAACATCCATCAACGTTCCAAAATTCATTAAACAAATCGCCACCGAAAACCTTAAAGGTTCGGCACACACCATTTTTGCTTCCAATATTATGGGAGCAGGATGCAGTAAAGTGTGTCCGGTAGAAAAACTTTGTGAAGGCGCTTGCGTCTATAACATGATGCACGAAGAACCAATCAATATTGCACGTTTGCAGCGTTATTCTACCGAAAAAGCAATGGCAAACAAATGGCAATTATTCGACAGAAAACCATCCAAAGGAAAGAAAGTTGCGATTGTTGGTGCAGGTCCGGCCGGATTGAGTTGCGCGCATACATTGAGCCGAGAAGGAATTGATGTAACCATTTATGAAAAAGAAGCCAAAGGCGGTGGACTAATGACCTACGGAATTGCAGCTTATAAAGTAACACCTGAATTCTGCGAAGATGAGGTAAATTATATCACATCTATTGGCGGAATTGAAATCAAATACAATCAGGAATTTGGAAAAGATGTGACGTTAGAATATTTACAACAAAACTACGATGCGGTTTATATGGCATTTGGAGTTGGATTGGCACGTCAGTTAGACATTCCGGGCGAACATTTAGAAGGTGTAGAAGATGCAATCAAATTCATTTATGAATTGCGTGATAACGATTATTCTAAAATTGCAGTGGGCGATAAAGTAGCCGTAATCGGAATGGGAATGACCGCTATTGATGCAGCGACTCAGGCAAAAAGATTAGGTGCTTCTGATGTGACTTTGGTTTACCGAAGAACACAAGCCGAAATGCCGTGTACCCAAAAAGAATTAGACATTGCCAAATTAGATGGCTGTAAAATCACTTGGTTAGCTTCTCCAAAAGAAATCATTGGAAATAACGGAAAAGTATCTCAATTGGTTTGTGATGTAATGAAACTTGGTGAACCGGATGCAAGCGGAAGAAGAAGCCCAATAGTTTCAGGCGAAACCTTTACGATTGATGTGGATATGGTAATCAAAGCGGCAGGGCAAATGCCTTTCCAATCTTTAGTCAATGCCAATAACATCGAAAACAATAACGGGAAAATTGCCGTAAGCGGAAAATCGGCTACTAAATTGGCCAAAGTTTTTGCCGGAGGTGATTGCGTAAACGGCGGAAAAGAAGTTGTAGATGCGGTTCAGGCTGGAAAAGACGGAGCAGCAGCTATTTTGAAAACCATTGTTTCACCGGATTACATCATCGAATCCGAATTAAAACCAACCTTTAACAATTAAGATTATGGCAGATATATCAACAGATTTTTTAGGCATAAAATCTCCCAATCCATTTTGGTTAGCCAGCGCGCCGCCAACAGATAAATTAATCAACGTGGTTCGTGCTTTTGAAGCAGGTTGGGGTGGAGTCGTATGGAAAACCTTAGGCTCGCAAGTTAAAAACGTTTCTTCGCGTTATTCTTCTGTGAATTATGGTGGAAAACGAATGATGGGTTTCAACAACATTGAATTAATCAGCGACCGACCTTTGGATATCAATCTAAAAGAAATTACACAGGTCGTAAAAATGTTCCCGGACAGAGCGATGATTGTTTCGCTTATGGCGGACAACGATCGTAAATCATGGCATGATTTAATCATGAAAGCGGAAGATGCCGGAGCAATGGGATTCGAATTAAACTTTGGCTGCCCACACGGAATGACAGAAAGAGGCATGGGAGCAGCTGTTGGACAAGATCCGGAAATTGCCAAAATGGTAGTTGAATGGGTAATGGAAAAAGCAACAATTCCCGTAATTACAAAGCTTACGCCAAATGTTCATTCGGTTGTACCAACAGCTCAGGCCGCAGTTCAGGGCGGAACAAGTGCGTTGAGTTTAATCAACACGATTCAAAGTGTAACCGGAATTGACTTGGATACTTTGGTTCCAAATCCATACGTAGCCGGGCAAAGCGTTTTCGGTGGTTATTGCGGTCCGGCCGTAAAACCTATCGCCTTAAAAATGTTAACTACAGTGGCGCAGGATCCAATTGCTTCCCGAGTTCCAGTTTCCGGAATTGGTGGCGTTAGCACCTGGAAAGACGCTGTGGAGTTTATGCTTTTAGGCGCGACTTCAGTACAGGTTTGTACCGCAGCAATGAATCATGGTTTCCGAATAGTGGAAGATATGTGCGAAGGGTTGAACAACTGGATGGACGAAAAAGGATTTGAAAAAACCACGGATTTCATCGGAAAATCAGTAGAAAAAATCACCCATTGGGAAGATTTGGATATTAACTATCACCATATTGCGAAAATCGACCAGGACAAATGCATCCACTGCGGATTGTGTTATATCGCCTGCGAAGACACTTCACACCAATCAATCAATGTTGAAAGAGGAAATCCGTATAATAATTACACCGTAAAAGAAGAGGAATGTGTGGGCTGTAATTTGTGCAAATTGGTTTGCCCGGTAGATGCCTGCATCACAATGGAAGAGCACCGCGTTGCACCTGAATATGTGAACTGGAAAGACTGGCAAAGAGAAGGTCGTCCGTTGAATGATCATTAAAAAAGAAAATAGAAGAAAGAAGCAAGAGAAAAGATATTAGTAATAAATCTTTCTTCTTGCTTCTTTGCTCTTTACTCTAAAACATATGAAAATAAATAATGCTAGGCTTCAATCTTATTTTGAAGCCATGTCTGAAATAGGTAAAATAGGTGAAACAGGAACCTGTCGACCGGCACATACAGCACTGGAAAAACAAGGTTTTGAAATTGCTGCTTCCTGGATGGAGGAAGCCGGAATGTCAACACACATTGATAATTTCGGGAACCTGATCGGTAGACTGGAAGGTAAAAATCCAGACTTACCCGTTTTGATGATGGGTTCACATCTTGATTCGCAACCTTATGGTGGACGATTTGATGGTGTTGCCGGAGTTTTGTGCGCGATAGAAGTAGTTCGGACATTGCACGAAAATGGAGTTGTTCCCGAAAGACCAATCGAAGTTATTTCGTTTGCCGATGAAGAAGGCTGGCGTTTTAATAAAGGACTTTTCGGCTCACGCGGAATCTTAGGTAAACTCGAGGAAGGCGAATTACAACGAAAAGACCAGGACGGAATCACACGTGAACAAGCATTAAAAGATTTTGGCTGCGACATTACCAAATTCAAAGAATCAGAATACAAACCGGGAAGCATTTTTTGCTTTTTGGAATTGCACATTGAGCAAGGACCGGTTTTGGATATGGCGAACAAACCAATCGGCGTTGTTTCCGGAATTTCGGGACCATTGTGGTGGACAGTCAAACTCAAAGGAATGGCTGGTCATGCTGGGTCTGTTCCGATGCCAATCCGAAAAGATGCAATGGTTGGCGCTGCTGAAATCATTGTTGCTTTAAACGAAATCGCAACTCAGATTCCCGGAAATCCAACAGTTGGAACGGTAGGAACGTTAAATGTTTTTCCAGCATCAAGAAACATTATTGCTGAAGAAGTTACGATGACTGTCGATTTACGAGACATTGATTTGGACAGAAGGAATCGTTATGAAAAACAACTTCGCGACAAAATCGAATCAATTACAAAAAAGCATAGCCTGACGTATTCCATTTCAGAAGATACCAAAAGCGATCCGCGTTATTGCGCTGATTGGATAAAAGAAATCATTCATGCCGAATGTCAAAAACTAGATTTGGATGAAATCGAATTAATGAGCGGTCCGTTTCACGATGCGCTCGCATTGTCTTATGTCTGTGATTACGGAATGATATTCGTGCGTTGCAAAGACGGCATCAGTCACAATCCGCTGGAGTATTCTTCGTATGAAGATTTGGCTATTGGTGCTAATGTTTTATTAGGTACAGTTACTGAAGTTTTAAGGAAATAAACAAATCAATTACGCGCCATACAGACTCCAACTTTGCCGTCTTGTTGAAAAACAAGATGGCTTTTTTTTACCCTGAACTTGCTTCAGGGTCTTTTAATAAAAATGCTATCTTTACTTTTTCAATACAATACTATGTCCAATAAAGACGTTAAAATACTTCATATCGATAGCAATCATCCTTTGTTGTGGGAACAATTGGAACAAGCGGGTTTTCAAAATGAAGCCGACTTCACTTCATCCAAATCGGAAATTGAAGCCAAAATCCATAACTATCATGGCGTTGTTATCCGCAGCCGATTTAAAATTGACCCAGCCTTTATCGATAAAGCTACGAACCTGAAATTCATTGCCCGTGTTGGTGCCGGTTTGGAAAGCATCGATTGTGATTATGCAGCATCCAAAAACATTCATTTAATAGCTGCTCCGGAAGGCAATAGAAATGCCGTTGGCGAACATGCTTTGGGGATGCTTTTGTCATTGATGAACAAGCTAAACCGCGCTGATAAATTAGTTCGGGAAGGACATTGGATTCGTGAAGGAAATCGCGGTTATGAACTCGAAGGCAAAACCGTCGGGCTGATTGGTTATGGTAATATGGGAAAATCATTTGCTAAAAAACTTCGCGGCTTTGATGTTGACGTTTTGTGTTATGATATTCTGCCAAATGTTGGTGATGAAAATGCGAAGCAAGTTTCGTTACAGGAATTACAACAGAAAGCGGATGTTTTAAGTTTACACATTCCATGGACAGAGCAAACCGATAAGATGATTAACACCAATTTTATCAATGCCTTTGCCAAACCGTTTTGGTTTATCAATACCTCACGCGGAAAGAATGTAGTAACCGATGATTTAGTTTCAGCATTAGAATCCGGAAAAATTCTGGGAGCCGGATTAGATGTATTGGAGTATGAAAAATTATCTTTCGAAAATCTTTTTATTGATACCGAAAAGCCAAAAGCTTTCGAGTATTTATTACAAGCTGAAAACGTTTTATTAACCCCACATATTGCGGGCTGGACATTTGAAAGCCATCAAAAACTGGCGCAGACAATCGTGGATAAAATCATTAAATTATATGAACAAGATTAGCTACTTTTTAGTTTTGATTGTAGGCATCTTGACGTGTTTGCAATTTATCCCGCATGCCTTTATGGGCTTTCCGGCAGTGTTGGATCACATCCAAAAAGGCGAAATCAATGGAGATGCAACTCAGGGAATGCAGATGATTTGGCTGTATTCTTCGATTATGATGTTGCTTTCCGGAATCTGGATGTTGTTTCTGGCAAAGCCAATTAAAAACCAAAGCCATTCCGCGAGGCTTCAGGGCTTATTCCTGAGTTTGGGATTAATTGCTTTTGGGATATGCAACAGCTACATTACTAAAGAAGTTTTCAATCACTTATTTTTCTTTACAGTAGAAGGGATTTTGATTTTATTAGCGGTAACAATTTTTTATAAAAAAGAGAAAAATGAGCAATAAGGATATCAAAAGAGTAACAGGTTTGGGTGGATTTTTCTTCAAATGTGAAGACCCAAATGCAATAAAAGAATGGTACAAAACGCATCTCGGAATTCCGGTGGATTCTTATGGTTGGACATTTTGGTGGAAAGACAAAGAAGGAAACGAATGTTCTACACAATGGTCGCCTTTTGAAGCCAAGACGAATTATTTCGCGCCAAGCGAAAAACCATTTATGATGAATTACAGAGTACACGATTTGGAAGCACTTCTAAACGTTTTAAAAGATGAAGGCGTAACCATTGTTGGCGAAATGGAATCGTATGATTACGGGAAGTTTGGCTGGATTTTAGACCCGGAAGGAAATAAAATTGAACTTTGGGAACCAATTGATAGTGCTTTCTTATAATTTTTTATATTTTAGTCGAATAAATAAAAACAAAACCATTTAAAAAACCAAACGTATTATGGACGCACAAAAAGTTGACATGTTTATGATGACTAATGCCAAATATTTTGAAGGGCATCATTTAAACGCAATCAGAGAGAAATTATTAAGTTTAGACGAATCAAAATGGGGATTAGTTCAAACCATGCAATTTAAAGAACCAACAACATCATTAATCGTATCCCTACTTGGTGGACAATTAGGAATTGACCGTTTTATGATTGGAGATACCGGAATGGGAGTTGGAAAACTGTTAACTTGTGGCGGTTTAGGAATCTGGGCAATTATTGACTGGTTCTTAATCATGGGTGCTACCCGTGAAAAAAACATGGAAACTTTCCAAAACGCATTCTATTAATAAATGACCAGAAATAAGTTATATTCCTTGTTGCTTATAGCTTGTTTAGCTGGATTTATTTATCTTTTTTACAATATTTGCACTTTACAAAGTCAAACATTCCGAGTTTGTATCATTAAAAATGTGACAGGTTATGCTTGTCCATCTTGTGGAACAACTCGGGCTGTAACTTTGCTTTTAGATGGAAAAATTACAGAATCGTTACTTCTAAATCCGTTTGGAATAGTAGTTGCTATAGCGATGACAATCTTTCCTTTTTGGGTATTGATAGATATCATCCTCAAAAAGGAAAGTTTTTTCAGAATGTATAAAAAAGCAGAAACTATCATCAGAAAACCTTGGCTTGCCTCGATTTTAATACTATTGGCACTTCTTAATTGGATTTGGAATATATACAAACACTTATGATACAGGAAACCACCTTTGCCTATAACCCGGGCGAGCACGAACGCGAAAAAGCATCCAATAGTTATTTGATGTCTTTGGTTGCACTTATCGCCGGATTGCCTTTACCGATTATTAATTTATTGGCCACGTTCTTTTTCTTTTTAGCCAATAGAAAAGGAACTTATTTTGTGCGTTGGCATTGTACTCAATCTTTGTTTTCACAACTAGCTTTGTTGGGAATTAACAGCGCTAGTTTTTGGTGGACCGTTTCAATTATTTTTACAGAGGAAAAAGTGAGTAATCAATACTTTGCTTATATTTTCACTGTGATTTTATTTAATCTTTTAGAGATTTTCTCAACCATTTATGCTGCTGTACAAGTCCGCAAAGGGAAACATGTTCAGTTTTTGTTCTTTGGAAATCTTACTAACTTAATTTGCAGAAAATGATTCAGAAAACATTTCTTCAGGCACTACTTATAGTATCAGCATTTTTTCTGATATGGTTTGGACTTTCACAAGTTGATTTTATGAAGTTGTTCAAAGTAAAAGAACGAACTACAACTATGGAACAGAAACTTGGCGATATGATTTGGAATCAAATAGAAGATACCGAAGATATTGTATACAACGATTCCATTACAAAATCATTGGACAAATTGCTAAAACCTTTGTGCGACGCTAATGATATTGAGCAGGATTCATTAAAAGTTCATATAATAATAAAGGATCAAATCAATGCTTTTGCTTTGCCAAATAATCATTTGGTTGTCTACACTGGATTGATAGAAGATTGCAAAAGACAGGAAGCTTTGCAAGGAGTTTTAGGTCACGAGATAGCGCATATCGAAAAGAATCATGTGATGAAAAAATTGTCCAAAGAAATTGGCTATTCGGTATTGTTAACAGCTGCAGGCGGTTCAAAAGGCGGGGAAATGGCAAGAGAAATCCTGAAAACACTCAGCTCTTCTGCTTATGACAGATCACTCGAAAAGGAAGCTGATATTAGCAGCGTGAAGTATATGATGGAAGCCGGTATCAATCCGAAACCAATGGCTGATTTTATGTATCAGATGGCACAAGACAGTAACATTGATAAAGCGATGTATTGGATTGCGGATCATCCGGAATCGGAAGAACGAGCCAAGTATATTTTGGAATATATCAAAGGCAAGAAAATAAAAAACAAACAAACACTTTCCGAAAAAGACTGGAAAACGTTTCAGGAAAAAGTTGGAAATCAAGACTAGCGATACCTTTTATTCTCAGACACTTTTTATAACATAAGTAACAATTCCCCAAACGATAAGTTCATTGTCTTCGGTGACTTTTATGGGTTGAAAATCCGCATTTTCGGGCATTAGATAAATACAGTCTTTTTCCGTTTTGATACGCTTTACGGTAAACTCACCATCAATATAGCACACTGCAATTTTATTATCCGAAGGTTCCAGACTTCTATCAATAACCATAATATCGCCATCATCAATACCGGCACCAATCATAGAAGTGCCATCCGCTTTGGCATAAAAAGTGGCCAAATGATTTTTCACCAAAACTTTGTCCAGACTTATTGTATCGCCTTCAAAATCGGCAGCCGGTGAAGGGAAACCAGCTTTAATGCCACCAAAAAAAGGAAGCTCCGGCGTATTTTCTGAATCGGGAACGAAAAAGGAAAGTTTCTTTTTTACCTGCATTTGACTTTTATTATTTCTTTAAAATCGGTTGTGTATTTTGGCGACAGATGCTCTTGCTTCATTTTCCAGGTATGCTGTAAATCCTGATTGCCTAAACGTATTTTTCGCTCTCCGGTTTTTGCATGGAATTTATCAATCACCTTCATCAGTTTTAGGTGTTTTGGATTTTCTTCCTCAAAAAGATGAAACTGTTTTTGGTTTTCGGGAATGATTCCGGTAACAATGACACCAGCTTTTGAATAACGCTCACCTTCCTGATAGACTTTTTTCAAAATCGAAATAGCCGCATTACTTATGGTCAAACTTGAATTGCTGGCAAAAGGCAAAGTTTCCATTTGGCTGAAATAAATTCGGCTTCCATCATTTTTATGATGTTTGTCTTTTATAAGCATCACAATAATACTGTGGCAGCAGGAATGTTGCTTTCGCAGTTTTTCGGCGCAGACCGCAGCAAACGTAGAAACACGTTCTTTGATTTCGTCAAAATTGCTAAGCTTGGTTTTGAACATTCTGGTAATTGCAATGCTTTTTTTGTCTTCGGTTGGATCGTCGAGTGTCAGTACCGATTTGCCTTCCAATTCGCTTTTTAATCGAAGTCCGGTTACACCCATTATGGTTTTTATAAAATTTTCGTATTGCGGTAAGGTAAAATCATAAGCAGTGTTAATGCCTTTGGTTTTCATTTTCTTTTTGAGTCGGAAACCAATGCCCCAAACATCTTCAATTTTGGTCCATTTGAGTGCCTTGATGCGTTTTTCTTCGGTATCAATAACATAAACTCCTTTGGTTTGATTTGGAAACTTTCGGGCAATTTTATTAGCGACTTTGGATAAAGCTTTGGTTTCGGCAAAACCAATAGAAACCGGAATGCTAATCCATTTCATAATGCGGCGTTTCATTTGAAGGCCATAATCATTAAAGTCAAAATCACTCTTAAAACCATCAAAGTTTAAGAATGCTTCGTCAATGCTATACGGTTCTACATGTGGAGTAAATCCTTCCAATATTTTCATCACACGATTACTCAAATCGCCATACAAAGGATAATTGGAGGAAAAGACAAGGATGTTTTTTTCTTTTAATTCCTGCCGTACTTGAAACTCAGGCGCGCCCATCGGAATGCCTAAGGCTTTGGCTTCATCGCTGCGCGAAATAATACAGCCATCGTTATTGGATAAAATAACAATGGGTTTTCCGTTCAGCTGTGGCTGGAAAACACGTTCGCAGGAAGCGTAAAAATTATTACAATCGACTAAAGCATACATGATGTAAATTTACGCAATCGTCAAGTAAATTTTGACGCTGTTGATAACTAAAAAATCCATCAAAATGACTCTTGATGGATTTTTGTATAGTTTAAAAACGTTTCTTTTAGTTTAGCAAATTCATTACTAATGACGGATAAATTCCCATTATGATATTTAACAAAATAGCAACAACAGCTACAGCATGATATACAAAAGGAACAGCTTGTTTTTCTTCAGAAGCTTCTTTGGTGTACATCGCCAAAATCAGTTTGAAGTAATAACCCACACTGATGATAGAGTTGATTACAGCAGCAATCACAACTACTAAATAACCAGCTGTTATTGTTTGGGTAAATAGAATGAATTTGGCAAAGAATCCGGAGAAAATCGGAATTCCCGCCATGGATAAAAGCGATGCTGTTAAAATAGCAGCCAACAACGGATTTGTTTTTCCTAAGCCATTGAAGTTGATAATATCTTCGTTGTCTTTGTCTTTAGTCACATAAATGATTACGGCAAACGAAGCGATACCGGCCAAAGCATAAGCCGCAGTATAATACAATAATGTAGAAGCTGCAGTTGACATGCTAAGCAAAGCCATAAGCATAAATCCGGCATGTGAAATACCCGAAAAAGCCAACATACGTTTTACATTCTTCTGACGCAATGCCATAATATTTCCGACAGTCATAGAAAGTATAGAAACTACAACCACAACGATTTGGAATTTATAATCGATATCAGCGTTCAGTACATCTAATAATTTGAATAAGGTAGCCATTGCAACAACTTTAGCCAAGGTACTCATCGTTGCTGTTGTGATTGAAGGTGATCCTTCATAAACATCAGGAGCCCAAAAATGGAATGGTGCTGCAGCAATTTTGAAAAGCATACCAATAAGTAACAGTACTATTCCGATAGTGTACCAAATCGGTAATTCAGCGGAACGCGACATTTCTTTGATCGTTACTACATCAAAACTAATCATCGCACCATAAATCAAGCAAATTCCAAACAAGATAATACCGGAGGCAAAGGAACCCATTAAGAAATATTTCATTCCGGCTTCGTTACTTTTTACATCTAATCGTTTGCTTGCCGCCAAAACATATAATGAGATAGACAGCACTTCAATACCAAGGAAGAACATGGATAAGTTTCCAAAAGAAACCATGGCAACAGCACCGGCTAAAAGGAAAATTTTGATGGCAATATAATCTGAAATCTTTGTTGGATGGTCTTTATAAAAATCGCCGCTCAAAGTCACTAAGAAGATGGTCAGCACAATAAACAAGCTTGTAAACGCTACCGAGAACTTATCTACTATAATCATATTGTTTAAATTCTCCATATGATTGAAGTAAGCAGTCGGTGCATTGTATTCAGAAACGTTAAGTCCAAGAATAGCTAACAATCCAATTAAAGTCACCGGAACTAATAGCTTTCTTAAATTAAAGATTTCAGCGATAAGGCAAAAAACACCTAAACCTGATATGGCAATTAATGTATTCATTTCTGGACTTTTATCTATTTATAGTTTCTAAAATTTGATGTAAACTCGGCGTTATCAAATCCACTATCGGTTTTGGATACAATCCGAAGAATAATAAAAAGCCAATGATAACGACTAATGTTATCGCTTCATTGGTGGTAACGTCTGCAAAAACCTTGGTATTGGTTTCGCCCAACATCGTATTTTGGAACATTTTCAACATATAGTAACCGCCCAAAATAATGGTTGTTCCACCTAAGATAGCAAACCAAATATTGATTTGGATTAAACTATATAAAACGGTAAACTCTCCAACAAAGTTGAATGTTCCAGGCAAAGCAACTGACGCCAAAACCAAAATCATAAACATCGAAGTGAATCTTGGTGTTTGTGCTCTGATTCCGCCCATTTCAGCAATAGTGCGGGTTTCGTATCTTCTATAGATAATTTCAGCGGTGAAGAATAATCCAACGATAACAAAACCGTGGGCAATCATTTGTAAAACTGCTCCGCTTAATCCGTCAATTGTTAATGTATAACAACCAGCAGCGATTAAGCCAACGTGTGCTAATGACGAATAAGCCAATAATTTTTTCAAATCTTTTTGACGTAAGGCTACGATTGAACCATAGATAACTCCGGCAATACTCAATCCGATTAGCACCGGCATATAGGTTTTTGCAGCCGAAGGCGCGATTGGTAACTGCCAACGAATAACGCTGTACAATCCCATTTTTAGCATAATACCTGATAAAAGCATCGTTCCAACGGTTGGTGCTTTTTGGTACACTTTTGCCTGCCAAGTATGGAAAGGAATAATCGGAATTTTGATAGCATACGCTAAGAAGAAAGCAAAGAAAATATAACATTGTTCTGTAGCCGATAAATCTAATTTGTATAAATCTTCCAATAGGAAACTATCTGCTTTTGTATATAAATAAGCAAAACCGATCAACATGAATAATGAACCGGCAAGTGTGTAGATGAAGAATTTCACTACTGCTTTTTTGCGTTCTTCGGCATCGCCATTACCCCAAATTAAAGCGATGAAGTAAATAGGAATCAAAGCTAATTCCCAGAAGATATAGTATAATAAACCATCAGCGGCTAAGAAAGTTCCGGTCATAGCAAACGCCATGAATAAAACTAAAGCGTAGAAATTTTTACTGTTGTTAAAGCTGTTCCCGAATGATGAAAAAATAATCAATGGCGTTAAAGCGGTTGTCAATAAAACCATTGCCAAAGAAAGTCCGTCTGCTTTAAAAGCTACCGCTACTTTTGGAGCATCAATCCAATTGGCATAGAAACTTAAATCACTTAATTGTGCACTAGAGTTTAATAAATACAAAGTAACAGCCAGTGTTCCCAAGCTAAAAACCAGCGCCACTTTGGAAGCTAATTTATCTCCGGAAAAATAGGTGACTAAGGCACCAACCAACAGTAATAATAATATAGTAGTTACATCCATTATGTAAAAATTATTTTGCTATAAATAAATAAGTTATGATGGCTCCAACACCAATCACAAAGGCGAACAGATACAATCCAACACTACCGGTTTGTAATTTTTTACCTTGTGTTCCAATGCCATTGGCAACAGTTCCAAAACTGAAAACTACTTTTCCTAAAGCAGGTTCCAAAGTCGTTCTAAAGAAATTAGACAAACTGTTCAAAGGTCTTACAATTAGGAATGTATAGAATTCGTCAACATAATATTTGTTGTATATCGTTTTAGAAAAGCCAACAATTTCGGCATCTTCTTTCGGAACAAAAGCTTGCTTGATGTATTTTGAATACGCCCAAAGAATTCCAAAAACAGCACCGGCTAAAGCAATTCCCATTAACATAAATTCTTGGGTTCCTAAATGGTGCTCTTCGTGTTTTGTGACTAAAACCGGTTCAAGGAAATGCTTTAACCAAGCACTTCCCGGTAAGTTAATAGCTCCACCAATAGCGGCCAAAATAGCTAATATCACTAACGGAATTGTAATCAGACTTGGACTTTCATGTAAATGATGTTTTTGTTCATCTGTTCCTCTGAATTCTTTGAAGAACGTCAAATACATTAATCTAAACATATAGAAAGCGGTCATGATAGAAGCGATAGAAGCGACAACCCATAATACTTTGTTGTGTTCGAAAGCGACCATTAAGATTTCGTCTTTTGACCAAAACCCTGCGAATGGAAATATTCCGGCAATCGCTAAAGTTGAAATCATCATTGTCCAAAACGTGATTGGCATCGCTTTGCGTAGACCGCCCATTTTACGCATGTCTTGTTCGCCGTGTAATCCGTGAATTACCGAACCTGAACCCAGGAATAAACACGCCTTGAAGAAAGCATGTGTGATTACGTGGAATACGGCAACGTTATAAGCTCCCAATCCTAATGCTAAAAACATTAATCCCAATTGAGAAACCGTAGAATATGCCAATACTTTTTTGATATCGTTTTGTAGCAAACCAATGGAAGCAGCAACTAAAGCGGTTGCAGCACCAACAATGGCAATGATATTTTGAACATACGGAGTTAAGTCAAACAAGAAGTTCATTCGGGTAACCATAAAGATACCGGCAGTTACCATCGTCGCCGCGTGGATTAAGGCAGAAACCGGAGTTGGACCAGCCATCGCATCAGGTAACCAAGTATATAATGGCAATTGTGCTGATTTTCCGCAAGCTCCGATGAATAAGCATAAAGCAGCAATTCCTGCAATAAAGAGATTATTTTGGGTGCTGGATCCAGTCATAATTTCATGATGCATTTGCGTGAAATTTAATGTCGAAAACATCATTCCTAAAATAAAAATTCCAATTAAGAAACCTAAATCTCCAACTCTGTTCATGATGAAAGCTTTCTTTGCGGCATCGTTATAATCTTGGTTTTTATACCAAAATCCGATTAGTAAATACGAGCACAATCCAACGCCTTCCCAACCGATAAACATTACCAATAAGTTGTTTCCGATGACCAATGTAATCATGAAAAAAACGAACAGATTCAAGTAGGCAAAAAACTTGTGCATGTTCTCGTCATCGTGCATATAGCTGATAGAATACAAGTGAATTAACGAACCAATTCCGGTAACGAATAACAACCAAAGCAAAGACAATTGGTCTAATAAAAGTCCGAAATCTAATTTGAAATTATGAACTGAAATCCAATCAAATAATGAGATTTCAAATGGTTCTCCGTTTTGATTTAATTGTGCAAAAAAGCAAATGCTCAACAGGAAAGAAACCAAAACAGTAATCGTTCCGATGGCACCTGAAAGTCCTTTGCTTACTTTTTTTCCAAAGAAAACATTGAAAAGAAATCCAGCGAATGGAGATAAGAGTAATACTAAAGCTAAAGTTTTGTCCATTTTAGATTATCCTTTTAAGTTCTTTAAATTAGCGATATCAATCGAACCAACATTTCTGTAAACCGAAACTAAAATCGCCAAACCAACGGCAACTTCGGCAGCGGCAACCGCCATGGAGAAGAATACAAATACTTGTCCTTCGGCATCCTGACGAAAAGTTGAAAAAGCAACAAACAATAAGTTTACAGCATTCAGCATAATTTCAATCGACATGAATACGATAATAGCATTTCTTCTGTACAACACTCCAAAAACACCAATACAAAATAGCAATGACGCAAGGAAAATGTAGTTTTCGATACCTATTTCATTTATAACATTATTCATCTTACTTTTCTGTTTTTTCTTTTTTAGACAATAAAACAACGCCAATCATAGCGACTAACAATAGGATAGAAGCAAATTCAAATGGCACCATATATTCGTTTAACAATAAGGTTCCCAATTTTTTTATGGATTGATAATCTTCAGTTGGAGGTAATTCTTCACCCACAATTGGGTTTGAATTGATGAAAATAGTCACCAAAACCACACTCATTAAAATACAAATGGTAATCGCACCAAGTCTTGTGATTCGGGGTTTGTGTACTTCGTCTTCTTTATTCAAATTCATTAACATGATAGTAAACAGGAAGAGTACCATAATGGCTCCGGAGTAAACAATAATATGAACTATCGCTAAGAACTGAGAATTAAATAATAAATAATGACCTGCAATGGTGAAAAAACAAATCACCAGATAAATTGCACTGTGAATAGGGTTTTTACTATAAATCGTTAAAAACGCCGAAGCCAACGTAATGGCTGATAAAAAATAGAAAGTAATTAATATAGGCGACATTAGTTAGCGTTTTTAAGTTGAGCGTTTTTCATTGCCATTTCTAAAGGCATTACCAATCTGTCTTTTCCAAAAATGAAATCTTCTCTGTCGTAACTGGCAGGAACCAACTCTTTTGAAATGGTCAAATAAATAGCGTCTTTTGGACAAGCTTCTTCACATAAACCACAGAAAATACAACGCAGCATATTGATTTCATAAATTTCTGCATATTTTTCTTCGCGGTACAAATGTTCTTCTCCCGGTTTTCTTTCAGCAGCTTTCATCGTAATGGCTTCTGCCGGACATGCAAGTGCACACAAACCACAAGCGGTGCAGTTTTCCCTGCCAAGTTCATCACGTTTTAACATATGTTGTCCACGATATACTGGGCTAAACTCACGTGTTTGTTCCGGATAATGAATAGTGGCTTTTTTTCTGAAAAAGTGTTTGATGGTAATTGCCAATCCTTTTACGATGGCTATTAGATATAGTCTTTCCCAAAAAGTCATTTCCTTATTGGAAACTTGTTTTTTTCTGCCGGAAAGCGATATACTTTGTATTGATGCTGACATAATTGCTGTATCTTAGTTAAAAGCTAGAATGCAAATTCCTGTTATTACTATATTGATGATAGAAAGCGGGATTAAAATCTTCCAACCTAAATTCATCAATTGATCATATCTAAAACGTGGTATTGTCCAACGAACCCACATATAGAAGAAAATGAAAAAGCATATTTTAATGAATAAAACTCCTATTCCTAAAATATTAGCTGTGTTTACGCCTACATTATCCACCATCCATTGCATTCCAGGGTAATTGTAACCTCCAAAATAAAGGACGGCTAAGATGGTTGATGAAATAAACATATTCGCGTATTCGGCAAACAAATAGAATCCCATTTTCATGGATGAGTATTCGGTGTGATAACCACCAATCAACTCCGATTCACATTCTGCTAAGTCAAAAGGGGTTCTGTTTGTTTCCGCGAAAGCGCAAATCAAAAAGATTAAAAATCCAACTGGCTGATAGAAAACATTCCAGTTCATTCCGGCTTGTTGTACCGAAATTTCCTTTAAGCTTAAGGTTCCGGTCATCATGATTAAAGCGATAACAGATAATCCCATTGCCACTTCATAAGAAACCATTTGTGATGCTGCACGAACAGCACCCATTAAGGAGAACTTATTGTTGGATGCCCAACCACCAATCATAATTCCGTATACTCCGATAGAAACGATGGCGAAAATGTAAAGTAACGAACCGTCAATATCTGTAGCCTGTAAAACAACATCACGTCCAAAAATGTGCAATTTATCGCCCCACGGAATTACGGCACTTGTCATCAAAGCGGTGCTCATCGCGATTGCTGGTCCAACAAAGAATAAAAATCTGTTTTTAGTATCTGGCTCGAATTCTTCTTTGGCAAACAATTTCATTCCATCGGCAAGTGGTTGTAATAATCCGCCCCAACCGGCACGATTTGGACCGACCCTGTCTTGCAAAAATGCGGCAACTTTACGTTCTGCCCAAGTAGAATACATCGCCATAATCATCGTTATAGCAAACACTACCACAATCAAAACGCTTTTTTCTATAATAAAGGCACTATCCATTTTTCTTTGAATTTACTGGGTTACCATCTATTTTTTCGTTGTAATCAATCTCCGCCATACTGATTTTTTTACGGTCGATATCTCTACCTTGTAAAATTCCTTTTTCAGTATCAATAACCACTTTATCTGTTTTTCCGAAATATTTATTTTGATTGATAACAGAATCTTTTTCAAATTTTCTTGGCCCTTCAATTACCCAGTCAGCAACATCTTTTTTATCAAAACGACATGTATTACAAATGAATTCTTCTACTTCGTGGAATTCGTCTTTACGGGCAGTTACTCTTTGAATTTCGTTTCCGAACATCCAAACAGTCGTTTTTCCGCAACATTTGTCACAATCTCTGTGCGCATCAAAAGGTTTGTTGAACCAAACTCTCGATTTGAAACGGAAAGTCTTATCTGTCAACGCGCCAACGGGACAAACATCAATCATATTTCCGGAGAATTCATTGTCAATTGCAGCCGAAACACAAGTCGAAATTTGGGAATGATCACCACGATTTAAAACGCCGTGAACTCTTCCGTCTGTTAATTGGTCAGCCACTTCTACACAACGTTGGCAAACAATGCAACGGTTCATGTGCAATTGAATTTTGTCTCCGATATCTTCCGGTTCAAAAGTTCTTTTATCTTCAATAAAACGCTGTTGTAATTTTCCGTGCTCGAAGCTTAAATTCTGCAAATCACATTCTCCTGCCTGATCACAAACCGGACAATCTAATGGGTGATTGATTAAAAGGAATTCGGTCACCGCATTTCTAGCTTCTTTTACTCTTTCAGAAGCTTTGCTGGCTACCACCATTCCATCCTGACAACCTGTTACACACGATGCCATTAATTTTGGCATTGGTCTTGGGTCGGCTTCGCTTCCTTTGGTAACATCCACCAAACAACAACGGCATTTTCCTCCAGTTCCTTTTAGTTTAGAATAATAACACATGGCTGGTGGAACAACTTCTCCACCAATCATACGAGCCGCCTGCAGGATTGTTGTTCCTGGAGCTACTTCAATTTCATGACCGTCTATAGTTACTTTCATATCTAGTCTTTATACTGTTTGCTTTGTGATTAAATGCTTTACTTTTTCAAAAGGTTCAGCCACAAAGTGATTTCTGTTTTTTATTTTTTCCGGGAAACGGATATGGTACTCAAACTCATCTTTAAAATGACGAATCGCAGCAGCCACTGGCCATGCAGCAGCATCACCTAAAGGACAAATCGTGTTTCCTTCAATTTTTGCCTGAATGCTCCATAACAATTCGATATCCTCTTCACGGCCTTGACCGTTTTCGATTCTCCATAATACTTTTTCCATCCAACCAGTTCCTTCACGGCATGGCGTACATTGTCCGCAACTTTCGTGGTGGTAAAATCTTGAGAAATTCCAAGTATTACGAACGATACAAGCTCGGTCATCATAAACGATGAATCCACCTGAACCTAACATTGAACCTGATGCAAATCCACCATCAGCCAAACTTTCGTAAGTCATCAAACGATCTTCGCCTGCAGCGGTTTTATAGATTAAATGAGCCGGTAAAACTGGGACTGAACTTCCCCCAGGAACCAATGCTTTTAAGGGTCTGTCAGTTTGCATTCCGCCACAATATTCATCCGAATTTATGAATTCATATACTGATAATCCCAAGTCAATTTCATAAACTCCTTGATTTTTGATATTTCCCGAAGCCGAAATTAATTTGGTTCCTGTGGAACGACCGATTCCAATTCCGGCATAATCAGCACCCGAATTGTTTACAATCCATGGCACAGCGGCAATCGTTTCAACGTTATTTACTACGGTTGGATTTTGCCAAAGCCCCATAACTGCAGGGAATGGTGGTTTAATTCTAGGATTTCCACGTTTTCCTTCCAGGCTTTCAATCAGCGCCGTTTCTTCACCACAGATGTAAGCTCCGCCACCAATTTGAACGTATAATTCCAAATCATAACCTGAACCCAATATGTTTTTTCCTAACCAACCGGCAGCTTTAGCTTCAGCGATGGCGTTTTCTAAAATTTTGTAAATCCACATGTATTCTCCACGAATGTAGATGTAGGATAGGTTGGCACCCAATGCATAACTTGAAGTAATCATTCCTTCAATCAATAAATGAGGAATAAATTCCATCAAATATCTGTCTTTGAAAGTTCCCGGTTCCGATTCGTCAGCATTGCAAACCAAATGACGTGGTTTTCCTGATTTCTTATCGATAAAACTCCATTTCATTCCGCATGGAAATCCAGCACCACCACGACCACGGAGTCCAGAAGTCTTTACTTCTTCGACTACTTCATCCGGAGTCATTTTTTTCAGGGCTTTTTCAACCGAAGCATAACCGCCTTCTTTGCGGTATACTTCATAGGTTCTGATTCCCGGAACGTTTATTTTGTCTAATAATATTTTTCTTCCCATGATATTATTTATCGTGTAAAGTGATTTTTCCGTCTTTGCAATCGGCGATTAATTGGTCGATTTTTGCTTCTGTTAAATGTTCCTGAAAGAAATCACCCAACTGCATCATTGGCGCATAACCACAAGCACCAAGACATTCAACGCCACGTACTTCAAAAAGTCCGTCTGCTGTTGGTTCGCCTACGCCTACGCCTAATTTGTTACAAGTGTAATCCATCAAATTTTCCACGCCGTTTAAACAACAGGCAGAAGTTTGGCAGAATTCAAACATGTATTTTCCGATTGGTCTTTGATTGTACATCGTATAAAATGTCACGACTTCATAGACTTCAATCGGTTGTATTTCTAAAATCTCGGCAACTTTGTTTTGCAGTTCAATGCTTAACCAATTGTCGTGAGCATCCTGAACTTCATGCAAAACCGGCAATAAAGCCGATTTCTTTTTGTCTGCAGGATAATGACTGATTAGCTCATTGATGCGATTCATCAAAGTATCAGTGATGTTTATTTCTTGTTTAATGTGTGATCTTTCCATAATTATTAAGCGTCTAATTCGCCGGCAATTACATTTAAACTTGATAATATTACGATAGCATCGGATAACATTCCGCCTTTAATCATTTCAGTGTAGGCTTGGTAATAGATATAACAAGGTCTTCTGAATTTCAATCGGTATGGCGTTCTGCTTCCATCTGTTATTAGATAAAATCCTAATTCTCCGTTTCCGCCTTCCACAGCATGATAAATTTCATCAACAGGAACCGGAACTTCACCCATCACAATTTTGAAGTGATAAATTAACGCTTCCATATTGGTGTAAACATCTTCTTTCGGAGGTAAATAATAATCGGGAACATCAGCGTGGATTGGGCCTTCCGGTAATTTAGCTAAGGCTTGTCTGATAATGCTCAAACTTTCCCAAACTTCGGCATTACGAACGCAAAAACGGTCATAAGTATCTCCAGATTTTCCAACCGGAACAGTAAATTCAAAATCTTCATAAGAAGAATAAGGTTGAGCCACACGGACATCATAATCAATTCCGGCCGCACGTAAATTTGGACCTGTTAATCCGTATTGCATTGCTTTTTCAGCAGTAATCGGACCAACGTTAACGGTTCTGTCTATAAAGATTCTGTTTCTTTCAAAAAGGTTTTCGAATTCTTTCCAGGCAACCGGAAATTCTTCAAGGAAAGTGTTTAGCAATTCAAACGCTTTTGGTGACCAATCTCTTTCGAAACCGCCAATTCTTCCCATGTTAGTTGTTAAACGGGCACCACAAATTTCTTCGTAGATTTCATATACTTTTTCCCTGAATTGAAAAACATAAAGGAAACCAGTGTAAGCACCAGTATCAACTCCAAGGATAGAATTACAAATCAAGTGGTCTGTAATTCGGGCTAATTCCATTACGATAACTCTCAAATATTGCGCGCGTTTTGGCACTTCAATATTCAATAATTTTTCTACAGTCATCCACCAAGCCATGTTGTTGATTGGCGACGAACAATAGTTCATACGGTCTGTCAACACATTGATTTGGTAAAACGGACGGTTTTCTGCAATTTTTTCAAAAGCTCTGTGAATGTAACCAACGGTTGGTTCGGCATCTAAAATACGCTCACCATCCATCAATAAAATATTCTGAAAAATCCCGTGAGTAGCCGGATGCGTTGGGCCTAAATTTAAGATAGAAAATTCACTTCCGTCTTCATTTCGGCTTTGTTCTATGATTTTAGCATAGCGATGCTCTGGTGGTAATAATAAATCTGACATTTATAATGTTGAATTATCCATTTGACTTTTTACTGGCGTTCTTCCGAAGAAACGGTCGTCTTTATCTGTTCTTCCGCTGTCTTCTAATGGGAATTCCTTTCGCATTGGGAAAGAAACCATTTCATCCATGTTTAAGATTCGCTTCAATTGCGGATGCCCTTTGAAATTGATTCCGAAGAAATCCCAAGCTTCTCTTTCCATCCAATTGGCGCAGAGAAACAAATCGGTTATCGTTGCTACTTCTGCAGGATCAGGCAAATAAGTTTTTACGCGGATTCTAACATTTTCAATCCAATTGTGCAATTGATACACCACGGCAAACTGATGATCATCATCATTGTCGGGGAAATGAATTCCGGTCAAATCGGTTAAAAAATGGAAGTTTAAGCTTTCGTCTTCTTTCAACGTTTGAATTACTTCATGTATCGTTTCTGAAGTAGCTTCGAAGGAAAAAATATCTCTTTTCATTTCAAAATTCAGCACATTATTGCCAAATTTTTTAGATAAATTTTCTTGTATGTATGCAGTTTCTAAAGCCATATTATAGGTTATAAGAAGCTAATAATTCTTTGTATTCCGGTGAATTTCTTCTGCGGACAGATTCGTTTTTCACCAATTCCTGTAATTGCATTACGCCATCCACAATTTGTTCCGGTCTAGGAGGACAGCCCGGAACGTAAACGTCTACCGGAATTACTTTGTCAATTCCCTGTAAAACAGAATACGTATCAAAAACACCACCTGAAGAAGCGCAAGCCCCAACAGCAATTACCCAACGAGGTTCTGACATTTGTTCGTAAACCTGACGTAAAATTGGCGCCATTTTTTTAGAAATCGTTCCCATTACCATTAGCATGTCGGCTTGGCGTGGAGAGAAACTAACTCTTTCTGAACCAAAACGCGCTAAGTCATAATGAGAAGCCATTGTTGCCATAAATTCAATTCCACAACAAGACGTGGCGAAAGGCAATGGCCAAAGTGAATTGGCACGTGCTAAACCAACGACATCGTTTAGTTTTGTAGCGAAGTAACCTTCACCAACAACTCCTTCCGGCGGAGCAACCATATTTGTTTTTGTATCGCTCATTGCAATTATATTTTTATTCCCATTCTAGTGCTTTCTTCTTGATAATATAGAAGAATCCAACTAAAAGCAACATCATAAAAATCACCATTTTAATCATTCCTTCAATTCCCAATGCTTTGAAATTGATAGCCCATGGATATAAGAAAATTACTTCGACATCAAACAGGACAAATAAAATTGCCACTAGGAAATATTTTACAGAGAAAGGAATCCTTGCATTACCAACAGATTCTATTCCGCATTCGAAGTTTTTGTCTTTGTTTTTTGAGTGTCTTTTTGGCCCTAAATAGCCTGAGCCAATGATGGTCATAACCACAAATCCTACTGCTAAACCTGCTTGCATGAGGATTGGTAAATAATCTAATTGATTAGATTGCATAATGGGTAAAATTTGAAGTAATTTAAATAGGCACAAATATACATCGCATTATTTAATTGGCAAAAATCAAGCGATAAACGTTTGGTTTTTACTTCTTAAAAAACCTTATTTAAATTCATTTTAAATAATGAATTTTAAAACATAAAAAAACGTCCCGAATTATTCGGGACGTCTTTTAATCTAGGTAATCAAAAAATAATATATATTAGTCTTCGATAGCTACTACTTGAGCTGCTACTTTACCTTTTCTACCTTCTTCTTCTTCGTAAGATACTTTATCTCCTTCGTTTAAACCTTCAGATTTAACTCCAGTAGCATGTACGAAAATGTCTTTTCCTGTTTCATCATCTGTGATAAAACCGTAACCTTTTGATTCGTTGAAAAATTTTACTGTTCCTGTGCGCATTTTGTATTGTAAAAATTATTAATAATGGTCAAAGATAAATTTTTTGACGACATAACAAGCATTTCAATGTTAAATAATTAAAAATTTGTTAAATTTTTTTCCGTTCTCTAAAAACTTGATAGAGAAATACTTGAGACATTTTAAATTAAAGTATAAAAAAAGCAACTGTTTTTAATTATTTGAACAGTTGCTTCTTAAAATTCTGTGAATTTGATATAAATTACTACAAATCAAGTTTTATGTATAATTCTTTCAATTGAGTTTCATCAATTGCCGATGGTGCGTCAATCATAACATCTCTTCCCGAATTGTTTTTTGGGAAAGCAATGAAGTCCCGAATTGTTTCCTGACCGCCCAAAATTGCTACTAATCTGTCCAATCCAAAAGCCAATCCACCGTGTGGTGGCGCACCAAATTGGAACGCATTCATCAGGAAACCAAACTGTTCTTCAGCCTGTTCCGGAGTGAATCCTAAAAGTGAGAACATTCTGCTTTGCAAGTCTTTATCGTGGATTCTGATTGAACCACCTCCGATTTCATTTCCGTTCAAAACCATATCGTAAGCATTGGCACGAACTTTTCCCGGTTCGGTTTCAATCAGTTTCATGTCTTCCGGTTTTGGAGACGTAAACGGATGATGCATCGCATGATAACGGCCACTTTCTTCATCAAATTCCAACAAAGGAAAATCGACAACCCAAAGCGGCGCGAAAACTTCCGGATTTCTTAATCCCAAACGTGTTGCCAATTCCATACGAAGAGCCGAAAGTTGCGAACGCGTTTTATCAGCCGGACCGGAAAGGACAAAAATCATATCACCAGCTTTGGCATTGGTTACTTCTGCCCACTTTTTCAAATCGTCCTGGTCGTAGAATTTATCAACAGATGATTTGAATGTTCCGTCTTCTTCACATTTTACATATACCATTCCGGATGCTCCAACCTGAGGGCGTTTCACCCAGTCAATCAAAGCGTCAATTTCTTTTCTTGTATATGAAGCACAATTTGGAGCAGCAATTCCAACTACCAATTCAGCCGAGTTGAAAACGCCAAAATCTTTATGCTGGGCAACCGAATTTAACTCGCCAAACTTCATATCAAAACGAATATCCGGTTTGTCATTTCCGTAGGTTTTCATGGCATAATCGTAGGTGATTCTCGGGAATTTATCTACTTCGATGCCTTTCAGTTCTTTTAGCAAATGACGTGTCAATCCTTCAAAAACATTTAAAATATCTTCCTGTTCAACGAATGCCATTTCGCAATCGATTTGGGTGAATTCAGGTTGTCTGTCGGCACGTAAATCTTCATCACGGAAACATTTTACAATTTGGAAATATTTATCCATTCCGCCAACCATCAGTAATTGTTTGAAAGTTTGCGGCGATTGTGGTAAGGCATAAAATTGGCCTTGATTCATTCGGCTTGGCACCACAAAATCTCTTGCGCCTTCCGGAGTTGACTTAATTAAATATGGTGTTTCTACTTCACAAAAATCCAAATCAGATAAATATTTACGCACTTCCATCGCCACTTTGTGACGGAAAAGCAGTGAATTTTTAACCGGATTTCTACGAATATCCAGATAACGGTATTTCATTCTGATATCTTCGCCACCATCGGTTTCGTCTTCAATTGTGAAAGGCGGAGTTAAGGCAGTATTTAGAATATTTAATTCAGAAACCAGAATTTCAACATCACCAGTCGACATATTAGCGTTTTTTGACTCACGTTCAATAACAGTTCCTTTTACCTGAATTACAAATTCTCTTCCAAGTGATTTTGCTTTTTCAAAAACGGTTTTGTCTGTTCGTTGTTCGTCAAAAATTAATTGGGTAAGACCATAACGGTCGCGTAAATCAACCCAAATCATAAATCCTTTATCACGAGATTTTTGAACCCAACCGGCAAGCGTTACTTCTTTGTTAATGTGTGAGGCGTTTAATTCACCATTATTATGACTTCTGTACATTGAGAATAATTTTTGCAAAAGTAAAAAACAAATATCAATTAGCTATGGTAAACTTTGAAACAAGTTTTGTTAAAGTGTTTGGGGTAGAATTTAGAAAAAACTATATTTGGCTTCACTTAAAATTAAAATTTATTTTATGAAAAAATTGTATTTCATTTTAGTTGCATTTGTTTTCTCAAGCATTGGTTTTGCTCAAAAAAACACTATGACTTTTCAGGCTGATATTGCCAATAGAAATGGTGATGTTATTTATATTAAAGAAAATAAAAACACGATTCAGGAGATAAAAATTGATAAAGACAATCTATTCAAAGCCACTTTTGAAGTTAAAGAAGGACTGTATTTACTATTTGACGGTGTAGAATACACTCAGTTGTTTTTGAAAAACGGGTATAATTTGAAGTTAACAATGGATGCTAAAAATTTTGATGCATCAATCAAATATACCGGCAAAGGAGAAGCGGAAAACAATTTTTTAGCCCAATCAACAATTGAGGAAAGCACAATTAATTATAATGAATTACTTGCTGCGGATGAAGCCAACTTCAATAAAATGGTTGATGCTAAAAAGAATTCAGATTTCCAGAAATTAGATTCAGGTAAATTGGATCCAAACTTTGTTGTCTTGCAAAAACAAAATATTGAATCGTCATTGTTTGGCTTGAAACAATATTACAATCAGAAGCTTGCGGGCAAAAAAATGAACAATTCAAAAGCACCAAATTTTGATTATGAAAATCATGCCGGTGGAAAAACAACCTTGGAAAGTTTAAAAGGTAAATATGTTTACATTGATCTTTGGGCAACCTGGTGCGGACCATGTCGTGCTGAAATTCCGTTTTTGAAAGAATTAGAGAAAGGCTTACACGGTAAGAATATTGCTTTCGTAAGCATTTCTACAGATTCTGAAAAAGACCATGAAAAATGGAGAACATTTGTAAAAGAGAAAGAACTTACAGGCATTCAGTTGTATGCAGACAGAGCGAATATGGATTTTATTAAAGCATTTAATGTAAATTCAATTCCAAGATTTATTTTGATTGATCCGACAGGAACTGTTGTAGATGCGGATGCAGCAAGACCTTCAGACCCAAAACTAAAAGAGCAATTAGCAGGTTTACTTCAATAAAAAAGCTAAATTATAAATAAAAAAGCCCTGAGAAATCAGGGCTTTTTTATTTATAATTTTTCTCTTTGCGTTCAAGTTCAGCCTGAAATTCTTCCATGACAGGTTTTACCGTGCTTTCGGGTAAATCTGCGATTCGGATGTACATCAATCCGTCAACGGCATTGTTGAATAATGGGTCAACATTAAAGGCAACAACCCGCGCATTTTGCTTGATGTATTTTTTAATCAATACGGGAAGCCTCAAACTTCCAGGTTCTACTTCGTCAATGATTTTGTCGAATTTATTCAAATCTGATTCGGTTTCATTAAAGACAAAATCCTTGTCGGCATCTTTTAGTTTTACCTTGAATTCTTTTTTAGGGTGAATGTATTGCGCCACATAAGGATCATAATAATGCGACTTCATAAATTCAATCATCAACGATTTCGAAAACTCGGTAAATTGGTTACTGATACTCACACCGCCAATCAAATATTTGTGTTCAGGATAACGCAAAGTCGTGTGCACAATTCCTTTCCAAAGCAGGAATAAAGGCATTGGTTTTTGCTGGTATTCATTGATAATAAACGCTCTTCCCATTTCGATAGATTGTTCCATCATGCCATACAGTTCCGGCTCAAATCGGAATAAATCCTGAAGATAAAAACCTTCGATACCATATTTTGGAAAAATCTCCGAACCCAATCCCATTCGGTAAGCTCCTGCTATAAGTTGGGCATCATCATCCCATAAAAACATATGGTGATAATAGTTGTCGAATCGGTCTAAATCAATCGACTCATTTGTTCCCTCTCCAACGGCTCTAAAAGTAATTTCACGTAAACGACCAATTTCGTGAAGAATGTTCGGAATTTTATCTGCGGCAACCAGAAAAACTATATAGTTTTTACTTTGTAACAAACGATGGTCGCTATCTCTTAAAGCTGCAATTTCCTCTAATATCTTATCTTGATTCGCTGGCAGGGCAATCTGCTTTGGACTTTTAGGCGTTTTTAAATTCAGGTTTAGGTTTTGCGGGTCAAAAATTTTGCTTTCCTTGTTGAAAGAATTGGACAGCATATAAGTCTTTTTTCTCAGGAATTCAGAGTATTCTTCGATGCTTTTATGTTCATTTTGCTCGGCAACCGAAATGGCTTTACCAATACGAACTTTAATCACACGGTCTTTTTGAGTTAACAGTTCTGAAGGTAATTTTGCGGTTCTGAGTGTTGGATTTATTTTGGATAACAGATAGAAAAAGCGACTGTTTTTGGCATGAAAATAAATAGGAACAACAGGAACCTGCGCTTTTCGAATTACTTTTATAGCGCCTTCTTCCCAAGCTTTATCAACTACTAATTGTCCGTCTTTATAAGTAGAAACTTCTCCGGCAGGAAACATTCCCAAAGGTTTTCCATCGCTCAAATGACGCAAAGTTTCCTTAATTCCAATCACGCTCGACTTAGCATCCTTGTGGGTTTCAAAAGGATTTACCGGCATGATATATTGTTTCATTGGCTCAATGCGATGCAAGAGGAAGTTGGCTATAATCTTGAAGTCAGGTTCTTTTTCGAGCATCAATTTCAATAACAAAATACCATCAATTCCACCTAAAGGATGATTGGAAATGGTAATGTAGGCACCGTCTTTTGGTAATCGTTTAAAGTCTTCTTCCGGAATTTCAAATTTGATTTGGAACTCATCCAAAATAGCATTCAGGAATTCTACTTCGCTTAAGTGTTTATTTCGGTCATAAATTTTATTTAAGGTCGAAATTTTTAAAGCTTTCATTAGTAACCAGCCGCAAAAAGTTCCGAAAACTCCGTACTTATCTACGTTTATTGCTTTTGCAACTTCTTTTGCGGTAACTAAACCCATGTATAGCTTTGATTTTTGAGTAGGAAACAAAGATAACAATTCTACTCAAATAGCAGAATGAAATTGAAGATTGTTGATTAACGATTTGTGATTTTCGAAGTGAAAAAAAAATCTGTAATCTTATATCGTTAATCTTAAATCACAAATCAATTTTATTTACATTTGACCCAAGGCCTTTTTGCCGAACTAAACGAAGTTAAAAACTCTTATTACTACTCATGAGAATTATTTCTTATAACGTTAATGGCATTCGGGCAGCCATTGCCAAAGGATTTTTAAACTGGCTGCAACAGGCAAATCCGGATGTAATTTGCCTTCAGGAAATAAAAGCTACTGAAGACCAAATTCCAACAGAAGAAATTACAGCAGCAGGTTATCCCTATCAATATTATTTTTCGGCACAAAAAAAAGGCTATAGCGGTGTGGCTATTTTATCCAAAATAAAACCCAACAGAGTTGTTCATGGAACCGAAGTGACACATATGGATTTTGAAGGAAGAAATCTCAGAGCTGATTTTGATGATATTTCGGTGATGAGTTTGTATTTGCCTTCGGGAACTAACTTAGACCGTCTGGATCACAAGTTCAAATACATGGACGATTTTCAGAATTATATTGATGCTTTGAAAAAGCAAATTCCAAATCTTGTCATTTGTGGCGATTATAATATTTGCCATGAGGAAATTGATATTCACGACCCAATTCGCAATAAAACCGTTTCCGGATTTTTACCTGAAGAGCGTGCCTGGTTGGATAAATTTATGAAAAGCGGTTTCATTGACAGCTTCCGTCATTTTAATAAAGAACCCCACAATTACAGTTGGTGGAGTTATCGCGCCGGAGCCAGAGGCAATAATAAAGGCTGGCGTATTGATTATAATTTGGTTAGCGAAAATTTAAAAGACAGAATGAGCAGAGCGGTTATTTTACCCGAAGCCAAACATTCTGACCATTGCCCGGTTTTAGTTGAAATTGATTAAGGAATTACGAATTACGAATTACGAATTACGAATTACGAAAATTGTATTAAAAACACATTTGATAAATATATAGAAATGATAAAAAGAATAGTTTTTTGCCTGACAGTAATGATTTTGATGAGTTCCTGTGTTTCCAAAAAAATCTACAACGATTTGGAAAACAAATACACCGATTTAAAGAAGGAAAACCGATTTATTTCGGATGAAAATGATGAACTTCATAAAGCTAACGCCGAATTTGATTCGGTTAACAGAGCGTTGACAGCGGAGCGTGACCAACTTAAAGCCGACAGAGATAAACTCCAGGCGGATTATACAGCAGCAAGTAACAATCTGAAAGCGTTACAGGATTCTTATGCAGCGTTGGAAAAAAACAGCAACGATGCCTTAGAAACCAATATGGCAAAAAACCGTGAGTTGTTAGCACAGCTTGACGCCAAAGAAAAAACACTGGCAGCAGAGCAAGACCGATTGAATAAATTAAGCAACGAATTGGCATCTAACACAAAAAGGCTAAACGAATTAGAAAGCATGATAGCCGCGAAAGACGCAGCCATGAAAAAACTAAAAGACACCTTGTCAAAAGCATTGAATGCCTTTGAAGGAAGAGGCTTGACCGTTCAAATGAAAAACGGAAAAGTGTATGTTTCTATGGAAAACAAGTTGTTGTTCCAAACCGGAAGTTGGGCTGTTGGTTCTGAAGGAAGAAGCGCCGTAGTTGAAGTAGGAAAAGTACTGGCTCAAAATCCGGATATTACCGTTTTGATTGAAGGTCATACGGATAACGATAAAATTTTAGGAAATATTGGTGGCGGCATAGAAAACAACTGGGATTTGTCAACCAAAAGAGCTACAGCTATTGTGAATATTTTATCTGAAAACAGCGGAATCAGGAAACAAAATTTAACGGCTGCAGGTCGAGGTGAATTTGCACCAATAATGAGCAATGACACCAACGAAGGCAAAGCTAAAAATCGTAGAATTGAAGTTATTCTAACGCCAAAATTAGACGAGATTTCTAAAATGCTGAATGAGTTTTAACAGCACTGCATCAAAATGAACTACACCACTTTACCCAATACTGCCATAAAAGTCAGCAAAGTTTGTCTGGGCACGATGACTTTTGGCGAACAAAATTCTGAAAGCGATGCGCATTCCCAATTGGATTATGCTATTGAACAAGGCATTAATTTTATTGATACTGCCGAAATGTATCCGATTGCCGCGAGGCAAGAAACTCTTGGACTTACCGAAAAATATATTGGAACTTGGTTAAAGAAATCAGGGAAAAGAGAAAACGTGGTTATTGCCACAAAAATTTCCGGGCCAAACAGAGGCATGGGTTATATTAGAAACCCGTTAGATTTTTCAAAGAAAAGCATACACGAAGCGGTTGATTTGAGTTTAAAAAACCTTCAGACAGAATATATCGATTTGTATCAAATGCACTGGCCGGAGCGTGTTATGAATATGTTTGGGCAACGTGGTCTAGCAAAAATTGACACCCAATGGCAGGAAAATTTCTTCGAAGTGTTGAGCGTTTTTGACGGTTTAATCAAAGAAGGAAAGATAAAACATATTGGTGTTTCGAATGAAAACCCATATGGTGTAATGAAATTTATCAGCGAAAGCGAGAAACATAATTTACCCAGAATCGTTACGATTCAAAATCCCTTTTCGCTGTTGAACCGTTTGTATGAAGTTGGGCTTTCCGAAATTGGAATGCGCGAAAATGTTGGTTTGTTGGCTTATTCTCCGTTGGGATTCAGCTTTTTGACAGGCAAACATTTGAACGGAATTTTACCAACATCACGTTTGGGATTGTTCCCGCAGTTTTCAAGATATTCGAATGCGAATTGTCATAAAGCAACAAAATTATACAAGGAGTTAGCCGAATCAAATGGCTTGACTTTAACCCAAATGGCTTTGGCTTTTGTAAACCGACAGGATTTTGTGACTTCAACAATTATTGGCGCGACAACTATGGAACAACTTCGTGAAAACATTGCGGCATTTGAAACCGTTCTGTCTCCGGAAGTTATAAGTGAAATCAATAAAATTCAGGAATTAATTCCGAATCCTGCGCCTTAATTATTCAACAATCAACTTAGACTGATAAAGATTTCCGGTTAAATCTTCAACCGTAATCATATACAATCCGGCAGCTAAAGCGGCAATATTTACAGCAGGCGTTGTATCGTTATTCTCAACGGCTTTGGTCAAGACCAATTTGCCTGTTAAATCAAAAATTTTCACTTTTGAAAGTGCTATTTCAGAACTGTTTTTAATAAAAACTTCTGTCTCCGCCGGATTTGGATATAAGCTTAAGCCGGCTTTAGTAAAGTCATTTACACCCATCGAAGTGTCGATAATTTTGTAAATCGTATTGGTCACCGCAACATAAAGTTCGCCATTCATATCTTCGCCAAAAGTATAAATCGAATAAGTATCACTAGTATTGTAACTCCACGTTATAGTTCCCGTATTGCTCAAGAAAGCAATCTCACCCGAACAATAATCGCCAAAGATATACTTACCTGAAAAATTTGGGTAAGCACTTCCCGTATAAGCATAACCACCGGTAATAGAACATCTGCCGGAAGCCTGAACGTATTGTGTAAACGGCGCTACGGTTGAGGCATAAGGAGGACAAGGGCCTTGAGCACCGGGATAACTTGTATTGGCTTCGTAGCAATTCCATCCAAAATTCAATCCTGTATTTGGTAATGGGGAGGTAATTTTATTAAGCTCTTCAATCGCATTCTGACCTACATCGGCAATCCATAAATCACCATTCAGACGATTAAAAGAAAACTTCCAAGGGTTTCGCATACCGATAGCCCAAATTTCATCATTTCCGGCTACGCCCACATAAGGATTGGTCGGAGGTATGCCATAAGGTGAACCCGAATCAACATCGAGACGGAGCATTTTCCCTAAGTTTTCATTGATGTTTTGAGCTCTGTTACCAGGATCGCCACCGCTTCCACCATCTCCCATTCCGATATAGAGATAACCATCAGGGCCAAATTTTAAAGTACCTCCATTGTGATTTGAATAAGGTTGCGGGATTGTCAGTAAAATGCTTGCGCTCGCGGCATTAGCCACATTAGGGTCGGCAGAAACTGAATAGCGGGCAATAACGGTTGCACCATCACCAGCACGAGTATAATTTACATAAAAATAACCATTGGTAGCATAATTAGGATGAAACGCCAAACCCAACAATCCTCTTTCACCACCTGAAAGAATAGTAGCTGAGGTTAAGGTCAAAAACGGCGTGCTATTTACCGTTCCGTTGGTGTTTACAATTTTGATAATACCACCTTGCTGAACCACAAACAGTCGGGCATCATTTGCAGGATGGGTGATTTCTACCGGAGAGGAAAAGCCGGTGGCAAAACTTTGTAAACCGATGACTTGGGCATTCGCAGAAAATGTAAAAAAGGAAACAATAAGTAATAACTTTTTCATAGTAGGATTTTTTAATTTTCGTAAAGTTAGAAATAAAAAGTTTATAATCATACTGTTGCAGAAAAAACGCAACCGGTTAGGATTGCGTTTCTGATTTTATAGATTGTCTATGATTTTGTCTTTGGGATATTTGACTTTATAACTTATCCTGATTTTTTTGGTTTCATTCGGATTGAGTTTTAAATCCCAGGTTAATATTCCTGTTTCTTTGTTTTCTTTGGCATTACTGTTTTCCAATAATTCAATTTCAATTTCTTTATCTGTGCTTAATGGATATTGGTCTTTTAGCATAATGTCTGCGGCTTCTTTTTTATTATTTCTAACAGTGATATCATACGTAAAGGTTTGTTCTTTTTTAGAAGATAAAAATCGTGTTCCCGATTTGTCCACTACTTTTTCGCGTTTGATGGAGATTTTTTTATCTCTTCCCATACTCAGATTCAAGGTGTCTGAAGTTTGATTTGGATTGATCATTGTCTTACCTACATACAATCCTTCAAAGATAATATTGGCTTCGCCCGGCAATAAATTATATTTCGAATAATCATTGATTTCTGCCAAAAGAAATGCTTCTTTTTCAACTCTTGGTGCAGCATAATATTTATAAGTTGCCGGCAATTTGATTTCTTTTAGCGCAACACTGTGCGGTTTACCATTAGACAAAACATCATAAGGAATATCGATATCAAAAGAAACGTTGAGCTGGTTTTCGTTGATTTCGGTATAATCATCCATACCTTGTTTGGTCGTAACAAGAATAACTCCATTGCTTCCTCTACTTCCATAAATAGCCGTAGCAGAAGCATCCTTTAAAACATTCATTTTTTTAATAGTTTGAGGCGGAATTTGTCCAAATGTTTCTGCATCTGTTGGAACTCCATCAACAATATACAAAGGATTACTATTTCCATTAACAGAACCAAATCCACGAATACGAATTGTCTCATCGCTACCCGGAGCTCCAGAACCCTTAGCTACATTAACACCTGCCATTTGTCCTTGCAAGGAATTCAATACGGAATTTTTATCTCCATTCCTATACGAATATCCGTAGTTTGGATTTCCATATCTCAAAAACCAAGAGCTCAACAAAGGTGCCTGATTGTTCTGATTTGGATTTCCTGATGATAAGGTTAGATTTACTTTTTTCCAATCAATTCCTGTGTTTTGTGTTACTTGTGCTTTGTACATCATATTAATTGGCGATGTAATATTTTCGGCACGCAAATCATAAAACGGTGCCCATGAAGCATTGTTGGTAATATAATTGATGTCCAAATTCACTACGCCTGCGATTTCATTCATCACCTGAATAATCAGTTTTCCTTTGGAACTTTTCTCTTCTTTTTTGGTGTTGATTTCCAGTTTTTCGTTAAGGCTTATAAATTTTTTATTGAGCTTGGCTTCTTTTTCCTGTAATGCAACGACCGCATTATCGAGTTCGCTTCGTTTAGTTTTGTAGAAATCTACCAATTTCATCAATTCGGTTACATTCAAACCCGTATTGGCTCCACCGACCGTTTGATTAGCATCTAATAGTGCAATTGCTTGTTGGTTAGAATAGGTTTCAATCTGAACTTTTTTGATTTCCTTTTGAACAATTGAAATACTGTCACGCACCTTTTTAATCGCTGGATTGGTTTCATCAATTTCGTATTCCGAAATATAATTTTGTGTAAACTGTACCGATAAAACGGTTACCGAATTCGGTGCTCCAATTTGCACAGTGCTTTCGTTCAAATAGTCGGCGACATTTTTTATCACGATTTCACTCGTTCCCGAAGGAAGATTTACAGTAGCGGTTTGCGATAATTCGGCAGCATTAAAATATACCGTTGCGGCTTTGACTTTGGCTGTGGTAAAAATTGGTTTCTGGGCAAAACTTATTGCTGAAATCAAAAATAAAAGAAAGGTTAATTGTTTCATGGTTTATGATTTAATGTTTAAATATATAACAAAAAGTTGGAAAAGATTCGTGTTAAAATTGGAAAAGCCATGGTATAAAACCATAGCCTTCCCACAATCACAATCAACCTCATTACTCAATTGTATATCCTTTTGCTTTTGCCAAAGTAACTATTGATGAACTGATGGCGTTGCCTAAATCGTCTTGTGATTTTGTTTTTTTGGCTTCGGCATCAATAAATTCCTGACGCTTTTTGGCTAATTCGCTGATTTCTTTTTGGATTTTTTCTCTTTCGACAGCTTTTTCAGCGACTATTTGTTTGATTTCTTCTTTGCTTTTGTTTTGATATTCTTTTGGCAATTCTTCTTTTTTAAGCTTGGTAATAGCATCTTTGTCCTGTTTTACTTTGTCAACCAAGTCCCAGCTTTCGTTTTTATAAACCGCTTTAGATTTACTTACTGCACGTTCTGTTTTGTTGGATTTGGAAACACTTTCTGCATTTTGATCCTGCACAGCCTGACTCATTTTTTTCGATTCACCAAGATATCCGTAACCTACATAAGTGGTGTTGATTTTGTCATTGCATTTAGAAATCTGGTCATCATAAGGCGTTGCGATATATTGAACTACTTGGTTGGAATCGATATTAAAATACTTTCCTTTTCCGGCGTCTGCACCATCTTTCCATAATAATTGTACACCTGTAGATTGGTTTCCACAAAAGATGGTATTCACATAAATATTGTTTTGCAACGCTTTGTTTATGGATTCTTTGTAATTAACTCCGCCCTGATTAAAACCTTCATTTCCGGCTATGTAAACGAGTTTCATATTTGAAGTTCCATCATCCCATTTGAGTTGCTTTGTTGCATCCTGAATTACAGCACCACAATATTCGTTGCCACCATTGGTTCTTAATGAAAACAGCTTTTCTGATATCAAATCCAAATCGGTTGTGAGTGGTGTTACCTGTCTGATGAAATTGACATCTGGTGATAAATTATCATTTCCATATTCATAAAGTGCAATCTCAATATTTGGCGTTTTACCATCATATTTTAATGTCGTCAAAGTATTTACAATATTCCAAAGTCGGGATTTTGCCTGGTCAATTAAACCATCCATACTGTTAGAGGTATCAAGTAATAATGCTACCTGAATTTTGGTGTCGCTTGTTGTTACTGGCTTTTCTACTGGTTTTACAGCTAAAGGTTTTGCATTAGAATTGTTGCAGCTGGCAAAGGTTAAAACGGATGTCAGCAAGCTTGCTAAAAAAAGTGTTGATTTCATGATTTCTGTTATTTAAAGGTTATTTGATTTTGAATTTTGCTTTTACTTCATAGCGGAGTTTTATCTGACCCGCGTTATCAATAGCACCATCGTCATAGGATGAATTATTGGATACAACCGAGTTGCTCACATTACTGGTGAAACTTTGCCTGCCATACCAAAAATTATTGTAGTTTGTATTGACTTCCGGCAATTCTTCTGCCGAAAGTAAACCGTCGATTTCTTCGCCAACGCTTTCCAGCAGATAAGTAGCTTTGGCTTTCGCCGCTTTCATCGCTTCTATTTTTACTTCTTTGCGTAAACGCTGAATTTCATTATGAGTGGTTTTTGAAATGCGGATACTCTGCGTATATTTATCATTTAAATCTTCTACCAGTTGCAGGAAATTGGTTTTGCTGTTCAGCTTTAGTGTAATGGTTTTGGTTCGGTAGCTTGCGTTTCGGTAATTCCACCAGTACCACCAGTACCAATTGTTGTTGGTGCTATCTAAAGACAGTGTTTTGGTATCGATTTTGTTTTTCTTCAGTATTTTATAAAAGTCGTTTTGAATGTCATCCAGCTTTACTTTCTTTCCGCCATCGTCATATTCGCCAAGGACAATTTCAAGTTCAATTTCATCTGGATTAATGCTCATTTCTGCGCTGCCTGTTACTTCAATAAATTTTCGGGTATCGAGATTTTGTGCGTTAGCAACAGACAAAGTTACCGTTAGGAATAAAGCTAAAAAGTATGTTTTCATATTAGTATTTTTGATGATTACAGCACAAACTTAATACTAGAAAAAACTGCTTTTTCAGCCAAAGTGTGAAATGGCTTTTTGACTTGGTGAAACCATTTGTACAGCGATTTTAAATTGATTTACTTTACATTATTAATAGTATTGATAGGATGCGTTCGATTTCATATGTTTTTAGTTTGGGCTTATTGCTGTTTTTGTTTCCGTTGGAGATGAAATCACAGGATACTATTCCCCCAAAAAAGCAAATGTTATATGAGTCTAAAACCAGTAAAAAAGCTAAAGAATTAACCACTGCTTTAGATAAAAATGATGAAGCACAAATTGCTAAAAACTATGAAGATTTAGCAAAGCAATTCATAGACAAAGGCGACAATGTAAAAGGGGAATTATATCTAAAAAGAGCACTTCTCAGTTACACAAAACTGAAACAAAATGATGATAAAGCCAGAGTCAGCAGAAACTTAGCCAAAATTCAGGAAAGCCAGAAAAAATTTGTAGAAGCATCCGGTAATTATAAAGAAGCAAGCGAAGTTGCAGAAGATAAAAAAGACGAGGAACTAAACAAAAATGATTTTAAACGATTAAACAGTTCTTCCAATTCTGAAGCTCAAAAAGGCTATCTGAATTCCAATATCAAGATTTTAGAAAAGTCAGATAAAAAAGAAGAACTGTCCGACGCATATGTCCAAAAAGCGGAAACCAGTTTAAAATCTAACGACACAGACGACGCCATTCAAAGTTATAATCAGGCTCTGACATTTGCCAAGGACAAACCTAGTAAAGTAATAGAGATTAAAAATAAAATCGCTACGGTTTATGCATCAAAGAACGAGTTTGATAAAGCGATTTCCATCAACGAAACTATCTTAGAAGAAGCTCAAAAAAGCAATGATTTCGAAACCCAAATCAAGCAAAAGCAATTATTGGCGACCATTTACTTCAAGAAAAGCGAACCCGAAAAAGCAGTTACTTCATTAAAAGAAGCCTATCTTTTAGCATCCAAAAAAGGAAATACAGCCGAAGTTAAAAAGAGTTTGTCCGCATTATTATCGTATTATAAAAGTCAGGGAAACGAAAAAGAAAGCATTGCTTTATACAACGATTTTTTTCAAAATTTTGACAACATCATTCAATCGGACACGACATTAATTGATGCTAAATCGTTTCAAATCACCGAGGACAAAATCAAGCAGCTGGAGAAAGAAAAAACCCTGAAAGACGAATTGATTACGAGAAAAAACAGCTTTAATTATATGTTGATTGTCGCTGTGTTTTTACTACTGATCTTCTTCGGATTTATCGCCAAAGCTTTATATGCGATTAAGAAAAAGAACAAAGAAATCGCTTTGCAATCGTTGCGCAGAGAAATGAATCCACACTTTATTTTCAACAGCCTCAATAGCGTCAACCAATTTATTTCGCAAAACAAAGAGCTGGAAGCCAATAAATACCTGACCAATTACTCCAATCTGATGCGTAATATGATGGAGAATTCTAACAAAGATTTTGTCACGCTGAGCAACGAAATTGAGCAGTTAAAAAAGTATCTCGACTTGGAACATCTTAGGTTTCATGACAAATTTGATTTCAAGATTGAAGTCGGTGAAACTTTAGATACCGATGCTGTTTTTGTCCCGAATATGATTATTCAGCCTCATTTAGAAAACGCCATCTGGCATGGATTGCGCTATAAGGAAACCAAAGGATTACTGCTGCTGAAATTTGAATTGAAGAAAGATAAAATTGTCGCAATTATTGACGATAACGGCATCGGTTTAACCAAAAGCAACGAACTCAAAACACAAAACCAAAAAGTGCATCAGTCACGCGGTTTGACTAATACAAAAGAGCGTATTGAACTGTTGAATGATTTGTACAAAAAAGAAATTACCTTTCAAATCAAAGAAAAAGAGTTGCCACAAACCGGAACTGTAGTCGAAATTATTTTTCCACACATCAACAAAATGTTATGACAACAGCCAAAATTAAAAGCGTCATTGTTGAAGATGAAAAAGCGGCAAGAGAAGTACTCAAAAACTATTTGAGCAAATATTGTCCGCAGGTTGAAGTCATTGGCGAAGCAAAGAACATAAAAGAAGCAGTGCCGCTATTGCACGAAGTACAACCGCAATTGGTTTTTTTGGATGTAGAAATGCCTTTTGGAAATGCTTTTGACGTTTTAGAAGCCTGTAAAGATTTGCGGTTTGAAACCATTTTTGTCACCGCTTTTTCGGAATATTCGCTGAAAGCATTGAACCAAAGTGCAGCTTATTACTTGCTGAAACCCATAAGCATTGAAGAGCTGATTGTGGCTGTAAACAAAGTCCAGCAGCAAATTGCCAATCATGAAATATTCGACCGAAATAAAATCATTGTGGAAAATTTCAGGGAAACCCAACCCGAAAAAAAGCAAGTGATTTTACCAACATTAGAAGGTTTTGAAGTGGTGAAAATGGAAGACATTGTTCGTCTTCGCGGAAACGGAAACTTCACCGATATTTATCTTTCTAACGGAAGCAAAAAAATGGTCTGTCGTTTTTTAAAACACTTTTCCGAGATTCTGCCTTACCCTTTTATGCGTGTTCATAAATCGCATATCATTAATGTGAACTTTGTAAAATCATATAATAAAGGCGGTTTTGTGACTTTGTTTGATGGAAGTGAAATTGAAATTTCGAGTACTTATAAAGAAGAATTCCTGAAAAAGTTTAAGTAGGCTAAAATTCAAATTCTTCTACAGGGGTTTTGTCCGAATCAATACTCGTCGGTTTTTGTTTCAGAAAAAATTTGGCCCGACCTGAAATTTCCAATGGAAAATTTCCAATGGTGTCATTAGCCATCAGAATATTGCGTTTGAACATTAGGTTGGTTAGGAATTTTTCGGTTTGTTTTGCCGCCGGTTTTAATTTGTTGTTAGCATCAAACTTTGCCATAAAACCTTTCGGATTCGGAATTATTGTTGCCAAAAACAAGCATTGGTTTACGTTTAAATCCCACGGTCTTTTTTGAAAATAAAACTCAGATGCTTCGGCAATTCCGTATACGTTTGGTCCCCATTCTATGATATTAAAATACACTTCCAGCATTCGGTCTTTAGAACTGATTCGGTTGTTTTCCAAAATATAAACCAACAGTATCTCTTCGAGCTTTCTTGACAATGTTTTTTCACGCGTCAGAAAAACATTTTTTACCAACTGCATGCTAATCGTACTGGCTCCACGGGAGAATTTTTTGGTTCGGATGTTTTTGGTAATCGATTCTCGGAATGCTTCGTTTATAAATCCGCGATGTGTCATGAAAGAAGGGTCTTCACTTGTCAACACACATTTTTTCAGATAAGGTGACATCAGACTTAAAGGCGTATAATTACCATTTCCGGGACCAACATTAATCGGGCGTTGCAAAACACCTTTATCAACAGCGCGATAAACAAAATTGCCATTGATTTTATTCAAATCGGCTTCGCCATATTTCGTAATTTTTATGCCATCGGGCTTAAGTTTACTTGTAAAAATTACATCCTTTGGTTTGTGATTGTTGTATTCAAAATTCAACGCATAACTAAAATTTCCCTGTGCTTCCATACCTTCAAAGTGACGGAATAATCCTTTTGGCAATGACGAAATAAAATCCTGCGCCTTCATTTTTGGAATCTTCAATTTGAGCGCATAAACTTTATCCTTTTCGTTGGTATACGATATATACGGTTGGCATTTGATGTTATTCAATTGGACTGTAGAAGTGCTGTCCAATGCCATAAAACGTTCGCCAACTATCCAGTGATAATCAAAACGGGCGCTTTTTATAATCACGTCTTTATTGGCAATCTTTGGGTTATTTACAACCAAATCCTGAATCGAAGAATAGCCTTCAATATGCAGTTCGCCACTATTCATTGCTAAATTCTCCAGATTGAAATGAATGGATTTAAAACCACTTTTCAGATTAAATTTTTTATCGATATATGGAATTATGATAGTGTCGTTTTTGGCATTGGCAAATGTCAAATCGGCTTTTCTGTCTCTTGGATCGGCAAAACCGTTGATGCTCCATTGTTGTGAAAATTTATCCGAAGTTACCTGAATTATTGTGGTGAGTTTTTTATTGGCTAAAGCCAATTCATTAAAATCAAAAACCACTTTGTTGCCTTTGTCGTCTATTCTGAAAGCAAAGCCTTTGACCTGCATGTCTGTCGGAACCAAATCCATCAACTTAGAAGAAATGCGATTTAAAAGTTTGGCATAATTCACTTCGGCTTTTTCGTCTTTCTCTTTTTTGGAATGTAGAAAAGCATCGAAATTGCTACCGTTTTTGGTTTTCACCAATTGGATAAATCCTTTGTTTATTTCGAGTTTTCCCAATTGAATATCGCCGACCAAAAGCTTCCAGAAGCTAACGCTGGTTTTCAATTCACCTATGCTTACCAAAGTGTCTTTTTGATGTGGAACCAGAGAAATGTCATGAAATTCCAAATTGGTCAAGTCATGAAATTCGGCTTTTTGTATAGTAAAATTACATTGGTAATCGCGTTCAAGTTTGGCATCAATGCGATGAATGACTTTGTCTAAAATCGTATTACGAAAAGCAAAAAGCAACACCAAACCCAACAGCAGAAGAACGCTGATTATTTTGAGAGAAAGGATTGCTTTTTGTCTTGTTTTTTTCATTTTACGCTTTCAACATTCAATCCAATTCCAATTACATTTGGAAGGTATGGTCCTTCAAAACTATGCGAAAAGGTAATTTTATATTTCCCTTTTTGGAGTTTAAAATTTTCCTCAACTTTATAATTTAAATCGCAAACATCGCCTGCGCATTCTCCCAATTCTTTGCCGTTATCATCTTTTATAGCTAGATTGATTGTGTGATCTTCTTTTTCACCAGCGGGATTTTCAATACTGAAATTTATCGGAACACTGGCAAACTGATAGTCATAAACGTGGCTAAACCGAAAAGTAAGATTGTATAGTTTAGAATCATCAGTTATATCAAATTCAAAGGTTTTTGCGTCTGATTTTTGCCAACGGTTTTCTTCGCCAAAAGTGTCAAATTGGCTAAATTGACCTTGCTTGGAACAGGAAGTTAAAATCGCAAATAAGGACAGCAAGAGTAAAGTTTTTGTTTTCATAAGAGAATATTAATCTATATAAAACGATTTTTTTTTGCTTTTATTGTGTCAAAAAAATTAGCCAAACAACTGTTCGACAACTTCTTCAATTTTGGACACCAAAACGATTTTTATTCCGGGAAACTTGGTCGCAATCTTATTGTATTTGGAAACAAAAATCGTTGAAAAACCTAATTTTTCTGCTTCCTGAATACGTTGCTCAACACGGTTTATTGGACGGATTTCGCCCGAAAGTCCAACCTCGCCTGCAAAACAAACATCTTTGCCCACAGCGATATCTTCATTAGAAGACAAGATTGCAGCAACAACAGCCAAATCAATCGCCGGATCATCAACAGAAATTCCGCCGGTTACATTTAGGAAAACATCTTTTGTTCCCAAACGGAAGCCGGCACGTTTTTCTAATACGGCCAAAATCATATTCAGTCGTTTGGCATTATAACCTGTGGTGCTTCGTTGTGGCGTTCCATAAACTGCGGTCGATACCAACGCCTGAATTTCTATCATCAAAGGACGCATGCCTTCCAGTGTTGAGGCAATTGCCGTTCCCGAAAGCTCTTCTTCGCGATGCGAAATTAATATCTCTGATGGATTGGAAACTTCGCGCAAACCTGAACCTTGCATTTCGTAAATTCCCAATTCGGCAGTAGAACCAAAACGGTTTTTGAGGGAACGGAGTATTCGGTAGACATGATTTCTGTCGCCTTCAAATTGGAGCACTGTGTCGACCATGTGTTCCAAAATTTTTGGTCCGGCAATGTTTCCGTCTTTGGTGATATGGCCAATTAGTATAACCGGAATATTGGTTTCTTTGGCAAACTTTATTAACTCTGCTGTAGTTTCCCTAATCTGCGAAATGCTTCCCGCTGTGGATTCTATATAATCGGTGTGTAATGTTTGTATCGAATCGATGATGACAATATCGGGTTCGGTTTCTACAATATGCCGAAAGATATTTTGGGTTTTGGTTTCGGTTAAAATGTAGCAATTGTCACTATTCGGATTAATCCTTTCTGCACGCATTTTGATTTGTTTCTGACTTTCTTCGCCCGAAACATATAAGGTTTTATAAGGTAATTTTAAAGAAATCTGCAGCAGCAAGGTGCTTTTTCCAATGCCTGGTTCTCCGCCTAAAAGGATTAGTGAACCCGGAACAATTCCGCCGCCAAGCACACGATTTAATTCGCCGTCAGTGCTGTCCATTCGCACTTCCTGAGTGGAATCGATTTCTTTAATACGAAGTGGTTTTGAAACTCTTTTAGAATCGGTACTCGAAGGTTTCCAACTTGTTTTTTCTTCCTTTTGAATAATCTCTTCGGCAATGGTATTCCATTCTTTGCACGAATTGCATTGGCCTTGCCATTTGGCATATTGAGCACCGCAATTTTGGCAAAAAAAAGTAGTTTTTACTTTAGACATTATTCTTTCTTTTTCTCTTCGGTTGCCGGTGCGTCAGTTGGAGGTGTATCCGTTGGAACAGCTTCTGTCGGCGTATCGGTTGTTGGTGTTTCTTCCACAACAGGTTCTTCTGCAGCAGTTTCTTTCTTTCCAGGTTTTCCTTTTTTAGGCAATGATTTTTTTAACTCATCCGCTCTTTCAATCATCATGTCTTTTGTCAAATCGCCAATTTCTTCGCGTTGAAACGCGGTCATATAGGATTTAACCGCTTTAGCCATTTCCCCTGTTTTTTCATACATCTGTCCCATTTGATAATCGGCAAGCATTGATTTTGGATAATTTTTTCTGGCTAATTGCGCCAATTTTTCAAACTCAGGATAGGCTTTGTTTTTTAATATGGCGGCTTCTATTGCTTTAAAATCATTTAAACGAATTGGTAACTTTAGTGCAAAAGACTTTTCAATCACATCGTATTTTTGAGCTAAATAATCGACGTATCCTGATGGAAGCACAGCGATTTTTTCGTTAAATTCTGTGGTTGAAATTGGTTGGTACACAGAAAATATCTGATACAAAGCACTTGGAATAGAATTCAAAACCAATGAATAATGCGATGCGCCTTTGAAATCGTCAAATCTGTAATTGAGTGTCGGCTTGTTTATTTTTTTGGCAACTTCATCCAAAGCAATAATTCGGTTACGCATTTTTTTCACATCGCCATCGGCAGAAGAATGATAGTAAAAAATAGGTTTTTGAATGGCTGCTAATCTCTCAGGAAGTTGTTCTTCCATTCCGGTTGGAAGTTCCGGGCTCATTGAAATATAGGCATCAAAAGTTGGAATGTCTTTGTAGAGATAGCAGTTCAAAAAGCCGGCTGTTGTGTCTAATCCACCAATCATTTTAAATGGTGCTGCTCTGTATTTTTTTTCTATATATGGTAATAATTCCAGTCCGATAAACTCAAAGAACGCTTCTCCTTTTTCTGTTGGCAGGCCATTTTCAGTGTCTACTGCACAGTCAGCTTCGCGTTCGTTATTTTTGTTTTGAGAAATTCCAACGATAATAACTTCAGGCAAATCATCCCAGTAGTTTCCATAACTCAATGCGCCCTGAAAAGCATCAAAAAGAAAATCACCATCCAATAATACTAAAACAGGATATTTTTGATTCTGATGTCTATCGTATGATGGCGGTAAACCAATCGTAATTTCGCGGTCTTCATTTAGTCTTTTAGACGATATGGTATCGGTAACTTTTTTTTGCGAAAAAACAGCGTTGGTACAAATGAAAAATAAAAGCAGGATAGTTTTTTTCATGACAGTAGGATTGGTGGATTAAATAGCACTTTGTTAAATTGACTGGCAATATAACAAAATTATTTATTTCTATTTAAAAGAGGAAGCAAAACATAGGAAATCAATCCGAGAAGAATTGCTAAAACGGTTTGTGAAGTCCAGGCCAGCCATCCAAAAGCGGTACCGACATCTTTTGGAATTCCGTAAAGGGAAAAAATTAATGCAATAGAAAAAGGATACGCACCTAATCCGCCGTTTGAAAAACCAACAGCCAGGCTGCCAAAAATGAAGCCCATGATTACAATGTCAAAACTGATTTCCGAAGTTTCGGGCAGCGCGAAGATGGCTACATAAAACATCATCAAATAGGAAAACCATATAAAGAACGAATGAAAAATGTATTTCCATTTGTCTTTCATTTTATATACTGTAGTAATGCCTTCCACCAATCCTGATAATTTTTTCTTTAGTTTTAGGATTATTTCCCATTCGGCATAAATCCAAATCAAGATAAAAATAAAGAACATTATTATACCGGCACATCCGGTAATAATTAGGGATTGCAACGAAACATGCTGACTCAAAAGGAACTGATAAATTTTATCAAACTGAGAAACAAAACCAATAAAAACAAAAAGAAAAAAGATGAGTAAATCGACTATTCTTTCGGCAACGATGGTTCCGAATGCCTTGTCAAAAGGGACGTTTTCATATTTTTTTAATAAAGCAGCACGTGAAATTTCGCCAGAACGGGGAACGGTCAGGTTAACCAAATAAGAAACACAAACGGTAAAGAAATTATTGTAGAATTTGGTTTCGTAACCCAAATGATTTAGTGCAAATTTCCAACGATAAGCTCTTGACCAATAACCCACGCAGGCAATTAACAACGACAATAAAATATAGTAGTAATTTGCCTTTTCAAAACTGATTTTTATCTTCTCAATTTCATCAGGTGTCAAAGTTGTATATTGATAATATATGATTCCGATTCCTATAAAAAGAGGAATGAGAATCGTCAACCATTTACCGATTTGTTTTTTCAAGAGATTTTAGGTCAGGGAATTATTAGTTTCGTTTGGAAAAACCAACCAAGGTTTGAATTTTTTTGCTTCTTCAAAATCCATTAAAGCATACGACATAATAATGATAATGTCGCCTTTGTGAACTTTTCTTGCTGCCGGACCATTAAGTGTAATATCACCCGAATTTTTTGTGCCTTTTATAACATAGGTATCAAAACGTTCTCCGTTATTGACATTTACAATGGAAACTTTTTCGCCTTCAATTAAATTTGCCGCTTCCATTAAGGTTTCGTCAATAGTGATACTGCCAATATAATTTAAATCGGCACCGGTAACTTTTACCCTGTGAATTTTAGATTTTACTACTTCAATTTGCATGGCGCAAAAGTAAATTAATTTAATGAAATCGTATCAATCAATCTGATTTTGTTAACAAAAACTGCGATGAAAGCGCGATATTTTTTGGATTTACTTTTTCTGATACAAGGCAATAAAGTTGCTTCATCGGCAATTTGAAAATATTCTAATTCAAAACGACTCTGCTTCCCGAATGTTTTTACAACATATTCTGTTACTGCTGTGGCCGATTTGGTTTTGAATAAATCCTTGGCCTGCGAAATAGTTTTATAGATGATGGCTGCTTCTTTTCGTTCATCAGCTGATAACCTTTCGTTACGGGAACTCATGGCCAAACCATTGGATTCTCTGAAAATTGGGCAACCAATTACGTTAACCTGCAGCTTGGCTTTTTTAACCATTTTTTTGACAATCTGCAATTGCTGAAAATCTTTTTCGCCAAAGTAGGCATTAGTAGGTTTTACTATTTCAAAAAGACGCTTTACGATAGTTCCGACACCGTCAAAATGTCCGGGACGAAACTTGCCCTCCATCTGATTTTCTAATCCGTCAAAATTGAAATGTTGTGAAACCGTTTTCCCTTCATAAATATCATCTACACTTGGCGCAAAGACGATAACATCCTTGGAAATCTTATTTATTTTTTCGATGTCTTTGTCTAATGTTTTAGGATATTTTGCCAAATCCTCAGCATTGTTAAACTGTGTCGGATTGACAAAAATACTTACGACAACCAATGAGTTATGTTGGAGCGCTTCTGCCAATAATGAAAGATGTCCTTCGTGAAGCGCACCCATTGTAGGGACAAAACCAATAGAAGTTTCTTTGTTTGAAACAGAATTAAGATGAGATACTAATTCGTTTTGAGTGTTAAAAAGGAGCATTGGCTTTCGGTAAATGAGTTGCAAACTTACCATTTTCATAAATAACTGCATAAATTTTTGTACTTTTGCCTGTTTTTTATTGCCAATAAATAAAGTAGATTAGATTATGGAAGATAAGAGGATATTGTATGTATCATCTGAAGTGGTGCCGTATTTGGCTGAAAATGAGGTTTCTTTACTGTCGTATGATGTTCCCAAAATGATAAATGATCAAGGAGGACAGATTAGAATTTTTATGCCAAGATATGGCAATATTAATGAAAGAAGACATCAATTACACGAGGTAATTCGCTTGTCGGGAATGAATTTAGTAGTTAACGATTTGGATATGCCTTTGATAATCAAAGTAGCCTCTATCCCAAAAGAAAGAATTCAGGTTTATTTTATAGATAATGATGAGTATTTCAAGAGAAAAGCCACTTTTAGTGATGAAGATGGTGTGCTTTATCCTGATAATGATGAAAGAGCAATATTCTTTGCTAAAGGTGTTGTCGAAACCGTTAAGAAATTAAATTGGGTTCCGGATATTATTCATGTTCACGGCTGGTTGGCGAGTTTGTTGCCTATCTACATGAAACATTATTATAAAGACGAAGCCTTGTTTTCTGAAACTAAAATAGTTACTTCGGTATACAGCCAGTCTTTTGATGGAAGTTTAGATACAGAAATGATAAACAAAATAAAGTTTGACGGCGTGCCTCAAGATGCTATTCAGGAATTAGAATTACCTAATTACGAAAACCTTATAAAAGCTGCTGTAAACCACTCAGACGCGGTTGTTATTGCCTCTGAAAATGTGTCGTCAAGTTTAACAAAATTTATAGAATCTTCAGGAAAACCTTTTTTACCTTTCGCCTCGAAAGACAAAATGACCGAAGCATATACCAACTTTTATAAAGGTATGCTTTCTTAAAAAAAACAGATATTTTTTATGTACAAAAAATCAATTTTACGCCCAATTTTAATTGTTGGATTAATAACTATAATTTTCGCCTCTTGCGATAAAGATTTTAATGAATTAGGAACTGACATAGTGGGTGATGACCACTTCGGGTTTGATGTTGACAGTACTACTTGGACCGTTAAAGCATACAATCAAAAACTTGGTGCTATTGCCTCAAATAATTTACCTATAAGCCCTCTTGGATTTTATTCAAATCCTGCTTTCGGAACTACACAAGCCAACTATGTAACTCAGGTAGAATTATCGAATATTAATCCTGTTTTTAACAATACTGATCCAACACTTTATGAAGATCTTCCGGTTATTGATAGTGTGATTATGGATATTCCGTATTTCAAAACCTTAGATAAAACGAATTCTGATGGCACAAAAGATTATGTGTTAGATTCAATTTTTGGAGCAAAACCATATGATAAAGATACCAATCTGCCTGATTCAAAGTTTAAGTTGAGCGTTTATCAATCTAATTATTTTTTAAGAGATTTAGATCCAGCTCAATCTTTAGCAGAGCAACAGTTGTTTTATACCGATCAAAACAGTCTGATTGATAATAATAAAATTCCGGTTTTGTTAAATAATGCCCCTCTCACTAATCCGCCTACTGGTTCAGAAGGGACACACAATGCTGACGGCCGTGAAAACGAGAACTTTTATTTTGACAAAAGAGAGCACAAATTAACAACCTATGAAGAAGATGGAGTTACTAAAAAATACACGCGTTACTTGCCATCAATGAGATTGCATTTGAGAACCGATGTTTTTTATGATAAAATTTTAAATGCACCAGCGGGTCAATTAGCTTCTCTAGCCAATTTTAAAAATTATTTCAGAGGGATTTATTTTAAAGTTGAAAACGGAAATCCTGGTAACATGGCTATGATTAATTTCAAAGCAGGAAAAATTACGATATATTACAAAGAAGATCAAATTACTCCTGATAATGTAACCACGCCAGATGTAAATGAATACAGAAAGGAAAGAGTAAGTAAAACATTCCCGTTAAACCTTACAGGAAATTCTATTAGTTTGTTGCAAAATTCTAATGAAAACATTGATTATCTGAATGCTGCCAATAGCTCACAAGAAGCATCGCGACTATATTTAAAAGGAGGAGAAGGCGCAATGGCTTTTATAGATTTATTTGGCACAACCGATTTGAAAGGATATGTGCTTAATGAAAATTATAACGAAAGTCTTCCAATTAGTGCTGCCAATCCCAAATATAACCTCACAGGACCAAATGGTATTTCAGATGAGATAGATGATATTAAATTTAACGGTTGGTTAATTAACGAAGCAAATCTAACTTTTTACGTAGATAAAGCAGCAATGTCAAACAATTTCCCGGCAACTAATCTGCCTGTTGAACCGAACCGTATTTTTTTATATGACCTGACAAATAAAAATATCTTGGTTGATTATACGTATGATTATACAAGTAACGGAAGTAACCCTAAATTTAATAAATTTATCCACGACGGAATTATTCAAACCGAAGATGTAAACGATGGAAGAGGAGACAGAGGTAAAAGATATAGAATAAGAATAACGAACTATGTTAGGAATTTAATTAAAAATGATTCTACCAATGTTCGTTTGGGATTGTCGGTTACTGAAAACATCAACAGTATTGGTCTTTCTAAACTAAGAACTCCAAATGCCAACTTCGATAGAGCACCGTCAATGTCGGTGTTGAATCAGTTGGGAACTGTTTTATACGGGACAAGCCCTGCAGTTCCGGAGGATAAAAAAATGAGACTAAAAATTTATTATACAAAACCTAATTAATATTCAATGTTATGTGTGGAATTGTTGGTTATATCGGATTTAGAGAAGCATACCCAATTGTAATAAAAGGGTTAAAAAGATTAGAGTATAGAGGCTATGACAGTGCGGGAGTAATGTTATGCGATGGCAATGAACTTAAAATTGCTAAAACCAAAGGAAAAGTTTCTGACCTCGAAGAGAAGTCGAAAGCCATTGCTTCCTCTAAAGCTTCCATTGGAATGGGACACACACGTTGGGCAACTCACGGTGTTCCAAATGATATCAATTCACATCCGCATGTATCCAATTCAGGGAACATAGTAATTATCCACAATGGAATCATCGAAAATTACGAGCCGTTAAAAAAGGAATTACTAAAAAGAGGCTATACTTTTACTTCAGATACAGATACCGAGGTCTTGGTTAACTTAATTGAAGACGTAAAAAAGAAAGAAAAAATTAAACTCGGAAAAGCGGTTCAAATTGCTTTAAACCAAGTTGTCGGAGCATATGCCATCTGTGTTTTTGACAAAGAAAATCCGGACGAAATTATCGTAGCAAGATTAGGAAGCCCAATAGCGATTGGAGTTGGAGAAGATGAATTTTTCATTGCTTCTGATGCTTCTCCTTTCATTGAATACACTTCGAATGCTATTTATTTAGAAGATGAGGAAATGGCTATCGTAAGATTGCACAAACCATTGAAGATTAGAAAAATTAAAGATGATTCTTTGGTTGACCCTTATATTCAGGAACTTCAAATGAATTTGGAGCAAATTGAAAAAGGCGGTTACGACCATTTCATGCTGAAAGAAATCTACGAACAGCCTAATGTTATAAAGGATACTTACAGAGGAAGACTTTTGGCTAATCAAGGTATTATTCAAATGGCGGGTGTAGAAGACAATCTTGAAAAATTCCTTCATGCCGACAGAATCCTAATCGTAGCTTGCGGTACATCATGGCATGCCGGATTAGTTGCCGAATATGTTATAGAAGAGTTTGCAAGAATACCTGTTGAGGTTGAATATGCATCGGAATTTAGATATAGAAATCCGATAATCAATAAGAATGATGTGGTGATTGCCATATCACAATCCGGAGAAACAGCCGATACTTTGGCCGCCATTAAGTTAGCCAAAGAAAAAGGAGCTTTTGTATTTGGAGTATGCAACGTGGTTGGTTCTTCTATTTCAAGAGAAACAAACGCAGGTGCCTATACGCATGCCGGACCTGAAATTGGCGTAGCATCAACCAAAGCCTTTACAACTCAGATAACGGTATTGACAATGATAGCTTTGCGTTTGGCCAAAGCCAAAGGAACATTATCAAATTCTGATTTCCATCGTTATTTACAAGAATTAGAAGTTATCCCTGAAAAAGTAGCTGAAGCATTAACATCAACGAATGAAAAAGCAAAAGAAATAGCAACTAAATTTAAAGCCGCAACCAACTGTTTATATCTAGGCAGAGGTTATAATTTCCCGGTTGCTTTGGAAGGTGCATTGAAACTTAAAGAGATATCATATATTCACGCTGAAGGTTATCCTGCTGCTGAAATGAAGCACGGGCCAATTGCCTTAATAGATGAGCAAATGCCTGTAATTGTTATTGCTCCAAAACAAGGGCATTATGATAAAGTAGTAAGTAATATCCAGGAGATTAAATCAAGAAGTGGTAAAATCATTGCTATAGTTACCAAAGGTGATACACAAGTAAAAGGATTAGCCGATCACGTTATTGAAATCCCTGAAACTTCGGATGCACTATCACCACTAATTACAACAATTCCATTGCAATTATTATCTTACCATATTGCGGTAATGAGAGGATGCAATGTGGATCAACCAAGAAACTTGGCAAAATCGGTTACTGTAGAATAGTTATCAACATAAAACAACCAAAAAGCGAGACATAGTCTCGCTTTTTTTTGCTCAAAATTTTAGGATTAATTTAATGAAAGTTTCATTTTGTATGTGCGCATAGTATTTTTTTTAGTAATAATGCCAAATCGTTAATAAAAACTTAAAAAAGCGCCCAAATGCCATATTATCACTAAGGAAACTTTAAAATAAATTATTAATAAAAATACCCAAGGTTTTTTAATAATGTAAAAAAAATATTTGTACTTTGGCTTCTTAAACCAACAAAATTATAACCAAATGAAGATCTATTTATTTATCGTTTCATTGTTTTTTTGCGGCATTACCTTTGCGCAAACTTCAATATCGGGTTCGGTAAAAGACAGTAAGAACCAACCAGTTCCCGGAGCTAATGTTAAGGTGGCTGGTGAAAGTTCCGGAACTGTAACCGACAGTGATGGAAATTTTAAATTAACAACCACTAAAAAGCCTCCTTTTGACATCGAAATTTCGAGTGTAGGCTACGGAAGTAAAAAGGTTAGCGTTACATCAAATAATCAAAATGTTAGTGTAGCTTTAAATGATGAAGAAAATAAACTAGATGAAATCGTTGTCTCTGCATCGAGAACACCTGAGAGAGTTTTAGAATCTCCGGTGACTATCGAAAGAATGAGTTTGAGAGAAATCAAAAACACTACAGCAGCGACTTATTACGATGGTCTTGAAAATCTAAAAGAAGTTCACTTCAATACAAGTAGTTTCTCTTTTAAATCAATCAATACGCGTGGATTTGCCACAGTTGCTAATACCCGATTTTTACAATTGGTTGATGGTATGGACAATTCATCTCCAGCCCTAAACTTTGTGTTAGGAAACTTAATTGGAGTTTCTGAATTGGATGTTGCCAATGTTGAACTTCTTCCCGGAGCATCTTCTGCATTATATGGTGCAAATGCTTTCAACGGAATCATGTTTATGAATAGCAAAAGCCCGTTTACAAATCAAGGGCTGAGCTTCTATTTCAAATACGGTCAAACCACACAGGAAGTTGCAGGAACCAATGATTATTGGGATTTTGGAATTAGAGCAGCACATGCTTTTACCAAACATTTTGCAGCTAAAGCCAATTTTACTTTTATGAAAGCAACCGAATGGATTGCTGATGACAGAAAAGATCTAACGGTTAATAACGTAGGTTCAGATCCAAATCCAAATTATGATGGATTAAACGTATATGGTGATGAGGTGTCAACAAATATTAAAAGTGTTGGAATATCATTGGCTAATTTAGGTTTAATACCGGCATCAGCAGTTAACTTGTTACCAAACTATAATGTGGCCAGAACCGGTTATGCAGAAAAAGACTTAAATGATAACGGTATTAAAAGTGTCAAAGCCGATTTCTCATTACACTTTAAACCATGGGCTGATGATAATGAAATTATTTTCCAACATAAATTAGGTTTAGGAAATACCATTTATCAAGGAGCTAATAGATATGCTTTGAAAAACTTCTTTATAAATCAAACCAGACTTGAGTTTAAAGGGAAAAATTATTTTGTCAGAGGATATATAACTGATGAAAATGCAGGAGATTCATATGATATGCGTTTTGCAGCATGGAATGTTAACCGTGCGTGGAAAGATGACCAAACGTGGTTCGGACAATATGCCGGAGCATATATCCAATCAACTTTAGGTGGAGCAACGCCTCAACAAGCGCATGCAATTGCAAGAACAACAGCAGATACAGGAAGATTTTTACCAGGTACGCCTGAGTATGCAAGTGCATTAGCTTCAGTGTCAGCAGACCCGAATTTAGTTACAGGTTCTAAATTTCAAGACCAATCTAAATTATATCATGCCGATGTGAATTATAATTTTAAAGACATTATCAAGGTAGCTGAAATTCAATTAGGAGGTTCTTACAGACAATATGAAATGAATTCAAGCGGAACAATTTTTACAGATTATGATGGTCCACTTAGATATGATGAATATGGTGCGTATGCACAATTGCAAAAGAAATTAATGAAAGAAGGTCGTTTGAAATTTACGGGTTCTGTGCGTTATGATAAATCACAAAACTTCGATGGTTTCGTCTCCCCAAGAGTTTCCTTTGTATATGCTGCAGGAGCTAATAAACAACACAACTTCAGAGCATCTTACCAAACAGGATTTAGAAATCCAACTACGCAGGATCAATACATTGGTTTGAATTTAGGGCCATTCGCTTTGATTGGATCAGCACCGGACAACTTAACAAGATATGTGGAAACATTTGATGTAAGTGCCGCTGGACAAGTAGTTAACGGTGGTGAAGCTACTGCTACATTATCAGGAGTTAATGCTTATGGCAATTCCTTTACTTTAACTTCTGTACAAGCATTTTCTGCCGCTGTTGCCGCTGGACAACCTTTGCCAACAGCAGCAGCAATTCTGGATGTTGCCGATATTGATTTAGTTAAACCGGAAAGAGTACAAGCATTTGATGTTGGTTATCGTTCGGTTATTAAAAATGATTTAACAGTTGATATCACAGGATATTACAATATTTACAATGACTTTTTAAATCAATCAAGAGTTGTCGCACCTTACTATGGAGATGTAAACACATTTGATCCAACAAACTTAGCAACCTATGCTCCGGTAGCCGCTCTTTCAAACGGAGACAGAAGAGTTTACCAAGTGTACAACAACTCTAAAGCGGAAGTTACTTCAATGGGATTCGGGATTGGTTTGTCTAAAAAAGTGTATAAAGACTTTGAGTTAAGCGCAAATTATAATTATGCCGAGTATACTTTTGACCAAGCTAAAGATCCAAGTTTTATCCCAAGTTTTAACACGCCAAAACACAGAGTGAAAGCGTCTTTGGGTAACCAAAAATTATTTAAAAACTTTGGATTTAATACCAACGTAAGATGGAATACTGAATACTTATGGCAATCTTCTTTTGCCGATGGTATGGTTCCGGAGAACGTGGTTTTTGATGCCCAAATTAATTATGCAATTCCAAAATTGAAATCAGTTTTAAAAGTTGGAGCTAATAACTTATTCGGAGAAGACTACATTCAAGTAATTGGAGCAGGAGCTATTGGACAACAATGGTTTGCTTCTATAACAATTAATCCATAATAATCAATAACAATATATAATTTAAAAGTTATGATAAAAAATTTCAAATGGCTATTATTGGTTTCGTTAACCTTTGTAGCATGTAGTAGTGATGATGAAACAGTTGTTAATCCGGATTCATCAGACGGTTTGCCTTTAACAGCTGGCTTAGCAGATTTTTCTAAATATGTTGCTCTAGGAGATTCATTTGCGGCAGGTTTTTCAGACAATGCTTTATTCATCGCAGGTCAGCAAAACTCCTATCCAAGTATCTTATCGCAACAGTTTGCTTTAGTTGGCGGAGGTGAATTTGTAATTCCGTTTATGAATGATAATATTGGAGGTTTTTCATTGGGAGGAACTCAAATTCCACAATTTGGCCCGAGATTGTATTTAGCTCCCGGAAATGTTCCAACACCAGTTGCAGGAACTTCTTCAACGGATATTACAACCCACTTAACAGGACCATTTAACAATTTCGGAATTCCGGGAGCTAAGGTTGTTACCTTAGATTTAGCGGGTTATGGAAGCTCAGCAGGAAATCCTTATTTTGCAAGAATTGCATCTTCTCCTATGGCTACTGTAGTAGATGATGCTGTTGCCACTAATCCTACTTTCTTCTCTTTGTGGATTGGCGGAAATGATGTGTTGGGTTATGCTACCTCAGGAGGTGTAAGCACTAGTCCAATTACGCCACCGGCAACTTTTGATCTTGCTTATAATGGTTTGATTACTAAATTAACTGCCGGAGGTAGAAAAGGAGTTATAGCTAATTTACCATACGTTAATGCATTGCCATATTTTACAACAGTTCCTTACAATCCGGTTCCTTTAGACGCAGGAACAGCTTCTCTATTGAATTCAGGCTATACTACATATAATAATGGATTATTATATGCTCAGTCATTAGGATACTTAACGGCAGCTGAAGTAGCTCAAAGAACTATTTCTTTCTCAGCATCAAGCACAAACAGAGTGGTTATTGTAGATGAATATTTAACCGATTTAACAGCGGTTGGAATTCCATCTTACCGTCAGGCAACTAGCGAAGATTTAATTATTTTACCAGCAAGAAGTTTTATTGGAACTACAGTAGGAGGTAATCCTTTACAGGTAAATGGGGTTTCTGTTCCATTGGCTGACAATTGGGTTTTATCTAAAAGAGAAATCGATGAAGTAAAAATAGCAACAGATGCTTACAATACAACGATTCAAAATGCAGCTACTGACCACAGTGACCAAATAGCACTAGTTGATGCTAAAACAATAATGGCTTCATTAAGCACCGTGGGTATTGTACAAAATGGGTACACTATGACATCAGCTTATGTAACAGGAAACACCTTCTCATTAGATGGAGTTCATCCAAGCTCAAAAGGTTATGCTTTGATTGCTAATAAATTTTTAGAAGCGATTAATGAAAAATTTGGATCTAATTTAAAAGGAGTGAATTTGGGACAATACCAGATTTTATTTCCTCCAGTCTTATAAAAAAAGGGTTTTTATTAAATCAAACCATCCCGTTTAATTGGGATGGTTTTTTGTTTTTAGGACGATTCAAAAAATCTTCTTTTTTTTATAAAATAATTATTGATTATTCGATTTATAAAAATTATCTTTGCGCTCTGAAAAAAGAATGTTTTATTCAAACCTAAACAGCTATTTAATAAATACATAAACAATGTCAAAAGCAATAGGAAAAGTTTCCCAAATCATTGGCCCAGTAGTAGACGTAGTATTTGATACTAAAGATGTTGAACTACCAAAAATCTATGACTCATTAGAAATCGTTAACAAAAATGGTTCAATTTTAGTACTTGAAGTGCAATCACATATTGGTGAAAACACAGTACGTACTATCTCTATGGAAGCAACTGACGGATTGAGCAGAGGAACAGCTGTAAATGCTACAGGAGCTCCAATTCAAATGCCAATCGGAGCAGATGTTTACGGACGTTTGTTCAATGTTATTGGAGATGCTATCGATGGATTAGGTGATTTGCCTAAAGCTGGTGAAAATGGTGTTTCTATTCACCGTCCGGCTCCAAAATTTGAAGATTTATCAACTTCTACAGAAGTATTATTCACAGGTATCAAAGTAATCGATTTGATTGAGCCTTATGCAAAAGGTGGTAAAATTGGATTGTTCGGTGGTGCCGGAGTTGGTAAAACAGTATTGATTCAGGAATTGATTAACAATATCGCTAAAGGTCACGGTGGACTTTCTGTATTCGCAGGAGTTGGTGAAAGAACACGTGAAGGAAACGATTTACTTCGTGAGATGTTGGAATCAGGAATTATAAAATATGGAGAAGATTTCATGCACTCTATGGAAAATGGAGGATGGGATTTATCTAAAGTTGATAAACCAGGAATGAGAGAGTCTAAAGCTACTTTCGTTTTCGGACAAATGAATGAGCCACCTGGAGCAAGAGCACGTGTTGCCCTTTCAGGATTATCTATCGCTGAGTATTTCCGTGATGGTGCTGGTTCAGACCAAGGTAAAGACGTACTTTTCTTCGTTGACAATATCTTCCGTTTTACACAGGCAGGTTCTGAGGTATCGGCTCTTTTAGGCCGTATGCCATCTGCTGTAGGTTACCAACCAACATTGGCAACTGAGATGGGTGCGATGCAGGAAAGAATTACATCTACAAACAAAGGTTCGATTACATCTGTACAAGCGGTTTACGTTCCTGCGGATGACTTAACTGACCCTGCACCGGCAACAACATTTGCCCACTTAGATGCAACAACAGTATTGTCTCGTAAAATTGCTGAGCTTGGTATTTATCCTGCGGTGGATCCACTAGATTCAACTTCAAGAATCCTTACAGCTCAAATCTTAGGTGATGATCACTACAACTGTGCACAAAGAGTAAAAGAGATACTTCAAAAATACAAACAACTTCAGGATATCATCGCCATCCTTGGATTGGAAGAGTTATCAGAAGATGATAAATTAGCTGTATCAAGAGCACGTAGAGTGCAACGTTTCTTATCTCAACCTTTCCACGTAGCGGAACAATTTACAGGTATTCCTGGAGTATTGGTTGATATTAAAGAAACAATCAAAGGATTCAACATGATTATTGATGGTGAATTAGATCACTTGCCTGAAGCTGCATTCAACCTTAAAGGAACAATCGAAGAAGCTATCGAAGCAGGACAAAAAATGTTAGCGGAAGCTTAATATAATTATGAATTATGAGTTATAAATTATGAGTTCAATCTCTAACTTATAACTCATAACTCAAAACTCATAACTCAAAACTCATAACTAATCATATGATTTTAGAAATAGTATCACCGGAAGCTACATTATTCAAAGGCGAAGTCACTTCAGTTTCTTTACCTGGCGTATTGGGTTCGTTCCAAATTTTGAATAACCACGCGCCTATAGTTTCTACCTTGAAACACGGTACCATCAAAATTGAGGCACCAAGTTTTCACATCCACAAAGAGGTTGCTGATAAGTTTACCAAAGTAAACGATCAAAACTACCTTTTGGAAATCAATTCAGGAACTATTGAAATGAAAGACAATAAAGTAATTGTATTAGCTGACTAATACGATTTAAAATAAAAGAAGAAAGCTCAACATTATTGTTGGGCTTTTTTTATTTGAAGCTTTTCCGGCTGTTCGCTATATCTTTTTCTTCCAAAAAAGAAAAAGGATACCGCTGCCATCCGGGCTATTTACTATATTTGACACGAGCCTTGCATAAGCAAGGTGAATTGACTAAGTAAATATGAAGCATTTCCCAAAATCACTCCAACAAAAAATCGAACAACGTAAAGCCAATAACGCCTTGCGTCAATTGCCTGTTGCTAATGATTTAATCGATTTTGCGTCCAATGATTATATCGGCTTTGCCAAAAACGAAATCCTCTTTCACGACACACATCAGTTTCTTTTAGATAAAAATATAAAAGTAAACGGCGCAACCGGTTCGCGTTTGCTTTCGGGAAATCATTCTTTATATAATGAAGCTGAAGACTATATTGCTCAATTTCATAAAACTGAAGCCGCACTGATTTTCAATTCGGGTTATGATGCCAATGTTGGTTTTTTCAGTTCCGTGCCACAACGAAATGATATTATTTTATACGACGAATTGTGTCATGCTTCCATTCGTGATGGCATCCAAATGAGCAATGCTAAAAGTTATAAGTTTTCACATAATGACTTGGAAGATTTGGAACGCTTATTACAAAAACTCATAACTTATAACTCTGAACTCATAACTGTTTACATCGTCACCGAAAGCGTTTTTTCTATGGATGGCGATTGCCCAAATATGGAAGAACTTACAAATCTTTCTGAAAAACATGGTGCTTATTTAGTCGTAGACGAAGCGCATGCACTCGGAGTTTTTGGCGAATGCGGACAAGGATTGGTTCAAAGTTTAGGATTGCAGGACAAAGTTTTTGCCCGAATCATGACTTTCGGAAAAGGAATGGGTTGCCATGGTGCAGCCATTTTAGGAAGTCAGGAATTGAAAAGTTATTTGGTCAACTTTGCCCGAAGTTTTGTATACACCACAGGCCTTTCTCCTCATTCAGTTGCTACTATTTTGCAATCGTACAAACATTTGACAAAAGGGAAAGAAGCTCTTGAACAATTAAAGGCCAACATCATTTTCTTTAATCAGGAGAAAATGCGTTTAGGTATGAAACCGATGTTTGTCTATAGCAAATCGGCAATTCAATGTGCTATCATTCCGGGAAATGAAAATGTAAAAAAGATTGCAAACCAACTCCAGCAAAAAGGTTTTGATGTTCGTCCAATAGTATCTCCAACAGTTCCCGAAGGTCAGGAACGTTTGCGTTTTTGTCTGCACTCTTATAATTCGGAAAGTGAAATCTCCAATGTGTTGGAATTGTTAGCTACCTTTGTTTTTTAAGTTATGGAAGAAGAAAAATTCAAAATGCTACGTCGCTTTCAGTATTCAAGCGAAGCTATTATTTACCAAGGTAAATTAGAAAGCCAGGGAATTGAAGTGTTTATGAGAGACCAAAATCTTATTGATTCGACGATGTACAGCAATCTTTTTGGAGGTATCAAAATGTTTGTCAAAACCGAAGATTTCGAAAGAGCGAATGATATTTTAAATGATGTGAATTTGTTTTCTGTAGATGATGATGAACAACTCTAATTACGAATTTGATTAAATGAAGCTATTCATCACAGGAATCGGTACCGATGTTGGTAAAACTATTGCTTCCGCTATCGTCGTCGAAGCTTTAGAAGCCGATTATTGGAAACCCATTCAGGCCGGAGATTTAGACAATTCAGACAGTCATAAAGTCAAGTCTTTGATTTCGAATGACAAGTCTCAATTTCACGAAAATAGCTATAAACTCAACACGCCGGCAAGTCCACATTTGGCTGCACAGCTTGACGGAATCACAATCGATTTAAAAAAAATAACAGAGCCAAAAACCGATAATCATTTGGTTATTGAAGGCGCAGGTGGAATTCTCGTTCCGCTAAACGACAACGATTGTGTAGTAGATTTAATCAAAAATGACTGTAAAGTTATAGTGGTTTCACGTCATTATTTGGGAAGTATCAATCATACATTGCTCACGATTGAAGCTTTAAAAAACAGAAAAATTAGCGTTGCAGGAATCATCTTTTCTGGTGATGAAAACAAAGCCACAGAAGAAATTATCCTAAAGAAAACCGGCATAAAATTCATTGGCAGAATTGACAACGAACCTTATTTTGACCAAAATGTAATTGGGTATTACGCTGATAAATTCCGCGAGAATCTTTTAAATTTATAAGAAACAAGAGCAAAGAAGCAAGAAGAAAGAAAAGTTCTTAATGTATCTTTGCAATTATAATTTCGAAAGAGCTTCAGTCTTTTCTCTTGCTTCTTTCTTCTATTTTCTTTAAAAAATGAACCTTTCCGAAAGAGACAAATTATACAACTGGCATCCTTATACGCAGCATAAAACAGCTGCTGATTTTCCGGCGATTGTCAAAGGCGAAGGAGCTTTGCTTTGGGACGAAAATGGCAAGGAATATGTTGATGCGATTGCCTCTTGGTGGGTGAATCCGTACGGACATTCTAACAAAGTTATTGCGGATGCGATTTACGAACAGTTAACCACTTTGGAGCATGTTTTGTTTGGTGGTTTTACGCATGACAAAGCCGTTTTATTGGCCGAAAAGCTGATGACCATTTTGCCAAAAAACCAAAAGAAACTGTTCTATTCTGACAACGGTTCAACAGCTGTTGAAGTCGCTTTGAAATGTGCATTGCAATACAATTATAACAAAGGAATTAAAAAGACGAAAATCATAGCCTTTGAAGATGCCTTTCATGGCGATACTTTTGGAGCGATGGCGAGTAGCGGCATTTCCTTTTTTACCAAAGCATTCAAAGGTTCGTTGCTCGAAGTAATCCGGATTCCGGTGCCAACAAAAGGCAATGAAGAAAAGAGTTTGCAGGCATTACAGAATTTGGTTGTAACCAATGAATATGCAGCATTCATTTTTGAACCTTTGGTACAAGGTGCAGCCGGAATGGTAATGTATTCTTACGAAGTTTTAGATAAAATGATTAGTATCTGTAACCAAAATAATGTATTCACCATTGCCGATGAAGTGATGACAGGTTTTGGGAAAACGGGAAAAACTTTTGCCACTGATTATTTGGTCAACAAACCCGACATGATGTGTTTGTCAAAAGCGTTAACAGGCGGAACAATTCCGATGGCGATAACCACTTTTACTCAGGAAGTCTTTGATGGTTTTTATGATGATGACACTAACAAAGCACTCTTTCACGGACATACTTTTACCGCAAATCCAACCGGTTGTGCGGCAGCTTTGGCAAGTATCAATTTGTTGCAAACGTATGCAATGCAATATAATATTGCCCAAATAAATAAACTGCATTTGGCATTTGAGGCCAAAATAAAATCACACCCAAAAGTAAAAACAACGCGTGTTCTCGGAGTCATCTTTGCTTTAGAAATTAAGACCGAAAGCCAGGAAAGTTATTATGGCACAATGCGCAACAAACTCTATAATTTCTTTGTTGAAAATGGTGTAATTCTCCGTCCTGTTGGAAACATCGTTTACATTTTACCGCCCTATGTTATTACCAATACCCAACTGGAAAAAGTCTATACTACTGTCGAAAAAGCGCTTGAAATAGTGTAGTTTTGCACTATTAATTCCAATACTAATATTCTTTTGAAAAGACCTATTGCCATAACTTCCATTGCTTCCTTTTCTCCTTTAGGAAAAATGACTGCTGATGTTTGGAAGGAATACCTGAACCCAAAATCATTGATTGTTGAGGCGCCAATAGGCAATACTACTGCTCTGGCTGCTCCATTATCTGAAACTTTAGCTAAAGAGGTTCAGGCATTGCGAAACTCGGATGTGAAGTATAAGTCGCTTGACAATTCAGTGCTTTATGCTATACTCGCATCAAGAGAAGCGGTAAAAAAAGCAGGTTGGAAGGATTCAAAATTTGGCGTTAACATTGGTTCTTCGCGTGGTGCTACCCAGCTTTTTGAAAAGCATCATCAGGAGTTTTTAGAAACCGGAAAGACACCAACTCTGGCATCGCCAAGTACAACTTTAGGAAACATTTCCACTTGGGTGGCACACGATTTAAAATCAAATGGTCCTGAATTGTCACATTCGATAACCTGCTCCACAGCACTTCATGCTTTGTTAAACGGTATCGCCTGGCTGCAGGCCGGCATGGCAGACAGCTTTTTGGTAGGCGGAAGTGAAGCGCCTTTAACGCCGTTTACGATTGCTCAAATGCAGGCATTAAAGATTTATGCTAAGACGAATGATGAATTCCCATGTAAAGCTTTAGATTTGGATAAAATCAAAAATTCAATGGTGTTGGGCGAAGGCGCAGCAATGGCGTGTTTGGAAATTGGCGTGCACAATAATGCCCTGGGTTACGTTACCGGATTTGGTTATGCCACCGACGATTTACAACACAGCATATCAATTACAGATGAAGCGGAATGCTTTCAGAAATCGATGAAAATGGCGTTGCAAAATGTATCCTTAGACGAGGTTGATGTTGTAGTGATGCACGCGCCGGGAACTTTAAAAGGCGACAAATCAGAATACAAAGCGATACAAAAAGTCTTCGGGAAAACACTTCCGATGCTGACGACCAACAAATGGAAAGTTGGCCACACTTTTGGCGCTTCGGGAATGCTGAATATTGAATTGGCGCTTTTGATGATGCAACACCAAGAGTTTATTGGCGTTCCATTTGTTACGGAACAAAATCCGCGTAAAGCGATTCGAAACGTATTGATAAATTCGGTTGGATTTGGGGGTAATGCGGTGAGTATTTTGTTAAGTAAGTTATGAGTTATAAGTTATGAATTATAAGTTAAAAAGCTTTGTGAAATCTATATCTTCACTTATAAGTTGTAGTTTTCGATAAAACCCAACTCATAACTCATAACTTATAATTCATAACTATTTCTCAAACTCCTTCAATTTCCCATAAACCAAATTACTTTCCCAACCTTTACGCAGCAAGTAATCACAAAACTTTTTTTTCTTTTTCTGAACATTGGTTTCTCTGATGGTTTCCCAATGCCTTTCGGCTAGTTTGTCAAACGTATCCTGGTATTCTTCCTCTGTGATTTCGGTTAAAGCGCATTTGATATTGGGTGCAGAAATATGTCGCTGTTTGAGTTCGTTAACAATGCGGTTTTTGCCCCACCCTTTGATACGGTGTTTTCCGCGTGCAAAACTTCGGGCGAAGCGTTCTTCGTTTAGAAAATTATGCTGGATTAAATGAACAACAATAGCATCCGTTTCATGGGATTTCATTCCCAAATCGCCGGCTTTCTGAACCACTTCCTGATGACAGCGTTCCTGATAAGAACAATAATATTCCAGCTTGAGTTGGGCTTCCTTTAACGTTAGTGCTTCGTTCATTTTTTGGGTTCAAATTTCAAAAACAAAGTTAGGGAATTGTTCGAAACCAAACGGTCTTTAGGATTAAACGCACGAAAAACAATCAAAAAAATCCGCAATTATTCCCGATAACGCATATAAAAACACTGTTTTATAAGTTATTAATAGAAAATGTTCATAAACATAGCGATTTATTGATAATTTATTAATCCAAACTGCTTGTATTTTAGTAATTTAGATGTAGATTTGTTGTCCCATTTTCTACTCAATACAGCTTGACCCTTTTTTGTGCGTACAAAAGAGACGCTATTGCTTTGGAAATAAATACGATATATCATAATTATGAATTATAAAAAATTACTTGTTGCTTTTGTTTTCTTAGCATTTCTTCCATTGACTTCTTATGGGCAGACGTTTTATACAATGTCATCTGGAAATTACACTCAAGATTTTGCCAACATAAGCGGATGGACAAACAATTATGCTTCGGGAACAGGTGCTGCAAATTGGAGAGTAGCATCAAGTGTAGCTACATCAACCGTTAGCACAACCACAGTTTTTTCATCTGGGACCTCTGGTGGTGTTCAGATAGGAACCACGAGTATGGTGATTTTAGCTACAGGAAATTTATCAACTGCTACAGATTTATTGTTGGATTTCACTGGACGCACAGCAGGAACAATTTCATTAGATTGGTTAAAAGTAACTAACACAGTAAATGCGTCTCCTAAAAGTTCCGATTTAAAAATTCAATATAGTGTTGATAACGGTGTAACTTTTGCAGATTTAACAGGATATACGATTCCAAGAATAAATAATAATGCAACTGGAGAATCTGGTAGTTTGTCTTCAATAACTTTACCTGCAGCTCTTGATAATAAATCCCAAGTCGTTATAAGATTATACGTTTGGAATAATGGTCAAACAGGAGGTTCTGGTAATAGGCCTAAGTATAATATTGATAACATTAATGTAACATCAACCGGCTCATGCACAGCTCCAACAACTCAAGCATCTAATATTACTTTTAGTAATGTTGCTGCAACTACCATGGATGTTAACTGGACCAACGGTAACGGTGCGGGAAGAGTGGTAAAAATGAATACTTCAAATAGTTTTACTGCACCAACAAATGGTTCTGTTCCTTCCGCTTCTACAACTTATGGCTCAGGAGAGCAAGTAGTTTATGCAGGAACTGGTAGTGGCGCCATAAGTATTTCGGGTCTTGCTGCTTCTACAACCTACTGGTACAGAGTTTATGAATATTGTACAACGGGTAATATATATCAAACCGCAACCGCAACAAATAATCCACTTAGTCAGGCTACAACTTCGCCAACTCCGGCAGTAACTTTAGCGAATAATGGTACGCAAATAACGGCAGCCAATGTGCCTCAGGGAACAACGAATCATATTCTTTCCAGTTTTCAGCTTACAGTGGCGAATGCTACGACCAACCTAACTCAAGCTAGTTTTTTAGCTTTGGGGAATTATCAGGCAGCTGATATTAATGGTGCTGGTTTTACACTTTGGTATAAGTCAACTAATAATTTTGGCACAGCTGCTACATTAGGAACTGCCTTGAGTTCTACATCAACTGGAAGTGGAGATGTTTTAACTTTCACTGGGTTTTCGCAAGCATTAGCAGTTGGAACAAGTTATTTTTGGGTAACCGCTAATATTTCATCAACCGCCACAACAACACGATATATCAATATTGACACAATTGCCAATGCGGACTTGATATTTAGTTCGGGAACAAAATCAGGAAGTGCTTCTGCAGCGGGGAATCAAACTATTACGCCTTTAACTAAAACAACTATTGCCGACGGAGACTGGGCAAATGCTGCTATATGGTCACCGGCAGGTGTTCCGACCTCGTCTCAAAATGTTGTAATAAATCATATTGTAACCTCAATTGCAGTAATAACAAGAGATTCAGGAACCACTACAACCATTAACGCAAACAAGTCTTTGGCAGTAAGTGCTACCTATACGAATAATGGAACAACAACTGTAAACGGAACGTTTCAGTTAGACTCAGGAGGTTGGGCAACAGGATCTAATTTCACTTATGGTGTGAGCGGGACTTTAGTTTTCAATAGTTCTACTAATTACGGAGTAAACAGCACAGATGTTTTTTGGCCAAGCAGCAACTCCCCATTTAATGTTACGATTCTTCAGGGAGGTATGACCATGAATGCCACTACCATTAGAAGTGTGGCAGGAACCTTTAGTGTAGGAGGTGCGGGAGTGACGATTACATCCCCTTCGACGCTTACTATTACAGGAACGTGTCTCATTAATGCAGGAGGATTTTTTAATAACTCACCTATTTATGGTGCTTCTTCATTGTTGAAATACAACAGTACAGGAACCTATAGAAGAGGCTTTGAATGGCTGGCTAACGGTGTAGGTACGATTGGAACTACAGCGGGTTATCCAAACAACGTTCAGCTAAGCAACAATACTACTCTTGATTATAACAATGGGAATCCGGCTAATAAGGCTATGAATGGTAGTTTGACTATTGATGCAGGTTCTACGTTTACCATGGCTGATACCACTATGGGAGCGCCAAGCGCAGGAACATTAACCATTGCCGGTTCGGTAACCAATAACGGTACTTTTACTTTTGCCGATGTGGCGACACCGGTTGTCGTTGCCGGAAACTACACCAATGCAGGAGCTACGACAATGGGAGCTGTAGCCGCGACAGAACTAAGAATTACAGGAAATTTTATTAATTCAGGGACTACAACTTTAGGTACTTTTTCAGGGTCAGACTTGAGAGTAGGAGGAGATTTTACAAACAGCGGTACTTTTACAGCCAATGCAAGAGCCGTTTATTTTACTAAAACAGGAACTCAGTTGGTTACCTCTCCCGGTACATTGACCATTCCCTATTTACGTACAACAGGAACAGGAACTACAGTACAGTTGGCAGTGGGAACCAGTCTTATAATATCAGCACCAAATACAGGTAATGCTATTATTTTTGGAGATTCATCGGATGTCATTGATATTAATGCAGGAAACACACTAACCATCGGAACTGCAGCTACGGCTAATGTTATTAGTGGTTCAGGAAGTTTCAAAGGAAGTGCCACTTCAGACTTAAAGTTGTTTGGAACCGGAAGTGTTGGTACATTGAACTTTACTACTGGTTTTCAAAATTTAGGCACTTTTACTATGGATCGTCAGGCAGCAACAGTTGGTTGTGTATTGGGGACTCCTGTAACCATAAATACTTCTTTGGTGTTAACCAACGGCTTAATTGATTTGGTAGCTAACACTATGACATTAGCTTCTACGTGTAGCAATACTTTTACGGCTACAGGCAATAGTTATGTTATTGCCGATGCTACTGTTGGAGGTGTTTTAAGTAAAGCAATAACCGCAACGAGCACCGTTTATGTTTTTCCGATTGGAGACAAAGTTGCTTCAACGGATGGTTCACAATACTCGCCGGCTTCGGTTAATTTTACGGCAGGTTCTTTTACCACAGCTTTTTTTGGAGTTGCCGTAGAAGACGCTAAACATCCAAACATGACAGCTACAACTAATTTTATTTCAAGATATTGGGCAGTGACTACCTCGGGAACATTTACTACTCCAACCTATACTTTTGGAGGAACCTATCTTCCGGTTGATGTTAATGGAACAGAATCATTAAGTAAGGCCAATCAATGGAATGGGACAATATGGTCAAATGCCGGAGGAAGTATAGGTAGTAATACCTTATCACTTCCGAACTGTTCGAATCTAACGCCACCAAATCATTTCACTGCGGGTCAAAGAGATAAAGATATAAATATAGTTCAGGGAAGTACAACCTATCTAACAACGAGCATCTACAACTTTGGTAGTGTTACGACAGGCTCTCCATTAGATGTAACGTTTACTATTCAAAACTTAGGACAGCAACTATTGACCTTGGGTAGTTCGGGGGGGAATTTGCCAAGTATAACCGGTAATCCACCGTATTCCTTATTAACGCCTTACAGTTATGCTTCTCCAACGATTTTGGGGATGATTAGTACAACACCAAGTACACAAACTTTTGTCATCAGATTTAATCCTGCTACGGCAGGGACATTTACGGGGAGTATTACTATAAAAAGTGATGACCCTGATGAAGGTTCTTATGTTATTAATTTTACAGGAATTGGGATATTGCCAGCGCCGGAGATAAATGTTAAAGGAGTTATAGCATCTAATCCGACGATTGTTTCGGGGGATACTACTCCGGATTCTCTGGACAATACACAGTTTGCGGCTACTAACATTGGTTCAACACAAACTAAAATATTTAGAATAGAAAACATTGGTTACTTAGGTTTAAATGTACCTACTATTACCACATCAAATACAACTGATTTCACGGTAACATCATCGGCACCATATACCAACATTCCTTTTAGTGGAACAAATTATGTAGATTTCACCATTACTTTTAATCCACAGGTTTCGGGTTTAAGAACTTCTACTATATCTATTGCGAATGATGATGCCACTGGCAGCGAAAACCCATATACTTTTGCTGTTGAAGGAAACGGAGTTTGTGTGGCCGCTACTATTTCTTCGGTGACACCGGCTTCAGGGCCAGTAGGAACACATGTTACTATAACTGCAAGCGGTGTAAGTTTAGCAGGCGCTACCGTAACCTTTAATTCAGTTTCCGCTACAGTACTTTCGAGTTCGGCAACCCAATTGGTAGTGGTTGTTCCACCAACGGCAACTACAGGTAATATTAATATTGCCCATGCGGTTTCAGGTTGTGTTACTTCAATTGCTTATACCGTTACTAAAGTTACCGGTACTTGTTCAGGATTGAACGAACTTATTATGACCGAAGTTTATGATAGTACATTAGGTAGTTTAGGATATATAGAAGTTTATAATGGTACAGGTAGCACTATAGATTTAACGCCTTATTTTATAAGAAGGTTTGGAGATGCTGCAGCATTAGTTTCCAACACTTATACCGATTATGCATTTAGCCCGGGAATTACATCGATAGCTACCGGAACAGTAAGATATGGAAGAATAAGCGCAGACACCAATACAGCTTCGCCTAACTTTGATTTTGCACCACTGGCAGGTGGAATTAACGGAGATGATATTTTGTATCTATATCATGGAACCACCATAGTAGATGTGTATGTTGTACCGAATGGAACTGCAGGATATACAGCCAAGCGTAATGTGACCACATCCGGACCAAATACGACTAGCAACCCAAGTGATTGGACTCATACAAACACCCCTTCAATAGCTGATTTAGGAACGTTTGCCTACAGTCCGCCGGCTTCAACTATTCCGTCAACTACCAATCCGGCTGATGTAAGTACATGTCAGTCTACGGCTAGTTTTAGTGTTACCGGAACTCTTGCTCCGGGTCCAGGTGCCTTAACCTATCAATGGTACTATAATTCGGGTGTAGCAGCAACTTGGACAGCACTAGTAGCGGCAAATTCTTTAGCAGGAGTTGTAGCTTCTGGTTTTACATCAAATACCTTAACGCTTGATGGTGCCATAGGAACTTATAATGGCTATCAATTTTATTGCAATGTCATTCAAAATACAACTTGCGGAACTGCATCAAATGCTGCACAATTAGCGGTAAGTGCTTCTACATGGGATGGTACAACCTGGGTTGGCGGAACACCTTCGTTAACGGTTGGTGCAATTATTAATGGTAATTATGATACTTCAGTTAATGGAAATATTGAAGCTTGTAGTGTTGTTGTTAATAATACATTTACACTTTCGGTTAAGGCAAATAACTATGTTTTAATTCAAAACAGCCTAACTGTTAGTACCGGTGGAACAGCAACTTTCGAAAACAATTCGAGTTTAGTTCAAATAAATAATGTTGCCAATTCCGGGAATATAACCTACAAAAGAATTGCGCAACAAAGAAAATCAGATTACGTTTATTGGTCTTCACCAGTTAGCGGATTTAATTTAAGCAGTCATCCATCTGACGGATACAAATTTTTATGGAATACTACGCTTAATAATGCTAATGGTACACAAGGAAACTGGCAAACAGCATCAGGTGTAATGAATGCTGGTCAAGGCTATATAGTGAGCGGACCAAGTACTTTTAATAATACGGCCAATCAAAACTTAGAAGTGCCTTTTTTGGGAGTCCCAAGAAATGGAGATTATTCGGTTACTATATACAGAGGAACTTATACAGGGGCAAATTATACACTTCCTGCGCCTAATAATCATGTAGTTACTAATTTAGATGACAATTGGAATTTATTAGGTAATCCATATCCATCCGCTATAAGTTGCAGAGGCTTTTTAACTAATAATAACACTCCTTTAACTGGAGCATTATATATTTGGACTCATGGTACGCTTCCATCAACTTCTACAAGCAATCCATTTTATAATACGTTCTTTTCTAATTATAATGCGGCTACTGATTATGTGCCTTTTAATTTGACTGGGAATTTAGCGAATCCTAACCCTGATTATTATATTGGAGCAGGACAGGGATTCTTTGTTACTATGAAGGATGGTGCAGCCGGAAGCGCAACCGTTAATTTCGACAATAGTTTGAGAGATAAGACTTATGTGAACGCAACGGGAACTAATTTCTTTAGGACATCACCAGTTTCAACCCACGCCGATATTGAAGGACCTGAATTCAATAGGATTTGGATAGATTTGGTAAAAGATAACCAACCACCGGTTAGAACAATGTTTGGGTATGTAAGTGGCGCCACTATGCAAAGAGACAATTTATATGATGCTATATCAAAAAGAGATGGTTCATTAAAGATATATTCATTACAAAGTGATGAAAGCTTTGTAATACAAGGGCGGTCAATCCCTTTTGAAGAGAATGATATAGTGCCATTAGGAATGGACATCATTCAAAGTGGCGATTATAAAATAGCTTTAGCAATTGTAGACGGAGTGTTTTCTAATGTATCTCAAAATATCTATTTAGAAGATAAGTACTTAAACATCATATATGATTTAAGACAAAACCCATATAGCTTTTCTTCGGTTGCCGGTACATTTGATGATAGATTTGTAATACGCTATACTAATAGCGCTCTTGGCACACCTGATTTCGGAACCACAGACAATAATGTTGTGGTAGCTGCTAACCATGGCGAAATGACCATTAAGTCTTTTGTTGAAAACATACAAGAAGTAACAGTGTATGATATGTTAGGAAGAAAATTATATTTTGCAAAAGCAATAAATAATGCTAACTTCGTAACTTCTAATATTTCAATGAGTTACCAAACATTGATTGTCAAAATTAAGTTGGAAAGCGGCGTGACGATTTCAAGAAAAATTATTCTTTAGGAAAGAGTAATTTATTGTTAGTAAACTATAGATTCTATAAAAGGGGAGTTGAAAATGAATGTATTGAATAAATATAGTTTATCACTTTTTAAAATAATGCTATTCCTGATTTTAGTGAATAGCACTCCTGCTTTTGCCCAAGATCCATACATAAAAACAAATAGTGGTATCGGCCAATATGGTTATCTTGAAAAAGATGCTTCAACAACCATGTTACTCAATTCAAATTCACACAGTAATATTTACCAGCTTTTTGGAAGAACGTGGTTAAATAGTACCAATATATTAACTTATCCAACTACAGCGGTAAATAATTGTACTCCAGCGACCAATATTGATCAAAGCACCACCGTTGATTATGTTTTTGGTGCCAATGCTATAGCAGGTTTAATTGCTTATACTTCGGTGCATGCTGATTATTGTGGTGGTTCAAACTCTTATGGTGGTAATCCTAATCAAACAGGGTATAATGAAAGACAACACTATCTTTTTGATTTATCAGACAGACCTTCGGATGTAACATCAAGTGTTATTCAGTTAAATCCCGGAGCGATAACGTCTCCCTATAATGTGGTTATGTCTGTAAAGATAGATTTTGGCGCTGTTTCTTCAAGGGTATTGCAGCGTTTTTGGATACAAAATACGGGTACGTTAGCGGAGAACAGTGAAATTGCAAATGATGGATTTAAAATCTATTACGAACCGGCAACAGGCTCTGAAACCTTTAACGGAACCGAAAGCAATGCAACGATTTACGGAGATTATAACAGTAATCCAACCAATAATAATTTGTATGGGCATGATGCTTTAAATATTGCTGTACCAGCGGGTGGATTGAGAGTTTATGTGGTATTAAGTAAGTTTGCGGCTTGTTTATCAACGGCAAAAACTGTTCAGGTAAGTTTGATAAATGATGGTATGAGTTTTAGCCCGGCTATGGATACTTCATTTACATTGGCCCGTGTTGGACAAACTCCTGCTGCGCCTGCATCAATTAATGTTTCTTATGCCAATATAACTTCCGGTCCTTTGGGAGGAACATATTATATTCCATCTGCCTGTTTCCCAACTGTTGCGAGTGCTGTTACAGCATTGAATGCAAACGGTGTTAATGCGGCAGTTACATTCAATGTTTTGGCAGGTTATACAGAAACCACACCGAATGGAGGATTTAATATAACCGGCACAGGAACAGCTACCAATACAATAACGTTTCAAAAATTCAGCACGGGAACTAATCCAACATTTACAGCATTTAACCCTCATACAGCAGGAAGTTATTCAGATGGTATTTTTAAAATTGTTGGATGTGATTATATTACCCTTGATGGCTTTACATTATTAGAAAATAATTTGAATACAACGACAACTGCTGCTTCAAATAATATGACTGAATTTGGTGTCGGAATATTTTTTTCAGGAGCAACCGCAGCAACCGCTAATGGCTCTCAAAATGTTACGATAAAAAACTGTACGATTGATTTAGACCGAACCTATACCAATACTATGGGTGTTTATAGTAGTTCAAGTCATACTGCAACGGGTCCAACAGGAACTGTTAGTGCCAGTTTAGCAGCAGGATCAAATAGTAATTTAACCATTACCGGCAATGCTGTTACTGATGTAAATTGTGGTATTGTTGTAATAGGCTCTTCCACTGCTGCCGCATTCAATGATGGATTAGTAATTGGTGGGTCTTTAGCTAATGCTAATACAATAACCAACTATGGAACAGCCAGCAGCGCCACAACTTTTAATTTAAGGACGAGTACTGTTAATGGAATTGTTGTTAGAAACACTAAAAATTATAATGTTTCCTATAATAGTCTTACCAGTTCAACAGCAACAACTGTAACTAGCGTTAGAGGGATTTCTGTTGAGGATTATTCTGCAACTCCAACAGGAACCATCACTAATAGCGTCACTTATAACAATATATCTGTTAGAAGTGCTAACACAAGTGGAGCTATATTGGGGATTCAATTAGACGGAACTAATGGTAGTAATAATGCAACCACTACTTCAATCAGTAATAATAACTTCTCAAATTTCGGCTACACGGCAAATTCGTCAGGAGCAGTTACTTTCATATACTATAATCAGACAGCATTAAATTTAAACATCAACAGTAATACCTTTACCAATAACACTGTTAATACTTCAGGAACTGTAGTGTTTATAAGAAATTATAGTTCTGCACTTTCCGGTGGTACTGAAAATGTGAATAGTAACAGTATCGTTACTGGTTTTACTAAATCGGTTGCGGGCAATGGAGTTTGGTTTTATGATTGCGGTACAAATAATCCACATATAGCAGCAGTAATCAATCATAACAGTAATAATTTTTCAAATGTAACCGTTACCGGAGCCACAACAATTACGGGTTGGTATAATGTGGGTGCAGCAGGTACCGGTACTTCAAAAACATATCAATATAATACGTTTTCAAATATTACCGGAGGTTCAAGTACAGTGATTGTAATGGATATTGATAAAGGCAATAATAATATAGATACGAATACAATAAGTAATGTTTCCGGAGGTAGTACTGTTATTGGAATAAATTGTGGCTCTAACTCAGGAGCAAAAAAGGTTAATGCAAATATAATTTCAGGACTATCAAGTACAACAACTACTTCTGATGTAGTAGCAATATGGGTCGCTGGTGGTGCAACACAAACGATTACCAATAATGTTATTTCCACACTGACGTCTTCTACGAATGCGGGTTCGTTTAAAGGAATTTACATGGCTATTCCGGGATCATCATCCAATTCGATAACCGGTAATACAATTAGCGGACTGACAAATAGTAGCACTGGGACTTCTTCTGCTATCAGGGGTATTCACGTTGCTCCGGCTTCCGCTTCTAATCCTGTTACCATTTCATCAAATGTTATTTATGATTTAAATGGAGCTACAACGAATACTGGCACAGGAATTTCATCTGCGATTGTTGGGATTTTGATTTCAGCTTCTACCTCAAATTCCTATACCGTTAACTTAAATACAATTTATAACCTAAATGCAACTACAACTGCAAATGCTAATATTGGTGTAGCTGCTATTGCTGCCGGAGGGGTATCATCTGGTGGGACTATGATCAGAAACAGGATTTATGGTCTTACGAACACTGCTACAGGAGCCACACCTTTTATTGTTGGGTTTTGGCCAGTTGGCGGTAGCTGGACTTTTGCAAACAACATGATATCCTTAAGTAATGGTGCCAATACTAATGGGATGCAATGTATGGGAGTCTATGATCCGGGAGGAACAAATACAAGAAATTATTATTATAATAGTATTACAATTGGAGGAAGTTCAACCGGGACACAAAATAGTGTAGCCTTGCAATTTAATACGGCGACCAGCCCTGTTGCTACCGCCAATATTTATAATAACATTTTAAATATGACAAGAACCGGGAATGGTAAGAATTATGCGTTAGCTAATTTAACTTCCGGATTGCCTAATATGAATAGTAATTACAACATCCTAAATGCAACTAATGCAGCCACAATAGTCGCGACAAATGGAATTACAGATAATAGCTTTACAACATGGCAGGCAACAGGTAAAGATGCAAACAGCCTTACGGAAGCCGTTGTATCTTTTGTAGATATTCCAACAGCAGATTTACACATAAATAACGCTACTTGTAATAGTGGTGAAGGTGGTGCATTAGTATTAGCTTCACCCAACATAATAGATTATGACAATGACGCAAGAGATGCAACAGCACCTGATATTGGCGCCGATGAATTTTCTACCTATACTTCAATATGGGACGGAACAGCATGGTCAACATGGAATGGTGTTAGCTTTTCCTCAGCAATACCAACAGGAAATACCAACTTAGAATTTACAGGAAGTTATTCTTCACCGGCAAGTTTGGAAGGCTGCGCTTGTACGGTCACCAGTGGAAATGTGGTGTTCAATTCCTCGCATAGTTTGACTTTATTAAAAAAGCTCACAGTAGCAGCTGCGCCTACAGCTACCATGACGTTTGAAAATAATTCCAGTTTAGTTCAGATCAACAATAATGTCAACAATTCCGGAAATATTACTTATAAAAGAACTACGACACCTTATGAGCGTTATGATTACGTTTATTGGTCAAGACCTGTAGCAGATGCAAGAGCTTTATCTACTATATTCAGCGGTTGGCGAACAGATTATTCGTTTACTTTCAACACTCAAAATTTTGCAGATTTAGTAACTGCTGCAACAGGCATGGCTCCGGCAGATAGTTTTGATGACAATGGAGATGCGTGGGTTTATGCTGGTCCAAGTGCAACAATGACATCAGGGAAAGGCTATGCAGTCATGGCGCCAACTTCGGTAACGTTTAGTCCACAAGCACTGCCTACAACAGTATCTTTTTTAGGAGTGCCAAACAATGGAGTTATTCCTATAAAAATTTATGAAAGCGCAAATGCAGCGAGCACAACTGATGATTTTAATTTGGTAGGGAATCCGTATCCATCAGCTATTTTGGCAGATGAATTCATAGCAGATAATGGAGCAAATACATCTGGGACACTTTATTTTTGGACGCATGTTGCAGATGTTTCGGTTTCTAATCCGGGTCCGAGTGCCTCTAATTTTGTTACAGCGGACTATGCTTTATACAATCTTACAGGCGGAACACGAGCTAGTCTGACAGGAAGCACAGTGCCTACAGGTAAAGTAGCTTCAGGGCAGGGATTTTTTATTGAAGCTCAAGCCAATAATGTTGACGTAGTGTTTAATAATTCGATGAGAGACAAAACGTATTTAAACAATGATTTTTTTAAAACAACCAACACTACTCTTGAAACCGAAAGAGATAGACTTTGGCTAAATCTTCAAAATCCTGACGGATTGTTTAGCCAACTTCTTGTCGGATATTTTGAGCAAACAACCTTAGGATTTGATTGGGCTTATGATGGCAGGGTAAATACCTCCAATACGCAGCTTACTTTTTATTCGCTTTCTCAGAATGAAAAATACAAAATTCAGGCTAGACCTTCATTTTCAGATACAGACTTAGTGACATTAGGTTATTTCAGCATAGCAAATGGTCAGTTTACCATTAGTTTAGATCAAAAAGAAGGCATTTTCAATACAGATCAAAATATTTATTTAGAAGATAGAGAGATGAATATTATTCATGATTTAAAACAATCTCCGTATACCTTCACTACCAATTATGGTAAATATGAAAATAGATTTATTTTAAGATATACCAATGAAGCTCTTGGCACACCTGATTTCGAAACACTAAATAATAGTGTTGTGGTATCTACTAAGCATGGTGAAATGACTATCAACTCATATATTGAAAAAATACAAGAAGTAACAGTATATGATGTGTTAGGCAGACAATTGTTCTTTGCAAAAGCAATAAGCAATAACAACTTTGTAACATCTAATATTACGTCGAGTCATCAAACATTAATCGTCAAAATTAAGTTGGAAAACGGCGTTATGATTTCAAGAAAAATTATTCTGTAAAAAGAACAAAGAATATAAAAAAGGTCTCGTCTCGTTACTAATAACGAGACGAGACCTTTTTATTTAATATGTTTTTGTATTTGAAACAGCTTTTTGATTTTTATAATCAATCCATTGCTGTCCTCTCCATTTTCGCATCATATTATCAAGGTTTCGCATGATGAAAACATTGTAAGCTGCTTTCGATAAATTAGTGATACTTCTTGGGAAAGCTCTTAAACTCATAGAAAATCCGGGAGTGACATATTTCATATAATGCCAATAGCCTTCAGGCATGTATAGCATTTCACCATGTTTTAATTCGGTGACCAACCCTTTGGCTTTTTTTAAGGCCGGCCATTTTTCAAAATCAGGATGGTCAAAATCTATGTCTTCCCTGGAAATTAAGGAATGTGGTACTTTATATAAATACGGGCTTTGATCCGGCGCAAACAAAATACATCTTTTTGTACCGTGAAAATGAAAGTGTAAAATATTGGAATAATCAATATCATAATGCATAAAAACCTTAGCGTTTTCTCCGCCAAAAAACAGCATTGGTAATTGTTTTACCAATCGCAACCCAATATCCGGCCATTTAAAATCCTCCTTTAAAATGGGAACTTCCTTGATTAGATTATAGAGAAATATTCGATAGTTGGTTGGTTTTGATTGGAGTAAATCAATATAATCTGCCATTTTCATTTTGGCATGAGCTTCGTTAAAACCGTCTTTATGCGAAACAGGCCTGTCGTCATAAAGTGGTACTGTTTTATCTCCTGCTACCTTTTTAATGTAATCTAAATTCCATTTTTCGTAGGCTGGCCAATCTTGAATTAATTGCTCAACAACTACCGGTTTTTGTTTCTTAACATAATTGTTATAGAAATCTTTTTTGCTAATGGTCTTTACGCGTTCAATTTCTGTTAATGCTAACGTCATATAAAGTCTTTTATAAAAAAATGCTCTAAGTCACGAGACAAAGAGCAAATTTATAAAAGCTTTCCGAAAAGAAAGACAAGATAAGTTAAAAATCTTATTTCCCTTTTGTGGATGATTGCAAATTCCTTTCGATAGTGTGTCCGGGACGCGACCATTTTGGCTTTTCTCCCAACGCCTGATATTGTGAATCGACAGCTTCAACTGTTGTAGGCTGCATTGCTTTGATGAATGGTTTTTGAGCAACTAATCCAAGTGTTTCAAACATTTTCATGTCTTCATTCACGTCCGGATTTGGAGTAGTTAATAATTTATCACCGGCAAAAATCGAATTTGCTCCGGCAAAGAAACACATAGCTTGACCTTCTCTGGACATTTCCATTCTTCCCGCAGAAAGACGAACCTGAGTTTCAGGCATCACAATTCGGGTAGTAGCTACCATTCGAATCATTTCCCAAATTTCAACAGGTTTTTCATTTTCCATTGGAGTTCCTTCTACAGCAACCAAAGCATTAATTGGCACCGACTCCGGTTGTGGATTTAAAGTAGAAAGCGCTACGAGCATTCCGGCTCTGTCTTCTATGCTTTCTCCCATCCCAATAATCCCACCACTGCAAACGGTAACATTGGTTTTACGAACATTTTCGATTGTTTCCAATCTGTCTTCAAAACCTCGTGTAGAAATTACTTCTTTATAATAATCTTCGGATGTGTCTAAGTTGTGATTGTAAGCATATAAACCTGCTTCAGCAAGACGTTGAGCCTGATTTTCGGTAATCATTCCCAAAGTACAACATACTTCCATATCCAGTTTGTTGATGGTACGAACCATTTCTAACACCTGGTCAAATTCTTCACCGTCTTTTACATTACGCCATGCAGCACCCATACAAACACGAGATGAGCCATTTGATTTGGCACGCAAAGCCTGAGCTTTTACCTGGTTTACGGTCATTAAATCATTGCCTTCAATATCGGTATGATAACGGGCAGCTTGTGGGCAATAACCGCAATCTTCAGGACAACCACCGGTTTTTATAGATAGTAAAGTAGAAACCTGAACAACGTTTGGGTCGTGTTGTTCTCTGTGGATTGTTGCTGCTTCATACAGCAAATCCATCATGGGTTTGTTATAAATAGCAATAATTTCTTCCTTAGTCCAATTGTGTTTTGTGATGCTCATAGATGCAATTTTATCGTGCACCAAAAGTAGTTAAATTGTATGTAAGTTACAATTTTGTTTCACATTAATAGGATTGTATCTTTTAGTCTTGAGCAGACATTTTTCTTCTCCAATATTGTACAGAGACAAAAACAACCATTAAGGCAGAAGCAATACCTTCAAACAAGATTCCGATACAGTATTGATTGGCTGTTGGATCTCCGCCAAATAAAAGATCTGCTGAAAGATTACTAACGTACTCATCACCGCCTCTTATATGTACATAAGCAACTAAGCTTATGATGCTTAATAAAACGCCTCCAAATGCTGTTGTAGCGGCCGAAAGTAAGTTGGAGACATATCCTGTTTTTCCTTCATCTATGTTAGAACTCAGGGTTCGGTTAACTCCATAAAATACAAAAAGGATGTTTACCATTCTCAACCAAAGTACGTCTGATAATCCTAAGAAATCTATAACTAAGAAATAGATAGAAATTCCGGCAAATATTATAATTGCATTTATAAGTTCTTTTGGCAGTTTCATGTTGATAGCGTTTAAGTGAATACTAAAGGAGTCTACCAAATTTAAGAAATTATCTTTAAAAAGTCAATTATTTAACAGAAAAGGAAAGAAAATAAAAACTAAAATAGAATTATCGCAATTGGTTAATGTAATTTTCTGCCATCACTTTATCTTTACCCAGCTGGGTTTTTAATGCGTCAATAGTTTCGAATTTTTGTTCTGAGCGCATTCTGTGCAAAAGCGAAACCGTAATTTTTTGACCATACAAATCTTGTTTGAAATCAAAAAGATTGATTTCAATGGTTTGAGTCGTTCCGTCTACAGTTGGACGCGTACCAATATTCATCATGCCAAAAACAGTTTCCCCGTTTAGGATACTTTTGGCTACGTAAACACCATTTAGTGGAATGAGTTTGTAATCTTCTTCTATTTTGATGTTTGCCGTCGGATAACCAATAGTTCTTCCCAATTGTTTGCCTTTAGAAATGATTCCGCTTAGCGAATAATTGTAGCCTAAATAAGTTGTAGCCAATTCGATATTTCCTTCTAAAAGCGCATTTCTTATTTTGGTAGAACTAATAGAAACTTCGTTGATTTCTGCTGCCGAAATTTGCTCTACTTGAAAGCCATAGGTTTCACCAAAACCAATTAAATCATCTATGTTAGCGGTTCTGTTTCTGCCAAAGCGATGGTCATGACCGATAATTATTTTTTTGATTTTGAAAACATCAACTAAAACTTCTTTGACAAATTCTTCAGCAGTTAGTCTGGAAAATTCTTTGTCAAACGGATGCACAACGAGGTTGTCAATCCCTAAGTTATCAAGTAGTTCAATTTTTTCATTTAAGGTGTTGAGTTGTTTCATCTCAGTGCCTTCCTGAAGTACCATTCTGGGATGTGGAAAAAAAGTAAGTACCAAACTTTCACAATTTAAATCATGAGCGCTTTGGGTAATTTGTGCTAAGATTTTTTTGTGTCCAAGATGTACACCATCAAAAGTACCAATAGTTACAATTGTTGGCTTAACGGTATTGAATGACTTTATGGAATTGAATATTTTCAAAGATAAAATGTATTCCGCAAAAATATGTTTTAGAAATTTAATATAATAATTTTCATTAAAAAAACACGAATAAATAGGAATTTGTTAAAGTTTTGAGGTATTAACCTAAAAAACAGAATCGTTACTTGTAAATAATTAAAAGATAACTATCTTTGAACGCTTATAACAAACCTAATATATTATGAAAAAAACACTACTACTAACGTTTATTGCTGTTTTATTTTTCACAAACAGTAATGGGCAAAATTCACTTTGGGAAAAAGTATCACAAAGTAAGATAAATAATTTGCCAAAAATGGATCGGGCTTCTATCCCAAGCAAATACGATTTATATTCTTTAAATTTTAATGCATTAAAAACACAGTTGCAAAATGCTCCTTTAGCATCGAGCAACATCCAGTCAAACGTAATTGTTACTTTTCCAAATTCAAATGGGGAAATGCAAAATTACAGAATTTATGAAGCACCAATAATGGAAGCTGGATTGTCTGTAAAATTCCCGGATATAAAATCGTATTCAGGAAAAGGTGTTGAAGACCCAACGGCTTCTATCCGTTTTAGTACGACGATTTTTGGACTACATGTAATGTCTCTTTCAGGAAATTCAGGTACTTTTTATATAGATACTTATACTAAAGATCTAAATAATTATATCGTTTATAACAGAAACAGTGTCACTGGCAGCAAAACTTTTAGCTGTTTAGTAGAAGATGATGCCGAAGCGATTGCTGCTAAAACTACTCCAAATGTAACATTGGTTAACGATGGTTTGTTCAGAGTTTATAGATTAGCTATGGCTTGTACCATTGAATATGCTGCATATCATATTACAGCAGCAGGTGTTGGAGGCGGTACATTAGCACAGAGAAAAGCAGCGGTACTTGCTGCAATGAATGTAACAATGACAAGAGTGAATGGCTTATATGAAAGAGATATGTCTTTGCGTATGAATTTAGTAGCCAATAATGATTTGATTATTTTTGTTACTAGTGATAACTTTACTAATGACAGTTCTACTAATTTGATTGCAGAAAGTCAAAGCGAAATTGACACCTACATTGGTTCTGCCAATTATGATATTGGCCATACTGTAAGTACCGGTGGTGGTGGATTAGCAGGCTTAGGTGTTGTTTGTATAGCAGGCAGCAAAGGAAGAGGGATTACTGGTTCTCCGGCACCTGTTGGCGATCCTTATGATATAGATTATGTAGCTCATGAAATGGGTCATCAATTTGGAGGGCAACATACTTTTAATAATGATTGTGGAGGTAACAGATCAACTTCTTCTTCAGTAGAGCCGGGAAGCGGTACTACTATTATGGGTTATGCCGGAATTTGTGCACCGGATATTCAATCAAATAGTGATGTGTATTTTCATGCTATCAGCATTGCGCAAATGACAACTGTTGTTACAACTACTGCAACGTGTTCTGTGAATACTGCTAGTGGGAATACTGCACCGGTTGTTGATGCAGGGCTAAATTATACCATTCCAAACGGAACAGCCTTTATCTTAAAAGGAACCGCTTCTGATGCTAATGGAGATGCATTAACCTATTGCTGGGAGCAAACAAATACACAGGTTTCTACTCAACCACCAACACAAACAGCAACTACAGGACCAAATTTCAGATCACGTCCACCTTCAACTTCTCCAAATCGTTATATGCCTGTTTTTTCAGAAGTATTAGCTGGTAACTTGGCTCCAACATGGGAAGTTATTCCAACTGTTGCAAGATCATTCACTTTTGCCTTAACAGTTAGAGATAACAGAACGCCAAACGGAGGACAAACGAATAGAGACAATATGATTGTAACATGTGCTGCTGTTGGGCCATTTACGATTACAAATCCTAGTGTTGAGAATGTTTCATGGGGCTTAGGCTCTTCACAAACGATTACTTGGAATGTTGCCGGCACTACAGCAAATAACATTAATACAGCAAACGTAAACATCTTATTGTCAACGGATGGTGGAGCTACTTTCCCAACGGTTTTAGCAGCTAACACTCCTAATGACGGGACACAAACTGTAACAATGCCAACTACCGCTGCTCCTTACTGTCGTATCATGATTGAAGCAGTTGGTAATATATTTTATGCTGTTTCTAAAAGTGTAGCGCTTGGTTATACAATAGCAACTACATGTAATACTTATACAAATACTACTCCTTTGGTGGTTCCTGATGGAGTTGGGGCTAATTCACCGGGAGCAATTGTTTCAAATTCAATAAATGTGCCTATAACAGGTACAATATCTGATGTTAATATTGGATTAAACGTATCACATACTTATCCGCAAGACTTAATAATTGCAATAAATAACCCTGGAAATACAACTCAGGTTCCTGTTTGGAGTAGAGCGTGTGCAGGGAACGATAATTTTAATGTCACTTTAAGTGATGGTGCTGCAGCATTTAGTTGTGCAGCTAATATGACAGGAACATTCGCTCCTTCATCACCTTTAGCTCCTTTCAACGGTGGAAGTACTCTTGGGACATGGTCTTTATTAGCCGGAGATTTTTATAATGATGATACCGGAACAATTAACTCTTGGTCTATTGAAGTGTGTGCCCAAACGCTAACCTTACTTACGGAAGACTTTGGTTTAGATCAGTTTGTACTTTATCCGAATCCGGGGAATGGAAATTTCAACATCCGATTTAATTCTTCATCAAGTAATGAAATTGGCGTTGTTGTTCACGACATCAGAGGTAGAGAAATTTTCAGTAGAAACTATCAAAATACAGGAACATTTGAACAAAACGTTCAGTTGACTTCAGTTCAAGCCGGAGTATATCTTGTAACGGTTAAAGATGGAAATAGAAAAGAAGTAAAAAAACTTATAATAGAATAATCAATTTATAAGTTGAATAAAAAATGTCCTCTTGATTATTCAAGAGGACATTTTTATTTTACAGTAGCCTTAATCGGGTTTATAAGTAGAGGTACTTGACCGACTTTAAAATTTAAATCAAATCGAACAGTATCACCTTCTCGTTTCAAATTTAAGTTTCCTTCTTGTACTTTATAGTTTCCGGTTTGCCCTTTGCCAAAACCAAAACGACCATAAATCATTTTGGATTGCTGTAAATCTTTTCCGCTAAGGATTAAGGTTTGCGTTTTATTATTGATTTCGAAAATAATTTCTTCCCTGTAATTTGCATCCTGAAGGTCTTTTGGAACATTTTTGTCATATCTGTAAATCAATACTGAAGTTTCATTTGACTCCGAAATTTGATAATAGAGACTGCCAAATTCATCAGCTTTGACATCCAAACTTTTATTCTTTAAAAGTTCAACAGTACATTTTCCTTCTTCAGGACAAACAGATTCTATTACACTTTTATTTGATTCTGAAATGGCCGCTTTTGGACATTTACAAAATGACATCATAAATGCCAGTGGGATAAAAAAAAGTCTTTTCATTTTAATAAAATTTATTTCTTGACGATACTCAAAAAGAGTACCGTTTTTATTTACCATTAAAGTTGTTCATGGTTTCGTTTAATCCGGCTAAAGCAAAAGATTCAACTATTTGTTTAGCTATTTCAAATCGTTCAGGAAGCTTTTCTTTTTCAGTATCATTCCATTCACCAAGAACATAATCTACTTGTTGCCCTTTTTTGAATTCATCACTTATGCCAAAACGAAAACGAGGATACTCAGAAGTATTTAAAATAAGCTGAATGTTTTTTAAACCATTATGGCCGCCATCGGTACCTTTTGCTTTTATGCGAATAGTGCCAAAAGCCAGATTCAAATCATCGGTGATTACCAAAACATTTTCTTTGGCAATGTTTTCTTTTTGCATCCAATATTGAACCGCTTTGCCACTTAGATTCATGTATGTATTAGGCTTTAGAAGAATAAGTTTCCTTCCTTTGATACTGAATTCTGTGACAGCGCCAAGCTTAGCCGTTTCAAAAGAAACAGCATGTTTTGAAGCCACATAATCTACTATTTTGAAACCTATATTATGGCGAGTATTTACATATTCGGCACCAATGTTTCCAAGACCGACGATTAGGAATTTTTTCATTTCTTCTGAGTTTTCAGAGATTATATTTTTTCTAAACAGATTTTTAATCCAATTCATTTAACAAAAGTAAACTAATTTGATTGCATAAAAAAAGCACCAGTAAAACTGATGCTTTTCTATAATCGAAAAATAAATTAATTATTTTTTCTTTTTTGCTGCTCCTTTTTCTGCTTTTGCTGCTTCCTGTGCTGCTTTCATAGCCGCACGAGAAATCTTAACTTGAGCTACAACAGTGTTGTCAGGGTGCATCAATTTAAAGTTTGGTGTAGGTAATTTTGTTACATACAATTTGTTACCCATTTGTAATTCAGCAATGTTTGCTTCAACATAATCAGGTAGATTTTTTGGTAAAGCTTTCACTTTTAATCTACGTTGATTCAAGTTCAAAACACCTCCTAAAAGTACACCAGGAGAAGTTCCTGTTACTTTAACCGGTACTTCCATAATGATTTCTTTGTTGTCATCCAATTGAAAGAAGTCAATGTGGTTGATTCTGTCCGAAACCGGGTGAAACTGAATGTCCTGCAATACTGCATTGGTAGTTTTACCATCCAAATCTATCACAACTGTGTGTGCGTTTGGAGTGTAAACCAAGCTTTTGAATGCTTTTTCTTCTGCTGCAAAATGCACTGGTGTTTTTCCTCCGTAAATAACGCAAGGAACCATTCCAGCATTACGTACCGCCTTAGTCGCAACTTTGCCCACGCTTTCTCTTTGTGATCCTTTAATCGTAATCGATTTCATTGTAAAATATATTAATTAATAAAAAAATACTTGTTTGAATTACATCAGGAATTTACCGCTGATGGAATTGTTGTGCTGAACCATGTTCATTACTTCTGCAAAAAGAGGCGCACAACTCACCACTTTTATCTTATTTGATTCCCTCTTTAACGGAATAGAATCGGTAACTATCAATTCCAGTAATTTGGAATTTTCTATTTTTTCATATGCCTCGCCCGAAAGGATAGGATGTGTACAAATAGCTCTTACGCTCAAAGCGCCTTTTTCCATCATCAAATCTGCCGCTTTGGCTAACGTTCCTCCGGTATCGATCATATCATCAACCAAAATCACGTTTCTTCCTTTTACTTCACCAATCAACTCCATAGTGTCAATCACGTTGGCAGCTTTTCGTTGTTTGTAACAAATTACCACATCCGATTCTAAAAACTTAGAATACGCATACGCTCTTTTTGAACCACCCATATCCGGAGATGCGATTGTTAAATTGTCTAACTGCAAACTCTTAACATAAGGCAAAAAGATAGTCGATGCAAACAAATGATCTACCGGCATTTCAAAGAAACCCTGAATCTGATCGGCGTGTAAATCCATTGTCATAATTCGGGTCGCTCCTGCAGTTTCCAATAGTTTTGCTATCAGTTTTGCTCCAATTGGAACTCTTGGTTTGTCTTTTCTGTCTTGTCTTGCGTAACCAAAATACGGAATTACGGGAGTAATGTGTCGGGCTGATGCTCTTTTAGCAGCATCAATCATTAACAAAAGTTCCATTAAATTGTCGGCACTCGGAAATGTAGAGCAAACAATAAAAACACGCAATCCTCTTATTGATTCTTCAAAAGAAGGTTGAAATTCACCATCACTAAATTTTGAGAACGTTACTTTACCAAGCGGAACACCATAGTTTTCGGCTATTTGTTCAGCAAGGTAGACGCTTTGCGAACACGCAAATATCTTTGCTTCTGGTTCTAAATGCGACATTATAATTTGTTGTTTTTGTCCGATTAATTCCTTGCGGAAGTGCCTCGAATGTAGTTAGTTAGTTGTTGTTCGTTTTACCGAGGTGCAAATTTAGAAATTAAATCCAACTCTGAAAGGATATTTTAGAGTATTTTTTTTAGAATATGATATTTTATTTTTTACATTTGCACCGTGTTTAAAAGCAAGCAGTCATTTTGGCTTTTGTTTTTCGCGATAAACCAACTGTTGTTGGTTTTGTCTGTCAAGCCCGGATGGCGGAATTGGTAGACGCGCTGGTCTCAAACACCTGTGGGAAACCGTGCCGGTTCGACTCCGGCTCCGGGTACAAAAAGCTCTTCGAAAGAAGGGCTTTTTCTTTTAGGAGCGAGTCAAACATTTTTGTTTGATTGGCTCCGGGTACAAAAAGCTCTCCTTTTTAGGGGAGCTTTTTCTTTTTTACCAAATCCTTTTCACAGAACTAATTTTTAAATTCTGAATAGGTTTATTCTCATTCGTTATAATACTTAAGACGGAATAGTCTTCATTAGGAAAAAATAAATTGGTCATTGAGTATTTCCCGTTATTCAATAAAATCTCAATTGAAGATTTATCTAAAATGAGTTGAACATTTGTTATTTTATCTCCTGCTAAAGGCATTACTTGTGGTTTATTGGCAAAGTTTTCATTGAAATCTATTTTACCCGAATTGCTTCTGTCTGTAACCAAATTACCGCCGGATAATGTAATCGTAAACACTTCTCCGTTGTTATTGGATAACGAAATTATTGCATCAGAAACTCCGTTTGTTTCAAATGTAATTTGGGCTTGGGATAAATTTAGTGCTTCCTTTTCGAATGGGGTTTTGACTTCCTTACTTTCAAAAACCGGAGACAGTAAACTAGAAAACTGCGGTATCATTTTTTGATTTAAAAAGTAGAAATAACCATTTGTAGTCAGTTCCAACTCTCGTGGTAAAGTCATAGCACTGCGCCAAACTTCGGTTGGCACCTTAGTCGCATATAGCCAATTACTCATCCAGCCCAAAAGAATTTTTTTGTCATTAGGAACATTTGAAAAAGTAACAGCCGCATAAAAATCAGTACCACTGTCCATCCAAAGAGACTTTTGACTGTTTATAAACTTTTTTCCATCAAAATTTCCAATAAAATAACGTGTTCCAGAACCGCCATTTGGTGCTTTGTCTCCGTGATTTACAATCATTACCCATTTGGTTTCGGCAGAACCTTTTACTTTCATTGGGAACAAATCAGGACATTCCCAAACGCCTAAATTTTGTACATCATCATCCGGCTTAAAATCGCTTTCAAACTGCCATTCTTTTAAATTAGCTGATGAAAAGATTTTAATTTTATCTCCAACCGCCAAGACCATATTCCACTTTGAAATAGTTTCATTCCAAAATACTTTTGGGTCTCTAAAATCCTGTTCACCCGAATTATTCAACACTGGATTTCCATTGTGTTTTGTCCATGTTTTTCCTTCGTCTACACTATAGGCTAATCCTTGGCTTTCGGTGTTTTTCTTTCCGGCTTTCCAGATTTCGTCATCGTGATAAGTGAAAATTGCGACCATAGCATTTTTCCCAAAACCAGCTGTGTTTTCTTTATCAATTACAGCACTTCCTGAAAATATCATTCCTAATTTATCCGGATACAAGGCAATTGGTAAGTGTTTCCAATGCAATAAATCAGTGCTTTCCGCGTGTCCCCAATGCATTGGTCCCCAAACTGTTCCTTCGGGATAATATTGGTAAAACAAATGGTATTTGCCATTCAGATAGACCAATCCATTTGGATCATTCATCCAATGGGCTTCGGGCGTAAAATGAAACTGTGGGCGATAAGGTTCATTATAATAGGCAGCAGATTTTTGGGCCTGACCCAAATAAAAAAAGCAACAAAATAAGAATAAGAGTTTAGATTTCATCGTATGAAATTTACGTGATAAAAGTCTAAAGTTAGAAAATAATTAGAAATGAATATGATTTAAAACCCGAGAATCAACCGCGCAATTGCAAAATAAATCATAATCCCGAAAACGTCATTGGTTGTAGTGATAAATGGCCCGGTTGCGATTGCCGGGTCAATTTTGTTTTTGTGAAGAAACAACGGAACCAGAGTTCCAAGCATAGCGGCAAAAAGGATTACTACTATCATCGAAATCGAAATGGCTATTCCTACATGGTATTGTTGATAGACAACGGAATGAAAAATCAGTAAAAAGACAGAAATGACAGTTCCGGATAACATGGCTACAAAAAGTTCTTTTTTGAAGTAATTGCTGCTGAATTCTTTTAGTGAACCGTTGGCCAATCCCTGTACCACAATAGCCGAAGCCTGAACACCAATATTTCCTGCAGTTGCCGAAAGCAAAGGGACAAAAATAATAAGGGTTTTGTATTTGTCAAAAGCTGATTCGTTTCCTTTTAAAACAAACGACGCTACGATTTCAATTGCCATTCCAATCAAAAGCCAGGGTAAACGTGCTTTTATCATTTCGAAAACGCTGTCGCCCGCTTCAACGTCCTGCGTGATACCAGCCGCCATTTGGTAATCCTTGTCGGCTTCTTCCTTGATTACGTCAACGATATCATCGATGGTCACACGACCCACCAATCTTCCCATTTCATCTACAACAGGAATCGCTTCCAGGTCATACTTTTGCATTACTCGTGCAACTTCGGTATTTGGCGTGTCTACATTTACGTAATCTACTTTTTTGATATATACTTCGCTGATTGGCGTTTTGGTAGAAGTCGTCAATAAATCTTTTAGCGATAATCTTCCTTTCAAACGATTTTCATCATCCACTACATAAATAGAATGAACGCGGGTAACGTGTTCGGCCTGCATTCGCATTTCTTTGACGCAGGTTAGAACGTTCCAGTTTTCATTAACTTTCACCATCTCTTTCCCCATCAAACCACCGGCAGTAGCTTCGCTATAGCGCAACAAGTCGACAATGTCTTTGGCGTGTTCAACGTCTTCAAGTTCCGAGATTACTTCTTCTTTTTTGCTTTGCGAAAGTTCGGCGATGATATCGGCAGCGTCATCGGTATCCAATTCATCTAATTCTTCTGCAATTTCTTTGGCAGAAAGGCCTTGAAGAATTTTTTCACGAATGTCATCTTCCAGTTCGGGAAGGATTTCAGCGGTGATTTCACTGTCTAAAATTCTAAAAATATAAGTCGCTTCGTCAATGTCTAATTCATCAAAAATCTCAGCAATATCGGCATGGTGCAAGTCATTCAACAAAACAGCCAATTCCTGGTCATTTTTTTGATGAATGAGCTGCTCGATTTGCTCTAAGAGTTCTTTGCTGATTTTAAACTGCATTGGCTTCTATTTTTTGAGTGAGTTCTATGAACTGTTCAACGCTTAATTGCTCCGGACGGAGGTCAAAGATAGTATCTTCTTTTAAATTATCCGAAAGGTTGAATGATTTTAAGCTATTCCGCAATGTTTTGCGGCGTTGCTGGAAACCGGTTTTTACTACCGAAAAGAATAATTTTTCATTACAAGGTAAAGTGAAATTCTCTTTTCTGCGTAAGCGCAAAACACCCGAATTTACTTTTGGTGGTGGATTAAAAACATCAGGTGAAACCGTAAACAGGTATTCGGCATCATAAAAAGCCTGAACCAAAACAGAAAGGATTCCGTAGGTTTTGGTTCCTTTTTTTTCACAGATGCGTTCAGCTACTTCTTTTTGAAACATACCCGAAAACTCAGGAACCTGATGACGTAATTCCAAACATTTGAACACAATCTGTGACGAAATATTATACGGGAAATTACCAATGATAGCAAATGGCTTTCCTTCGAAAACTTCGTTGATATTGTATTTCAGGAAATCTTTAGAAATGATTTTGCCGTGCAGTTTTGGATAATGCGTATCCAAATACGTTACCGATTCAGTGTCGATTTCAATGACATAGGTTTCGGTAGGTTTTTCCAAAAGATATTTGGTTAAAACTCCCATTCCGGGGCCAATTTCCAAAGTAATATCATAGCCTTCAAAATTCAAAGTGTTGGCTATGTTTTGGGCAATAGATTCATCCGTTAGGAAGTGTTGTCCGAGATGTTTTTTGGCTCTTACGTCGTTCATATTGTCTTTGTGAGGGTACAAACCACCGCACTATTTTTATTTCTCGCAAAGTCACAAAGGCGCAAAGTCACGATGTTATTTTTATTTCTTAATGTTCAGAAATCAACTCCAATTCTGTTCTAAAAGCCAGCATTTTGTCTCCAAACAACAAAGCACTTTCAGCTCTGAGTTTAGGTGCATCTTCATCATAATAACGCTGCAATGTTTCTTTGGAATCAGTTGTGAATTGAATAGAATATGTTGTTCCGCCCATTTCTTCCTCGACCAAAACCTTTACCATGCGGGCAGAAGAAAATTTTCCGGTAGCCAGCATATCGTTGATGTGTTTTTCCTGCATCCATTTCATCCATTGGTCGTGAACGCTTTCGTGGATGTTTATTGTTACGTTATAAAGTATCATTTTGAAAATGGTTATTCGGTTATTTGTGTATTCGGTTATTCGAATTAAAGATTAGTGTCACCGCGTAGTTTTCTGTACTTGTTCCGCGAATCAACGTAGTAAATACTGTCTTCATGTTTGGTGAGCATTTCTTCATAAAGCGGTTTTGCTTTTTCTACATCTTTCAGTTGGTTGTTATATATTTCAGCTGAAAAATAAAGTGCTTCATCAATATAAATGCAGTCTTTGTGTTTTGTAATTATGGCGTCATAGTTAGCTAATGCATTCGTATAATCACCTAATTTTTCATAGATTTTCCCAATGCGTAAAAGCGTTATCGGTTCAATATCTTCGCCTTTGTGTTCTTTTAAAATCAGTTGAAATGCTGCCAACGATTCCTTCTTTTTATTCTGATATAAAAGAAAATCTGCACGCGCAAATTTCTTCAAAGCCACCTGTAAAGAATCTTCGACCGTGTTGTCACTGATTAGTAAAAATAAATCCAATGCATCATTGGCAATCAGTTGTGACGAAGCCGATTTCAAGACTTTTAATTGGTGTGATGCCCATTCAAAATCGGTTTTAAAATAACTGGTTCTGGCGGTTTTTAAACTGGCTTCCTGACCAACCACATCGCCACTCATGTCTTCATCAATTTGGGAATAATAAATCAACGCCTGATTAAACTTTTCTTCAAATAAATAAATGTCGGCCAATTCCATTTTTACTTCAGCCAATTGATATCTGTTAATCGGCATTTCCATGGCGCTTTTCAAAATTGCTTTGCCTTTTTCTACATTGTTCAAATGAAAAGCGTTGAAATTAGCCTCTAATTTTAAAAGCGAAAGGGTGTATGGGCTTACGCCAAATTCCTTAATCAGTGCATCCAGTTCAGCTGTTATGGCCGGATAATCTTTCTCTGTGGCGTGGTCAATTTTCATTTCTATCAAATAGGAATGTGACTGGATGAGCATTTCTAAATCCTTGGTATTTTCAATTACAAAACTCATAATCTCTTTGGCCGAATCCTGATCATTGTCTTCAATGGCCATTTGACCCAAATTCACAATATTGAAAAAAGAATCAGGATTTCGTTTGTAAATTGCTTTTTGCTGAATAAAGGCTTTGCCGTATTCTTTTTGTTGAATAAAAAGCCAGCTTAAGAAATCATTCCAAAAAACATCCTGCGTTTTTTGTGCTCTGAGCAAGAGTGCTTTTTTAAGCGAATCGTTAAAACTGGTATCCACTTCTTCTGTCATAAATCGGGATAACTGATTTTGAATCAGCGGCAGATTTTGTGGATTTTGATAGGATTCCTGCAGGAACATATCAATCATCAAATCGGTATTGCCCTTTTGCCCATAAAGCGTAGCCATTTGAAAATTAACAGGCAGTTTAGGGTCTTTTTCCAAGGCAGTTTGGTAAGCCAAAAGTGCATAATCTACCAAGGCCTTTCTTTCGAAAACATAGGCAATTCCGTATACCTCATTAGCATTTTTCTTGATTTTATCAATCGCCTGATTGTAATATTTATTGGCTTTCTCCTGGTTTTTTTGCAACTGATAATTGAATCCCAATTCGACCAAAAGATTGCTTTGCTTGTATTTGTCTATTCGGCTTTCCAACAGTTTTTCAGCTTTGTCAAATTGCTGTAATTGTTGGTAACACTCAATCGTCCGCTGGAAATAAATAAAAACACCCTCCTGCGATTTTAATAGGTCTTCATAAATCACCAATGCTTTTTCAAATTCGCCACGGTCAAAATAATTATTCGCCAATTGCTCACTTTGGGCATTTGCCAAAAGCGAAACGAATAAAACCAGTATGGTGAGAATTTTTTTCATGGGTTTTTTATAGAAACGAACAATGTACTAAAGTAACACTTTTGTGTCCAATTAGTACATTGTTTGCGAAAGATTAACTTTTTTAGTTTATGATGTCAAATCCGGTGTACTTGCGCAATACTTCCGGGATTACGATACCTTCCGGCGTTTGATAATTTTCAATGATTCCGGCTAAAACTCTTGGCAATGCCAATGAACTTCCGTTCAGGGTATGTGCTAATTGTGTTTTGCCTTCTTTTCCTTTGAAACGCAATTTCAGACGATTCGCCTGGAACGTTTCGAAATTGGAAACCGAACTAATTTCCAACCATTTATCCTGTGCTGTAGAAAACACTTCAAAATCATAAGTCAAAGCCGAAGCAAAACCCATATCGCCACCACAAAGACGCAGAATTCGGTACGGTAATTTTAATTCCTGCAATATTGTTTTCACATGTTCCACCATACCGTCTAAAGCTTCATACGATTTATCAGGATGTTCGATGCGCACTATTTCTACTTTGTCAAATTGATGCAAACGATTCAAACCACGAACATGTGCGCCATAAGAACCTGCTTCACGACGGAAACATGGCGTATATCCTGTACATAAAATTGGCAGTTCGCTTTCCTGTAAAATCACATCGCGGAAAATATTCGTTACCGGAACTTCAGCAGTTGGAATTAAATATAAATCGTCGGTTGCATCATGGTACATTTGTCCTTCTTTGTCCGGCAATTGTCCGGTTCCGTAAGCAGAAGCTTCGTTAACCAAATGTGGCACTTGAAACTCCTGATAACCGGCTTCGGTATTTTTATCTAAGAAATAAGAAATCAGCGCGCGTTGTAGTTTGGCTCCTTTTCCTTTATAAACAGGAAATCCAGCGCCAGTGATTTTTACGCCCAATTCAAAATCGATGATGTCGTATTTTTTTACCAATTCCCAGTGAGGTTGTGCTCCTTCGTGCAAAACAGGAACTTCACCTTCTTCAAAAACGTTTAGATTTTCTTCGGGAGTTTTTCCAACCGGAACAATATCTGCAGGAAGATTTGGCAACTGATACATTTTTTCTAAAAGTTCATTCGCCAGCGCCTCTGATTTTTCACCAAGTTCTTTGCTGGTTTCTTTTAGCTGAACCGTTTTTAGTTTTAAAATATCGGCTTTTGCTTTTTCACCACTTTTCATCAAATCGCCAATGGCTGATGATAGTTTGTTGGCTTCCGCCAAAGTATTGTCTAAGGCAACTTGTGTGCTTCTTCTGTTTTCATCTAATGCGATTACTTCTTCCACAAGTGTCTTCACATCCATGTTTCTTTTGGCCAAAGCCGCAATCACTTTTTCTTTATTATCTCTGATGTAACTTATCTGTAACATGATATTTTTATATATGGACGCAAATTTAATGAAATGTTTGATATAACGTTTCCGATATACAAAAACTTAGGCTTCGGGTTCTACGTATTTAAAGTGTTATCAATATATTAGTTTATAGAATATTTAAGATTAATTCGTATTGATTATTAGTATATTCGCAAAAATTTTCACAATGCTATGAAGAAAACCTACTTACTATTACTTTGCCTTTCGATATCTACTGTTTTTGCGCAAAGAAACTTAAACAAAACCAATTCGATTGCTGAAGCTGAAATGAAATCTGCGGAGCAACAAATGAATATTGAAGTCAACCCAAATACGGCTAACTACAATGTTACCTACCACAGATTGGAATTTACAGTTAATCCAACGGTGAAGTTTATCACAGGAAAAGTGTATACGACCTACACAGCATTGGCAAACATGACTACGGTAACATTTGATTTTGCTAATGAACTAACCGCGAGTTCGGTTAAAATAGGAGCAACCAATTTGACTTTTGTCGAAAACACCAATAATGAGTTGATTATTACGTTACCTGCGACTCAAACTACTGGAACTTCAGCTACGGTTGAGATTAATTATTCGGGTGTTCCGCCGCAGAATGGTTTTGATTCGTTTGTTCAGTCAACGCATAACGGCAGTCCAATTATTTGGACACTTTCAGAGCCATTTGGAGCCAGAGACTGGTGGCCTTGTAAGCAGGATTTGAATGATAAAATTGATACTATAGATGTTTATGTTACTGCACCATCACAATATATTGCCGTTTCTAACGGAGTTGAACCCGAAGCACCTGTAATCAATGGTGCCAACAAGACAACGCATTTTCATCACGGTTACCCGATTCCGGCTTATTTGATTTGTATGGCGGTTACAAATTACCAAGTATACAACCAAACCGCTGGAACGGCGCCAAATACATTTCCTGTTGTAAATTATGTTTATCCTGAAAATTATAGTTCTGCTGTTTCGGATTTAAATGAAACATTAGGAATAATGAATTTATATGAAACACTGTTTGAGCCATATCCTTTTCGCAACGAAAAATATGGGCATGCTCAGTTTAGTTGGGGCGGCGGAATGGAGCATACGACGGTTTCGTTTATGGCTAATTTTAGCAGACAATTGATTGCTCACGAAATGGGGCACCAATGGTTTGGGGATAAAGTGACTTGTGGTTCGTGGAAAGACATTTGGTTAAATGAAGGATTTGCAACTTATTTGGCGACTTTAGTGATTGAAAATTTTGATGGCGCTGATGCTTTTGTAACCGAAAAGGAAGGTATGATAGAATATATTACTTCAAGTCCGGCCGGGAATGTTTATTTAACTGATTTACAAGCCACCAATGTAAACAGAATTTTCAGCAGCCGATTGAGTTATAACAAAGGCGCTATGGTTTTGGAAATGCTGCGTTTTAAATTGGGTGATGCTTTGTTCTTTCAAGGAGTTAGAAACTATTTAGCCGATCCAAATTTGGCTTATAAATATGCCGTAACTACCGATTTCAAAACCCATATGGAAACGGTTTACGGACAAAGTTTAACAGAGTTCTTTAACGATTGGATATACAATCAAGGCTATCCGACTTATACGATTACGGCTCAAAATTGGGGCGCAGGACAAGCCAGATTTGTGATTAACCAAACCCAATCGGATGCTTCGGTTTCTTATTTTGAAATGCCGGTTCCGGTTAGAGTTTATGGTTCCGGTGGACAACAAGCGGATATCGTATTGAACAATACGGTTAACGGCGAAGTAATTATCACTAGTGTTCCTTTTTCAATTACGGGTGTTGAATTTGATCCTAAACGACATTTAATAGCTGATGCCAATTCTACAGTTACCTTAGGAAATCAAAACTTTGATTTAGACAGCGCGGTTTCGATTTATCCTAATCCAAGTTCGGATGTAGTGCATATTCAAATGCCGAGTACATCAACACTGGAAAAAGTAATTGTTTACAACAATCTGGGACAAAAAGTTATGGAAAATTCGACTTTAGATTTTTTGGTAAGCAGTCTGTCAACGGGCGTTCATTATGTGGATATTCAGACGACAGAAGGCACTTATCATAAAAAATTCATAAAAAAATAACCTTATACAAACTATTATGTGCAAGAGTAAGGTGGAAACCTTACTTTTGTGCGTTTAAAAGAAATCGATACATAAGAAATGGAAATTGCAATCAAATTATCTCAATTTTTACTGAGTTTATCAATACTAATTATACTTCACGAATTAGGACATTTTATTCCTGCCAAATTATTTAAGACACGAGTAGAGAAATTCTATTTGTTTTTTGACATCAAATATTCTTTATTGAAAAAGAAAATCGGCGAAACCGAATACGGTATCGGATGGTTGCCACTTGGAGGCTATGTAAAAATATCAGGAATGATAGATGAAAGCATGGACAAAGAACAAATGGCATTGCCACCACAACCATGGGAATTTCGTTCTAAACCAGCCTGGCAACGATTAATCATCATGCTTGGTGGTGTTACGGTGAATTTTATTTTGGCGTTTATCATTTATATTGGGATGAGCTTTTTCTATGGCGAGCAATATATTGCTAATAGTGAAGTGAAAGATGGTATTTGGATTGCCAATCCGGTAGTGGAGAAAGCTGGTTTAAAGACAGGAGATAAATTGGTTTCTATTGATGGTGAAAAAATAGAACGTTTTTATGAAGCTAATGAAAAGGCATTTTTGTCTAAAGAAATAATAGTGCTTCGTGATGGTCAGGAAGTAAAAGTGCATTTTCCGGGGAACTTTATTGATCAATTGATGCAGGGCAAAAGAGCATCGTTATTAGAACTGCGCCTTCCTTTTATTGTTAGAGAAGTTCAGGATGATTCGCAAAACAAAGCCGTACTGCAGCCAAAAGATATTATAACCAGCCTCAATGGAAAACCCGTAAAATTTGCAGATGAAGTCTTAGCATCACTAGATACTTTGAAAGGCAAAACAGTTCCGGTAGGTATCAAAAGAGACGGTAAAGAAATTGCTGCGAATATAAAAGTCAGTGATAGTGCCAAACTTGGAGTTGCCTATGCTGCTAAAATCCCGTATGATGATTTAGAAAAGTTGGGATTGTATAAAGTAAGCAAAGAAGAATATGGTTTTTTTGAATCAATTCCGGTTGGAATTAACAAAGGTTTTGACCAACTTAGCAGTTATGGAAAACAACTAAAAGCTATTTTCACTCCTAGCACAGGTGCTTACAAAGGCGTTGGTGGTTTTGCTGCCATATTCAATATATTTCCACAAACCTGGAGTTGGGAAGCGTTTTGGAATATCACGGCATTGTTATCAATCATGCTTGGTGTAATGAATTTATTGCCTATACCAGCATTGGATGGTGGCCATGTAATGTTTTTATTATACGAATTGATTAGCGGTAGAAAACCTAGCGATAAGTTCTTGGAAAATGCCCAAATGGTTGGCTTTGTTTTACTTATTTCGTTATTGCTGTTTGCCAACGGGAATGATATTTATAAGGCGATTTTTAACAAATAATATTTTTTAAAATTTTCTTGATTTTTTATTTGTAAAAAATAAAAATCGTTCTATATTTGCAACCGCTTAAAAGATAAACTATCTTCCTCCTTAGCTCAGTTGGTTAGAGCATCTGACTGTTAATCAGAGGGTCCTTGGTTCGAGCCCAAGAGGGGGAGCTTAAAAGCCCGATACGAAAGTATCGGGCTTTTTTAATTTGCTGGTTTTTGAAAATAATTGACAAAAAATGAATGCTTGTTAATTTTATTCTTACTTTAGCACTAGTTCCAAGAACAAATACCACGCACTTTATTGGAAATTACAACCTTGTATACAACTACAGGGTAAAGTTGTAGTATTAATTTAGAGGAATAATTTATGCCAGAGTATAAGATTTCCATAAACCAATTAGCGAGCTTTTCTAATAGTTCTGACTATAAAAAAAGAAGTATTGTCAAGCAGCAAAAGAATCCTCCAAAGGTCTTAATTGCCAGATATAGTCTTGCAAAAGCTCGTATCAGAAAAGCAATAGCTAACTATGGTAACATCCAACCAATCTTAGACGGAATTCAGGAATTAAAAAACAAGACTCCTGAAAAGCCATTGGCGATTATCGACAAAGCTGTTTCTATTGAAGCTTTGGAGAGATTTATTAAAATGAAATTGCCATCATTTCTCCAAGAAAATGTGTACGAAGTTTTAAAAAAACCCGCGATAAATTCTTTTGTAGTTTCAGATGTTGAAATCATTGTTTCAGCGGATTTAATTATTAAAGTCTTTATTGATGGTCAGCCATTTTTAGGGGCGTGAAAATACATATTGCGAAAGGAAATATTTTTGATAGAGACCAAGCAAAATATGTCTCTACTTGTTTATATCAATATCTCGACTTAGTGTACGACGATACAGGTATTATTGTATTGCCTGAATTGTGTTTATCTGTCGATGTTTTTGCAGAGAGTTTTTTTACGGCACCAACAAAAATTGAAAAGACACTGGAAGATATTGAAACAATGTGTATAGAAATTAAAAGAATATGGCCTAATGTTTAGGTGCCGATATCTATCAAAAAGTATTGCAAATTTATATTAGATGGATAAATTATTTACACCATAGACAGCATAGTATTGATGTTTCACTTATTTTAAAGCATTGCTCATAAAATTCCAAATCTAAGTAATCATCAATATTAAAATCTTCTGGAAACCAATCTAAAGCATCAATCAATATTGGCTCATCCTCAATTGACTTTCCTTTAAAAAAGTCACCGCAATTTGATTGTTCTGGAGCTGAAAATCCCTTGGATATAAATTTTAATGGGAAGTCCTTCGATTCTTGTTTCCAAACAACTCGTCCATTTTCTAAATAAATTATACATACGGGAAAATCGCCATAATCTTTATATTTTAGAAATGTTGCAGTTTGGGAGGCCCCAAAATAGTTAGAGGTTTCTTTAATTAAATCTAAATTTAACTTCTTGCCTTTTACTCTTCTTATAAATAATTCACTTGGCATTAAAAGTTCAGAAGCAAATTCATTAGCCTCATTTTCATGTATGCCATTTGCAAGCCATTGTTGAAGAGTTTTTTTTGTGTCAGAAAACAAATAAGAAATGTCCTTATGCATCACTAGATGTCCAATTTCATGTGCAATTACAAAATTTAACTTTGGAAGATATTTAATTTTCGAATTAATTGTTATTATGGCATTTTCCTTACTCATAAGAATACGCCCTTCTACTTTATTCATTTCAGAATACTTTATATAACCGCCTAGCGACCAAACAAGTTCTTCTAAGGATAAGTCTCCTGGTTGTTTCCACCCCACTGAATCTAATACATTATTTGCATGTCTTTGAGGATTACTTAGTCTCATCATTTAATTTGTCTTTCAAAACGGAAATGAAATTTATAAAATCACTATCATCAATTATTTCCATTTCATCACTTTCTGATAAATCTTCAAACTTCCTGAACAATGGCTGTAATTGTAATCTTTCTTTATTACCTAATAGCTTTTTTAATTCTTCAACCCCGTATTTTTTTAATTTTTCAAATTCTGATTTAAGCTCTTCATATCTTTTTTTATTGTAGAGTGCTTTGGATTTAGCTTGTTTAAGTTTAATTTTATTTAAATGTAAATTTACAAACTCACTTACATTATCCATCTTATCAAAATAATCTTCTGCAGGAGTATGATAATTTAATTCGAGCATTAAACCGAAGTAATTATTCAATATTTCAATTGCGTTGCTAGATTTCATGATTAATTATTTTTTTTGTAATTGAGACTAACTTTTCTTTTATTTTATCCACTTGCTTAGGAGTCATATTCATTAATTCTGATATTTGATTCCTTTTTTTGCCTTCCTTAATGCATTCCCATAAAAACCCAACATTTTCATCATTACTTGAATTAATTTCTTTTTCAATTTCTTTTATTTTCTCTTCAAACAATTCAGCTTTTTCGTAATCGAAATTTATGTCAGACGATAATTTATAAAAATCTAATTCAACATCTCGATAGTCAATCTCAACAGTTTCAGGAAAAAATCCATCTTCAATTTTTTTGTTGTTCTTCTCTTTTTGTAATTTGTATGATTTGACTACAGTTGAAATTCTACTGTCTATGATTCTTATCAGTTGTTGTGGCAAGTCAAATTCATCTTTCCACTCCCAATGACCAAACAATAAAGCATCAGTAGCAAAATTCATGTAATAATTTTTTGCATCGACACCCAAGTTTTTTGCTGTATGGGCACCATATAAAGTTTTCATTTTTAATCTATAATCTAAATGTTCTTCACACTTAATTAAAGCTATCTTCCATTCAACAGAAGAAATCTCACTAATCTTTTTTGAATTGGTTTCAAAAAAACTCCCAATCTCTTCCATACTTTACTATTTACTGTAAAAAAAAATTCTCCCCTTTTGGGGGACTTTTATAAAATACGATTAATGTACTGTTATAAGGTCTAACAAACTTATAACAAAATACTTAATAAATTTAAAATAATGGAAAGGAGGTGTAAAATAATGGCAAAAGATTCAGAAGGAAAAAAGTTTAACAGAATTCCAGCGCATACGAAAGTAGTTGATGGGAAGAAAGTAGAAGTAAAGGAACATATTAGAAGTAACAGAAGCGACAGTAAAGGTAAAAAATAGTGCGCTTAAATTGACAGGAATAATAATCAACCCCAACTTAGGTTGGGGTTTTAAAAAAATTAAAAAAATGAGAAAACTAGATTTTAATCGACATTTTAATGTCGCAGGTAATCCGGAGCATACAAATATTTTGTTGCTAAGTGATTTAGAATTATTTATAGATCCTTATAATATTGCAAATAATTTAAAGGATAGCATTGCAAAACAAGTATACATAAGAAGCAAGGCATTTTTAGAAGTTTTAAATAGGACCTACATAGTTCCTAACGATGCTACTAACGGCTTAGCCTTTCTTTCCCATCTTCAGGAAGCTAATGAATATGGATTTGGGTATTCAAAAACCAATAAAGGGAAAGGAATAGGTCCAACAAAGGCTGAGATTATCTTTGGTTCTTTAAGCAGTAATCTTTTTGCTAGAGCTGGCGTTTCAATAACTAATGAGGCGCATAATGTTCTTTTATTAGTTAAAGGGATTGGACCAGATAATATGTCAGATACACTAGCAAACGTTTGTAGAGACATATTTGCAGAATTTACATATCGGCAATGTTTGAAATATGGAATTCCGACATCTAAATTTGAAATTGAATATTTTGATGCAAAATCAAATTGTTGGATGAGTAAGGAAGTTGAATTGCCATCATACAAAGGGAAACGAATTATACTTGTACCTAAATTTATGATTGGTGGAAAGCGCGCTTACACGAGTGCCTATAATTGGTTTATTTCAAGTAATTACTTATCAAAGGAAATTTTAAGTGGTACCTTAAAAGTAGCAAATCCCAAAGGTTTCATTAATAAACTAAAAGATGGAACAAGAAAAGCTATTATCAAGAACATCAATAAACATTTCAGAAAGCCTAAGGGTGAATTAGTTGATTTTGTAAAAAGATATAATGGATCTTTGTTAGAGTTTCAAACTCATGTAAAAAACAATTTTCCAAATCTTAGTGATGATCAACTTTCTTTAATGTTGGGTTAAAAAAAATTTAATTGTATAGCTTATGGCAAAAAATTACTAAAAAAATCCTGTAAATTTTACAGGATTTTTTTATTTATATATATTTAAAATAGCATAGAAGGAGTTTAGCTTCAACAAAAAAACCCAGTCTCTCAACTGGGCTTTTACTTAAAGTAATTTTCTATCATAATTGTTTTTTTCCTGGTTTTTTTCGTTCACTTTTTTTTACGCCACCAGCCATTTCGTATTCCGAGCTATTCTTACCAAATCGGGTAGCTACTCCGGCTAGGATGCGTTCGTTCCAGTCTTTTATAACAGCGAGTTGTGCTATACAAACATTGTATAAATTATCTACTGTACTAAGGGCTGTGTTGTAAGCTTCAAGATTTGAAGTTAAGGTGCCTACTTGTGTTTCGTAGTTTGCAACAGTAATTCCGTTGCTTAGGTCTAACGCAGGGTCTATACTTTTTACCGCTGCCAATCGGGTTCTTGCTTTGTCAAGATCCATCACTCGCATTAACTTTTGTCGTGCCATGATTTCTAAAATTTAGTGATTAATAATTATTTTTTTTTGCTCAATTATCGAAAACCAAACTAAATGCCAAAGAAGAAAAAGACTGTTAATTTTAAGCGTTTCTTAAGAAAGGGATTTCCTATACTAAATAAATAGTACGCTAAATTAAAGTAAGTGTTTACCAAACAAAGAAAGGGGTTCATGAAACTAAATAAGTAGTACTCCAAACTAAATTGGGAGTTCCCAAAACTAAATTCAGCGTTCTCATTACAAAGAAAATAGTTCACTAAACTAAATTCAGCGTACTCAAAACTTAATTAATAGTTCACTGAACAAAGAAAGTAGTTCACCAAACTAAAGTAAGCGTACTCTAAACTAAATTGAGAGTAAAAGAAATAGGCCTTTAACTTTCCTTTACCACTCTCCACAGCAAATAAACCTTACTTTTGTCCCATGTCTACAAAGAAATTCATAGGGTTTGTGTCGTTACTGTTGCTTTTTAGCTTTTCAGTAACTGCCCGTACCGTCATTACTGTCAATGAATCTTCAGACAACCGAAAGGAAACCTTCCACAAGGCAGACCATTCCTTGCATAAAAACATGCTGCAGCCTCAGGTAATGCAGATTACTGTGCTGCCTGAACATTCGGCAAAACCGTTACCCTTTGCCTACAGTGCGCTGTGCTGCAGTGAAAGTATAAACCTGTCGTTACAACCTACAAGACAGGCCAATGTATTTATTCAGGATGTGAATCGCTGTGAAAGTGTATCGCGGCTCCTGTTTCCCTTTCATTATTTTTGGTAAAGACTTCCTTTTTTAGCAACTAAAAATCGAATACCGTCGCATCCTTCCGGATAGCGGCACTAACTTTATTAAAAACAATTATCATGGATACACCAGTTATCATTATAGGCCTTGTGCTTATAGCCATCGTGGTTTTCCCACTTTATTTTGTATTGAGGGCAAACCAATTAGACAAGAACCAAATCAAGACCCTTTTTGCCCAAAATAGTCAGGATAATAAATACCAATTCGAGCTTATAGCAACTCACAACAGAAAGGCTTTAGGCATAGATTCAAAAAAGAAAGGCCTCCTTTTTATTGATTTCAACCTTAAGGAACCGTATGTGTCCTTTCAGGATTTAAAACAAAGTGAAAGCTGTAAAGTGGCAACCTCAAGTCCGCAGGGAAAATCGAATGTGCTGAAAAAAGTGGAATGGTTTTTTATGTCAAAAAAAGGCATACCGCAAAGCAACACCGTACTTTTTCACGATGCCGACAACGATTATATTGTCCCTGTGTACGCGCAGGAAGAGCTCAAACTGGCACAGCAGTGGCAGGAAGTCATTCAGAAACATCTTTAAATAAGCAAAAGTCCAAAAGCCTGATACTAAACTATCAGGCTTTTTTGATTTAAAAAGATAAAGACACTCTCTGAAAAGTATCGGCAGGTGTTGTATCCTGATGGTTTTTTGGATTAACAGCAAACAACATAATAGTTTTATTTGTATGTTTACCATACACAATTTAATTTACTGAATGCTTCTGTTGGAAAATTCGCAGGACCATTCAGGGCTATTTTTTACCACAATGAAAAAATGCATCCGACTTAGTCTTGTACTTATCCTTTCCGCATTTGGCTCAGGCCAATTAAATGCACAAATTACAATCCTTGACCAGAGCATGCTTACCCAGGCAAGCTTTAATACGTTTACACCAGTGAGTGTTATTGGTGCTCAAGACTGGTATTTTGGGTCTTCTACTTATGGTGCGGTTTGCAGTGGCTATTATAGTGCACAAAACCACGAAAACGAAGACTGGCTTATTAGCCCTAATTTGAATCTGGCAGGAACAAACAATACAAAACTTACTTTTAGCCATACCCGTGGGAGCACTCCGTTTGTTAATGTAGGTGTTGCCGAAGGTTGGTATAAAGTTTTTGCAACGGCTAACTACAGTGGTGATCCTGCTACGACTGCATGGATAGAACTGACAGGCGTGAATCAAGCTATTACTGTGGGATGGCAGTTTGTTTCTTCGGGTGAACTTATCATTCCGGAAGCGGCTAAGTCAGCAAATTCACGTATTGCTTTCCGCTACCAGAGCAGCGCTACCCAAAGTGCAACCTGGGAAATAAAGAATGTCAAGGTTACGGCTGATGCGCCTGTAAACCCCAATACGAGTGAGTTCAAAATCACCAACTGGAACACCGAATGGCTGGGATGTACGGCTTTTGGACCTACAGATGAAAACCTGCAGTTTAGCAATGTTGCGGCTGCAATGCTGGCGATGGACTCGGATATCTATTGTATTCAGGAAGTTTCCAACTTGTTGACTAACCCATCTATCCCGGCACTTGTAGCTATTATGGGCAGTGATGTATGGGAAGGCAGAATTGTATATCCGAACGCTTATGACTGCGAACAAAGACAGGGTATCATATATAAAAAAGCACGAGTGCAGTATGTTTATTCGGCTATGTTAAGCAGTGGAAGTCCAGCTCAAGGCAATTCCTATTATTACAATTGGTCAAGTGGGCGCTATCCTGCGCGATACGATGTAAACCTTGTTTCGGGTGCTAATCTCATCCCTTTGTCTATCATAAATATCCATGCCAAGGCCGAAGATGGCGATGCTGGGAGCTATACACGCAGGCTGGGTGGTTCGGAGGCACTAAAAACCATTCTTGACGGAACCGGTTACAACACCAGAAACCTCGTTCTTATTGGAGATTTCAATGATTACCTTGTCGGAACTACAAGCAGTAACTGTAGCTGTACGGACTCGCCCTATAAAAATTTTATGGATGACGTAACAAATTATATTCCCACTACCCAGTATCTCAATGATGCGCATTGGAATCATCCGCTTATTGAGAATATCATATTATCTAATGAACTGTCATCAAACTACGTCATGAACAGTAGTGCCCAGGAAGTAGCCGCAGCCCAAAGCATAAGTGATTATTACAATACGACTTCCGATCATTTGCCTGTAAGCGCCCGTTTTCAGTTTTCAACATTGGCCACTCCTTCTTATTCCGTTCCAACTTCATTTACCATTTATCCCAATCCGGTTGCAGCCGAGTTAACATTTGAAGGAACTGCGCCCGAGGATGATGCAGCCATCATCTTATATGACCTAGCCGGCAGGAAGATGCGTTTTGAAAAAACAAATACGCATTCGCTTAATGTTGCCACACTGCCTTCGGGAATTTACATCTTAAAAGTAGGGAATAAGTTTGGACGTTTTGTGAAGAATTAGGGATTTTGTAATTGGGTACTTTCTGAAAAATATGCGCAGGGAGTTATTCAGAAACATCTTTAAATAAACAAGCGGGTCAAAAGCCCGCTTGTTATAATTTGTTTGTTTACCCATTAAGAAATTTCAATAAGTTTTGCCGGTTTCGGTAAAGCTTCTTCTTTTTTCGGAATGGTTAGATAAAGAATACCTTCGGTATACTGTGCATTTATCTTATCTACATCTACAATGTTTTCAGGTAAGGTGAAGGTTCTTCTCAACGACTCAAAGCTGAATTCTTTTCTGTGGTAGTTATCCAAATCGGTTTCCGATTGGGATTGTTTTTGGGCAGAAATGGTAAGTTGGTTTTTATCCACCTCTACTTTAAAATCTGCTTTGGTCATTCCCGGTGCCAATAGTTCGATGGCGAAGCTTTCGGTAGTTTCCTTAATGTTTACTGCAGGAATTACCGCATTGTTTTGGTCAAAAAAATTAAGATTCCCTTCATTAAAAGAATCACGATTAAAAAGGTTGTTTAAAAGCATCGGCCAGCTGTTGTTAATCATTGGCAGTCTTTTTAAAGTTTCCATAATAATTTAGATTTAAAATTAGACAATAATTATTTTTTTCTCTCCACAAACAAGTTTTGTGCCGACACTGTTTTCGGTGAAAAAATGACAGAATTTCGAAATGTTATAGTAATAAAAATGACAATTTTTCAGAAAATGGTGAGTATGCCCTGACTTTTAGTTTGGTTATAGTCAAAAGGCTAATACTAAAGTATCTGGCTTTTTTTATTTTCCAATGTTAAGTTTTCACTCAATGTTACCAAATTGTTAAGTAAAAGTTTTTTTAATGTAAAATAATGTATACATTTGTTATGTAATTATGAATACTTAAAACCTACAACTATGAAAAAGATAATGATTTTAGGCGCTTTAGCAATCTCAGCATTGACTTTTGCGCAAACAGGAAAACCATTTTTGGAACAAGAAGGGAACTTGGTAAAAGCTACTTACTACTATGATAATGGACAAATCCAACAACAAGGTCATTTTAAAGATGGCAAATTAGAAGGAAGTTGGGTTTCTTATGATACTAATGGAAATAAAAAATCTATAGGTGAATATACTAACGGAGAAAAAACCGGAAAATGGTTTTTCTGGAATGATAAATCACTAAGCGAAGTTGATTATTCAAACAGCAGAGTTGCCAAAGTGAAATCCTGGAGACAAGAAGCTCTTGCTAAAAATTAAAAAGTTAATTGTTTATAATGTAAAAAGGGAACCCAATTTGAGTTCCCTTTTTTTATTTATAGTTATCGGAAATTAAGCTTCTTCCAATTCTTTTCCTGCGTTTCTTTTGTCGCGTAACCAATATTTTACTCGTTTCACCAAGTAGAACATTACCGGAACCATTACTAAAGTTAGTACTGTAGCATAAGTCAATCCGAAGATAATGGTCCAAGCCAATGGTGACCAGAAAATAACGTTATCACCACCCATATATAAGTGCGGATTCAAATCAGTTATTAATCCGAAGAAGTCAAAGTTCAAACCAATCGCTAACGGAATTAATCCGAGAACTGCTGTCAAAGCCGTTAATAAAACGGGACGCAAACGCGATTTTCCACTTTCGATGATTACGGCTTTAATTTCGTCAAGAGATAAATCGTTATGCGATTCAACTCCTTTGTCGGCGACTTTTTTATCTAATAATAAGACAAAGAAATCCATTAATACGATTCCGTTTTTCACCACAATTCCCGCCAGCGAAATAATTCCCATCATGGTCATCAGCACAACGAAATCCATTCCCGCAATTACATAGCCGTAGAAAACACCACTGAAACTCAACAATACGGTAAACAAAATAACCAGTGATTTGGAAACCGAATTAAATTGCAGCACGATGATTATGGTAATTCCGGCCAAAGCCAAAAACAACGCATAAAACAAGAAACTTTGATTTTTTCCTTGCTCTTCCTGTACGCCGGAGAACGAATAGGTCACATCCTTTGGCATTTTGTAGCCGCTTAATTCGGTCGCAATTTGCTTGGTAATTTCGTCTCCGTTAAAACCAGTCAACACATTGGAATAAACCGTCAAAATACGTTTGTAGTTCTTTCTTTTGATTTGGTTATAGGTATCCGTTTTCTCTGTTTGTGATACTGCCGAAATCGGAACCTGCACAATTTGTCCGTTACTCTGATTTCTGAAAGTCAACGACTGATTGAAAAGTATATTTTCGCTTTTGCGTTGGTCTTCCTGCATACGAACCACAATATTATAATCATCATCGCCTTCTTTGTAAGTCGAGATTTCCTGACCATAAACCGAACGACGCAGGTTAAAACCTAACTGACCTGTAGAAACACCAACACTTCCGGCATTTACTCTGTCTACTTTTACTTCCAGTTCCGGACTTTCTTTATTTACATCAACATTCAGTTTTTCAATTCCGGGAATGTTTTTAGAGTCGATAAAAGCAATCAGTTTGTCAGCTTCCTTAAGCATCACATCATAATCAGTTCCGGTTAACTGAACACTAATCGGATAACCGGCTGGCGGTCCATTCGCGTCTTTTTCAACCGTCACATTCGCACCTGCAATACCTTTTACTTTCGCTCTGATTTCTTCTAAAACATCGGAAGTATTGTAACCTCTTCTGAATTTGTACTCGGAGAAATTCACCGTTACTTTCCCTTTAAAAGGCGTTTCCGAAGCAGAACCGGCATCAACATTTGGATTTCCTGCACCAACACCAACCTGAGAAACAATACTCTCGGCAAGGAAATTTTCATTGGTTTTTGGATCGATGTATTTACTCAAAATGCCAATCACTTGTTTTTCTACAAATAAGGTAGCTTTGTTTGTTTTTTCGATATCGGTTCCTTGCGGATATTCGATATAAACTATCGCCTGATTCGGGATATTATCCGGGAAGAACAATACTTTTCTCGGGAAAATCCCCAATAGCATGAAAGAGAAAAATAACATTCCGATAATAGTTCCTAATGCAATCCAGGCATTTCTTCCGGTTAATATTTTAGCTAAAAAGCTTTGGTATTTTTTCTCCATTCTTGGGAAAAAGTTATGCTGAAAATCCTGTGTCCATTGGTATAATTTGATTTTGTACAACCACATTAATCCAAGTGATATTATGGCTAAATGTCCAATCGCTCGGGCAAATTTCGAATCATAAATATTACCAAGCAACACAAATATCACCGCGATAATGGTAAAAATTATAGAATAAGTTTTAGCCGATTTTTTACTAACGTTTTTATCCTCAATATCCATCGAACCACCAGTCATGGCAGCATTTACAACCATCGCCACAAATAATGAAGCACTTAATGTTATCGTCAGTGTAATTGGGAAATATTTCATGAATTTCCCCATGGTTCCAGGCCAAAGCGCGAATGGTAAAAACGCCATCAAGGTTGTTGCCGTAGAAGAAATAACCGGCCAGGCAATTTCACCAATACCAATTTTCGACGCCTGAATTCGCGGCATTCCTTTTTTCATATTGGCAAAAACGTTATCGACAACTACAATTCCGTCGTCAACAAGCATTCCCAATCCCATTACTAATCCGAATAAAACCATCGTGTTTAGCGTTAGACCAAAGGCAGAAAGTATCGTAAACGCCATCATCATTGACAGTGGAATTGCCGCTCCAACAAACAAGGAGTTTCGCAATCCCATCGTGAACATCAATACAATCATTACCAGTACAATTCCGAAAATGATATGGTTTGATAATTCATCAACCTGATGTTCGACACGAGAAGATTGGTCGTTAGTAAGCTTTAGTTTTAAATCTTTTGGCAAATAATTTTCCTGTGCCAACTTGATTTTTTCTTTCACCTGCTCAATGGCAGAAATCATGTTTTGATTCGAACGTTTTTTTACATTCAGCATCACAACTTCTTCTCCTTTTTCACGGGCATAAGTTGTTTTCTCTTTTTCTTTGAAAGAAACAGTAGCGATATCTTTTAGGTAAACAGCTCCGCCATTGTGTTTTACAATAACATTCTCAAGTTCTTTCGGATCTTTGATTTCACCCACAATTCGGATGTTATTTCTCGAACCTTGCGAAATCAAATTCCCGCCTGAAAGCGTCATGTTTTCATACTTCACGGCATTTTGAATGTCGTCAAACGAAACCTGGGCTGCGGACATTTTGAAAATATCAACAGCAATTTCTACTTCTTTATCATCAACACCAAGAATGTCTACTTTCTTAACTTCCGGAATTTCCTCAATGTCATCCTGCAGTTTTTTACCATAGTCTTTCAACTGTTGTGTGGTATAATTTCCCTGCATGTTGATATTCAAAATCGGCACTTCTTCCGAAATGTTCAATTCGAAAACACTAGGTTCAACTTTACTTCCGTTGTCAAGATTTGGCCAATCGGTATCGGCTTTTACAAGATCAACTTTGTCTTTGATTTTGACTTTTGCTTCTTCAATTCCGATTTTATCAGCAAACTCGACTATAATCATTCCGTAATCCTGAAAGGAACTTGCCGTTACTTTCTCAACACCACTAATGTTTTTGATTTCTTTTTCGAGTGGTTTTACAATCAATTTCTCTACATCTTCGGCAGAATTTCCAGGAAAAACAGACGAGATATATACTTTGTTTTCGATGATTTCAGGGAAATCCTCACGTGGCATCGTAACATAGGCAATAACACCTGTGATTACGATTAAAAGGGTCAAGATATAAACCGTGACACGATTGTCAACAGCCCAACTTGATATACCGAATTCTTTACTTTGATGTGACATAGTTTAAGTTTAGAAATTAAGTTTCATTCCTTCTGAAATAGTATTCACACCTTCAGTTACTATAATATCGTTAGCAGACAAACCGCTTAAAATTTCAGTAACGTTATCAGATGATTTGCCAACGGTAACCACTACTTTTTTAGCCGTTCCGGTTTTTCCATTACTTCCTTCTACAACGTAAACATATTGGTTGCCTTTTCCGTCTTCCTGAATTACAGCAGTTGGAACAACAATGGCATTTTTGCTAGTATAATCTGTGATTTTTAATTTGGCAACTTGGTTTGGACGCAATAAGTTTTCCGGATTTGGCACACTAACTTCTATACCAAAAGTTCTGTTGTTTGGATTGATGTAACTTCCAACCTGACGTACTTTTCCTTTATAGGTTTTTCCAAGTGAGGCCAAATAAACATCAACCTGATCGCCAAGTTTCAATTTTCCGATATACGTTTCAGGAACCGAAGTCGAAACATACATGTTCCCAAGATTTACAATACGTAACAAACCGGTAACACTTGGCGCTACAACCTGACCTTTTTCGGCAAAAACTTCATCGATTGTTCCTGAAAATGGAGCACGAATAACTGTTTTAGCCAATTGTGCGTTGATTTGGGCAACCGCTTTTTGAGCAGAAACCATTTGCGTTTGCGCTTGTAAATACTGAATTTCAGAACCAATTTTTTTGTCCCACAGATTTTTTTGTCTGTCGAAAGTTGTTTTGGCTAAACTGTATTGATTTTGCGCACTTGCCAATTGGGAACTCATTCCGGCGTCATCAACTCGACCAAGAATTTGTCCTTTAGAAACCCGGTCACCGGCTTTAACGGTAAGTGATGTCAATGTTCCGCTGAATTCCGGTTGCACCAAGATGTTTTCTTTAGTGTTAACATTTCCCTGAATGTCAAGATAGTGATTGAAAACAGTATCTTTTACAGTTAAAACAGAAACCAAAGCTTCTTCTTTTTTAACATCCAAAGTTGCTAATGCAGCTTCTATTTTAGCAATATCAGCCTGAAGCGCTGTTTTCTTTTCGTTTAATGCTTTTACGTTTTTAGCGCTGATTAAATCGTCAATGTTTTCTGTTTTCGCTGCATTTGAGCAGGAAAGAAGAACGATTGATAATGCCGATAGATATAATAATTTCTTCATTTGTAATGGATTAGTTTTTATTTAATAGTTTTTCTAAAGTTGCTTTTTTGTTGATGACTTCCACCATTGATTTTAGGTAGTCTTGTTGTTTTGAATACAATTGTTGTTGGGCTTCGGTAAAATCAAAACTTGAAGAAAGCCCTTCACGGAATTTAATTTGCTGTTTGTTTTCGATGCGTTCAGCCAAACTCAAATTGTCTTTTGCAGTAGCATATTGATCCAAGCTGTATTCGTAGTCGCTTTTGGCGCTTTCGAACTGAAGTTTTAATTTTTGTTCAGTTTCTTTTAATTGTGTTTTCGATTGTTCCAAAGCAATTTTGGCTTGTTGTGTTTTGGCACTTCTTCCAAAGCTGCTGAATATTGGCACATTCAAACTCACACCAAGATTTGAAAAATTATTCCATTTCTGATCACCGTTTGCAAAAGTAAATTCGTTAGCAAAGGAATTGTAACCAAAGTTAAACGCAGCGCCAAGTGATGGTAAGGCTTTGCTTTTTTCGTACAGCATCATTAACCTTTTCGATTCCTGCATGTTTTGACCAATTTGATAATCAATGTTATTGGTAACATTAAAATCTTCTTTCAATAGTGCCAGGTCAAAATTGTTTTGAGTTAACGAGTTTAGATTATCGGTCAATGTTAATTGCTCTTCTAAATCAATGCCTAATACAAGTTTCAGCATATTTGACGAAATGGTTTTCATACGGTTAGAATATTGCAAAGCACTATTTATAGAAGACAATGTTAGTTGCAATTGCTCTACATTTTCTTCTTCAATAAGACCATTTTTATAAACTTCTTTGGTGTCGTTAAGTGTTTTCTCTAAAATAGCTTTGTTTTTTTCCAAAATCAAAACACTTTCCTGTGCTAACAATACGTTACCATAGGAATTAGTGACAATTTCTTTTAACTCCTGATTGGTTTTTATTTTGGCATTTTCAGAAATTTTTAAATAGGTTTTAGCCGATTGTAATCCAACCAAATAAGAGCCGTCAAAAATCAATTGACTCAATGTCAAGCCCGAATTCATTGTATGTTTTGTGCCAAACGCAATGGTTGAAACGCCACTTTGATCAGCAGCAGGATTGAAAGGATTTCCGGTAATCCCTTGTCTGGTAAACACAAAATTGTTTTGGTAACCAACGCTACCATTTATCTGTGGCAGACCTATAGTGGTAGTTTCCCATTTTTTCTTTTTAGCCGCTTCAATATCGCGATTCGCATTGATGGCCGAATAATTATGTTCGAGAGCGTGGTTAATAGCTTGTTGCAGACTAAAAGAATATGTTTCTTTTTTGTCCTGCGCTTGTAAAACACTTACAAGCATTACAAAGGTTATGATTAATTTGTTTTTCATAGATTGGTGATTATGTATGGTGAATTTTTATTTGTTTTTCTAATTCTAAAATTCCTTTCGGAGTTGCAATTGCTCGTGTATGATATTCTAGTGCTTTGGCTTCGAGTTCGTAGGCGTCTTTTTCCATTTTGGTAGTTTCATTGATTGAAAAAATCAAGGTGTAATAAAATTTTACGGCTGCTTCAACATCAGTTTCTTTTCTGTATAAACCCTCTGATATTCCTTTTTCAATATTGCCGCGAAAGAATCGACTGCAATCTTCTATTTCGTTAGCCATCATTTTTTCATAAATCTCAGGGTAATGTTTTTTGAGCTGATAGGCTGGAGATTGGTCAAACGACTGAAACATTTGTTTGAACATTTCACGCATTTGAAAATTTTCGGCAATGGCATTGTGGTTTTGAGAAATCACTTCTTCCATAAGTGCATGAATATTTTGATGTACCACTTCGGTTCCTTCTTCAATCAACGTTTCTTTGTTGCTGAAATATTTGTATATCGTTTTTTTGGAAATACACATCTCACCCGCAATATCATCCATAGTGACACTCTTGAACCCAAGTTTCAGGAACATGTCGGTTGCTTTTTTGATGATTTTATCTTTCATGATATGTTAAAAATTATGGTGCAAATGTAATATGGAAACTTTAAACACTAAAATAGTTTCCAAAGTATTAACGTAAATTTAACATTGGCAAAAAGCACACTTTTGTAATCGGGCAGAATAACCTAAATTAGCCGAAAATAATTTTCATGCACGCGATATCGCATTATCAGGACATAGTCACAGCACATTTTAAATCGTTAGCTTTAAAGAAAGAGCCAAAAAACTTATACGAACCTATTCAGTATATTCTTTCGCTTGGCGGAAAAAGATTGCGTCCGGTTTTGACATTAATGAGCGCCGAAGTTTTTGATGTAGATTGCCAAAAAGCATTACAGGCAGCCACAGCGGTTGAGGTTTTTCATAATTTTTCTTTAATTCATGATGACATTATGGATGACGCGCCATTGCGAAGAGGGAATGAAACCGTACATGAAAAATGGAATATCAATACCGGAATTCTTTCCGGTGATGCGATGCTGATTTTAGCCTATCAATATTTTGAAGAATACGAGCCAACAATTTTCAGGGAATTAGCCAAATTATTCAGCAAAACGGCTTTAGAAGTTTGCGAAGGACAACAATACGACGTCGATTTTGAAACACGCGATGATGTTACGATTGCTGAATATTTGAAAATGATTGAATATAAAACTGCCGTTTTGGTTGGCGCTTCCATGAAAATGGGTGCGATTGTAGCCCAAACATCAGTCGAAAATGCAAATGCTATTTATGATTTTGGACTGAATTTAGGAATTGCATTCCAGTTGCAGGACGATTATTTAGATGCTTTTGGTAATCCGGAAACCTTCGGAAAGCAGGTTGGCGGCGATATCATCGAAAACAAAAAAACCTATTTGTATCTAAAGGCAATGGAATTTGCATCGGCAAATGAGAAAGAACAATTACTGCATTTATTCTCCATTCAACCAAGCGATAATACGGATAAAATTAGTTCGGTTAAGGAAATTTTTAATCAAACCGGAGCTTCAGAAGCCACTCAAAATGCTATTCAAAATTATACTTTCAAAGCATTTGAAACCTTAGAAAAAATGAATATTGGCAATGATAAGAAAGCGATTCTGAAAGCGTTTGGCGAAAAATTAATGAGTAGAAATGTCTAGTTTTATTGCACCATCAACAACTGAAGATTTACTTTCGGAAGCTGAAAAAGAAAACCTGTATTCCAAATTGATTGAGCAAATCAATAAAGATTTCAACTTTGCCAATGAAGCTGTTGATTTTCCGCAAAGCACCACTCCGCATGAACTTAAAGTACAGCTGCACGAAAAAATTTATCGCTTGATTCAGTATAAATACGCCGAATTGCTCAACTTGCTTTACATCATCGACGTGCCGGAAGATAACGTCAAACAGTTAGATGGTTCAGATACAGTAGAACTTTCGGAACAAATTGCCTTTTTAGTTTTAAAACGAGAATGGATGAAAGTTTGGTATAGAAGTAAGTTTTAAAAAAACACTCTGACAAACGGCATAAAGGCACTGCCGTAAATATCTTCTTTTTTGTCATAAAGCAAGTTGACACGCGCACCAATCGTAACGTCGCCTTCCTGATAACCTCCGCCAAAAAACAAACCGGTATTCCAAAAACTGCGTTTGTAATCTCCGCCTAATTCCATGTATTTGTTGTTGACGCTTACTTCTGCTAACTCCAGTGAAAATTGAATTTCTTCTATCGGACTGTATATTCCAATCAAATTTCCGCCATAAACATTAGAAGAATAATAATGCTTTTGCTTCAAATTACTGTATTGCAATCCGACTCCAAAAGCAAAATGGTCATTAAAATTATAAATAGCACTTGGCGCAACAGTAATATCTGTGTAATCGTTGCCAAAGGAAGCACCAAGACCGCCTCCAAATTGAACATGTTCCCAAAATTGACCGGTTTTTGCTTTTGGCAATGGCTTTTCTTCTTGGGCATAAAATGAACAGGAAAATGTTAAAAAAACAAATAGAAAAACAGTTTTAGTGCAATCGATTAACTTAAAGTTGTTCATGAATGTTTTTAATTAAAATTTTAAAAGATAAAAGTATCTAAAATAATTAATAATATTATGCATTTATCGTACTTTTGCCAAACTTATTATACAAATCAGGACATTCAATTATATTTTATGGATAGGTTTTCCTTTTTAAACGCAGCACATACAGAATTTTTCGCCGATTTATACGAACAATACCTTCAAAACCCAGATAGCGTTGAGCCAAGTTGGAGAGCTTTTTTTCAAGGCTTCGACTTTGGAATAACGACTTTTAATGAAGAAAACGCAGTAGCTGAATTGGCTAATTATGCTGCCAATGTTCCGGCAAACGGACAGGTTTCAGACAAACTTCAGAAAGAGTTTAACGTATTGAAATTAATCGACGGATACAGAACTCGTGGGCATCTTTTTACAGAAACAAATCCGGTTCGTACCCGAAGAACTTCTTCACCAACATTAGATATAGAAAATTTTGGTTTGTCAGCTGCTGATCTGAATACGGTTTTTGATGCCGCCAAAGTTTTGGGACACAAACCAGCTACGCTTCAGGAAATCCTGAATCATCTTAAAAACGTGTATTGCCAACACATTGGTATCGAATATATGTACATGAGAAATCCAAAGATTATTCAATGGATTCAGGACAGAATTAACGTCAACGATAATCTTCCAAACTTCGATAACGACCAAAAGAAACATATCTTAGGAAAATTGAATGAGGCGGTTTCTTTTGAGAACTTTTTACACACAAAATATGTAGGTCAAAAACGTTTCTCACTTGAAGGTGGCGAAAGCATTATCCCGGCATTAGATGCACTTATTGAATCCGCTGCCGAAAAAGGTGTGGAGCAATTCGTAATGGGAATGGCACACCGTGGAAGGTTGAATATCTTAGCTAATATTTTTGGCAAAGCCACTCAGGATATCTTCTCTGAGTTTGACGGAAAAGATTATGATAAAGAATATTTCGATGGTGATGTTAAATACCATTTGGGTTTAACATCGGAACGAAAAACAAAATCAGGCAAAAAAATCAATATCAATTTGGCACCAAATCCTTCGCACTTAGAAACGGTTGGAGCCGTTATTGAAGGAATTACCCGTGCCAAACAAGACAAATATTTCCCAGACGATTTCTCAAAAGTATTGCCAATTGCCGTTCACGGTGATGCCGCAGTTGCGGGACAGGGAATTGTATACGAAATTGTGCAAATGGCGCAACTTGACGGATACAAAACTGGTGGAACGATTCATATTGTAATCAACAACCAGGTTGGATTTACGACCAATTATTTAGATGCGCGTTCATCAACCTATTGTACGGATGTTGCCAAAGTGACTTTGTCGCCCGTACTTCACGTCAATTCGGATGATGCCGAAGCGGTTGTTCACGCGATGCTTTTTGCATTGGATTTCAGAATGCAGTTTGGTCGTGATGTATTTATCGATTTGTTAGGTTACAGAAAGTATGGTCACAACGAAGGCGATGAGCCACGTTTTACCCAGCCGGTTTTATACAAAATCATTGCAAAGCATAGAAATCCAAGAGACATTTATTCGGAGAAATTAATCACTGCCGGAATTATTGATGCGGCCTATGTGACAAAAATAGAGAACGAATACAAAGACAATCTTGATGTAAATCTGCAAGCGTCACGTAAAAAAGATTTGACGATTATCAAGCCATTTTTGCAGGACGAATGGAAAGGCTATGTTCAGGTTTCTGATGATGAAATGTTGAAAAAAGTAGACACAACTTTCGACAAAAAGAAATTAGATGAAATCATCGTTTCGGTTTCGACATTGCCATCGGATAAAAAATTCATCAGCAAAATTTCGAAAATTGTTACCGACAGAAAAACCGGATATGATAACGATACTATCGATTGGGGAACAGCCGAAACCTTAGCTTATGGTTCATTATTGACCGAAGGTTATGACATTCGTGTGTCAGGACAAGACGTTGAAAGAGGAACATTTTCTCATCGCCACGCCGTTGTAAAAGTAGAAGACAGCGAAGAAGAAGTGGTGCTGCTGGATACTTTAAAAGACAAAAAAGGGAAGTTCAATATTTTCAATTCCTTCCTTTCTGAATATGGCGTTTTAGGATTTGATTACGGCTATGCTTTGACAAATCCAAATGCATTGACGATTTGGGAAGCACAGTTTGGGGATTTCTCCAATGGCGCCCAAATCATGATCGATCAATATATTTCGTGTGGTGAAGACAAATGGAACAACCAAAATGGTATTGTACTGTTGTTGCCTCATGGATACGAAGGACAAGGTGCAGAGCACTCTTCAGCACGTATGGAAAGATATTTACAACTTTGTGCACGTCACAATATGTATGTAGCCGATTGTACAACACCGGCGAATTTCTTCCACCTGTTGCGTCGCCAAATGAAAACAAAATTCCGTAAACCGCTGGTTGTGTTTACTCCGAAAAGTTTGCTACGTCATCCGTTATGTGTTTCTACTCGTGAGGAATTGTACAAAGGCAGTTTCCAGGAAACCATTGATGACAATTCAGTTGACAAGAAAAAAGTAAAATCGGTAGTTTTCTGTACCGGAAAATTCTATTACGAGATTCTTGCAGAAAGAGAAAACTTAGGCAGAAATGATGTAGCTTTGGTTCGTATCGAGCAATTATTCCCGTTGCCAACAGAACAACTGAAAGCGATAATCAAAAGTTATCCAAATGCTGACGATTTTGTTTGGGCACAGGAAGAACCAAAGAATATGGGAGCTTACAGCTATATGCTGATGAATTTCGATTTAGTGCCATGGAGATTGGCTTCGCTTAAAGCGTATTCAGCTCCGGCGGCAGGAAGTCATACCAGAGACAGAAGACGTCATGCCGATGCTATCAGAATGGTATTTGATAAAAATTTATTTAGATAATCCAAAACCAGTATGAAAAGATTTTTATTACTGTTAGTATTTACAAGCTTTTATAGCTTTGGCCAGCAAATAGATAAACCAAAAGAAGATAAGGCTTTAGTTTACTTCACCCGATTTGATGCTGCAGGGTTTTTAATTAACTTTAAGTATTTTGATGGAGAGAAGTATTTAGGAAAATTCAATTATGGTAAGTATTTGGTTTATGAATGTGAACCGGGGAAACATATATTTTGGTCTAAAGCCGAGAACTTTGATTTTGTTGATGCTAATTTAGAAGCAGGAAAGGTTTATATTATTGACGCAAGACCCAAAATGGGAGCCTTTAAAGCCGGAGTCGAATTAGTGGTTTTTAATAAAGAGCTCGATAATTACGACAGGTATAAAAAAAGAATTTTCAAATCAATTGAAAAAGGTGAACGTTACATAGCCAATGACGAAGAGTTAAAGAGTGAAGAGGTTGAAATAAAAGACCTTATCCAAAAAGGAATGGAAAAATATACTAAATTGAAAAATGAAAATTCCGATAAAATAGCAGTTTTAATTGATGGAATGTTCTTCGATGACAGCTATTTCGTTGAAAAAGATTTTACAAAAAAGATTAATTAGGAGCTAATCCCGCTGTCCGCGCTACATGGTAGCTTGCTTCCATCGGGGCTAGTAAAAGTATAAACAACACTATAAAATTATAAAAGGATGATTTTAGAAATGAAAGTCCCTTCACCGGGAGAATCGATAAAAGAAGTTGAAATTGCAACTTGGTTAGTAAAAGACGGCGATTATGTAGAAAAAGACCAAGCCATTGCTGAGGTTGATTCGGACAAAGCTACTTTGGAATTACCAGCTGAAGCAAGTGGAATTATCACACTTAAAGCAGAAGAAGGCGATGCCGTTGCAGTTGGTTCTGTCGTTTGCTTAATTGATACCAGTGCGGCAAAACCAAGTGGTTCTGCTCCAGTTGCGGCAGAGGTTAAAGCTGCACCTGTGGTTGCTGAAGCACCTAAAAAAGAAGAAGTAAAAGTTGCTGCACCAGTAGCCACTAAAACATATGCTGCTCAGGCTCCATCGCCGGCTGCAAAAAAAATATTAGACGAGAAAAGCATTCAGCCTTCAGATGTAATCGGAACCGGAAGAGAGGGAAGAATTACCAAAGATGATGCGGTAAATGCTGTGCCATCCATGGGAACGCCAACAGGTGGAAACCGTGGTTCAGAAAGAACAAAATTATCCATGTTGCGTCGTAAAGTAGCTGAAAGATTGGTTTCTGCGAAAAACGAAACAGCTATGTTGACTACGTTCAACGAAGTGGATATGACTGCAATCTACGCTTTGCGTGAACAATACAAAGAAGAATTCAAAACCAAACACGGTTTAGGATTGGGCTTTATGTCGTTCTTTACAAAAGCAGTTACTCGTGCTTTACAATTATATCCTGATGTTAACTCAATGATTGACGGACAAGAGAAAATCTCATACAATTTCTGTGATATTTCTGTTGCGGTTTCTGGCCCAAAAGGATTAATGGTTCCGGTAATGCGAAATGCAGAATTATTATCTTTCCGTGGTGTTGAAGCTGAAATCAAAAGATTAGCTATTCGTGCCAGAGACGGTCAAATCACGGTTGATGAAATGACTGGCGGAACATTCACCATTTCAAACGGAGGCGTTTTCGGAAGTATGTTGAGTACGCCAATCATCAATCCACCACAATCAGGAATTCTTGGAATGCACAATGTGGTAGAAAGAGCGATTGTAAAAAATGGACAAATCGTTATCGCACCGGTAATGTTTGTAGCTTTGTCCTATGACCACAGAATCATTGATGGACGTGAGTCTGTTGGGTTCTTAGTGGCTGTGAAAGAAGCACTAGAAAAACCGGAAGAATTATTAATGGATAACAATGTTAAGAGAGCATTGGAACTTTAAAATAGAGTCGATATAAATAAAATCCCCTTAGTTTTCTGAGTGGGATTTTTTTTTGAGTAATAAAATGGAATAGTCCAAAATACACCAAAATCTGAAAGTGTTTTTTTGTATAAAAGTTTTTTTTTATTACTTAATTTTAGCCACGTGTTTTATAATCATAATGTCACAATCGAAATTTTATCCCATGCATAAATTTGCCCGAATCACCGCTTTCATTGCTTTTTTATTTCTCTTTTCAAATGCTTATGCGCAGGACAATATTGACTCGCTTAAAATTGCCTTCAAGAATTCCAAACAAGATACCCTTCGAGTAAAGACGGTTTACCGTTTATTGGTAAATCTGCCCCCCGATGAAAAAGAATTTGATTATTATTTGGGGCAAATCAAGGTTCTGGCAGATAAAAATCTGGCCAAAGAATCTACTTCAGAAAAAGGAAAATTATTTTGGAAAAAGGCATTGGGTAAATATTATGTCAATAAATCCGAAATCACATTTTATACAAATAACGATGCTGCGATGCAATTGCTTGATAAGGGAATTCAGATTTTTTCGGAAGTCAAAGACATTTCCCAAATGGCAGACGCAATCGTAGGCAAAGGAATTTTCCTGAGAAGGATGGGACGAACTCCCGAAGCTGTAGAGTGTTATTACAAAGGGCTTAAATATTTTGAACAGATTAAGGATAAAGACGGAATTGCCTACGCCCAAATGTCGATAGCTGCAGTTTATAAAGATCAAAAAAAAGATGCCGAAGCTATTGCCTTGAATAAAAAAGCACTGGCTTATTTTGAGTCAATTAAAAAACCGACTATGGAAGATATTGGTACCCAAGCCGAGTTAAATCATACCATTGGGCACGGATATTTTAACAATCAAAAATATGATATAGCGGAACAATATTTCAATAAAGCAATGACGCAGGCAAAACAAATCGGATACACCTCATTAATGAGTACCGTTTTGGACAAAATAGGACGGATTCATTACCAGCGTGGTGAAAATGACATTGCCTACCAAAAATATCAGGAGGCTTTAAATCTTCCGCAACCCGAATTGTACAAAGCAAATTTATACATCAGTATAGGAGAATTATGTATAGCCGAAAAAAAATATGCTGAGGCAGAAAGCTATTTAACTCAAGCCAATACAATCGGTAAAAAACTCAATGATTTAAATATGCAGATGTATGCCGTAAGGTATTTAAACGCACTTTATAAAGACACTAAAAATTATGAGAAGGCTTTATCAATGTTTGAATTGTATAAAACTTTTCAGGATTCGATAAAAGTTAGCGACTCACGCAATACCCTAAAAGAGCAACAGCTTAAATACGATTTTGAAAAGAAGGAATTAAACTCAAAGCTTCTCAACCAAAAAGAAACTGCAGTTAAAAACAATTGGCTTATCGGGCTTTCAGCGATTTTGTTACTGGTTTTGCTCGGCGGTTATTTTTATTACCGGAACAACAAACAAAAGCAGGCAATTACTGTTCTGGAAAAAGAGCAAATCAAACAAAAGCTTTTGGTTACCCAAATGAACCCGCATTTTATTTTTAATTCTATCGATAACATTCAGGGATTGATTCACAGCAACAAAGATGAGGAAGCTGTAAATTATCTGACCAAGTTCTCAAAACTAACCCGACAAATCCTGGAGAATTCCAACGAAAATTATATTTCGCTGGAAGAAGAAGTTGAGATGACTAAAAATTATCTTTCAATTCAGCAGCTTCTATACGATAACAAGTTCAGTTTCAACATTACCATTGAAAAAGAGATTAATCAGGAAGCTATCTTTTTGCCGCCCATGCTGACGCAGCCTTTTATTGAAAATGCCATCAAGCACGGTTTGAGCAATACTTCAGAAAACGGAAAAATCAACATTCACTTTTATCTCAGGGAAAGCAAATTATTTTTTGAAGTGACCGACAACGGCAAAGGATTCGATGCGGCACAAAAATCAACCAGCCATAAATCATTGGCCATGACCATCACCAAAGAACGCTTGGTCAGCTATACCAAAAACCAGGATTTTGTGGTTCAGGCGGATAATATAAAAGACAACAATGAGAATGTTGTTGGTGCCAAAGTTAGTTTTGAAATCCCTTATATTTACGAAAACTAAAATCCTATGTTGCGAGCGGTAGTCATTGACGATATTGAAAATATAAGAAAGAAGAATATAGCGATTATTAAATCGAGTTGTCCTAGCATAGCTGTCATTGGCCAGGCCGATTCAGTAGAATCGGGTGCGAAGATAGTCAAACAGTTGTCACCCGATTTGGTTTTTCTGGATGTAGAAATGCCCGATGGTACTGGTTTTGACATGCTTCAGAAATTGGCGCCGATTAATTTTAAGGTCATTTTTATAACAGGTTACGAAGATTTTGCCATCAAGGCATTTCGTTTTTCGGCTATTGATTATCTCTTAAAACCGTTGGATGCCAATGATTTGGTTGAAGCCGTAAAAAAAGCCGAGGATTCGCTTAACAAAGAGGTGTTTGAAATGAAACTCAACAATTTGTTCACCAATCTGGAGCGACCTAAAAACCTTCAGAAGCTTATACTGAAAACAGCCGACAGGATTTATTCGGTCAATATTCAGGATATTGTAAACTGTGAGTCTGATAAAAACTATACGACTTTTCACTTTATCAACGCCCCGAAACTCATCGTATCTACTAACCTCAAAGAGTACGAAACTTTACTCACGCCGTATAATTTTTTCAGAACGCATCAGTCGCATCTCATAAACATGGCCTACTTTGACCATTTTATCAAATCAGAAGGTGGCAATACCATTGTGATGAAAAACAAAATCGCTATTCCACTTTCGGTTCGTAAAAAAGAAGAGTTCCTGATTTTGCTGGAAAATCTTCAGGTATAAATTATCCAAAAACGAATTTCCTCTAAATCCCAACGAATTTATTCCAAACCTTAACGGATATTCATTGGTCAAAATTGGTGTTTTTCTTTGATTTATCATTGCAGTGTAAATCCATTATATGATGGTTTACGCTTAACTGTAATACAATAAACAAATGAAAAAACATGTCTTACTTGTTGGATTGTTACTATTATCTTTTAGTAATACCAACGCACAATTATTGAACAAAATTGTTAAAGCAAAAAATCAAGCTTCTCAAGCCTCGGAGGTAGTGGAAAAAGGAAAAGAAGTCATCGGCAAAGTTGACAAAAAAAGAAAAGGGAGTAGTGGTTCGGCCGGATTGAAACTGGATTGGACTACATTTAAACAAACCCCGGCCATCACTTTCAATTCACTTCTTTATGGTACAACAGCCGGAACGATTAATAGTTATACGGCAACTTTTATTCCGAATAAAACGGTTGACGGAAGAACAGTTCATCCCTTTGCGGATCAGTCGGAGTATTTAAGAATCAAGGTGTTCAAAGACAACCAATACATGAACTATTTTGAATATGCCGGAGACCAAGTTTTTGACGATGGTAAAAAGACCAAGTTCAATGAGCCAAGCAGCCGTTACCAACGTGATGGTGAATGGGTAGGACATGGAGAATCTTTTATTACGCAATGGGGACCGGGAAACTACAGATTGGATTTTTATGCCGGTGATAAAATGTTTTATTCATTCGATTTTGAATTGGTAAAACTAATCAACAATGATCCTTACGCCACAATGAATGAAATGTACGTTACTCGTGGTCCATGGAATAATTTTGCCTACATGCAATATGCCGATACCGGTAATTTGGTATTTGGATATTACATCACCCACGAAGAGTTTAAGCCAAATCCTGCTAACAGCGCCAAGACCACTAAGAGTGTAAAGTGGAGTGTGAAGATGTTTAAAGACAACAAATTGTTTGCTCAAAATTATGGTAACGGACCAAGTACAGCTCAGGTACAACAAGCCAAATGGAATGAGGTTTCGTGTGCATTTAAAAGAGTGGACAAACCGGGCGAAATTAAATTTGCAGACCTAGCAGATGGTGCTTACAAAGTTGAACTTACTATTGAAGGTGAAGCCAAACCTAGAATCTACAAGTTTGACGTAAAGGATAAAAGAATCGTTCAAATTCCGGAACAAGACAGAACCAAAAACACCGATCCAACGCGATTAATTGAAGGATGGAACGACTTCTTTTGGTTAAAACTGGAGAAATAATCACTAGTTCAATCATTCTGTTTGTTACTAAAAAACTGATATCCAAAAGAGTACTAAAAATCCCAAACAATACACCAAAAATAGGACGTTTGGGATTTTTATTTATAATCAAAGTTATTATATATTTGGCGATTTTGTTCCAAAAAATAAGCGGAACCGAAAAGCTTTACGAGTAGAAAATTTAATATTTTAAAAATGAAAAAAAAATTACTGTTTATTACGTTAACCAGCCTGTTTACCTCATTGGTTTCTGCTGCCGATTTGTATGTTAGGAATTTAGGAGCCGGAGGAGCTTATTCCTCTGTAAGCGCCGCCATTACAGCTGCCGCTAATGGAGATCGGATTATCATTCAACCAAAAACAAGCGGTGCAGCTTATGTTGAAAACCTCACCATCAACAAGTCACTTACATTTGTGTCGGAAACCATTTACAACAAATATTTTATACAAGGGACTATAACCATTACCCCAGCTGTGGGAAGAGTGGTTACAATAAGCAATTTAAGTTCCGGAAATTTCACTATTTATGGTGTAAGCGTTTCCGGCGCAACTACTGGCGGAAGAACTACCGTAAACCTGCTCAACAGTTTTTTAAATAGTGTCGATACTACGCAACCTAATACTACACTAAACATGTCTGGATGCATTGTTACGGGAAGCGTTTATTTTTCGCACGGCAGATGCACCGGAAATAAAGCACTATTAATTAATGCTTATGCTGTAAGTCCGGATACCAATCTTGCAACGGAAGCTGTTGAAATTATAGGAAATGCAACTGATTCTGGCATTACCAACTTTCAAAACGACTATCCATTTAAGTTTAGCAACAATTTTGTTTCCTCTATAAATGTCTATAGGATAAAAACGGCTAGTGCTAATGAAATTACCAACAATACTGTTTATAATCCTAACGCAGGGGATTTGGCACCGATACACATCGACTTAGCTAATTCCATTACTACAGGAAACATTACAATTATGAACAATGCGGTTTCTTTTGTAGTAGGTCAAACCAATACTTGTATTTACAACGGAGGGAATTCTACTGTAGCCGCTACCTACAATGTATTCACCAATGCATTTGTAACCGAAGGAACTATGACGCAAAACAACAATTCAGGGGCTGTTAATATGAATTTTAATGCTGCAGCCTACACCGTAACAGGAGGTAATGTAAATGCAGGAAGCCCTGCTGTCACCTATACCGATTTAGATTTAACAAGAAATGATGCAGGACATTACGGAGGTTCGAATAGCTGGGCAAATTATTTTCCATCAGATTCAGGAGCCATGCCTCAAATTAACTATTTAGTTACTCCAAGAGCCATACTAAATACTAGTACTTTGAATGTTACGGGTTCAGGTTATTCTAAATAATTTTAAAATTCTTATGATGAAAAAAAATATATATACACTAGTAGCTTTTTTAACGATAACGCTTTGTTCTGCTCAGTCAACTGTACTACAAGCAGAATATTTTTGGGATACCGATCCCGGATATGGATTGGGGACTCCGGTTTTAGCAACCGACGGAAATTTCAACAGTGCCTTTGAACAACTCTCAAAAACAGGAATTGTATTACCACCTGTAGGGCTGCATGTCTTTAATATACGCATAAGAGACAACGTAAATGGATGGGGACCTGTTTTCAGAAATGTAATAAGTGTTCAAACGACTTTAGGAACATCCGATTTCGATTTGCAGCATGTTGTACTATATCCAAATCCGGTAAAAGAGGTTCTAACTATTGCCGGAAGTACAAAAATCAACGCAGTCTCGATGTATAACTTCTTAGGTCAGGAAGTACTTGCAAAAAACCTAAATTATAATGAAGGTACTATCGATGTTTCCAACTTATCACCAGGAACCTATTTGGTTAAAGTTACTGCTGACGATGTGGTTAAAACTTTAAAAGTGATTAAAGAATAATAATTAATTTCCAACTTAACTATCCCAAATTCGTAAAGAGTTTGGGATTTTTCGTTTATTTGTTTTTCATTTATATGCTATGAAAAAAAGCCAAAAGCCGGCGGCCATCGGATTTATCTTTATCACAATGCTTATCGATATTACAGGCTGGGGAATTATTATTCCGGTAATCCCAAAGCTGATAGCAGAACTCATTAACGGTGATATTAGCGAAGCTGCAAAATATGGTGGTTGGCTGACTTTTGCCTATGCGATTACACAGTTTGTTTGCGCACCATTAATTGGAAACCTGAGCGATAAGTTTGGACGACGACCAATTATCTTAATTTCGCTTTTTGCCTTTGCGTTGGATTATCTTCTGCTTGCTTTTTCACCAACAATTACCTGGCTGTTTATTGGAAGAATTATTGCAGGTTTAACAGGCGCCAGTATTACAACGGCTTCAGCCTATATTGCCGATGTAAGCACACCAGAAAACAGAGCGAAGAACTTCGGAATGATTGGTGCAGCGTTTGGATTGGGCTTTATAATTGGGCCGGTTATTGGAGGTTTGTTAGGACAGTTTGGTTCGAGAGTTCCGTTTTATGCCGCTGCGATTTTGTGTATGCTGAATTTCCTTTATGGCTATTTTATTTTACCAGAGTCTTTATCGAAAAAGAACAGAAGAGAATTTGAATGGAAACGCGCCAATCCAATTACGGCTTTGACAAGATTAAAAAAATATCCGTCATTAATTGGTTTGATATTAGCCATTTTTCTTTTGTATGTTGGTTCACACGCGGTTCACAGTAACTGGAGTTTCTTTACAATGTACCGTTTCAATTGGGATGAAAAAATGGTTGGAATTTCACTTGGAGTAGTCGGACTTTTAGTTGGCCTCGTGCAAGGTGGATTAATTCGTTGGACAAGCCCGAGATTGGGAAACCAAAAAAGTATTTATATTGGTTTAGGCTTATATACAGCCGGAATGTTACTTTTTGCTTTTGCGACACAAAGCTGGATGATGTTTGTGTTTTTGATTCCGTATTGTCTTGGTGGAATTGCGGGACCAGCTTTGCAATCAGAAATATCAGGTCATATACCAGCGAATGAACAAGGCGAAATTCAGGGAACCTTAGCAAGTTTGATGAGTGCTTCAGCTATTATTGGACCACCAATGATGACTAATACGTTCTACTTTTTTACACATAAAGAAGCACCTTTTCAATTACCCGGAGCACCATTTCTTTTAGGAGGATTTTTGATGTTATTGAGTACGGTTATCGCTTTTTATTCGATGAAGAAACATTTTACTTCAGGTACAGGCAATGATTATAATAATCAATAATCGCTTTCCCTTCCAATAAAATATCCGCACCAATAATGCCATGAACCGGTTTGGCCTTGTATTGTTGCAGCGCCTCATTGACATGTGACAAATCAAAAATAACTAAATGTAACTCGGCAGTTTTCCAACGACCAATTTGGAGCGAATTGTTTTTTGCCAATTGTGTAAACATTCCGGTTGCGCCCGCGCCCGAAGCTTTGGTTTTTGATTTTCCTGCTTTGAGATTAAAACGGTCAATACTTTCAAAACCAACACAACTATTGCTGGCTCCGGTATCTAAAATAAAATTTCCAGAAATTTTATTAATAGTAGCTTTAACCAACAAATGCTGGGTTTTTGAAACTTTAAAATTTATTTTCTTGTATTTTTCTTTTTTAAGTAAGTCCTGAAGATGTTTCATATAATTAAATGAATTTCAAATGTAATCTAAAAATTCAACACCATAAAAATCTGTAGAAACTTAGTACCTTAGCGCCTTAGAACCTTAGTGCTTTTACCCAATGATTTTAACCGATACACATACACATCTTTATTCTGAAGAATTTCAAAACGACAGAACCGAAATGATTCAACGTGCCATTGATGCCGGAGTTTCCCGCTTTTTTGTTCCGTCGATTGATTCCGGTTATACCCAAAAAATGTATGATTTAGAGAACCAATTTCCTCAAAATATTTTTCTGATGATGGGTTTGCATCCTTGCTATGTAAAGCCTGAAACCTATAAAGAAGAATTAGCTCACGTAGAAACCCAATTGGCAAAAAGAAAGTTTTATGCGATTGGCGAAATCGGAGTTGATATGTATTGGGACAAAACCACTTTGAAAATTCAACAGGAAGCTTTTAAACATCAAATTAGACTAGCCAAAAAATATAAATTAGCTATAAACATCCATTGTCGTGAGGCTTTTGATGAGGTTTTTGAAGTTTTAGACAGCGAAAAAGCGACCGATTTATTTGGAATTTTCCATTGCTTTGCCGGCGATTTCGGTCAGGCCAAAAGAGCAATCAATTTGAATATGAAATTGGGAATAGGTGGAGTCGCCACGTTTAAAAACGGAAAGATTGATCAATTTTTAAACGATATCGATTTGAAACACATCGTTCTCGAAACCGATTCACCTTATTTAGCGCCGGTTCCATTTCGCGGCAAACGAAACGAAAGCAGTTATACCAAATTGGTAGCCGAAAAATTAGCATCCATATATGAATTGCCAATAGAAGAAATTGCCCGGATTACAACCGAAAATTCTAAACAAGTTTTTGGGATTTAACCCAAAATCTAGCAAAAATTGACTTTTTTTTTGTTCATTTGTTCCTGCTAAATTGTAAGCCAAGATGCAAAGATTTGATCCGATTCGACCGTTTTATGATACCGAAGTCAATGAAGCCATTCACTCGGCTGTAAATCATCCGATGATGAAGGCGTTGATGAGCTTTACTTTCCCTGATGTGGAAGAAGAAGTTTGGAAAAATCAACTCAAAAAAACACATTCGATACGCGATTTCCAATGCAATTTTATCTATCAGTCCATTCAAAAAGTATTAGAAAAAAGCTCGGAAGGATTAACAACTTCTGGTTTTGAAAAATTAGAACCTAATACGTCTTATCTTTTTATTTCAAATCACAGAGATATTATTTTAGATACTTCATTGCTGAATGTTGCGCTATTTGATCACGGATTAGTGATGACAGCCTCAGCTATTGGTGATAATTTGGTTAAAAAATCATTTATAAAAACGCTGTCAAAACTCAACAGAAACTTTTTAGTACAACGTGGTTTGCCACCAAGAGAATTGCTGGAAAGTTCAAAATTAATGTCGGAATATATTGGACAATTATTGCTCCGTGAAAATCGTTCGGTTTGGATTGCACAACGCGAAGGACGAACAAAAGATGGTAACGATGCAACACATTCGGGCGTTTTAAAAATGTTGGCAATGGGTTCAGATGAAGCTAATTTAATCGACTATTTTAAGAAGATAAAAATTGTTCCGGTTTCGATTTCGTATGAATATGATCCAACTGATGCTTTGAAAATGCCGCAGCTCATTGCTGAAGCCAATGACGAGATTTACATCAAAGAAAAAAATGAAGATTTCATTACGCTCTTAAGCGGAATCATTGGTCAAAAGAAGCACATCCACATTCATGTTGGTGATATTTTGGATACCGAATTAGATAAAATTGCACAAGAATTTGACAATAATAACAAACAGGTTCAGGCTTTGGCACAAACTATTGACGACTCTATTTTGCAGAGTTACAAATTGTGGCCAACCAATTATATCGCTTACGATTTACTGAACAAATCCAATACCTATAGCAACTTCTACACAGAAAACGAAAAGTCATTGTTTGAAAGACGTTTGGAAATGCGAATAGACGAAAACAATCCGCAAATGGTAGAAAGCTTTTTAGCCATGTATGCCAATCCTGTAGTGAATAAATCAAAATATTTGAATGCAAACTAAACCCAACATACTTTTAATTTATACTGGTGGAACTATTGGTATGATAAAAGATTTTGAAACTGGTGTTTTGAAAGCATTCAACTTTAAAAAGCTATTGCAGAAAATTCCGGAACTCAAACATTTGGATTGCAATATTGAAACGATTTCCTTTAAAAAACCGATCGATTCTTCGAATATAAATCCTGAAAAGTGGATTGAAATTGCAGAAATCATAGAAAGCAATTACGCCAACTTTGACGGATTTGTAGTGCTTCATGGTTCCGATACGATGTCGTATTCGGCTTCGGCATTGAGTTTTATGTTGGAAAATTTAAGCAAACCGGTTGTATTTACGGGCTCGCAATTGCCAATTGGGGATTTAAGAACTGACGCCAAAGAAAACCTGATTACGGCGATACAAATTGCATCGTTGCAACAAAAAGGGAAATCAGTAATACATGAGGTCTGCTTGTATTTTGAATACAAATTATACCGCGGAAACCGAACCACCAAAATAAATGCGGAACATTTTAAAGCGTTTGCTTCGCCCAATTTTCAAGAGTTGGCAGAATCAGGCGTTCATTTGAATGTTAATTATAATTTGGTTTTGCCAAAACAATCTGCCAAAAAATTAGTAGTTCATAAAAAGTTAGATGGCAATGTGGTGATTGTAAAAATGTTCCCGGGCATTAATGAATCTGTTTTGTCTGCACTATTTTCCATCCCAAATTTAAAAGGAATAATACTTGAAACCTATGGCTCGGGCAATGCGCCAACAGAAGAATGGTTTATACAAACCTTGAAAAAAGCCATTAAGAACGGATTGCACATCATCAATGTTACCCAATGTTCCGGTGGGAGTGTCAATATGGGACAATATGAAACCAGTTCACAGTTGAAGAAAATAGGCGTAATTTCCGGAAAAGACATTACTACAGAAGCTGCCATTACAAAACTGATGTATTTGTTGGGACAAAATGTAGCGCCGGCTGTTTTTAAAACTATTTTTGAAACGTCTCTTCGTGGCGAAATGCAGTAATTCTCAAGACAGTTTTGGAAATAAAAAATGCGTTTCCTGACGAAAACGCATTGATGCAGAGGAGATGGGATTCGAACCCACGATGCAGTTACCCACATACAAACTTTCCAGGCTTGCTCCTTCAACCACTCGGACACCCCTCTTTTTTGTGGTGCAAATAACAGCATTTTTTTTCAGTAAAAAAAGCGCGATAGGAATTTGTTATTGTATATTGAGTGCTATTTACTCCCTTTTGTTTATTAAATCGAAATGACGTACTTTCGCTTAAGATAATATTACTTCCATGCGAATCAAACTTTTCATCTTAACATTCTTTATTTCACTTGGCATTTCAGCCCAAGAAAAAGAAATTAAAGATGAAATCGATTTTGATGCCATCGATTCGTTATACCGGGAAGACCAATTTTATTTAAACATTACCTATAACGCTTTACAGAAGCGTCCTGATGGAATTGCCCAAAACAAACTTTCACCCGGAATTGCGTTTGGTTTTTTGAGAGATATGCCAATTAATAAAAAACGAACCGTTTCTATAGCGGCTGGTTTGGGTTATACATTGGCGATTTACAATCAGAATTTAGGAATTACAGAAACAAACGGGATTTACGCCTATCAGGTTTTGGATTCGGAGGTTTCATTTTCCAAAAACAAATTGTCTTTTCATTATGTTGATTTGCCAATAGAATTCAGGTGGAGAAACTCAACTCCTGAAAGTCATATATTTTGGCGCGTTCATACCGGAGTAAAATTGAGTTATCTTTTTTATGACCAATACAAATCGGTTTCATCAAATGGGACAGTTGCCATTTCTAACAATAAGGATTTGAATCAATTTCAATATGGAGTTTATCTGGCTTTTGGATGGAATACATGGAATTTCTCAGCCTATTATGGGTTGAATCCATTGTTTAAATCTTCAGCTAAAATTGACAATCAACCCATTGATATGAATACAATCAATTTCGGTCTGATGTTCTATATTCTATAACCAAAAATAGAGTAAAGCACTTTGTGGAACAAGACCACACAAAAATCCAACTAACAATTCTTTATTTGAATGTGCATTCATAACTAAGCGTGAAGAAGCAACAAGTCCATTCATCACTACAAAAAAAGTAACGGTGTTGATGGTGTTGATTTGATTATGAATGCTCAAGCCAATTATAAAAACGGTTAGTGAACTAATGCCAATCATGTGAATGCTCGCTTTGAATTTGGCATACAACAATAGAAATGCAAAAGCAGTGCTTAAAAATCCTCCAACAAAAAAGAAATACAAGCTTGGGAAGCGGTCAACCGTGATGCTTTTTTCAATCAAAACGCCAAATAGCATTAGCTGCATTAACAAAGGAATTTTACGTTGCGAAATATCAGAAAGCATGACACTTTCTATTTTCCCGAAGGTTCTCAGCAGATAAAAAAACGCAATTGGTAATAGGAAAGTAATGATGATTATTTGCAGAAAAAGAATGAAGTATTGCGGAAAAGTAAAATACCGGGCTTCGAGCAAAACATAAAAAACAGTTCCTAATAACGGAATGAAAATAGGGTGAAAGAGATACGAAAAAAAAGGAAGGATTTTTTTCAAAGTGTATTTTTATATCTTTTTCCTCATTCTTGCTACAGGAATATCAAGCAAGTCTCTGTATTTTGCAATCGTTCTTCGGGCAATTGGATAACCTTTTTCTTTTAGGATTTCAGCTAATTGATCGTCAGGTAAAGGTTTGCTTTTGTCTTCTTCTTCGATAATGTTTTTCAGAATTTTTTTGATTTCCAAAGTAGAAACATCTTCACCCTGATCGTTTTTCATGGATTCTGAAAAATACTCTTTTATCAATTTGGTTCCGTAAGGCGTGTCGACATATTTACTATTAGCCACACGGGAAACCGTAGAAATATCAAGCCCAACCATATCGGCAATGTCTTTCAAAATCATCGGTTTCAACTTGGTTTCTTCACCATCGAGGAAATATTCCTGCTGGAAGTGCATAATAGCATTCATCGTCACAAAAAGCGTTTCCTGACGTTGACGAATCGCATCGATAAACCATTTGGCCGAATCCAACTTTTGCTTAATAAACTGCACAGCATCTTTTTGCTGATTCGATTTATCTTTAGAAACTTTATAGGTTTGCAGCATTTCCTGATAATCTTTGGAAACATGCAAGGTTGGAGCATTTCTGCCGTTCAACGTAAGTTCTAATTCGCCATCAACAATTCGAATCGCAAAATCGGGAACAATTTGTTCTACCGTTCTGCTGTTGCTGTCAAAAGAACCACCAGGTTTTGGGTTTAACTTTTCAATTTCCTCAATCGCTTTTTTGAGTTGCTCTTTCGAAATTTCGTAGGTAGTTAAAAGCTTCTCGTAATGTTTTTTGGTAAAAGCATCAAAATTATTCTCTATAATATTGATTGCCAAATCAACATATTCTGTTGGTGTTTTGTGTCGGAGTTGCAGTAACAAACATTCGTGTAAATCTCTTGCGCCAACACCGGAAGGCTCTAAATCATGGATAATGTGCAGGATTTTTTCAACGGTTTTCTCATCCGTATAAATGCCTTGCGTAAACGCCATATCGTCAACAATATCGGGAACACTTCGGCGTAAATAACCATCGTCGTCAATGCTTCCAACCAGAAACTCAGCAATATCGCGCTGTTCATCCGTTAAGATAAAAGTATTTAACTGATTGATTAAATCCTGATGGAAACTGGTTGATGCAGCAAACGGCATTTGGCGTTCTTCATCATCATCACTATAATTATTGGCCTGAAGCTTGTAATCAGGCGTTTCGTCGTTGCTTAAATATTCGTCAATGTTGATTTCGTCAGTGTCAATGTTGTCGCTGCCTTCATAATCATCATAATCATCTTCATTGTTGTCGAACTCATCTTTCTCATACAATTCTTCCTCTTCTTTACCACTTTCCAAAGCCGGATTTTCTACCATTTCCTCTTTAAGTCGTTGTTCAAAAGCCTGCGTAGGCAATTGTATCAACTTCATCAACTGAATTTGCTGAGGTGATAGTTTTTGTGATAATTTTAGATTTAGAAACTGCTTTAACATTTTATGTTTATTTGGTTATTTGTGGATTTACTTTGTCCGTTCGCTTTCGCTCGGGTGGTTATCTGTAAAGTTAAAAACAAATAACCGAATTACCGAATCAACAAATTAACTTTAAAACTCTGCGTTTTGTGGCGTTCTTGGAAACGGAATTACGTCACGGATGTTTGTCATTCCGGTTACAAATAATACCAATCTTTCAAACCCTAATCCGAAACCTGAATGTACTGCCGAACCAAATCTTCGGGTATCTAAATACCACCAAAGTTCTTCTTCGTCAATGCCTAAGGCTTTCATTTTTTCAACTAGAACATCGTAACGTTCTTCTCTTTGTGAACCTCCAACGATTTCTCCAATTCCCGGAAAAAGAATATCCATGGCGCGAACCGTTTTTCCGTCTTCGTTCAAACGCATGTAAAACGCTTTGATGTTTGCCGGATAATCAAACAAAATCACCGGACATTTGAAGTGTTTTTCAACTAAATATCTTTCGTGTTCTGATTGTAAATCTGCGCCCCATTCGTTGATGATATAGCTGAACTTTTTCTTTTTATTCGGAGTAGAATCTCTTAAGATATCAATAGCTTCGGTATAAGAAACACGTTTGAAATTGTTTTCTAAAACGAAGTTTAACTTCTCTAACAAACTCATTTCACTTCTTTCCGCCTGTGGTTTTTGTTTTTCTTCATCCGCTAAACGACCTTCCAAAAACTTTAAATCTTCAGAACATTTATCCATCGTGTATTTAATCACATACTGAATAAAATCTTCAGCCAAATCCATATTGTCATTCAAATCATTGAAAGCAACTTCAGGTTCAATCATCCAGAATTCAGCCAAGTGACGTGACGTATTTGAATTCTCTGCTCTAAAAGTTGGTCCGAAAGTATAAATCTGACCCAAAGCCATAGCGAAAGTTTCACCTTCCAATTGTCCCGAAACCGTTAGGTTAGTGTGTTTTCCGAAGAAATCTTTTTTGTAATCGATGTTTCCTCCTTCATTTTTTGGCAAATTGTCCAATGGCAATGACGTTACCTGAAACATTTCTCCGGCACCTTCAGCATCAGCACCCGTAATTACAGGCGTATTAACATACACAAAACCTTTTTCCTGAAAATACTGATGTACCGCAAAAGCCAAGACCGAACGCACTCTCATAATCGCCCCAAAAGCATTGGTTCTAACTCTTAAATGCGCATTTTCTCTAAGGAATTCCAACGAGTGTTTCTTTGGCTGCATCGGGAATTTCTCTGCATCAGAATCGCCCAAAATTTCTAATTTAGAAACCTGGATTTCATATTTCTGACCAGCACCTTTGCTTTCTACCAATGCTCCGGTTACCGAAACAGCAGCTCCGGTTGTAATTCTTTTTAAAGTTTCTTCAGGCGTGTTTTCAAAATCGACAACACACTGAATATTATTAATGGTCGAACCATCGTTCAACGCTATAAATTGATTGTTTCTAAAAGTTCTTACCCAACCTTTTGCATTTACTTCCGAAATCGTTGTTTCACTGTTTAGTAAGCTTTTAACTTTTGTATGTCTCATTTAAATATCAGATATTAAATTTTAAATATTAGATGTTATAATCTAAACGCAAATATAAATTATTTATTGTTCTTTTAATTCATCAATATCTTCATCTGTTGGTTCTAAAATATTGATGATTGGTTCCGGTAATTCCTGTTGGTTAGCCAAAGCTTTGTTTAAGGTCAGCACCAGCGAAGGCAGCAAAACCAGATTGGATAGCATTCCAAAGAACAAGGTCAATGCAACCAATCCTCCTAAGGCAACCGTTCCGCCAAAGCTCGACAACATAAACACCGAGAATCCAAAAAACAAAATTATCGAAGTGTAGAACATACTGATTCCGGCATCGTCAAACGTGGCGAATACTGATTTCTTGATTTTCCAGTCGTTTCGTGACAATTCCAAACGGTATTGTGCCAAAAAGCGCAAGGTATCATCGACCGACATTCCGAAAGCAATTCCGAAAACTAACAACGTTGATGGCTTTAACGGAATACCTAAGAATCCCATCAATCCGGCGGTCATCAATAATGGTAATAGATTTGGAATTATAGAAACCAAAACCATCTTGAACGATCGGAACATAATGGCAACCAAAGCTCCGGTTAGGAAAAAGGCGAACAATAATGACGACAGTAAATTGTCAAGCAAATATTTAGTTCCTTTTTGGAACACTGAAGGCTTTCCGGTGATGATGACTTCGTATCTTGGCTCTGGGAATAATTTATTCACTTTGTTCCGAATGTGGGCTTCAATAGCTTCCATTCGTTCCCCGTTTTCGTCTTTGATAAATGTTGTTATTCTCGCGATACTTCCGTCTGAAGTTATATAACTTTTCAGTTGATTGTCTTTGTCGTTTTTAAGCGAATTTTTGATGTACGGCAACAGGAATATTTCTTCCTGTGATGATGGCAAGGTGTAAAAATCCGGATTACCATTATAATACGCCTGATTAAAACTTTTGGCAATATTTACGATGGACAATGGTTTTGAAAGTTCAGGAATATCGGTAATCGTATGTTCCAATTCTTCCATTTTTCTCAGATTGGAAAGCTTCATTGCGCCATTTTTTCTTTTGGTATCAATCATGATTTCCAAAGGCAGCACGCCGTCAAATTCCTTTTCGAAGAAACGGATATCATCAAAAAACACTGTCTTTTTCGGCATGTCTTCCAATATACTTCCCGAAACCTTGATTTTTCCAATCCCAATAATTCCAAAAACAAGCAAACAAATTGCTGTAATATAAACGCCAATGCGGTTGTATTTTACCGTGCTGACAATCCATTTCAAAAAGGAAGTCAGAGATTCTCTTTCTAAATGCCCAAGATGTCTCGGAATCGGCGATGGAATATAACTGAAGAAGATTGGAATAATCAGCAAACTCAGTAAATAAATAGCCAAAATATTGATGGTAGTCACTACGCCAAATTCTCTCAACAATACATTATTGGTTGCAATGAATGTTGCAAAACCAACTGCAGTTGTAATATTGGTCATCAATGTTGCTGTTCCGGTTTTGGTAATTACGCGCTGTAAGGCTTTGGCCTTATTGGAATGTTTGTGGTATTCCTGATGGTATTTATTGATAAAGAAAATACAATTCGGGATTCCGATTACGATAACTAATGTTGGTACCAATGCAGTCAATACCGTAATCTCGTAACCCAATGCGCCAATGATTCCGAATGACCATACGACGCCAACAATCACAACAATTAGTGACGCCATTGTTGCTCTGAACGAACGGAAAAAGTAAAAGAAAATCAGCGAAGTGATTAGCAAAGCAGCACCAATAAACAAGCCAATTTCGTCGATAATGGTTTTGGCATTCAGCGTTCGGATATAAGGCATGCCCGAAGTATGTAATTCGATTCCGGTTGCTTTTTTAAATTTGTTCAGCGCCGGAATTAAATTGTTTAAAACGTATTCCTTTCTGGCTTTGGTATTGACAATTTTTTTGTCTAAGTAAATTGCAGAGCGGATTGCGCCCGTTTTTTTGTTGAATAACAAACCTTCATAAAAAGGCAGTTTGGTATATAATTCTTTTTGAATCTGTTTCAGATACTGTTCGTTCTGAATTTTGCGGTCATCCACTAAAGGTTTTAATTCGAATTTTTCAAGTGAATCATTTTTGATAAGCTTTTGCAGATTATCTACTGAAACTACCAGACTCACTTCTTTACTCGACTTGATCGTATTCATCAAATCGCGCCATTCGCCATAAATTTTTGGTGTAAATAGTTTTTTGTCTTTGGTCGCAATGACAATCAAATTGCCTTCTTCACCAAAATGACTCAGAAATTTATCGTAATCAACATTTACTTTGTCGTCAGCTGGAATTAAATTGGCTTCTGTTTGTGTAAACCGTATGTGTTCGAATTGCGTTATCAGCATTCCTGTAACGACAAGAATACCGATTATAATAGCAATACGATTTCTTAAGATTACCCGAGCGATAAATTCCCAAAAACCAATACCTAACAACTTTTTCATAAATCCTAAAATGGGTTGCAAAGGTAATCAAAACCTCAAAAAAAGCAGCCGATTTGCATAAAGTTTTCCTTAATTTATGCGAGAATAAACGGCTAATTTTAAATAATTGTTAATAGCATAAAAAAAACTAAAAAAATTAGCTTGTTTTTAGCATCTTTGTATGCACAAGCAGCAACTATTTTTGGATGAGAAATTTTAAAAACTCTTTATTTTATATTTTCATTACAGGGGGATTTACCTATTTGATGTATAGAATTGTTGAACAGGGGAAACTACTGGAAGTCGGTAGAAAAATTGTTTCTCCAACATCGGAAGATAGTCAATGGGTTCAGTTTCTGTCTTCATTATTTCACAATTTACAGCATCCATTAGCCTTATTGCTATTCCAAATTATTACGATTGTTGTTGTCGCCAGAATTTTCGGTTGGATTTTTAGAAAAATTGGACAGCCTTCCGTTATTGGTGAAATCATTGCCGGAATTGTTCTTGGTCCATCACTTTTTGGACAGTATTTCCCGGATATGAAAGAAGCACTTTTCCCAGTGGATTCTCTTGGAAATCTTCAATTGTTGAGTCAGATAGGTTTGATACTTTTCATGTTTGTGATAGGCATGGAATTAGACCTGAAAGTCTTAAAAAACAAAGCCAACGAAGCAGTAGTAATAAGCCATGCGAGTATTGTAATTCCGTTTGCTTTGGGTATTGGATTATCCTACTATATCTATCATCAATTTGCGCCACCAGGCATAGAATTTTTATCGTTTAGTTTGTTTATGGGAATTGCCATGAGCATCACAGCATTTCCGGTTTTGGCCAGGATTGTCCAGGAACGAGGTATTCATAAAACCCGATTAGGAACCATTGTTATTACTTGTGCTGCTGCAGATGATATTACAGCCTGGTGTATTTTGGCTGTGGTTATTGCCATCGTAAAAGCCGGAAGTTTTGTGAGTTCTTTATATGTCATTGGCCTTGCACTCCTATATGTTTTGACTATGCTTTTTGTGGTTAAACCTTTTTTGAAACGTGTTGGGGATTTATATGCCAAAAAAGAGAATATCAAAAAATCTGTCGTTGCTATTTTTTTTATGACGCTTATCGTTTCGTCTTATTTGACCGAAATCATTGGAATTCATGCCTTATTTGGAGCTTTTATGATGGGAGCGATTATGCCTGACATTGCCAAGTTTAGAAATGTTTTTATAGACAAGGTAGAAGATGTCTCTGTGATCTTGTTACTACCATTGTTCTTTGTTTTCACAGGATTGCGAACAGAAATCGGCTTAATCAACGAACCTTATTTATGGAAAGTTACAGGTTGTATTATTGCAGTGGCTGTAGCGGGAAAATTTATTGGAAGTGCTTTGGCAGCAAAATTTGTTGGACAAAGTTGGCGCGATAGTTTAACCATTGGCGCTTTGATGAACACGCGTGGTTTGATGGAATTGGTAGTGTTGAACATTGGATACGAATTGGGTGTGCTTTCGCCAAAGGTCTTTACGATGATGGTTATCATGGCCTTGGTGACGACATTTATGACTGGTCCGGCATTGGATATCATCAATTTTATTTTTAAAACCAAAGATGCCATTATTCCTTCCGAGGTTAAAAAGAGTTCAGATTTTAATATTCTTATTTCGTTTGGTAACAATCAGAAAGGTAAATCATTATTGCGTTTGGCAAACAGTCTTATCAAAAAGCAAAAAGATTCAGCCAATGTTACGGCTATGCATTTGACCGCAAGTGATGAAATGCATGCGTATAATTTGGAAGAATATGAAACCCAGACTTTTGAGCCTATTGTAAAAGAGTCCCGAAAACTAGAGCAACGTATCACCACTATTTTCAAAGCAACCAACGATATGGAAACCGATATTGCCGATATTGCCCAAGAAGGGAAATATGATTTGGTATTGGTCGGTTTGGGAAAATCTATTTTTGAAGGAACCATATTGGGGAAAGTGCTCGGATTTACCACACGCATCATCAATCCGGATAGATTATTGGATAAGTTTAAAGGAAAAGAAGGATTGTTTGAAAATTCACCTTTTGATGACAGAACACGTTTGATAATTTCGAAAACCAAAACACCTCTTGGCGTTTTGATTGATAAGGATTTGCATCAAATAGATAAAGTATTCGTTGGAATTTATAGTGTTGGCGATGTTTTTCTGATTGATTATGCCCAAAAATTAATATACAACAACAATTCGCATGTTACTATTTTGGATAGTAACGGACATACTAAAAACAACTTTATTGTTGAAAATGCGTTAGCAGTTTTAGAACAAAATTATCCTGATAACATCGAAGTTCTTCATCCGGACAAACTCAACAAACCATTTTTGGCTCAGCAGGATTTAATCGTTTTTAGTTTAGAAACCTGGAAAAAACTGGTTGATGAGGAAACTTCCTGGTTAACTGATATTCCATCGGTTCTGATTATTAAGCCGTAATTATTTCTTTCTTATAATCCAAACGTCTTGTGGAATCCAATTGCCCGTTTCCGGAATTGGCTCAGCATAATGCTCTAAAATTTCAGCATTATGGAATAGTTTTTTCATGAATTCAGTAGGATGAAATGCCGAAAACATCCGATGCCCTTCTTTCACTTTGTCACGGATAATTAATTCATTAGCATCATATCGTGCAACTTCGGAAGGAATTAGTTTTACTTTAAAATTATCACCTTGAGTAGTCAGGAATAATATTCCATTTGGTTTCAATATTCGATGCAATTCAGTATACCAATCATAATGCAATTGCTCTGAAAGATGCGTAAAAATTGAAATTCCATATATAGCATCAAATGTATCGTCAGGATAAGGAAGTTTTGCATCCAAAGTGTTGCAATTAAAACTAATTCCGGGAAGATTTTTTGAACACCAGTCAATGGATTGCCTATTATAGTCTGTCCCATAATATTTGCATTCATTGCCAACGACATTAGGCAAATGACGAATTACCCTGCCAGGACCACAACCCCAATCAAGTATCTTTTTGTCTTTTAAATCTAAATATTTGCTAAAATAATCTGCAACCCATTTAGCAGTATTAATACTCTCCGTATAATATTTTGTGTAGTCAATCTGAAATGATTCGTATATAAGATAATCAGGAGGTAATTTTACGTCGGGATTATTCTTTTTAAAGGCTAAATTATTCTTCTGATTTTTATAGCGCTCAACATAAAAATGTGCCCAGTCTGCCAAATAAATCAATCGAATTTTTCTTAAGATATTGGAAATTTGTCCTTTAGTCATAAATGTTATTTGCTGTTATTTGGTAAATATATGTTTTATAATTCTGGCGTGACTTAAAAAGCTTAAAACCCAATATCAAATACAAAGCTCAATTTTACGGCTAAGTTATCTTCAAATCTCGGCAATTGGTTTGGGCCATATCTGTAAAAGCCTGTTAATCCAAAACCTTTGTAAATCTGGTTCAATTCGATACCCGATTCGAAAAAACCTTCGTTTAAAGTTTTGTATGAAATGCCTATGTGTCGTTCCTGATGTTGCAGGTTTCCCCAAGCCATTCGTGTTACCAAAACCAACGATGGCTTTACCTTTTTGAACAATTCGACTCTTTTAAATCCGTGTTTGAATTGAAGCATCACAAATTCACTCGAAAAGAATTCATTGAAATACATGGTTTCAAAACTGTTTTTTCCGGCAATTGTTATTCTTTGCAAAAGATTGTCTTTGGTCAGATTATTCGGCGAAGTATTATACAAATGCGTAATCGGAAGCGCACCAAAAGCATAACCGGCTTGAAGTAAAACAGCCGATTTCTGTCCGTTTAAATATTTTTTTTCATACTCAATTCGGGCATCAACCTTTCCGAAATTAAAATCATTGGCAAAGAAATTGGGCAACGATTTAGTAAACTGAAAACTAAATTTAGGGAAACGTTTTTCATATTCGATTTTTCCATTTGGGGTTTGCATAAAATCACTAAAAGGATTCCATTGTATCGAAAACATAGCTGTTGACATTGTGAACTCACGATACAAATGGTTGTCGTATGTGAAAGTATAATTAAACAACGGACTTATTTCGCTATGTGTAAACTGCCAAACGGTTTCTGTTTTCGGGATAATTTTGGTCTCAATATAACCACGCCATGTTTTGTGATTATAGAAAGTACTGATGTTGATTGGCCGTGGATCATAGAGTTTAAAAACCCTTTTGTCCGTAGCAAAAGTGGTACTCGCAATCTCCCGAACATCATCAGTATACGAACCGCCAATCCAGCTGTTGGAAAAATTACCAATTCTGAATGCCATTCCTAAATTGTACTTTATGGTTTCATCTTTCAAACCATAGGCTGTATAACCTTCAACACGAAGCTTTTTAGAAAAGGAGTCATTAGTAATACCGCCAATTCCAACGCGAAAACCTTCATAATTATTATAACTCAAAAGATAACGTAAATCAAAATCAAACGGACCAAATGGGACATAACCATTGATGATTTTTCGTCCAAATTTGATTTTTTTCTCAATGTTTTCCTTGGTGATGATACTATCTAAAACGACATAAGTTTTCTCGCTTCGCTTGTCCAGACTATCCGTTCTGTTTTGTTTCCAAAAAGTTTCGTCTCTTTTGTTGGCATTATCTTTAACTTCAATGGCGACAAAAGATTTTTTGATTTTCAGATTGCTATTCACTGCGATGTCAAATGCATGCATTTCGGAAGAAAGATAGGTGAAATCGGAAGCCGCTTTTTTCGAATTACTGTCATCATCTTCGGCAGCAAACTCGATTCGTCCACCCAAAATTTTGGTAGGTTCTTTGCTTTTTCCTTTGACGATTTTAAAGTTTTTCCGAATAGGAAACCAAATTTTTTCTCCGGTTAAATACGTAAATTCATGAATTCCGGTAATGTTTAAAACGCCACGAATACGCATTATCGCTTTGGCAATAGCGTGATTTTCCGGATCAATATAGAGTAAGCCTTCCAAGCCTTTCTTGTTTTTATTTTTAAAATATAAAACAATCAGCTGTCGATTATCAATTGAAGTTGTGTCAAGAATTTTATAACGGTATTCCTTGAGCGCATCTTTGGAAATAGGGCTTTTGTATTTGGTTTCGAAAAGCTCGTATTTTTCATCGTAAATAGAAAACGACTGCAGGCTGAAACCCAAAAATTCATAAATAGGTTCTTTAAAACCCGCCATTTTGGTACCCAAAATAGTTTCTTTTAGTATAGGTTTTTCAAACTGAAATTGCGACACTTTTTCGGTTAGAAACAAATGTTGTTTGTCAATAATCTTTTTAAATTTATAATCGGAAGAATCTATTTTGGCAATTTTTTCTTTGGAAACACCATCCACAAAAAGAGTGTCAATTTTCCCGACAATCGAATCAGGATTTGCCGTTACAAGTAATTTGTTATACGATTTGAATTGAAAACTACGCAGTTTTTTTTGTGGATTGTTGTTCTCTTTTTCCTGAATTACTTTGGCAATAATAGCGTTGGCGGGATTTACATTTGTAATGGTTACTTCTTTTAGCGCATTAGTTTTTGGCGAAAGATAGAGCGTAAAAAAAGTTTTTATTTCAAATAGAGAAATGGTTTTTGGCTCATAGCCAACATAGGAAACTGTCAGCGTTTCGGGCTGTGATGCCAAAAGGAAATTAAACTTTCCATCAACATCGGCAATGGTAGAAAAACCATTCTCGGTTTTTATCGTGGCAAACGGAAGTGCTTTTTTGGTTTCAGCATTTTTTATGATTCCATTGACTTGGAATTGTGCTTGAAGCGACAGCGTGAAGAATAAAAACAGTAGAAATAGTCGCTTCATTTGAAAGTAGTTGGCACAAAGATTTGACAAAAATAGGAATAAAAAAATCCGTCCTGATACATCGGGACGGATTTAATATTGAATTAACAAAGTTACACTTTCATAATTTCGGCTTCTTTGATAGCCAAATGTTCATCCACTTTTCGGATAAAACCATCCGTCAGTTTTTGAATATCTTCTTCAGCAGATTTACAAATGTCTTCTGAAGTACCTTCTTTTTCTAATTTTTTGATTTCAGTATTGGCATCTTTTCGGGCATTTCGGATGCTGATTTTAGCATCTTCCGCTTCCGCTTTTGCCTGCTTTACCAAATCGCGTCTTCTTTCTTCGGTTAAAGGCGGAACGCTGATGATTATATTTTCGCCGTTATTCATTGGGTTGAAACCAAGATTTGCAATCATAATTGCTTTTTCAATGGTTTGCAACATGCTTTTTTCATAAGGCTGAATGGTAATTGTTCTGGCATCAGGAACATTCACGTTAGAAACTTGAGATAAAGGTGTTTGAGAACCGTAATAATCTACAAAAACACTTCCCAACATTTGTGGTGATGCTTTTCCGGCGCGTATATTTAAAAATTCTTTTTCTAAATGTGCAATAGAACCAACCATCGATTCTTTTGTACTGTCTAAAATAAATTCAATTTCTTCCATTTTGTGTAAACTATATTTTAACTACGGTTCCAACATTTTCCCCGTTGCAAATTTTTAATAGATTTCCTTTTTTATTCATATCAAAAACTACGATTGGCAAGGCATTTTCCTGACTTAAAGTAAATGCCGTCGAATCCATTACGTTCAACCCTTTTTTGATAACATCATCAAAAGTAATGCTTTCGAATTTTACTGCGTTTGCGTTTTTTTCAGGATCTGAATCATAAATACCATCAACACGAGTTCCTTTCAAAATTACGTCAGCGTGTACTTCAACACCTCTCAGCACCGCAGCAGTATCAGTTGTAAAATATGGATTCCCTGTTCCGGCACCAAAAATAACAATTCTTCCTTTTTCAAGATGACGTACTGCTCTTCTTTTGATATAAGGTTCGGCAATCGCTTCAATTTTCAAAGCCGTTTGCAAACGGGTCAACATCCCTTTATCTTCTAATGCGCCTTGTAAAGCCATTCCGTTGATAACTGTTGCCAACATTCCCATATAATCACCCTGAACTCTATCCATACCATTACTGGCTCCGGCAATTCCTCTAAAAATATTTCCACCACCAATAACAATGGCAATTTCGACACCTTTACTATGAATTTCCTTAATCTCATCAGCATACTCAGCAAGACGTTTTGGATCAATTCCGTATTGTCTATCGCCCATTAAAGCCTCACCACTTAGTTTTAGAAGAATTCTTTTGTATTTCATTACTCTTTGTTATTGTTTTTTAATTGTGTAATGCTGTCGCTATGGCTCGAGTCATGTAGTTTTATTGTTGTAGTTGTGAAAATGTGATGCAAATATAAACATATTCTCTTTTTTTATGGTATTTGGCAAAAAGAATGTTAGCCAACAATTATCATGTTTTTTGACTTATGGGTTTTGTAACTTTGCAGCATCAAAAAGCAGTTATGAAATACATTATAGAAAAAAGTCTTTCGCAAAGTTATAGTTATGCGGATTATAGAAATCAAATCAAAAACTTATTAAAAGAAGGCAAATCAACGGGTAACGAACAATCGGAAGCGTTGACACATTATAGCGAACTGAACGAAACCAGAATGAATCGTTTAGAGAAAACTATAGTGGTTGCTGATGAATATGTGCAAAAACTGCAGCAGTTGAAACGCGAATATATCTGGTTAGTAATTTCAGAAGGTTGGTGTGGCGATTCGGCACAAATTGTTCCGGTGATTTATAAAATGGCACAAGTTTCCCCGAAAGTTGAATTGAAATTGGTTTTTCGTGATGAAAATGATGATTTGATGAAACTCTTTTTAACCAATGGAACAAGGTCAATTCCGAAGTTGATTGTTCTTGATAAAAATACGTTAGAAGTTTTAGGTGAATTCGGAGCAAGGCCAATAGGAGCGAAGCAGCTAATTTTAGATTATAAAGCGCAACATGGTGTGGTTGATGACAAAGGGAAAACGGCTTTGCACATGTGGTATTTGCACGATAAAGGATTGTCAATCCAGAAGGAAATTATGGAGTTAATGGCAAGGCTTGAATTAGAATAGAAAACAGTTTATTCCGATACTGACACTTCCAATTTTCTCTGGAGTATTTTTTGAAAAGCCATATTGACACAATTCTATATAAAGTCCGGCGCCACTTTCTTCGTCTTCGATGCCAAGGCTTATTTTTTTGAAATTCCCCGATAAATTGTCACCACTGATAGATAAGGCTCTACCAAAGCCAACTTCAGAGGTAATACGTATGTCTTCAGCAATTCTCGGACTCAGGCGAACAGAGCCAAAAATCGGAGCTACCACTAGGCAACGGGAAGCTTTCCAGTCGATTCCAAAGTTCATCCCAACACCAATCCATTTGTCTAAATGACCACCAATTCCAGCCCGGAGACTTATCCCATCGGGTAAAAACCAAAATTCTTTTTCACCTGTATAGGGGTTAATTTCGCCGGCATATTGATTCGCTTTTAAGGGTACCGAAAGTTCAAATTTTTTATAAATCGGTTTTGGATCTTCAATAAACTTTCTTGGTTTGACTTCTTCCTGAGAAAAACCAAATTGAAATATAAATAAAACGAAGAATAAAAAGAGCTGTTTCATTTTAGATCTTTTTTTCAAATTCTTCGGGAGTAATTCCGTTTTCAACTGAAAAATCTCCAATTTTGGTTCGGCGTAAGACTGATAAATGCGCTCCGGAATTTAGTGCTTTTCCAAAGTCAAAAGCTAACGAACGAATATAAGTTCCTTTGCTGCAAACTACTCTGAATTCTATTTCAGGCATATAAAATTTAGTGATTTCAAATTCATGAATGGTAGTTTTTCGGGAAGAAATTTCAACTTCTTCGCCAGCACGTGCATGTTCGTACAAACGCTTTCCGTCTTTTTTTATGGCTGAAAAAACAGGTGGTTTTTGGTCGATTTCACCAATGAATTGTTTTACGGTTTCCTGAATTAATTCGGCTGTAATATGTTCCGTCGGGAAAGTTTCATCAACTTCTGTTTCTAAATCATATGATGGCGTTGTTGCTCCAACGGTAATTGTTCCGGTATATTCTTTGGCTTGCCCTTGAATTTCGGTAATTCGCTTGGTAAATTTTCCGGTGCAGACAATCAGTAAACCTGTTGCCAAAGGATCTAAAGTGCCGGCATGACCAATTTTAAATTTTTTTGGAAGATCGTATTTGCGTTTTAAAATGTACTTCAATTTGTTCACCGCCTGAAACGAAGACCAAGTCAAAGGTTTGTCAATCAAAAGGATTTGACCGTTTAAAAAGTCTTCAGCAGTTTTCAACGTCTATTTGTTTAAAGAGAAATAAGCCAGTAAAATAACTCCGGCTATAATTCGGTAATACGCCCAAGGTTTGAAACCGTATTTTTTTATGATTCCGATAAAGAATTTGATAGCAATAACAGCTACAATAAATGCTACAATATTACCAACCAAAAACATTTTTAGGTTGTCAGGAGATTGCGTCAACAGTTCATATCCTTTTAATTGAGACACTTCATAAGTCTTCAAAAATAAAGAGTAAGTCGTAACTGCCAACATCGTCGGAACTGCCAAAAAAAACGAGAACTCAGCAGCTGTTTCTCTGGTTAATCCTTGTTGCATTCCGCCAATAATGGAAGCAGCAGAACGACTTGTTCCCGGCATCATTGCTAAACATTGCCAAAATCCTATCGTAACTGCTTTTTTAATAGAAATGTCTTCTTCGTGAGCCACAGTTGGAGTGTGAAAACGACCGTCTACGAAAAGTAAAACGATTCCACCGATGATTAGCACAATCGCAATTGGAATAGGGTTTCCAAGTACGGCGTCAATTTTGTCATCAAATATTTTCCCTAAAACCAAGGCCGGAATTACAGCACAAGCTAATTTGATATAAAAGTTAATTTTGCGGAAGTCAAAGAACTTTTTCCAATACAAAACCACAACGGCTAAGATTGCTCCAAACTGTATAGAAACCTGAAATAATTTTACAAAATCGTCTTCCTGAATTCCAAAATAAGAACTGGTAAAAATCATATGTGCAGTCGAAGAAACCGGTAAGTATTCGGTTAAACCTTCAACAATGGCGATGAGTATCGCTTGAAAATAATCCATTATTCCGCTTTAGATTTTTTGAAGATAGAATAAATCGTAATTCCAAACCCAATCAAAACAACAGTTGGTGCCAAACGAATTCTTCTAAAACTGAAAACATCTTCGTTGAAAACCTTTGGGTCATCACTTCCGCCGCCACTCATCAAAATGAATCCCAAAGCAATAACCGCAATACCGATTAATAGGATTTTATAGTTTGCCTTTTCAAAAAGAAAATCAGGTTTTTGCTCGTTGTTTTTCATTTTATGCTGAATTATTTATTTTTAATACAAATCGTCTGTTCTCAAATTCAAAAAGCGCTGTGTGGCAAAGTAAGTGCTTATCCAGGTAATCACAACACCCAAAACCAAAACGCCGAAAAGCACAACGGTAATGGCTAATTTATCTTCCATAATGCCAAGATTTGGGAACGTAGTTTGGATGTAAACCAACACGCCAATCAAAGCAAATACAGCTAATGCCGAACCAATCAATCCCAGAAAAATGCTGCGTTGAATAAAAGGTTTTCTGATAAACGATTTGGTTGCACCAACCATCTGCATGGTTTTAATAATAAATCGGTTAGCAAAGATTGATAAACGTAACGAACTATTTATTAGTAATACCGAAACAAAGGCAAAAACACAACTGATAATTAAAATCCACATGCTGATGTTTTTGATGTTATCATTGACCAAAGTCACTAATTGCTTGTCATAAACGATATCAGCAATCATCTCATTTTTACGCAGGCGATTTTCAATTTTAGCAATACCGGCATTGGTAACATAATCGGCTTTCAAATGAATGTCAAAAGAATTCTGAAGTGGATTTACACCCAAAAACTGCATAAAATCCTCGCCAATTACTTTCATGTGTTTTTTGGCTGCCTCTTCTTTCGAAACATATTCAAAAGATTTAGCAAATTTTGCTGTTTTCAACTCACTCGTAAAAGCGGTTATTGTAGAATCGGAAGCTTCAGTTTTAAAGAAAACAGTCATTGCAATTTCTTCTTTGAAATTGTCTGATAATCGTTTGGAATTGATGACAAACAGCCCCAAAATCCCCAATAAAAACAACACCAAAAAGATACTCAACACGACCGAAAAATAGGAAGTAATAACTCTGCGTTTCTGAAACTTTTCAAATGATGATAACATAAATTGTATTTTGATGTGGTAAAAATAATAAAGAAAATTGTTTTTCTTCTTTATAACGTACAAACTTTTAACTTTATTATAATAAACGTAAATTTGCCGCTTAAATTTTTAAGGAGCGAGTGGTTCGGGCTGTTTCAGTAAACCATTTTCCCGCTATTCGCACTACAAGGTAGTTGCTTCTATCGGGGCTAGAAAACAAACGCATTGACATCTATATAAGAATGAAATACTTCCACGAAAAAACCGAAGAAAAATGGCAGCAGTATTGGGCTAAAAACCAAACTTTTGCTGCAACTAATAATTCAGATAAGCCAAAATATTATGTGCTCGATATGTTTCCGTATCCTTCCGGTGCCGGACTTCACGTTGGACATCCGCTGGGTTATATTGCTTCCGATATCGTGGCGCGTTTCAAACGTCACAAAGGATTTAACGTGTTGCATCCGCAAGGTTATGATTCTTTTGGACTTCCGGCAGAACAATACGCGATTCAAACCGGGCAGCATCCCGAAAAAACAACTCGCGAAAATATTGCGCGTTACCGTGAGCAATTAGATAAAATTGGTTTTTCATTCGATTGGAGCAGAGAAGTACGAACCTCTAATGCCGATTATTACAAACATACACAGTGGATTTTCATTCAATTATTTAACTCGTGGTATAACAAGGATACGGACAAAGCTGAAGATATTTCGACTTTGATTGATATTTTTGAAAAAGCCGGTAATGCTACGGTTCATGCGGTTTGTGATGATAATATCGAAATATTTTTTGCTTCGGAATGGAATGATTTTTCATCCGAAGAAAAGCAAAAAAGATTATTGCAATACCGATTAACTTATTTGGCCGAAACCGAAGTAAACTGGTGCCCTGCACTGGGAACCGTTTTGGCAAATGATGAAATCGTAAACGGCGTTTCAGAACGTGGCGGTCATCCGGTTATTCGTAAAAAAATGACTCAATGGTCGATGCGAATTTCAGCTTATGCCGAACGTTTATTGCAAGGTTTAGACACTATCGATTGGAGCGAATCGATTAAAGAATCACAACGCAACTGGATTGGAAAATCGGTTGGAGCTTCGGTAGATTTTAAATTGAAGCATCATCATGCTACTATTTCGGTATTTACTACAAGGCCTGATACGATATTCGGAGTTACATTTATGACATTGGCTCCGGAACACGAATTGGTTTCTCAAATCACAAGTCCGGAACAAAAAGCAGCGGTTGATGCTTATGTTGAAGCTACAGCAAAACGTTCGGAACGTGAAAGAATGGCAGATGTAAAAACCATTTCGGGAGTGTTCACAGGCGCTTATGCCGAACATCCATTTACCAAAGAATCGATTCCGGTTTGGATTGGTGATTACGTTTTGGCTGGTTATGGAACTGGTGCTGTAATGGCGGTTCCTGCCGGTGATGAAAGAGATTATGCTTTTGCCAATTTCTTCAAAGGACAAAACGGAATGCCTGAAATTAAAAATATTTTCAACCAAGATATTTCGCAGGAAGCGTTTGCTGCTAAAGAAGGTTTTGAATTGACAAATTCTGATTTCCTAAACGGATTGGGTTATAAAGCTGCAACCAAAAAAATCATCGAAGAATTGGAAAAAATCCACCACGGAAAAGGTAAAACCAATTACCGTTTGCGCGACGCTGTTTTCTCCCGTCAAAGATATTGGGGCGAACCATTTCCTGTTTATTATGTGAATGGAATGCCGCAAATGATTGATTCAAAATATTTACCAATTGTACTTCCTGAAGTAGAGAAATATTTACCAACAGAAGACGGGCAGCCGCCATTAGGGAATTCAACCAAATGGGCTTGGTCAATCGTTACCAATGAAGTGGTAGATAATGATAAAATTGACAACGAAACGGTATTCCCTTTAGAACTAAACACGATGCCAGGTTGGGCAGGAAGTTCGTGGTATTGGATGCGTTATATGGATGCGCACAATGATGCCGAATTTGCAAGCAAAGAAGCCTTGAAATATTGGGAAAGCGTTGATTTATACATAGGCGGAAGCGAGCACGCAACCGGACATTTATTATACTCGCGTTTTTGGAACAAATTCCTAAAAGACAAAGGTTTTGCACCAACTGAAGAACCATTTAAAAAACTGATTAATCAGGGAATGATTTTAGGGATGAGTGCATTTGTTTATAGAAGCGAAGATTCAAAAAAACTGTATTCAAAAGGATTGATTACTGGTGAAAAAGTTCATCCAATTCACGTTGATTTAGCCGTTATCAATGATATCACTAACGAATTAGATATAAAGGCTTTCAAAAATCATCCGTTATATGCAGATTATAAAGACGCCGAATTCATTTTAGAAAACGGTAAATACATCGTTGGGCGTGAAGTAGAAAAAATGTCGAAATCCAAATATAACGTAGTAAATCCCGATGACATCTGCAACGATTACGGCGCCGATACGTTGCGTTTATACGAAATGTTCCTTGGTCCGTTAGAGCAGGCAAAGCCATGGAATACAGCCGGGATCACAGGAGTTTCAGGTTTCCTTAAAAAACTATGGCGTTTGTATTTTGATGACAATACCGGTTTGAATATCTCTGATGGGGAACCAACAGCTGATATGTACAAATCGCTACATAAAACTATCAAAAAAGTAACTGAAGATATAGAGAATTTCTCGTTCAATACTTCGGTATCACAATTTATGATTTGTGTAAATGAATTGTCTACGCTAAAATGCAACCACCGAAAAATATTGGAACCATTGGCAATCGTAATTTCACCTTATGCGCCGCATATTGCTGAAGAACTGTGGAGTCAATTAGGACACGAAGGTTCAATATCCACTGTTGCTTTTCCAATTTGTGAAGAAAAATATTTAGTAGAATCTGAAAAAGAATATCCGGTTTCCTTTAACGGAAAAATGCGTTTCACAATTAAGCTGCCTTTAGATTTAACCGTTCCGCAAATTCAGGAAATTGTTTTGGCTGACGAAAGAACCATTAAGCAACTTGATGGCAGAACACCCAATAAAGTAATTATCGTTCCGGGGAAAGTGATTAATCTGGTAGGATAAAGTGGATTAAGGGATAAGAGAAAAGGGATTAGGGATAAGTTGGTTTACTTATCCCTAGTCCCTTATCCCTTTTAACTCAATTTGTAACCTTTTTCAAATTTCCCGTATAAGAACAAAAACTTATACCATGAAAAAACACGAAATCCACACCATTGTAGAAACCGCTGGTTTTAGCAGCATGAAAGAAAGGTTAACCGACAAAGTAGAGCATTTTCTAAATGAAAAAGCCAATGCCGGTTATGAAATAGTAAACGTTAGTTTCACGTATTATGAAGCAAGGGAACTCGTTGCTTTCATCACCATCTGCAGATAAATGACAAGCTGTCATCTTTAAAGTGTTGGCTTGCAATTTGATGAGATCTTATAAATTAAAATTTAAAAATCATGATAGGATATTATATATTACTCGGCTTGATTGCCTTAATCAGTTTTGCAGTAAGCTCGAAACTAAAGAGCAAATTTGAGGAATACTCGCATATTCATTTACGCAACGGAATGTCTGGTGCTGAAATCGCAACACAAATGCTACAAGACCACGGCATTTATGATGTAAAAGTCATTTCAACACCGGGACAATTAACGGATCATTACAATCCGGCGGATAAAACAGTAAATTTAAGTGAAGGCGTTTACAATCAAAGAAACGCGTCAGCTGCGGCAGTTGCGGCACACGAATGCGGTCACGCTGTCCAACATGCGACGGCATATAATATGTTGCAGTTACGCTCACAATTAGTGCCAATTGTAAACGTTTCGTCAACCTTGTCACAATGGTTGATTATTGGTGGGTTAATCCTTGGTGCTGCGGCACATTTGGGCTTTGGATTTTATATCGCTGTAGCCGGATTGGTTTTAATGGCGGTTGCGACTGTCTTTAGTTTTATTACACTGCCAGTTGAATATGATGCGAGCAATAGAGCTTTAGCCTGGCTGAAAAACAAAAACATGCTAAGCCAACAAGAATACGCCGGAGCAGAAGATGCCTTAAAATGGGCTGCACGAACTTATGTGGTTGCAGCAATTGGTGCTTTAGCCTCGCTCTTATATTGGGCGTTGCAGGTTTTTGGAAGAAGAGATTAAAAACAAAATCCGCTATGAAAGTAGCGGATTTTTTATTTTTAAACCTATTGACTGCTGTTTTGGTAATCCCTTTCGTTCAGTCATAGTTAAAAGAGCAGTAATGTTAGATTACTACTTATCTTTTTTATAAATTCGGGGAACAAATACCACAGTTAATGATTATACTTTACGCAAACGAAGAATTTCGGGAAATCGAAACGGATTTTCCATTGAAATATAGATATGCTGTTTCCAACAGAGGAAGGCTGATAAGTTTTTCTGAGAACTTTAAAGATGGAAACTTATTAAAAGGTTCTACATCTGATGGCTATAAGGCTTTCCGTTATGCAAGAACTGAAAACGGTAAAGCAATCCGTAAAACCCTTTTCATATACAAACTCGTTGCGGAATTCTTTATTCCGAAAACATCTGATGAGCAACAATATGTATTGCATTTGGATTATGTTAGGGATAATGATTCGGTGCATAATTTGAAATGGGCGACTTATGAGGAGAAGTTAGAGCACTATAAAAAAAGCCCACATGTAATCAATTCCAAGAAAAAACTAATTGAGTACAATATAAAAGCCGACGGCAGAAAATTAACTACGACTAAAGTTATTCATTTAAAAAAGATACTTAGCAAGCCAGATCAAAAAACGCGCATCAAGATGTTGGCGAAACAATTTGGAATAAGTGAAATGCAGATAAACCGAATTAAGCGTGGCGAAAACTGGAGCCACATAAAAGTATAATTACAACTGAATCTGTCTTTCAATTTGCTGCTCTAATGAAATAAAAGTTTCTGTTCTCGAAACTCCTTCAATAGGCTGGATTTTTTTGTTAAGCAGTTGCATCAAATGTTCGTTATCGCGGCAAATCATTTTGATTAGGATACTCCAGTTTCCGGTTGTGTAGTGACACTCCAGAACTTCGGGGATTTTTTTTAGTTCTTTCACAGCTTCTGAATTACTTGAGGCTTTGTCAAGATAAATCCCAATAAATGCCATAGTTTTATAACCCAAAACTTTATTGTCTACAATTAGTTTTGAACTGGCAATTACACCTGCATCTTCTAGTTTTCGTAAGCGTTGGTGAATGGCAGCACCGGAAATTCCTATTTTGTTGGCGATTTGCAATATCGGTTTTCGGGCATCTTCCATTAGGTCGCGGAGGATTTCCTTATCGATACCGTCAATTTCTATTTGTAGTTGATTTATTTTCATAAGTAATGAATTTAAAGCAAAAATAGGAATTTTGTTTTAAACTAAAAGTAAAATTTGTAATTGACATCTGATTTAACAAAAGGCGATTGCTAATTAGCCCTGATGGAAGTGGCACGAAGTATAACGGACAGCAGGAATAACCATTCCTAAAATGCCCAAACCATTCGCTTTAAATAAAAAATAAGTGACTATCGGAAAGATTACACCAAGCAAAGAAGCTAGATTTATGTGCGCATAAATTTTCAAAAAGCTTTGCGTCTTAGTGGCTTTGCGAGATTTAATTGGCTCGCAAAGCCACTAAGACGCAATGAAAATCCACTAACATATCAGAAAGAAACTTTGGCATAAAGTTCCTGATAGTTATTAAAAATTAATTCCCTAGTAACTTATCAGGATTGTAACCAACATAAGGCATTTCGGTTTCGTGGAAAACGATACCATGAGCTTCCAGTTCTTTCAAAATTGGTTCGTACACTTCTTTTTTAATTGGCAATTGTACGCCAGGCGTTTTGATGTTGCCATTCAGGATTTGCAAAGTTGCCATTGCTACCGGTAAGCCAACGGTTTTTGCCATTGCGGTATAGATTTGGTCATCGCCGATGCAAACCATTTTGGAATCTATTTGTTTCCGCTCGCCGTTAAGTTCGTAACCAAATTTGTGGTACATCACAATCATGTCTTTGTCTTCGGGTTGTAATGTCCAACTGTCGTTTAAGATTCGTTCTAAAATTTGTGCCGGAGTGGCATTTCTGAGTCCAACAATCTTCTTTGCATTAAAGATGTCAAGTTCCATTAATTTGTCCCACATGATGTCATCTTGTTCAATACCAAGAGCCATTCGGGTTTTTAATTCAACCGAGTCAGATGCGTGAAAAGGTAAAAAAGAATTAATAAAATCACGATAACTCATCGTTTCTGAATTTTCCATAACATAAGAATCATCGGTCATGCCTAATTGCACAAACATATTCCACGCTTTGGAAAAACCAACTCTGCGGATGGTTCCACGATATAACGTCAGGATATCATCAAGACCATAAATGCTTCTGTATTTTAAGGAATCACGATTGGCATAACCCTCAAATTTTCCGTAACCTTCGACATGAAAGAATTCGGTTCTGCGGAACAATTTGTGATACGGAATGTATTTGTATTTGCCTTCCTGAATAAATTTGGCTGCACCACCCTGACCAGCTAAAACTACATTTCTCGGCGCCCAGGTAAATTTGTAATTCCAAAGATTATCATCTGATTCCGGTGCTACTAAACCACCACAAAACGATTCGAATAAAATCATTTTGCCGCCTTTGGCTTCAATTTCATGAATCACTTTCATGGCGCTCATGTGGTCAATGCCGGGATCGAGTCCCACTTCATTCATAAAAATCAGATTATTGGCTTTTACAGCTTCATCCAAGCTTTGCATCTCATCCGAAATATAAGAAGCCGTAACCATATTTTTCTTGAAAGTTATACAGTCTTTTGCCACTTCAATATGCATGTGCGCCGGCAACATGGAAATAACAATATCTGCTTTTTGAATTTCGGCTTGGCGTTGGGCAACATCATTTATGTCTAAAGCAATTGGGGTTGCATTTGGATGATTGTATGTTTTTCTTTTGGCTAATTCTATTGATAAATCACCAAGGATTATATTTAAGTTTTCCTGGGCAGATTTTCTTAAAAGATATTTTATAAGTGAAGATGCTGAACGTCCGGCACCAATGATTAAAATGTTTCTCATGCTGTTGATTTTATTCCAAATCCTTTTCTAAATCTTCGAGTTCTTTTTGGGCTTCTTTCTTGGTTTCAATTTTTTCCTTTTCAAATTTGGTGTCTTTCACCACTTCGTCTTTTATCAGCAGTGTTTTCCCCAAAACAAATACAGAAGAAAGCACACATAAAATTAGTAAAAAATTAGGAAGCTTTTTTTGATTAGCCTCAGATTTTTTAAGCAATAACAAACAAAAAATCATCGCCAGACCAATTGGCAGAAAAGCAATAGTATCCATAGGCAAAGCCGAAAAAGCGATTGCCAAAATCGTGAATAGTATTCCTAAAACTAAAAATAATTTTCTCATGATTAAATCCCGGTTGCTGAGGTTAACGTTAATTGTCCCGTTCCAACAGGAATACTAAACTTTAGCAAAGCCGGAACTTTTTTGCTGTCAGCAGTAAGCCAAATTAGGTTTTTATCTTTTCCTTTTAAGGCATCGGTTTTGGCTCCAATAGACAGTTTGTAGCATTCTTTGCTGCCTAAATTTCCGGCAGAAATAGTTTCTTTACCCATAAATTTTAGGGTAACCGGAATTTGTTTTTCGTCAAAAACAATCATTAGGTTTTGTGTTTGCCCAACTTTAAATTTGGACAAATCCATGGTTCTTACTTTATACAAAAGTGAAACCACGTCTTGTGTCGAACCACCAATGGTAAAGGTTTTTTGCGATTCAGGATAGTTTCTTTTCTTAACGGTGCTGTTTACGGTATTGCCTTTAATAACATATTTTTCCTTCTTTTTATAACCGCCTTCGTCTATATTCCTTTTATACAAACTTGGTTTTAAAGTTTTCGGATTTACATAAGATTCATATATATCCCTGATTTTGAAAAACGAATCCCATTTGCTATAGGTTGACAATTCGCAACTCAAATGCAAATAGGTGTTTTTTGATGTGGTGACATTTTCGGTCGACATGGTAACTTGCGCCAATTGGGTCATCAAACCGCTCATGTTGTAGGAACCTGCAAAAACCAGTTTCTCACCTGATTTTATAGTTTGGCTGTTAGCTGCTGTAAAAGTAAAAACGAAACAAAGGATAAGAGATATCTTATTACTCATATTTTTAATATTGTTTTTTCGGTATTCGTGAATCTTCGATTTCATAATTCTAAATTGATGCTGCAAAAATAAATTTTTAAAATGGTTCAAATACCAAAAGAAACGTGAAATTTTTTTAATAGTATTCAGATAACGAATAAATTTGTGTTTTAGTATAGATTTATAAAATGGAAAGAAAAATTACAAGTGTTGCTGCTTTGATGGGAATTACAGCAATAATTTTAGGTGCATTTGGAGCCCATGCTTTAAAAAAACAATTATCGATTGAGCAACTTACCGCTTTTGAAACAGGCGTAAAATATCAAATGTATCATGCGCTTTTTTTATTGTTTTTAGGACTCAATACGTTACTCGATGAAAAAGCAAAAAAAATGGTGTTTCAATTGGTGATTTTTGGAGTAATTTTCTTTTCGGGGTCCATCTATTTATTGTCCACAAAAGCAGTAACAGGAGTTGATTTTAAATTTATTGGGATTGTCACGCCTATCGGTGGAGCCTTGTTAATACTGGCCTGGAGCATTTTGTTTTGGAAAATTTTGAAAGCAAAAAGATAATATTTTGATAAAAAAAATAGTTTGTAAAATTTAATTTTTACCTTTGTCGTCAAATTTATAATGCAACACAAACTAATTTCTATGGAGAACTACGCTCAAATTACGAAATCGATTTCGTTAGAAAAATATGGGATTAAAAATGTTCACGAAATTATTCACAATCCTTCCTTCGAAAAGTTATACAATGATGAGTTAAATCCAAATTTGGAAGGTTTTGAAAAAGGCCAGCTAACAGAACTTGGAGCGGTAAATGTTATGACAGGTGTTTTTACCGGTCGTTCGCCAAAAGATAAATACATTGTTAAAGACAGCATCACCGAAAATACCATTTGGTGGAATTCTGAAAAAGCAGTTAACGACAACAAACCCATAAACCAAAATACTTGGGAAGCGTTAAAAAATACTACTACCACGCAATTATCCGGAAAGAAATTATATGTTGTTGATGCTTTTTGTGGCGCCAATGAAAATACAAGACTGAAAGTCCGTTTCATCATGGAAGTTGCCTGGCAGGCACATTTTGTAACTAATATGTTCATTCGCCCAACGGAAGCCGAACTGGAACATTTTGGAGAGCCGGATTTTATTGTGATGAATGGTTCTAAAACTTCTTTCAAAGATTTCGCAGATTACGGATTAAATTCTGAAGTATATATAGCGTTTAATTTAACTGAGAAAATCCAAATTATAGGGGGCACTTGGTATGGCGGCGAAATGAAAAAAGGAATGTTTGCCATGATGAATTATTATTTGCCATTGCAGGGAATTGCTTCGATGCATTGTTCGGCAAATAAAGGTGAAGCCGGAGATGTTGCTGTTTTCTTTGGTCTTTCAGGAACCGGAAAAACAACATTATCTACTGATCCAAAACGAGAATTAATTGGTGACGATGAACACGGTTGGGATGACGAAGGCGTTTTCAATTTTGAAGGTGGTTGTTATGCTAAAACCATTGATTTAAGCAGAGAAAACGAACCGGATATATACAATGCTATCAAAAGAGATGCGCTATTGGAAAATGTTACGGTTGATGCTGATGGAGCCATTGATTTTAAAGACACGTCTGTAACACAAAATACAAGAGTTTCCTATCCGATTTATCACATTCATAATATTGTTAAACCGGTTTCAAAAGCAGGCCATGCGAATAAAGTAATTTTTCTTACGGCAGATGCTTTTGGAGTAATGCCACCAGTTTCAAAGTTAACACCGGAACAAACGCAATATTATTTCCTTTCCGGGTTTACGGCTAAATTAGCTGGAACAGAACGCGGAATTACCGAACCAACACCAACATTCTCTGCTTGTTTTGGAAAAGCGTTTTTGACTTTGCATCCAACAAAATATGGAGAAGAATTGGTAAAGAAAATGGAACAAAACCAAGCCAAAGCTTATATGGTTAACACAGGTTGGAATGGAACAGGAAAACGCATTTCGATAAAAGATACACGCGCCATTATTGATGCAATTCTTGATGGTTCAATTGAAAATGCAGCTACTAAAACAGTTCCGGTTTTCAATTTTGAAGTTCCAACATCTTTGCATGATGTAAATTCAGCTATTTTAGATCCAAGAGATACGTATGAAAATGCATCAGACTGGAATACAAAAGCAACGGATTTGGCATCAAAATTCATTAAAAATTTCGAACAATATACTGATAATGAACAAGGAAAAAGCTTGGTGAAAGCCGGGCCGCAATTATAATTAACCAACCTAACCAAAGAAAAAAGCCATTCCCTTAATTGAGAATGGCTTTTTTTATGATGATAATTTTGTTTTATTTTCCTTTGTTGGCGTCGGCAATATATCTTTCCAAAGCCATTGTCATCGACGGTGTTTCGGGCGTTGGTGCCAAAATATCGATACGCAATCCGTGTTCCAAAGCTTCTTTTTGAGTAGTGCTTCCAAAGACAGCAATACGTGTATTGTTTTGTTTAAAGTCAGGGAAATTCTTGAACAATGATTTAATTCCGGTTGGACTAAAAAATGCCAAAACATCATAATAAACATCTGCCAAATCAGACAAATCACTCATTACTGTTTTGTAAAAAGTCGCTTGTGTCCAATCTACTTTTAATGCATCCAACGTTTGTGGCACATCATAATTCAATTGGTCTGAAGCTGGTAAAAGAAATTTCTCTTCTTTGTATTTTTTGATTAGCGGAGACAAATCAACGAAGTCTTTTTGACCAACATAGATTTTACGTTTTCTGTAAACCACATATTTTTGCAGGTAAAAAGCAATCGCTTCCGATTGGCAAAAATATTTTAAATCTTCGGGAACTTTATAACGCATTTCTTCGGCCACTCTAAAAAAATGATCAACAGAATTTCTGCTGTTCAAAATGATTGCCGTAAAGTTATTTAGGTCTATTTTTTGAGCTCTGACATCTTTTGCGCTTACACCTTCTACATGAATAAATGATCGGAAATCAATCTTTACCTTATGCTTTTGCTGTAATTCAAAATAAGGTGAATTCTCTACTTTTGGTTCTGGCTGTGACACCAAAATTGTTTTCACTTTCAAATTGGACATTCTAATGTGCTAAATTTTTTGTAATCAAATAATATATAAAATAGTAGGGCGCTATTTCAAGTGCGCAAAGATACAAAATAAAATAAAACAACTTGCCGATGAGTAAGTTTTGATAAATCTTCAACGAAACCAGATAAGAAAACAAGTTAATTATTAAAATCACAACAATTGTGCAATAAATCAGAATATTTGATGGAGTATTGTTATAAAACAAGTAAATGTTTATTGGCAGCAAAATCAATCCGATAAAAGTTCGGTAACTAACTTTTTGCAAATTAAATTGTTCGGCAAATTCTTCAATGTTAAAAATGGTTGCCACTATCTTTTCAATCAGGAATTTTGAAAGCACAAATATTCCGAAAAAAGTAAAAATCCGAAGAAAAATTACCCAATCAGTTTTTGAAACATACCCAAAATAATTCAGCACCAATTGAATGAAAAAAGAAAACGAAATAATCTGTACAACAAACAACAATATCGTAAAACCACTCATCAAATGAGAAGTGTCTTTGTATACTTTTATGTATTTATCGGAAACCAAAATTCTTAGAAATTCGCTAAACCGGGTTTCAAATGCAGTCTTGGTAATTGCAATCAAAACAAAAGAGAAAACAAACAAATAGGTTGCCCAATCTCTAGGCTCTAAAATTCTCGGTTGTAAAACAGTTTCTATCATAATCCTGACAAAATTACTAATTTTTTATTTCTTAAAATTATTATATAATTATTAAGATAGTGCTCTGATAAAAAGTTTATTTTTGCAACGAAGTTTGACGGCACTTACTATGAATGACGGTATTGTAATTATTCCAACGTATAACGAAATTGAGAACATCGAAAGTATTATTCGGGCTGTATTTTCGTTACACAAAAAGTTTCATGTTCTAATTGTTGATGATAATTCGCCAGACAAAACGGCTGAAAAAGTAATGGAATTGCAAAGTGAATTTCAAGATAAATTATTTTTATCCGTCAGAAAGAAAAAATCAGGTTTAGGAACAGCTTATGTTCACGGATTCAAATGGGCATTGAAGCATCATTACGAATACATTTTTGAAATGGATGCCGATTTTTCACACAACCCAAATGATTTAGAAAAACTATATGAAGCCTGTCATTTTAATGGTGCAGATTTAGCCATTGGCTCACGTTATGTTACAGGAGTAAATGTGGTGAATTGGCCTTTGAGCAGAGTATTGCTTTCTTATTTTGCTTCGGTTTATGTACGAATGATTACAGGTATGAAAATCATGGACGCGACCGCCGGATTTATTTGTTACCATCGAGAAGTATTGGAAAAAATAAATTTAGATAGAATAAAATTTATTGGTTACGCATTTCAAATTGAAATGAAATACAGGGCTTTCGCCAAAAATTTTAATATACAGGAAGTTCCGGTCATCTTTACCGACAGAACTAAAGGGCAATCCAAAATGAGCGGTTCTATTATTAAGGAAGCTATTTTTGGGGTTATTTCCCTAAGACTTAAGAAGTTTTTAAATCGATTATAGCATGAATACCGTTTTAATTAAGAATGCCAAAATTGTAAACGAAGGAACCATTTTTGAAGGCGATGTTTTGATTGAAAACGAATTTATTGTTGAAATCGCTGAAAGCATTAGCCCAAAACTTTCCAGTTGTAAAATCATTGATGCCGAAGGAAGTTATCTTATTCCCGGAGCTATTGATGATCAGGTTCATTTTCGTGAACCGGGTTTGACTCACAAAGGCGATATAGCTTCTGAAAGTCGCGCCGCTGTTGCCGGCGGAATCACTTCTTTTATTGAACAGCCCAACACTGTTCCGAATGCGGTCACTCAGGAAATTTTAGAAGAAAAATATCAAATCGCCGCCAAAACATCTTATGCCAATTATTCGTTTATGATGGGCGGAACGAACGATAATTTAGAAGAAATTTTAAAAACAAACCCAAAAAACGTTGCCGGAATTAAATTATTTCTGGGTTCATCAACTGGAAATATGTTGGTTGATAATCAGGAAACTTTGGAGAAAATATTTTCTTCTACAAAGATGCTTATTGCGGTGCATTGCGAAGATGAAACGACCATTAAAAATAATTTAGAACGATACAAACTACAATTTGGTGAAGACATTCCGATTGAATTCCATCATCAAATCAGAAGCGCGGAAGCCTGTTATATTTCTTCTTCCAAAGCAATTGAGCTAGCCAAAAAAACAGGTGCAAGATTGCATATTTTTCATCTTTCTACAGCGAAAGAAATGGAGCTGTTTACCAATAAAATTCCGTTGGAAGAAAAGCAAATCACCGCTGAAGTTTGTGTGCACCATCTTTGGTTTTCGGATGAAGATTATAAAACAAAAGGCAATTTCATCAAGTGGAATCCTGCTATAAAAACCGCTGACGACAGAACGGCTTTGTGGGAAGCATTGCTTGATGACAGAATTGATGTTATAGCAACAGATCATGCACCTCATACATTGGAAGAAAAGCAGCAGTCGTATTTAAAAGCACCATCGGGCGGACCTTTAGTGCAACATGCTGTGGTGGCCATGTTTGAAGCCAATCATCAGGGAAAGATTTCTGTAGAAAAGATTGTAGAAAAAATGTGTCACAATCCGGCAAAGATTTTTAAAATCGAAAAGCGAGGTTTTATCAAAGAAGGATTTTATGCCGATTTGGTTATTGTGAATCCGAGTTTGCCATGGAATGTCAAGAAAGAAAATATACTGGCCAAATGCGGTTGGTCGCCATTTGATGGTTATAATTTTAAATCAAGAATTACGCATACCTTTGTGAATGGCGAATTGGTTTACCACAATTTTAAAGTAAAAGATATTCCTGTTGGAAAGCGTTTGCTTTTTGACAGATAAAAATTTTAATATGAAGAGAAGTATTCTTTTAGGTTTGATAGTGCTGCTTTTTGGTTGTAACAGCAATTCGGTTGAAAAGCCTGAAAACCTTATTGACAAAGACAAAATGGTTGCTATTTTATATGATATATCCTTATTGGAAGCAATCAAATCACAAAATATCAATGGTGGTCTGACTGCGAAAATGGGCAACGATTATATTTATAAAAAGTATAAAATCGATAGCATTCAATTTGCAAAAAGCAATAAATATTATGCTTCCGATATAGAGGAATACAAAAAAATAATTGAAAAGGTTAAAGAAAAACTGAGTGCAGAAACAGTAAAAGTTGAAGCCGAAATGAGGAAAAATGGCCAGGCTGTTCCGCCAAATCCAAACAGTACTTTAAATTCGGATACGCCGCAAGTACAATAATTACTTCTGCAGAGAAAAAATTTCTTCAATCACTTTATCAATGCTTTGGAATTCAAAATTCAAAGCATTTTTTATTTTATGGCTATCGTATTTGTCTACCGTATGAATAGTTGTTGCGGCATGTTTTGACAGTTTTCTTTTGGTTCTGAAAAAAGTATTCATAAACCAATCTATTCGCCATAAAATAGCTGTCATCCATGGTTTTGCATAGAAAGTAGGTTTGGGTTTAGCTCCGCTCCGTTCGGCTCCGCCTCGGGTGTTTAGATTTTGAGCAATAGTATTGATTATTTTTTGATAACTCATACTCTCGGAAACAAGACAAAAACGTTCACCAACAATGGTACTTTTCATCAGTTGAATCATAGCTGAAACCACATCTTTTACACCAACATATCCTGTTTCACCTAGCGTGTAGAAATTTAGTCCGTTTTTGACTTTAGTAAAAATTTCACCACTTCCTTCATCCCAAATAGTTGCGCCTAAAATCACGCCTGGATTTACCATTACAATTTGTAAACCTTCTTGTTGTGCTCGCCAAACTTCCATTTCTGCGCCGTATTTTGAAATGGCATAATCGCTGTGATAGGCTTCAGGATTCCATTCGGTTTCTTCGTCAATTGGAATTTCGCTTGACGCAACATTTCCAAAAGCGGCTATAGAGCTTACTTGACATAGTTTTTTGATTTGGTATGCGAGGCAGAAATTAACAATATTGGCAGTTCCTTCTATGTTTATTTTGCGCAGTTTTTCTTCATCATCCGGGTCAAATGAAATTAAACCCGCGCAATGATACACATAATCAATATTCTGAAAAGCAACTTCTAACGAAGGAATATCAGTAATATCGGCAGCAACCCAATCAATTTTGGGGAATAAATGTTCCTTTTGATATAACTTAAAAAGCGACTTTGTTTTTTCGATAGAGTTAGGGTGTCTGTAGATTGCCCGAATTGAATCTTCATTTTCAACCAAATGAAGAAGCAAATGTGCTCCGACTAAACCTGTTCCGCCTGTTACTAATATCATAATGCGAATTTACAAATTACGAATTACGAATTACGAATTATTGATGCCAAATAACCGAATAACCGAATAACCAAATCAACAATTATTTTATCTTTGCGCAAATTGATTTTAAAATGAAGAATCTTGTCGAAGAATTAAAATGGCGTGGACTTTACCACGACAGCATGCCCGGAACCGAAGAACAATTGCTTAAGGAAGCCACGACCGCTTATATTGGTTTTGATCCGACAGCTGATTCGTTGCATATTGGAAGCATGGTGCAAATCATTTTACTCTTGCATTTGAAAAATTTTGGACACAAACCAATTGCTTTGGTTGGTGGTGCGACTGGAATGATTGGTGATCCTTCAGGAAAATCGGATGAGCGTAATTTGCTTACGGAAGACCAATTGGCGAAGAATGTTGCCGGAATCAAAAGTGTTCTTTCAAGATTTTTGGATTTTAATGAGACTGGAGCAAATGCGCCGGTTATGGTGAACAACTACGATTGGATGAAGTCATTTTCGTTTATCGATTTTGCACGTGAAGTTGGAAAACGAATCACTGTTAATTATATGATGGCGAAAGATTCGGTAAAGAAACGTTTGTCGGGAGAAGCCGGTGACGGAATGTCGTTTACGGAGTTTACCTACCAACTGATTCAGGGTTACGATTTTTATCATTTGCACAAGCATTACAATTGCGTGTTGCAAATGGGCGGTTCTGACCAATGGGGAAATATCACGACAGGAACGGAATTGGTTCGCAGAATGAACCCGAATACAGAAGCAAAAGCTTTTGCTTTGACTACACCTTTAATTACGAAAGCCGATGGTTCTAAATTTGGAAAATCAGAAGGCGGAAACATTTGGCTTGATGCCGATAAAACTTCGGTTTATAAGTTCTACCAATTTTGGTTAAACACTTCGGATGAAGATTCGGAGAAATACATAAAGATTTTCACTTTTTTAGATAAAAATGTTATTGATACTTTGATTGCTGAACATAAAGAAGCGGCGCATTTGCGAGTATTGCAAAGGAAACTAGCTGAAGAAGTTACGATTTTAGTTCATGGAAAAGCAGAATTAGAAAAAGCGATTCAGGCTTCGAATATTTTGTTTGGAAATGCTACGGCTGACGATTTGAAACAATTGGATGAAGCTACTTTTTTGGAGGTTTTTGATGGTGTTCCGCAAGCGGAAATTTCAAAAGATGTTATTTCTAACGGAATCAATATTGTTGATGTGTTGAATGAGAAATCAGGATTTTTGAAATCAAATGGTGAAGCGAGACGCGCTTTGGCAGAGAATTCGATTTCGGTAAATAAGGAAAAAGTTACTGAAGAATTTCAGTTGACTACAAAAGATTTGATTAACAATCAGTTTGTTTTACTACAACGCGGAAAGAAAAATTATTTTGTGATTAGGGTTAGATAACCATCAAGTTGCAACCACGAATATCAGAATTATCAAAACGTCCCAATACTTCGAACGAATTATTGGGATATTTTTTGCCCAAATCCTGAGTGGCAATAAACGAGCACGAATTGATATTGGCCAAATCAATTATGTTTATTCCGCCGGTCTTTCCATAATCTACATAAGTCAGCGCGTCTTCGGTATCACGAATTTGGATTTGCATCCAAGCGGGACATTCGAAAATTCCGTCACCTAAAGAATACGCTTGTGATAAAAGCTCAGTCATTCCATATTCGGAATGAATATTTTGAACTCCAAAACCATGACACAGAATTTCATGTAATTCTTCGCGTATCATTTCTTTGCGTTTGCCTTTCATGCCACCGGTTTCCATAATTATGGTGTTTTTTAATTGGAAACTTTGTTTCTCAATCAAATCTAATAAAGCATATGTAACTCCGATTAGAATTACATTTTGACCTGAATCATCTAACTCAATAAGCTTTGTAATTAGTTCGTCATAATTATGCAAATAAAAGCCGCTGTGCTCATTGTTTGAAAGTTCAATCAAATCCTTTGCCATATAAATTAGAGACGAGCCAGAGCGCTCCAAATAGGATGGAAGCAAAGCTAAAACCGCATAATCTTCAATGTTTCCATAAAATTCTGAAAAGGCATTTCGATAACTTTGTTCGTATAGCGAAACATCGGTAACTAAATGTTTGCTGGTAATCATTCCGGTAGTTCCACTACTGGTAAATGTTTCCTGAACAGTGTCCGTATTCGAAACCACATTATGATTCTTAAAAAATTGAATAGGTAGAAATGGAATTTGCTGTAGCGATTTTACGGACTGTTTATCCACTTTCAGAAAATCGCAAAACTCCTGATAGACTAAGTTGTTTTCGTATTGAAAACGAAAAACCTTTAGTGCTATTTTTTCAAATTGCTTTTGAGAGGAAATGGTAAATATGTCTTGTGAATCTATCAAATTATAAAGGTTCTGAAACTAGTTCAGAACGATGCAAAAGTAATGAAAATAAAAAAGCCCTAACTTTCGTTAGAGCTTTTAAGTATATTGAATAGTAATTATCTAATAACTAATTTTCTTGAAGCAGTTTTTCCTTCTTCAGTAATTTTAACGATGTAAACACCAGCATTTAGTGAACTTACGTTAACTGTAGTGTCATTAGTAGAAGTGCTTAAAACTTTTTTACCTAATACATCATAAACAGCAACAGTTTTTTGAGCATTAGCAGAAGTTTCAATAAACAATGTTCCGTTAGTAACCGGGTTTGGATATACTCTTAAACCAGTGATAGCGTTTTGGTTAGTTCTTAATATATCTGAAGTTACATAAGCCCAAGTTGAACCTAATCTAATTTCGTCTATATCGATATTACCAGTTCCTGCAGCTGCAGTTCCAGCTTGTCTGATTGCAATACTCGCAAATTGAGCAGGTGCAGCAGTTGTTCCTGTTGCATTTGTTACAGTAGCAGCTGTTTCAGTTCCACCAATTGCAGGGTTTACCCATAAACTTGCAGTATTAGTTCCGAAATCAAATTTCACAACAATAAAATGAGTTGTAGTTATTGCTAAATCTCCTGCATATGTTGGGGTTGCAGTTCCACCAGCACCATTTAAAATTCCTAAATTAAAAGTCCCAGCAGCAGAACCATTTCTGATGTATACTCTTCCATTGAAACCAGTAACACCTGTAGCTCCGGCAGTAGTAGCAAACATTAGAAAATAATTACCAACTGTATCGGTATTTAATGCTAATCCATCAGCATTTGGTAAATTAATTAAAGCTGAATAATAAGCTACACCAGTTAATGGTGCTGCAGAAGCAAGGTTAACATCTTCAGTGTTACCTGCGATAATTTGTGTTCTGTTACCTTGAGAAGTCATTCCAGAGTAAGTAAGTGAACCGGCAGTAATAGTTTGTTGACCTGGAATTGCTCCACTATGCGTTACCCAACCGTTAGCATTTAACGAACCTGTCCCCATAAATGGATCAGAAGCCTGAGCAAGTGAAAGAGATATTGTCAATATAGACAATGATAGAGTGTAAAGTTTTTTCATCTTTTATAAATTTATTAGCTTACAAATATAAGGACAAATTTTATTTATAAAAATAAAGAATGTAAAAAAATGATTAAAAAACGATTAATTTTCAGAAAGGCAACTATCTGACAATTAGTTTTCTGGTGGCAGTAGTTTCGCCTTCAGTAATTTTGATGATATAAACACCAGGTGGAATAGAAGCAATATTTAACTCGCGGGATGATACAGTAGTTTGTAAAACTTTTTTTCCCAATACATCAAATATTGAAATATCTTTATCCAAAGAAGTTTTTGAAGTAATATATATTTTACCATTACTCACAGGATTTGGATAAAATCCTAAAGATTCGCTAGGCTGTTTTCCTTCTTGGGCAAAGCCTGCAAGAGAAAACATTAGGAATGCGATTATTATAAAGTAATTTTTTTTCATGACTTCAATTTGGTTACAACAAATATATAAAATTTATTTCAAATAGTGTACCAAAAAAAATCCCTTAATCCGAGTTAATGGATTAAAGGATTTTTTAAACATTTTTTAGTTTTTTATGGAACTAAGTTTGTCCCATTAACGGTTGTCCATATTCCTGTAGATATACTAGCTCCTGTAGCACTATCACTTGTAATATATTGTCCGGTTGGAAATGAAACGCTCAGACTTCCGGCACCTAAGTACTGAGAAGTTCCGTCATTAATTTTCACCGCATTAATTTTTATTTTATTTCCGTTAACCTGATCGGTATTAGTTGCTGCGTCTTGAATTCTAACACTAGTTGAATTAGCCGTAGTATATCCGGAGATTACGATATTTGAAAAATCACCATTACCTTGTTTTTTGAATTGGATGGCATCATATTCAGCTGCTGAAGATCCGCCTTCTGTTACAGTTCCTGCAGCTCTGATTAAAGTAATGTTTGAAATTACCGGCCAAAAAGCGTTATTGTTATTTGAAGCTTCGATTTCCATTCCGAAATTACCTGTTCCTGTTTGATATGCATACCAGTTAGAATTGTTTTGACCTTTCCATCCATCTTGCCAGTCGAAAGAATCGTCATAATTTCCATAAGAAATCAAATTTGTAGCGCTAACAGTTCCACCGTAGAACTCATAACCATCATCAGCACCTTTGTAAGAAACTAAATGGTCTAAAGTAGTTCCGGATCCAACAGAATAGAATGAAAAACCATTCATTTCACTTGTACCATCAGTAATCTTTTTACCAGCGTATTCAACTCTTACATAACGTAAAGTTCCGCCGTTGTGTGTTGGATTTGTTCCACCATATGATAGATTTAATCCATCTTCAGAGGTTTTTACAGTCACACCACCAGCACCATTGATAGGAGCATCTCCATAAATGATAATTCCACCCCAAGAACCCGGAGTAGCTGAAGGTTCTGTCAATACAATTGGTTGAGCAGCTGTTCCGTTCATGATTAATTTTCCGCCATTTTTAACTACGATAGCATCCACGCCATTAGCAGCATTAGCTGTGATAGTCGAACCTGCATCAAAAGTTACTGTAACGCCGTTTTCAATTGTTACGATTCCGTTTAAGGTATAATTACCAAAAGCATATGTTTTATTAGTAGTTATTGCTCCCGTTAATTCTCCTTCTACCGGTAGAATAGTTCCTTCATCATCATCAGATGAACAGCCAACAAATAATGTTGATAAAATAGCAAGACTTAAGAATAAATTTTTCATGTTTAATTGTGTTTTAAATTGTTTTGACAAAACTAATTCGAGTGTGTTTTTTAAACGTTTGCTTATCATTATATAAAAGTTATCGCTTAATTATTTAATTGTAAAATCAATGTTTCTTAATTATAAACAAAAGAGCTCCTAAGAGCTCTTTTTATTTTTTTAGAATGTGTAAGATAGACTTGTTGAGAATCCGACACCTCTTTTGTAGCTTTCCAAAAGGAGTGAAGATTCGTCTATACTAATCTTGCTTTTGTCACCTAATTCTCTTTTGTAAGTTGGGTTCAAAATATTGTCAATGGAGAACTTAATGTCCCATTTTTTATTGATATTACTTCCCCAGACAAAATCCAGTTTGTGAAACGGTTTTTCATAAATATGATCGTTACCTGCAACACCAACTGCATAAATTCTTTCGCCATAAACATTGTATACCAATGAAGCTGTGTTTTTCCATTTTGGATTTAAAAGGAATTCATATTTCAAATCGGAATTAACCAACCAACCTGATGCACCTTGTAGTTTCCTTTTTTCAAAAGTGTCAAAATAGCCAACACGATTTTTGTTAACTCTGGCTTCAGTAATCATCAATGAAGTATTGGTTCCAAATGAAAAACCTTCAAGATTTTTGTTTAAACGACTTAATTGCAGAAGGAATTCGAATTCAGCACCAAAAAGTGTAGCGCTTTTATTGTTGAAATAGGTTATGGTTTGACCGCTTCCTGTAGCACTTGCCTGAACGGTTCTTTCTATCGGATTGTCTATGTATTTAGTGAATAATGTAGCGGCAAATAATTCGTTTTTGGTTGGAAAAAATTCAAATTTCAAATCAATATTGTAATTTTCACTGTTCTCAATATCAGAATTACCTCTTTCGGTTGTACCATCAGCGTTGATTAAGTTGATATCCAAACTTTCAAAAAGCACCGGTTTGGTGTAGGTTTTTGAGGCAGCTAAACGAAGATTACTTTTGTCATTAAGAACATACTTAACATTGACAGAAGGTAAAATGTATAAATTCTCAGTGGTCTTTTTTCTGTATGGATTGTTGATTGGATCTACGATCGATTTGTATTTGTATTCACGTAAAGTATTCTCGGCTCTAAGACCAAGGTTTAACTCCAGTTTTTCAGAAAAATGATATAGAAATTTAGTGTATAAAGCATCGGCTCTTTGCAATACTTTGGTTTTCCATTCGGCAGAAGATTGTTCTGTAAATGAAAGAAAGTTGGCAGCTATATCATCCTGAATTGCTTGGTCAATTTCATTTACAACCACATTATATGGCGTCGCACCAGAATTTGGCACACCAAAAGTAAATCGGAATTTTGACACCATGTATTCGGCAAAACCATTATATCCAAACGAGAATTTGTGCTTTCTGTCTTCATTTTCCCCGAATTTATAGTTGTATTCTAAATTACCGGACATATGGTAATTGTTGTCGATGTTGAAAAACTGACGCAATAAGTTGTTACTTCCGTATTGGGTGTTGATTTCAGTTTCGCTGATTTTTGTTCCGGTGATAAATTTTCTATCCGGTTGACTGTATTTGGTTCGGGTGAAAGACAAACCACCTTTTACTGAATGCTTGTCGTCACTTGTTATTTTGTAATTTCCAAAAAATTGATTGGCAAAATAATCCGATTGCTCGTATTGGTTTAATCGAATAAATTCATTCGGATTGTCTACAGCAGTTCTGGTGTAACCAACTTGGTCTTGTATAAGATTTTCAGTTGACTTTAAGTACAAGGTGTTGTATAGTAATTTGAAACGGTCAGTTTTGTACTGTAAACCAACCAATACAGAAGATTGTGTCTGAAATTTGAATTCCTCTTTTACAAGATTATTATCGTAAATACCTTGACCTTGTGAAAATGTTCTGTCAACTCCTTTTCGTATTTGATAACTGTTGTCAAAATTAGTTGCGAATGTATAGATCAATTTATTTTTTTCCTTACCCAAATAAAATTTTCCTGTATGACTAAGACCGAAACTAGTGTTTAAAGGTGCCGTAGTTTTTTTAACATTCCAACTCGATTTATAGTCGTTATCAATTCTCCCGTTGGGAATAGCACCATAACCAGCAGGCAATTGACGTTCTTGTCCGCCAAAACCAAAAAAGCTTTTGGTGTTATCTGCATCAGTAGAAAGTAAAAAATCACTACCGTTATTATTAGTTGTATAACCTACGCCATAGCTTAACTTGGTCTGACTTTCCTGAGTTTGACTCGTAATAACATCAATAGTGGCACCGGCAAAATCACCATAAATATCAGGATTGAAGGTTTTATAAACATCCATATAACCAACCACATCTGTTGGAAACTGATCTAACGGAATTATTTTTTTGAATGGGCTGTTAGACGGAACTGCCAATCCATTAATTAGCAAACTATTATAACGATCTTCCAATCCTCGGATGAATAAACCTTTTGATTCTACTTTGGTAATTCCTGAGATTTTGGTCAACCCTTCTTCAACAGTTGAAACCCCTTTTCTCGACATTTCCTGAGCACCAATACTTTGTTTGATTTCTACTGCTTTTTTCTGTTCCAATAACAAAGCAGTTTCTTTTTCACGGCTTGCAGTGTTTTGAATTACCACATCTTTCAATTGATAACTTCCCGAACCAAGTGCTTTGTTAAGGGTTATGGTTTCTCCGGCTTTCACTTCAATTTTTTCTTCTATAGTTTCATAACCCAAAAAGCTAAATTGAATGGTATAACTTCCGGCATCAACACTAATCGTATATTTCCCGGTTTCATCTGTAGTTACCCCGATGGTGGTTCCTTTTAACACCACATTGGCAAAAGGAAGCGTTTCATTATTTAAATCTTTATCCGTTAATGTTCCTGTAATAGTTCCTTTATTTTGTGCAAAACCCAGAACAGTTATAAGTAAAAAAGTAACAATTAATTTAAATTTCATTTCAGTTGTGTTTAATTTTGGTGCAAAGAAACCACCGCAATGTAAAGGTCGTGTTACTCCATTATTACCATTTTGTTCTTTAAGCATTACCAAATTGTTAACATATTAAATTACGGTTAACTCCCGTTTCATTTATCAATTCATTTTGTATTATCTTTACATTTACATCCACAAAAACAATTGTGTCAACATATATGAAAAAGAAAGACATTAAGATTTTACTGGTAGATGATGAGCAGGATATCCTAGAGATTGTAGGATATAATCTTTCTCAGGAAGGTTATCAAATTGTAACCGCTACCAACGGGAAAGAGGCAATAACCAAAGCCAAAAAAGAGTTGCCACAACTCATCATTATGGATGTGATGATGCCCGAAATGGATGGAATGGAAGCCTGCGAAAACATTCGAAAACTACCTGAATTAAGTAATGTCATCATTACTTTTTTAACGGCACGAAGCGAAGATTATTCACAAGTTGCCGGATTTGAAGCCGGTGCGGATGATTATATCACCAAACCAATCAAACCAAAATTATTGGTAAGCAAAGTCAAAGCCTTACTTCGTCGTTTAAAAAGTGACGAGCACACTTCAGAAACACTCAATGTTGGCGGCATCGAAATCAACAGAGAAGAATATAAAATCATCAAAGAAGGAAAAGAAATTGTATTGCCACGAAAAGAGTTTGAATTGTTTTATCTTTTGGCTTCCAAACCGGGAAAAGTATTCAAACGCGAAGAAATTCTGGATAAAGTCTGGGGCAATGAAGTCATCGTTGGCGGAAGAACTATCGATGTTCACATTAGAAAACTTCGCGAAAAAATTGGTGAAGATTTATTCAAAACCATCAAAGGTGTTGGCTATAAATTAGAAGTGTAAATGAAAATAAATTTCAAGAAAACCTATACGTTTGCTTTAATTTCAACGTCGTATATCACTGCTTTTTCTACAGGTTTTCTTGCTATTTTGTTATGGTTCTTTAATGAATTTTCTTTGCCAATTGTACTCGTTTTTGCAGTTTCAATAGCACTTTTCTCCTTTTTTGTTATCCAATATCGTGTTGAGCGATTTATTTATCGAAGAGTAAAAAAAATCTACGATGATGTGTCGCTTTTAGAATCTACATCTTTCCGAAATCAGCCTATCACAACTGATATGGAAACTTTGACCAAGCAGGTTAAAAAGTTTGCCACCGATAAAAAACTCGAAATCGAAACTTTAAAAGTGCGTGAAGAATACCGAAGAGAATTTCTTGGTAATGTTTCGCATGAACTTAAAACGCCATTGTTTACAGTACAAGGTTACTTGTCCACCTTGCTTGATGGCGCAATGGATGACAAAAAAATACGCAAGAAATATTTGGAGAGAGCCGAAAAAGGAGTAGAAAGATTGGTCTATATTGTTGAAGATTTAGATATGATATCCAAACTCGAAATGGGCGATGTAAACCTTGAATTGAAGAAGTTTAACATTGTTGATTTAGTGCAGAGTGTTTTCGATTTGCTCGAAATGACGGCAGACAAAAAGAACATCATTCTCATGTTTGACAGGAAGTACAACAAGGCAATAAACGTTTTTGCCGATCAGGAAAAAATTCAACAAGTGCTTTCAAATCTGATAATGAATTCAATAAAATACGGAAAAGAAAACGGCACGACTGAAGTCACCATTGAAGATTTGGTTAACGAAAAAATAATCGTCCGCGTCCGCGATAATGGTGAAGGAATTGAAAAGCAATACATTCCCAGATTGTTCGAACGATTTTTCAGAGTGGACAAAAGCGGTGCAAGAAGCGAAGGCGGTTCCGGTCTCGGACTTTCAATTGTAAAGCATATTATTGAAGCACACGGCGAAAAAATCTATGTGGAGAGCGAATTCAGGAAAGGTTCTGAATTTTCATTCACGCTCGAAAAGCACCAATAATTGTTTCCAGTCGATTTCCTTTTTAAGTTGCGGCAAACCTCCGTATAAGGTAACTTCCAGTAAATTTTCTATTATAAAATCATCTTGTTTCGCATAAGGAATAAAGCCATTTCGCTTTAATCTTTTTGCCAGATATTCTTGCTCAAATTGTCCCGGCGTTGGTATAAAAAAAGCCCTCTTCTGCAGCTTTGCCAAATCCATAACTGTAGTATAACCCGAACGACAAAGTACCGTTTCACTTTCGTTAAAAGCGGTTTCGATTTCTGAAGAAGTCATAAAATTGTAATACGTCACATTTCCGTCTTGGGTTGTTTTTTGTACAGATTCAATTTTTCCTTTGATGAAAAGTACTTTTCCGTCAAATGATTGAATTTCCTTGATGAGTTTTTCTTCCAAAAAAGTCCGCTGTGGTTCCGGTCCGGAAAGCATAACCATCAAATCGTATTTAATTGGCAAATCCTTTTTCTCCAATCGGCTCAACGGACCAAGATATTTCAGATTTAGCGAACTGTTTTTTAAATGTCCAAGTTTTCCGGTCAGGTTAGGGTTTTCTTTTATATCCGGAATCCAGCATTCTGTAAATTTTTTGATAAAATGTTGGTGCAGTTTGCTCGAAATCCAGGTCGTTTTTCCCGACAAAACATTCAGTTGATGTGTCATAAAAACACTTGGAATCTTTTTGCTGTAAACGCCCAAACGATTGTCGGAAATAATGCCTTGGATATCATATTCGGTAATCCATTTTTTGACCAGTTTTTTTTCGGCAAAAATCGCTTCGATCATTTTTGGACTGTTCTTAATCAGTTTCCATTTGAAATCGGCGCCATTTTTGGCATACTCAATTTCATAAGAAGGCAATTCCAACGATTGTAAATGCGGAAATTCCTTTTGAAGCAGCTGCAAAGCCACGCCATCGGAAGCCAAAATTGGTGTAAAACCATTTTTCTCTAACTCACGAATAATCGGAATACAGCGTGTAGCGTGACCTAAACCCCAATTTAGCGGAGCAACTAGAATATTTTTTTTCGAATTTTCCAAGTAGTGAAATTACGGTTTTAACATTGCAAAGTAAAAAAGATTTTGAATAGTTTATATTTCCTTAATTTTACCAAAAAATTAAGTTTGTGGGAAGTAAGAATAAATTAAAGCGGTTTAAGGAAAATGAAACTTTTGAAAACGTTTTTCAACCAACAAGAGAAGAAGTTGTAGGTGGAGATTTTGCATTAAAAGGAAAATGGAATCAGGATTTTTTCAAAAATGACAATCCAATAATTATTGAACTGGGTTGTGGCAAAGGCGAGTATTCTGTTGGCTTGGCCGAACGTTATCCTGATAAAAACTTTGTCGGAATCGATATAAAAGGTGCCCGTTTTTGGCGCGGCGCTAAAACAGCTGTTGATGGCGGAATGCGCAATGTGGCTTTTGTCCGAACACAAATTGAGTTAATCAATTTTATTTTTGCCGAAAATGAAGTAGATGAAATCTGGATTACTTTCCCCGATCCGCAAATCAAATACAAACGCACCAAACACCGAATGACTAATTCGGAATTTTTGCAGTTGTACAAGAGAATCCTGAAACCTGACGGAGTAGTAAACCTTAAAACAGATAGCGAATTCATGCACGGTTATACGCTTGGATTGTTGCATGGCGAAGGTCACGAAGTATTGTATGCCAACCATAATGTGTACAAAAATGAAGGTGCCCCTGAAGCGGTGACAGCGATTCAGACATTTTACGAAAATCAATATTTGGAAATCAACAAGGCAATTACGTATATTCGTTTCAAAATCAAATAAATGCAGTTTTTTTTACCACTTGTTTTAGGGTTTTGCATTGCTTTTCTGGCGGTTATTCTTCCGGGTTTAATCAATATGACAGCAGCAAAAATCAGTACGCAGGAAGGTAAAAATGAAGCTTTAAGTTTTGCTGTTGGCGCAGCGGTAATCATATTTTTTCAAACTTTTATCGCGGTATTATTTGCCCGATTTATCAGCGTTCATCAGGAAATTGTTTCCACACTTCAGGAAATTGGCATTTTTGTTTTTACATTGCTAAGTATCTATTTTTTCTGGATTGCCAAAAAACCAAAGAAAATCAAAACAGACAGCACAGTCAAAGGAAAATCGAACCGTTTCTTTTTGGGAATGCTGTTATCAACTTTGAATTTATTACCCATTCCATTCTATGTTTTTGCGAGCATGAGTTTGTCAGCCTCGGGCTATTTTAGTTTTGATAAAATTCCGGTTTCATCTTTTGTGATTGGCGTTGTCTGTGGCTCGTTTACTGTTTTTTACATCTACATCGTAGCCTTTAAAAAAATTGAAAAGAAGACTGAATTCCTGATGCGAAACATCAATACTATCATCGGCTCGGTAACTACTTTTATGGCTGTTGTGACACTTTTAAAATTGCTGTATAACTAATGGAAGCTAATTTTTTTGAACGGGTTTATGCCATCGCACGCCAAATTCCGGAAGGTAAAGTAACTTCTTATGGTGCTATTGCCAAAGCTTTAGGAACAGCACGCTCTGCGCGAATGGTTGGCTGGGCAATGAATGCATCGCACAATATGGAAGACGTCCCGGCGCATCGAGTGGTCAACAGAAAAGGCTTGCTATCGGGAAAACATCATTTTGACGGAACCAATTTGATGCAGCAATTATTAGAAAACGAGGGCATCAAAGTAATCGATAATCAAATCGTTGATTTTGAAAAGCATTTTTGGCAGCCAGAAATCACTAAATAAATGAAAAAGCTTTTCGCCATATTCTTTATTCTGTTGTTTTCTTTTTGTTCTAAAAAGGAAAGCCACTCTCAATATCCAAATATTATCGGACCGGATATTGAAAACCCTGTTCAGGTGAATACTAAAACCATGCTGCATATGTGCATGGATAACGGTTATAGGGATTTGGCATATAATATCAGCACTGATACTGCTGCTTTGCTTAAGCGTGAGAATAATATTCCGGAAAATTACCTCACGACAATGAAGTTTGAAACAATACTTCCGCGCTATGATTTCAGGATTATAATCGATACTTCCTATACAATTTCAGGGAAAGGATTTGAATACAAGAGCATTCCAATTCCGGATGATTTTTGGATGCGCAATGGTTTAATAAAAGGGAAAGCACCAACAAGCGACCAGATAAAAAGATCAAGCGAAATAATAAACAGCTTTTACGATAATATCTTCAAGCTTCCGAAAACCTTTGTAGAATGCTATCCATTGCTTATTTACAACAATAGTAAAAAGACAGCTTACACTTATCACATCAAATTGATACAGGAAGCAAAAGACATTGATGGCAAATGGAAGCCAATCGAATTTTTTTCAGATGCACCATCGTGCTTGCCAAGCCCATTCTTTCATAAACATTTGCCTCAGAAATATAATGTCGTATCAATCATAAAATACCATGGAAACTTTAAGACAAAGCTTCGTGTAAAGGTAAAAATGGGGAAACACATTTATTATTCAAACGAGATTGTTGGGCAAATCAATAGGACACAGTTTGATAGGTCTTATGCCAAAAATACCATTATTTGGACATGGCGCAATGGAAGTAGCTATCTGATTGATGAATATTTGTCCCTTGTCTTTTTGAAAGACCAACAATAATTGGCCATAAAAGATAATTATCAAAGCATAAAAACTTTTCTCTTTTCGCTTTTTCCTTTTAACTATTTTCAACCTATCTTTGCAATCTATATTCAGTTTAAATAAAAGTAACTGAAGCGATTAATTATGAAATTAGACAGAAAAGAAATCCTTTCAGCATTGGAAACAATAACCATTGCCGGCGAAGGAAAAAATATGGTTGAAAGCGGTGCGGTAAAAAACGTACTGACTTTTGGCAACGAAGTGGTGGTTGAATTAGTCATTGCAACACCTGCGATGCACATTAAAAAACGTGCAGAAGACGATATTAAAAAGTTAATCCACGAAAAATTTTCACCTGACGCTGTGGTGAAAGTGAATATCAAAGTGGAAGCGCCAACTCAAAATCCGAACGAAATCAAAGGAAAAGCAATTCCGGGAATCAGCAGTATCATTGCTGTAGCTTCAGGAAAAGGCGGTGTTGGTAAATCAACGGTAACGGCAAATTTAGCAGTGACTTTAGCCAAAATGGGTTTCAAAGTCGGGGTTTTAGATGCTGATATTTACGGGCCAAGTATGCCAATCATGTTTGATGTGGAAAATGAAAAACCAATTTCGGTTGAGGTTGACGGCAAATCAAAAATGAAACCTGTAGAAAGCTATGAGATAAAAATTCTTTCAATAGGATTCTTTACGGCGCCAAGCCAGGCTGTTATTTGGCGTGGACCAATGGCATCCAAAGCTTTAAACCAAATGATATTTGACGCTGACTGGGGACAATTGGATTTCATGCTAATCGATTTACCACCGGGAACAGGCGATATTCATTTGTCAATCATGCAATCGTTGCCAATTACAGGAGCTGTTGTTGTGAGTACACCACAAGCCGTTGCTTTGGCTGATGCCAAAAAAGGAGTTTCGATGTTTTTATCAGACAGCATCAACGTTCCGGTTTTGGGAATCATAGAAAATATGGCCTACTTCACTCCTGAAGAATTGCCAAATAATAAATATTACATCTTCGGAAAAGAAGGAGCCAAAAACCTGGCTGAAGATTTACAAGTGCCTTTTTTAGGTGAAGTTCCGTTAGTGCAAAGCATACGCGAAGCCGGAGATTATGGTCGCCCTGCAGCCTTGCAAACCGCATCGGTAATCGAAAGAGTTTTTGAAGAAATTACAAGAAATGTGGTTCAGGAAACGGTAAACAGAAACGAAAGTTTACCACCAACAGAAGCAATCAAAATAACAACTATGGCTGGTTGCTCAGCCGTTAAAGGGAAATAAGATGAACACAGAAGAATTAACCTTAAACATCGAAAAGGCGTTAGACGAAATCAGACCATTTCTGAATTCAGATGGTGGTGATATCAAATTGGTTTCTATCGAAGATGAAAAACACGTAAAAGTGCGTCTCGAAGGAGCATGCACTGGATGTAGTTTGAGCATGAGCACGATGAAAGCCGGAGTGGAAACTACTATTAAAAAGTACGCACCGCAAATAGAAACAGTTGTAAATATCGCGTAGTTTATGATAAAAATCATGAGTTATGACTTTGCAATTTTGCAACTTTGCGACTCTGCAACTTAAAGAAAAATGATCGAAACAGATATACTAATAATCGGAGCCGGACCAACAGGACTTTTTGCTGTTTTTGAAGCGGGATTATTAAAACTTAAATGCCATCTTATTGACGCTTTGCCACAAATTGGCGGGCAGCTTTCCGAATTATATCCAAAAAAACCCATCTATGATATTCCGGGTTTCCCTGAAGTTTTAGCCGGAGATTTGGTTTCCAATTTAATGGAACAAATTAAACAATTCCAACCTGGATTTACATTAGGAGAAACAGCCGAAACTATTGAGAAGTTAGAAGACGGAACTTTCATCGTTATCACTAATAAAGGGACAAAACATCACGCCAAAGCGGTTGCTATTGCTGGTGGATTGGGAACTTTTGAGCCAAGAAAACCTATTCTTAAGGATTTAGAATTCTACGAACAAAACGATAGAGGTGTAGATTATTTTATAAAAGATCCGGAAAAATACAGAGACAAAAATGTTGTGATTTCAGGTGGTGGCGATTCGGCGCTGGATTGGAGTATTTTCCTTTCTAATGTGGCAGCTTCCGTGACTTTGGTTCACCGAAGAAATGAATTTCGTGGCGCTTTAGACTCAGTAGAAAAAGTGCAGGAATTGAAAGATTCAGGAAAAATCAAATTAGTAACACCAGCCGAAGTTATTGGTTTCAAAGGTTCGGAACGGATTGAATCGGTTGACATTGAAATCAACGGAGCTCGTATGAATGTGGTTACGGACTATTTTATTCCGCTTTTTGGATTAACACCAAAGCTTGGCGCAATAGCGAATTGGGGTTTAGAAATAGAAAAAAATGCTATTAAAGTAAACAATGCTTTAGATTATCAAACCAACATCGATGGGATTTATGCCATTGGCGATGTGAATACGTATCCAGGAAAATTAAAGCTTATTTTGTGTGGTTTCCACGAGGCGACCTTAATGTGCCAAAGTGTATACAACCGAATTAATCCAGGAAAAAAATATGTGTTGAAATACACTACTGTTTCCGGAGTTGATGGTTTTGACGGAACACGAAAGGAAGCTGAAAAAGCTGTAGTAAAATCGATAGACTAAATGTCACAAGACGTAACCATAAAAATTACCGACCGTAATGGTGTGACTCACGAAGTGCAGGCACCAACAGATATGAACATGAATATCATGGAACTTATTCGTGCCTATGAACTTGCCGAAGAAGGAACTATTGGTATTTGTGGTGGTATGGCAATGTGTGCCTCGTGTCAGTGTTATGTTTTGAATGAAGTTATTTCATTGGAAAGAAATCCCGATGAAGAAGCCATGCTTTGGGAAGCGTATCACGTCAAAGAAAACAGCCGCTTGGGTTGTCAAATACCAATAACAGAAGCCATAGATGGATTGGAAATAGAAATTGCTCCTGAGCAATAAAGCCTAAAACCTATTTTTTGATGAAAGTTATTTTAGCGGTTTCGTTATCGTTAGATAAAAATAAGAAATAAAATCCCTGCTTTAAATTTGACACATCTATAGCTGTTCCTGAATTGGATTGAGTCATAATTTTTTCGCCTAGAACATTGTAGATGTCGAATTTTGCTCCCATAAAATTAGCCGCCTGAATTTGTAAAATGTTCCCAACCGGATTTGGATAAACACTAACTGTTTTACCATACTGATTTTGAGCTGTTGCAAGTGAATTACAATCGAAACCAGTTGTTACCGGTGAAAACCATCGCAGTGCATCGGTTAATATTGTACTGCTTTCCGAACTTGATGCATCTCTGCAAACCCACGCACTGACTGTATTGCTCGAAGGACAATTTTCCGTAATGGCAAAACCTTCAATATTTGTATTTCCGGATGGAGCAGGAAGAAAATACTCATTAGTCATGTTTAATTTTCGTTCTGAGCTGACTATTGAAGAAGCCAACGTTACAGCTTCAAGAGTATTGTCGCCGGTATTATGCAAAATATACAATAATCCGGTTGATCCATCAAATGACAAATCACAACTTTCGCTTCTGTTTGTTTTGTATTTTCCAACAAAGGCAAAATCATTATTAACGTTTGGATTGACATCAAAAACCCATACATAGCCTCCATTTTGATGTGCGATAAATAATAATCCGCCCATTCCTTTTTGTGAAACATAAGGTAAACCGGTTGTCTGACTGATAAAATTTGCATGTGTCAAAAAAGTATCGGCAATAAAACAAATGCCTTCGGGTCCGGTATTTCCTGTGTCAGTCATTGTTGATGGAGATTGTAATAAATCCCAGCTTTTGGATTGAGTAACTGTCCCAAAATCACTCGTGTGCGTATATTTTCTGATTTCATAATTATTTTCATCAATAGTATAAAATGCATTCTCAGTATTATTTGCCATCGTAATTCCTTCCGGTCCACCTGAAATAGATTTGTTACCAATTTGGGAAAAGGAATTTGTACCCGAATTATACTGTAATATTCTAACGCGACCACTATTCTGAACCAGATACAAACGATTCGTATCCTTATTCCAATACAATCCACTAGCTTCATCAATTCCTGATGAACTCATTGTAGCTGTTAAATTAGTGGCAGAGTTCCAAGCAACAGATGGCCAATTACTTTGTGAAAATGTAGGTTGTATTATAAATAATAAAAGAATTATTCGGATGGCTTTCATCTATGATGGTTTATAGGTTATAACAAACTTAATTCAACCAAATATAAAAGAATATTTTTTAATGAAATAATAAATGAGATGAACCATGATTAATTTTAGATTAATCAGCGATTTTAGTTCTGGCTGCGGGTAAAAGACGCTCAACAAATTTTGCATAAGCTATTGACGAAGGATGTAAGCCATCATTAGCCACTAATTCTCGTTGAACTAATCCTAATCTTGTAATATCAGTAATATTGATAAAGGTTATAGCATTAGCGTTGCAGTAATTTTCGGCAAACGCATTATAGTTGTCTATCTCAGTCGAAATTGTTGTATTCCCATTTCCGAAAGGGGTAAAAGCATAATCCGGAATCGAAACGACAATCACATTATTTTTATCCCCTTTTGCTTTTTGAATCGCAGTGTTTACCAACTCTGGAAATTCTTGTTCGTATAGACTGAAAGGTTTGTGCTGGTATTGATTGTTAACACCAATTAAAAGGGTCACCAAATCATAATCATTGGTTGGATTTTCAGCAGCAATTGCCGATTTTAAATTGGTTGTTGTCCAGCCTGTTGTTGCAATAATTTTGACCTGAAAAGTGTCGTTTGTATTTAAATATTTCCCAATACTGTCTTTTAACTGCACTGGAAAGCGACAGGTTTCGCATACGCTCTGACCAATAGTATAACTGTCACCAAGTGCTAAGTATTTGTAGTTTTTTGGAGAAATTACAATGGCACTGTCAGTGCTGCAACTTTGAAAAAATAGTCCAATTATGCTGAGAAATACTATTTTTAGAATGAGTTTCATAAGTTATGCTAACTCTAATTTTGCTTCAATTTTTTCTTCTATAGCATCCCAAAGCCCGATTCTTTTTTCAAGAGCCAAAATGGAGACTTCTTCAACTTCTTTCCATTTGTGCTCATCTTCTCTACAAAGTTCTGTAATCATTTGCATTGCCATCGGACCATGTTCGTCGGCATCTAATTCGATATGTCTTTCAAAATAATAAATCAGTTTTGACAAATCAGTTTCAGGCAAATTCTGCTGGAAACTTTTTAGGATTTCAGTAAACATATTCGGAATCAAATCTTCTCTTCCAAAGGTAAATGCAGAGGCGATTCTATGTGTTTTCCCTTCTTCGATAATACGAAAAGTGAAGTCTAAAAAAGCTTTTATTTTTGGATGTAAATCACTTTTTTTTATGGCGATAAATACATTTTTGGTATCATTTATATTTTCCAAAAAAGATTCTAATTCTGCAGTTTGGGCACCACAATCTTTCATAGCGTCTACATACATTTCAAAATGGCTTAAACGTTTTCCGTCCATAGTCAAATCACTTTCTTCAGCCAAGACAATTTCATTTATTAAATAACGTGTTTCCGGATTTTGGGAAGCAAACCATGGAGTTGTTGTGCAGGTAAGTTTGTTTTGTAAAGCCTTAAGTAACGACATAAAATCCCAAACGGCATAGACATGACATTCCAAAAACTGATGCAAATCATCTATCGTCTTTACTTTTTCGTAAAGCGGATGCTGCAATAAAATATCTTTTTGTAATTGGATTTTCTGGTTGATGATAGAAATGTTCATAGCTGATTTTTAAAATATATACGGTTACAATAACAGAAAGGATTTATCTTCGGTCAGTTCGGACAAAGGCCTCTGGTTGAAACTCCGTAAAAGTAAAAATGCTTCCCGTAAATGAGAAGCATTTTGTATCAATTTTATCTATTGTTTAATCTTATTTGAAAGCCGGAATTCCTGTAATATCCGCACCGGTAATCAACAAATGAATATCGTGAGTGCCTTCATAAGTAATTACAGATTCTAAGTTCATGCTGTGACGCATGATTGAATATTCTCCGGTGATTCCCATTCCACCTAGCATTTGACGTGCTTCACGGGCAATATGAATTGCCATGTCAACGTTATTTCTTTTTGCCATCGAGATTTGAGCTGTTGTTGCTTTTCCTTCGTTTCTCAAAACACCAAGTCTCCAGGTTAGTAATTGCGCTTTAGTGATTTCGGTAATCATTTCAGCCAATTTCTTTTGTTGTAATTGAAATGAGGCTATAGGTTTGCCAAACTGAATTCTTTCTTTTGCATAACGCAAAGCCGTGTCATAACAATCCATTGCTGCTCCAATTGCGCCCCAGGCAATTCCGTAACGAGCGGAATCCAAACACTGCATTGGTGCACCCAATCCGGATTTCCCCGGCATAAGGTTTTCTTTTGGGACTTTTACGTTGTCAAAAATCAATTCCCCGGTTGCCGAAGCACGAAGTGACCATTTGTTATGGGTTTCCGGAGTTGTAAATCCTTCCATACCGCGCTCAACAATCAAACCGTGAATTCTTCCTTCTTCATTTTTTGCCCAAACCACTGCAATATCTGCAAATGGCGCATTTGAAATCCACATTTTAGCACCATTTAACAAATAATGATTGCCCATATCTTTGTAATTGGTTGTCATCCCGGAAGGGTTTGAACCGTGGTCTGGCTCGGTTAATCCGAAACATCCCATAAATTCTCCAGTGGCTAATTTTGGTAAATATTTTTGACGTTGTTCTTCGGTTCCGAATTTCCAAATAGGATACATTACCAATGACGATTGTACCGATGAGGTAGAACGCACACCAGAATCTCCTCTTTCAATTTCCTGCATAATCAAACCATACGAAATCTGATCCAAACCAGCACCGCCATATTCTTCAGGAATGTAAGGCCCAAATCCACCAATTTCACCCAAACCTTTGATGATTTGCTTCGGAAATTCCGCGCGTTGCGCATAGTCTTCAATGATTGGAGACACTTCGCGTTTTACCCATGCACGAGCCGAATCACGCACTAATTTGTGTTCTTCCGTTAATAAATCATCTAAATTGTAGTAATCCGGAGCTTGAAATAAATCTGGTTTCATTTTATAAAATGTTGGTTTACGAAAACGTTTGCAAAGCTACATAATCTTAATTAAAATCTCAATCAACAATTGTTATAATTTTTGGTTATCGCATGCTTTGCGTCTTCTCGTCTTTGCGAGCCATAAAATAATTTCTCGCAAAGTCGCAAAGCCACAAAATTTAATGTATTTGATGTGAATTTAAGGAGTCAGGAACCTGCTATTCGCTATTGTCCTCACTGCGTTACGGACTATCGCTACACATGATCGAAGCGACTGCCGAAGGAATCAGGGCTAGAGTTGTATTTAAAGTAAAACTATTTTATTTTTTAAATTCGGCTTTTTTGGTAAGTAGAAATTCCAAAATAGTTAATTCATCTTTTTCGATTACCGTTTTTGATTGTGAATCGGCATCGCAATACGCAATAAATTTGGGAACCTCTTCTTTTTGTAGCCCGAGCGTTTTAGAAAAAAAGGATTCATCAAAATTAGCTTTGGCATATTCCTTAAAGCTTATTTTTTCTTCAGGAGTTTTGGGTTTTGGGTTTTTACTTTTAAATAATTTCCCAATCATTTTCCCAATCTGGATAAAATCCATCCCTAATGGTATTTCTCCTGTATAAATGTCTTTATTTACCGGGTTTGATTGTTGATTTTCCAGTTGCGCCATCTTTATGCCATTATAAGAAGTGGATTCAAGTTTTATAGCTTTAATCTGCCGTATCACAACTTCTTCCAATGGTACAGGTTTCTCAATTAGTTTAATAAAAAGAGAATTTTTTTCAAAGTCTTTCGCGGTTAGGGTATATTGCTGATCGGCAAAATTATCAGACATAAAAATAAGGATATCGTTAACTTTAGCTTCAATTTTAAACTCGCCTAAGGTATTGGTTTGGGTGAGTTTTCGGGTGGTAAAGTTGATTACTTCTACGTTTTTCTGATAACTATCCTGATAGGAAACTTTACCATGGATGAGTTTTTGATCTTGAGAAAAGCAGACAATTGAAAGCGATAAAAATAATATGGAAATAATTTTTGACATGGCATTTAAATATAGGATTGACATTAAATATTAAAATTAGTCAAATCCCTTCACTTAAATTCAGAATAGTTTGTTAAAGTTGGAATGCGAAAGTTAAACTTACATCTTTAAATAAAAATCCTTAGTCAAGGCAATGTAGTCTTCGGTATATTGATGACGTGCAGTTTCAATAATCAATTCGTCAATTGAAGGTTCTTTTTTAATTCTGGAAAAAGCGAGCAAACTTCTCTTGATTTCGGTAGTTGGTGTTCCTTTTACACGAGTAATTTTAAAAGGATATAATTCGAAATGGTTGGCTAAAGAGATGAATTTCTCTTCTTCTTTAAACGGAATAATAACCGAGAAGATTCCGTTTTCTGAAAGTAATAAATGAGCGGCTTCAACTAAATCTTCAAAAGGCATCGCCTCTGCAAATCGAGCTAAATCCCGTTGTTCATTTTCGGTTTTATAATCTTCAGTATAAAATGGCGGATTGGAAATAATAATGTCGTACTGCTCTTCAGGTTCATCCATAAATTCGTCCAAACCGGCATGAAAACAAAACAGTCTGTCGCCCCAGGGTGAAGTTTCAAAATTTTCTACGCATTGTTCGAAAGCATTCTCGTCAATTTCGATAGCGTCAATTTGCTCGGCTGAACTTCGTTGCGCTAACATCAAGGATAAAATGCCGGTTCCGGCACCAATATCCAAAATGGAAAAAGGATGATTATCAATTGGGCACCAAGCACCAAGCAAAACACCATCGGTGCCAATTTTCATTGCACATTTGTCTTGTTGAACGGTAAATTTTTTGAATTGGAACATTTTCTAATTGATAATTGATTGCCTAGCCCTGATGGTAGTGGCATCCTTTTGTTTTGTCATGCTGAGCTTGTCGAAGCGCAAAACAAAAGATATAACGGACAGCAGGAAATAGCTCCTAAAGATACATTTCAACCAAGCCTTCCGGTAAATCCATCACGACTTTTTTGTTCTCGCGGTCAATTTTTACCAGAAATTGGTCAATCATCGGGATAAGAATTTCAACACTTCCGTTTACAACTTCAAATAAAGGTTGGGCAGTAGTGTCGTTAATGGATACGATTTTTCCGAATACACCCAAGCGTTTGTCTTCAATTTCAAACCCAATGACTTCATGAAAATAAAACTGGTTTCCTTCAAGTTTTGGCAACATAGATAAAGGAAGGTAAACTTCGCATCCTAAAAGCGTGTCTGCTTCAGCTTCGGTATCAACATCTTCAAATTGCACACGAAGAAAATCATTTTTGTGCAGTGAACCGTTTTCAATAAAAAATGGAACCAGATTTTTGTTGAACTCAACAAATACTGATTCCATATTTTCATATAATTCGGGTTCGTCTGTATCCAAATAGATAAGTACTTCCCCTTTGAAACTAAATTTTTTTGCAATCTTACCTAAATAGAAACAATCTTCTTTACGCATAATTGCCTGAAGTATTATGCTTCTTTTTCTTCATTAGTTTCTTCTGCAGCAGGAGCTTCTTCAGTTGCAACTTCAGCAACAACTTCCGGAGTTTCCTCAACAGCAACTTCAGCAGCTGGAGCTTCTTCAGCAACAACTTCTTCTGTAGCTACTTCAGTAGCAGTTTCTTCAACAGCAACTTCAGCAACAGCTTCCGGAGCTTCATCAGCTACAGCCTCAACTGCAGTTTCTTCAGCAACTTCTTCTTCTACTACTTTTGCAGCTTCAACAGCGGCAGCAGCACGTTTATCATTAGCTTCTTTTTCAGCTTTTAAAGCTTTCGCTTTAGCAGCAGCTTGTGCTTTTGATAAACCTTCTTTTTTGGTGTTTACTTTTCCGGCTTTTTCTTCCAACCATGTAGCTAATTTAGCATCAGCTTGCTCTTGCGTTAAAGCTCCTTTACGAACGCCACCATCAAGGTGATGTTTCATCAAAGCACCTTTGTAAGAAAGGATAGCTCTTGCAGTATCAGTTGGTTGTGCTCCATTGTGTAACCATTGAACCGCTTGGTCAAGGTTTAAATCAATAGTTGCAGGATTGGTGTTTGGATTGTAAGTTCCTAATTTTTCAAGGTATTTACCATCTCTTTTTGATCTAGCATCTGCTGCTACAATCCAGTAAAAAGGTTTTTGTTTTTTACCGTGTCTTTGTAATCTAATTTTTACTGACATAATCTTTTTGATTAATTTGAGGTACACGACCTCGTTATTTTTAAGGGTGCAAAGATAACTTTTTTTTGAAAACAAACTAATCGAATCACATCTTTTTAAATATTAAATAGCTCCCACCTCGCACTTTAACATTATTTTTTTTGAATTTAGTTAGCATTTTTACATTAAAAAGTTATTTTTGTGGAGAAATACATTGAAAAAATGAAAAGATTTTTGTCCCTATTTATTATTGCTGTGGCTTTTTCTTCTTGCCAAGAAGATGTAAAATTTAATAATCCTGGTTTTCAAGGGTTAAAAGATGATGTTTTTTGGAGAGCCAATGACGCAAGAGCTTATGTTGATGCATCAGGAAAATTAAGCATTGAAGCGCTTACAGCATATGAAACAGTTACTTTGAACACAAGTAGCGCTAATGTTGGCACCTATATTTTAGGTACTACAAATGTTAATAATTCGGCAACCTATTCTTCAAACTTAAATGATATAGAACTGGAGTATGCAACCATTGCAGTTCCCGGTCCTGTGGGAATGGTAAGTATATCTAATGGTGGAACAGGCTATAGCAGTGGAACAGCTGTTGCTACAACCGGAGGAACAGGGAGCGGATTAACAGTTAATACTACTGTCAATGCTTCAGGAGTTGTTACTGCCGTAACTATTTCTTCTCGCGGTAGTGGCTATATGGCAGGTGATTTAGTTACTGTGGCCGGCGGAAATGTTAATTGCAAAGTTAGAGTTACGAATGTTCAAAACAGTAATGGTGAAATTAAAATTACCGAATACGATCAGGTGAATTTCACTATTTCAGGAACATTTAAATTTAATGCAGCCAATTCAAACGGAAGTTCTGGCAACCCAATACTGAATTTCCAGCATGGTGAATTCTATAAAATACGGATTTGGCCATCAATATAATTCTGGATAACAAATAACTAAAACCATCTTCGGATGGTTTTTTTGTTAATTAAATAATAAAGTCCAAATTAATAGCGGTTTACACTTTTTTTAAACTACATTTGTAATCGAATTTTAAATAAATTATATGAATATTTTTGTTGGAAGTCTTCCGTTCAGTATTGACGAAGCAGATTTAAGAGAGTCTTTTGAGGCTTATGGAACAGTTGACTCTGTTAAAATTATTACTGATAAATTTACTGGAAGAAGTAAAGGATTTGGTTTTGTTGAAATGTCTAATGATGACGAAGCTCAAAAAGCTATCGACGAATTAAACGGTGCAACAGTTGAAGGACGTACTATCGTAGTTAACAAATCGGAGCCAAAACCGGAAGGAGAAAGAAGATCATTCAATAACAACCGTTCAGGTGGTGGTTATAGCGGTGGTGGAAACTCTCGCGGTGGTGGAGACAGAGGAAGATACTAGTTTACACTCTATAATAAATAATGAAGCCATCTCAATTGAGGTGGCTTTTTTGTTGATAACTAAAATTGATTTCTTGGCTGCTAAAATGTATTTTTGAAACATTACTTTTTTAAAATCCCAACGGCATTATGTATTTAATTTTTGATACCGAAACAACTGGTTTACCAAGAAATTGGGCGGCGCCAATTACAGATACTGACAATTGGCCAAGATGCATCCAGATTGCCTGGCAGTTGCACGATGAGTTAGGGAATCTTATTGAGCATCAGGATTATTTGGTGAAACCGAATGGTTTTAATATCCCGTTTGATGCTGAAAGAATTCACGGAATTTCGACCGAATTAGCCGAAGCACAGGGAATAGAATTAAGTGAAGTTTTAGAAAAATTCAATATCGCTTTATCGAAATCAAAATTCATAGTCGGACAAAATGTTGGCTTTGATGTCAATATTATGGGTTGCGAATTTCACCGAATGGGAATGCAGTCAACTATGAGTTCAATGCCCGTTTTAGATACGTGTACTGAAGTTACAGCATCGCTTTTAAAATTACCTGGCGGACGTGGCGGAAGATTCAAATTACCAACCTTAACCGAGTTACACCAATATCTTTTTGGAGTTCCGTTTTCTGAAGCGCATAACGCAACAGCTGACGTTGAGGCAACGACCCGTTGTTTCTTAGAATTAATCAACAGACAGGTTTTTACCAAAGAAGAATTAGATGTTCCTGCCGATTATTTTGACAGATTTAATAAAAATAACCCGCAGGAAATTCAGCTTATTGGGTTGAAACATATCAACCTGAAACAAGCTTCTGAAGAAATTCGGAAACAATTTCAAAAGAAAGAAGAAGTTGCAACGCCAACTCATGAAGAGAAACCCGTTCATCACACTTTAGCAGAGGTTGATTTTGTTCATTTGCACAATCACACACAATTTTCGGTATTGCAATCCACAATCAGCGTTGCCGATTTGGTGAAAGCGGCTGTAACCAATAAAATGCCTGCCGTTGCCATGACGGATCACGCCAATTTGATGGGTGCTTTTCATTTTGTTCGCGATATTTTATACCACAATAAATCGGCTGCAACCAAAAATAAAACAGCAGAAGAAAACGGAGAAACGCCAACAGAAACGATTATCAAACCTATAGTTGGCTGTGAGTTTTACGTTTGTGATGATTTAAAAGATAAGTCCCGTAAAGACAATGGTTACCAAATTGTCTTCTTAGCCAAAACCAAAAAGGGTTATCACAATCTGGCAAAATTATCTTCTATTGCTTATACCGAAGGATTTTATTATGTGCCGCGAATTGATAGAAAAGCCATTCAGGAATACAAAGAAGACATCATTGTATTGTCCGGAAATTTGTATGGCGAAATCCCAAGTAAAGTTTTAAATATTGGAGAAAACCAAGCCGAAGAAGCCTTGCTTTGGTGGAAACAGGAATTCGGAGATGATTTCTATTTGGAATTAATGCGGCACAATCAGGAAGATGAAAATCGTGTAAATGCCTCATTGATTTCTCTGGCAAAAAAGCACAATGTAAAAACGGTTGCTACCAATAACGTTTTCTATATTGATAAAGAAGATGCGAATGCACATGATATTTTATTGTGCGTTCGCGATGGCGAAAAACAGTCAACACCAATTGGTCGTGGACGAGGCTATCGCTACGGATTAGACAATCAGGAGTATTATTTCAAATCGGCTGAAGCCATGAAAAAACTCTTTCACGATTTGCCTGAAGCGATTACCAATACGGAAGAAATCGTCAACAAAATTGAAATCTATGATTTGTCACGTGATGTTTTACTTCCAAAATTTGAAATTCCAAATGAATTTTTAGTTGAAGAAGATGCAACTGATGGTGGCAAACGTGGTGAAAATAAATACCTGCACCATTTAACTTATGAAGGTGCGAAAAGAAGATATTCAGAAATCACTCCGGAAATAAAAGAACGCATCGATTTTGAATTACTGACGATTAAAAATTCAGGTTATCCGGGTTATTTTTTAATTGTTCAGGATTTCATCGCCGAAGCGAGAAGAATGGATGTTTCTGTTGGTCCGGGTCGTGGTTCTGCAGCAGGTTCTGTAGTGGCGTATTGTCTCGGAATTACGAACATCGACCCGTTGCTATACAATTTGCTTTTTGAGCGTTTCCTAAATCCGGACAGGGTTTCACTTCCCGATATTGATATCGATTTTGATGATGAAGGACGAAGCAAAGTAATGGATTATGTAATTCAGAAATACGGTTCGAAACAAGTTGCCCAAATTATCACTTACGGAACAATGGCTACCAAATCGAGTATTCGTGACACCGCAAGGGTTATGGATTTACCGCTTTTCGAAGCTGATAAAGTGGCGAAACTAATTCCGGGTTTAATGCCATCCAAATGGAATTTGGCCCGACTTTTATCCGAAGACGAAGCAACAGTTAAAAAAGCATTACGCCCTGAAGAATTTGACAGAGTCAAAGAATTAATTTCACTTTCCAAAGAAGGGAATTTATGTGCCGACACCATTAATCAGGCAAAATTTCTGGAAGGAAACCTCAGAAATACTGGGATTCACGCTTGTGGCGTAATCATCACGCCAAGTGACATTACCAATTTTGTACCTGTGGCAACTGCCAAGGATTCGGATTTGTATGTTACCCAATTTGATAACTCAGTCGTAGAAAGCGCCGGATTATTAAAGATGGATTTCCTGGGATTGAAAACCCTAACCTTGATAAAAGATACTGTAAAATTAGTAAAATACAGAACCGGAAAAGACCTCAATCCGGATGAATTTCCAATTGATGATGTAAAGACGTATGAGCTTTTTCAACGTGGCGAGACAGTTGGGATTTTCCAGTATGAAAGTGCCGGAATGCAGAAATACATGAAGGAACTGAAGCCAACAGTTTTTGGCGATTTGATTGCGATGAATGCGCTTTATCGTCCGGGACCAATTGCTTATATTCCGAGCTTTATCAAGCGTAAAAACGGAGAAGAAGAAATTACATACGATATTGAAGCTTGTGAAGAACTGCTGAAAGAAACCTACGGAATTACAGTTTACCAGGAACAGGTAATGCTTTTGTCACAAAAGTTAGCTGATTTCTCAAAAGGTGATGCCGATGTTTTGCGTAAGGCAATGGGAAAAAAGCAGAAAGATGTTTTGGATAAAATGAAGCCAAAATTCATTTCTCAGGCAGAAGCCAAAGGCCATTCAGCCGATAAATTAGAAAAAATCTGGAAAGACTGGGAAGCTTTCGCCGAATATGCTTTCAACAAATCGCACTCGACATGCTACGCTTGGATTGCCTATCAAACAGCTTATTTAAAAGCGAATTATCCTGCCGAATATATGGCGGCAGTTTTATCCAATAACATGAGTGATATCAAGCAGGTTTCATTCTTTATGGAGGAATGCAAGCGAATGGGATTGCAGGTTCTTGGGCCAGATGTGAACGAGTCGTTTTATAAATTTACGGTAAACGATAACTATGCGGTTCGTTTCGGAATGGGCGCTGTTAAAGGTGTTGGTGCCAATGCTGTGGATACCATTGTCCAAAACAGAAAGGATGAACCTTATAAATCGATATTTGATTTAGCCAAAAAAATAGATTTGCGTGCTGCGAATAAAAAAGCATTTGAAAGTCTGGCGCTTGCCGGTGGATTTGATTGTTTTCAAAACACACATCGTGCACAATATTTCCATATTGAAGGTGAAGGAATTACATTTTTGGAAAAGGCGGTTCGTTATGGTTCCAAATTCCAGGAGAATGAAAATTCATCACAAGTAAGTTTGTTTGGCGAAAGCAGCGATGTTCAAATTGCCGAGCCAATTGTTCCGCCGTGTGATGAATGGAACACAATGGAAAAATTAGCCAAAGAAAAAGAAGTAGTTGGAATTTACATTTCAGGTCATCCGCTTGACGATTACCGTTTTGAAATGAAATATTTCTGTAACAGTAAATTGGAAAATTTAAAAAACCTTGGAGACTACATTGGCAAAACACTAACCTTTGCCGGAATCGTAACTAATGTGCAATACAGAACTGCCAAAAATGGTAAAGACTGGGCGATGTTCACTTTGGAAGGTTATGATGAAAGTCACGAGTTCCGAATTTTTGATGAAGAGTATTTAAAGTACCGCCATTTTTTGGTCAACAACCAATTTGTTTATTTTAAAGTAACCATAAAAGAGGGCTGGGTAAATCGCGAAACCGGGAAAAAATCAGATCCAAGAATTCAATTTACAGATGTAAAACAATTGCAGGATGTGTTGCCTCAGTTTGCCAAAAAGCTGAGTATTCAAATGGATATTAATGAGCTGCATAAAAATGCTATTGAGCAATTAAATGCGGTTTTCCAATCAAACAAAGGTGATAACACGGTAACTTTTGAAATCGTTGAATTCGATAAAACGAAAGTAATTCCAGAGATAGTTCCGAAAATTGCAGTCTTAGACGAAGAAAATTTCGATGCTGAAAACCTAGAGGGAATTGAGTTAGAAGTTCCGGTTGTTGAGGAAGAAATTCAGGTTATGACCAAAGTTTCGCTGCCAAGCAGAAAATTGAAAATCAAAATTTCTAATGAATTGTTGATTGAATTGGAGAAAATGCAGGTAAAGTTTAGGTTGAATTAGAAATCAGAGAGCAAATTGAATCCAGACGTTTGGACTCCTCAAAGTTTCTGGTTTTTAGACTGTTTCTATAATCTTGATTATTATTTTCTATCTTTTTTTGTAGCCCGTAAATAAAAATTATTATGTTTGGAGTAATTCGTTCAAAAAGAAGAATTTAATCTGAACAAATTTGAACTAAATTCCTAAATTCTATATAAAGATGAAGTCGATTAAAGTATTATTAATGGGTTTTGTATTATCATTCTCAGTTTCAATGATTGCACAAGATGACTGTTCTTCTGTTGGTTGGGCAAATTATGATGGTCAAACCTATGTTGGAGCTCCTACAGGTGGTGGAAATACCGCTCCAATTGAAGTAACTACTTTTGCCGATTTAAAAACAGCAGCGGAATCTATAGGGCCAAGAGTCATTTATATTTTGAATGATGTTGGTGCCGGTTATGTAGGCACTACAGGGGATGTACTTTATATAAAATCAGATAAAACAATAATTGGATATGGGGGAGTAACAGTTCGTTGTTCTTGGCAAATTAATGGTGTAAGTAATATAATTATTCGGAATTTAACAATTTCAGGACCAGGTAATACTAATGATAGTCAGAATTGGGATGCATTTAATATTACTGGTTCTAAAAGAATTTGGGTAGATCATTGTAAAATTATGGATGGTGAGGATGGAAATTTTGATGTAGTTAGAGGCTCAGATAATGTTTCTGTTACTTGGTGTATATTTACTTATTCGGCTGATGGAACACATAATTTTTCTAATCTTATAGGATCAAGTGATACTGAACCTGAAAGTTGGGAAAAACTGAATATCACTTTTGCAAATTGCTGGTGGAAAGATGTTAATTCTCGCACACCTCGAGCTAGATACGGAAAGATACATGTATTAAATTGTTATTATTCGAATTCTAGTGGAGCAAGGGCTGGTTTTAAGTCTAATGTAAGGGAAGAAGGCAGTTATTTTGAAGGTATAAACACTCCAGTTGACCTTATTACGCCAGGAGCGGAAGCAGGTATTTTTACAATAGGTTGTAGATTTGTTTCTTGTACCGGAAATACAAACTCAGTAAGTGTTGGAGGATATACCGCATTTATCCCTCCTTATGCCTATACTATTAATCCGGTTGATGATGTAAAATCGGTGGTTACAAATAGTGAATGTGGAGCAGGACCAACGATGGATAGTCCAACTCAATGTGGTTGTGCTACTTCTTTACCAGTTTCAGTAACAGGCGTGTCTGTATCACCACCTACTGGGTCAATACGTGAGGGCGATACTATTCAATTAATAGCAACGGTAACTCCTTCAAATGCCACGAATATAGCAGTAACATGGTCTTCTGGTAATACTGCTATTGCTACAGTAAGTTCCACAGGTTTAGTTACCGGAATAGCACCAGGTGTTGTTGATATTATTGCTACAACAATGGATGGAGGACTTACAGCTAGTAGTGCTATTACGGTCACTATTATATGTCCAAGTGTACAATATCAAGCCGAAGCGGGTACCATGAGTCCCGGAGGAACTATTGATAGTAATCATGTGGGGTATACAGGAACCGGATTTGTAAACACAACAAATGCTATTGGGGCATGGTGCGAAATTACCGTTAATGTCCCTTCCGCAGGTTTATATGATTGTAGTTTTAGATATGGTAACGGGGCTGCAATTGATCGTACACAAAGTGTCGTTGTTAATGGAGTTACGCAAGTAAATAACTTAAGTTTTCCTTATACTGGAGCCTGGACAACCTGGGATAAATCAAATTTTAGTTTGAACTTAAATGCGGGAAATAATACAGTAAGATTTGTATCGCTAACTAGTTCCGGTGCAGCAAATTTAGATCGTTTGGATGTTTTTGATTGTACAAGTTTAGGTGCGGAATCTGTAAATCAGGCGTTTAAATTTGATTTGTATCCTAATCCAATTACTAATTTACTAACTATTGAAATAGCTCAAGAATTTGTAGAAGAATCAATAATTCAGTTATATGATATTACAGGGAAATTAATATTGAAAAATAAAGTAGAGGGAAGTATTCATACTTTGAGTTTAAAAAATTTAAAAGCTGGTGTATATTTAGTTAGAGTTACTAATGGGAATAACAATGTTGTGAAACGTATTATTAAACAATAGAAAGCAAAATACTTAAGGGAATAATTATAAAATGAAGTTGACATGAAAAAAATAGTACTGTTTTTAATTTTTACAGGCTTATTAGCTATTCCGGGTTTAGTAACTGCCCAGGTTAATTTTGATTTGGTTGGTTTTGCAACCCAAAATGGAGGGACAACAGGAGGACAAGCGGGTTCAGTAGTTAATGTAAGCAATTATACCGATTTAAAATCGTATGCTGAAAGTACTACGGCTTATACCATTATGGTCAACGGCACTATCTCAAATGGAGCAAATGGAGGTACAATTATCGTAGGTTCCAATAAATCAATAATTGGTGTTGGAAATACGGCCTATTTATTTGGTGTAGGTTTAGATATTAATAGCCACAGTAATATTATTATTCGGAATTTAAAAATATCAATGACAGGAGTAACAACTCGAGTAGATACGCCCGGAGTTTATTCGGCTACGGGAGATAATGGATTGCCTCAAATTTTGGTAAATGGAGGCGATTGCATCGGAATTAGAGGTTCAAGTACAAATATTTGGATAGACCACTGTGAATTATTTTCCATAGATCCGGATATTCAGACTAATATAGACTTATATGATGGCTTGATTGATATTAAAGGGCAGTCCGGTTTTATAACCGTTTCATGGTGTTATATGCATGATCATCATAAATCGAATTTGGTTGGTGCCAGTGAAACTGACCTATGGGTTGACAGAAAAATAACGTATCACCACAATTATTATAACAAAGTTCACTATCGTATCCCAATGTATAGAGGAGCGACAGGACATTTTTTTAATAATTATGTAGTAGGAGCAGTTGATGCTTCCGAAATTAGAAATGGTAGTTGTGTACGTGTTGAAAAAAATTATTACGAAGCGTTGCACTATTCAATTTATACACCTAATGATTACCCTGGTAATACAGAAAGAATTGATAATATTGAAATTGCCCGAACTCCAAGAGCGTATCCGGGAAATTGTGTAGCTACTATTCCTTATGATTATTCAGCTGTTTTAACCAATGTTACTGATGACGTGAAAACGGTTGTTCCACTTTATTCCGGAGTTGGAAGAATAGGTAATGATTGTAATGGAGACAATATGGGCACGGCTTATCTTGATTCATGCGGAATATGTGTAGGAGGAAATACGGGTTTACAAGCCTGTGTTTTAGATTGTAATGGTGTTCAGGATGGAACAGCTTTTATTGATGGTTGCAACATCTGTGTTGGAGGAAATACAGGAAATACGGCTTGTGATGCTGATTGTACCTGGACAGAATACCAAGCCGAAACAGGAACTATGATTACAGGAGGAACTATTGATAGTAATAATGCCGGATTTACAGGAACCGGATTTGTAAACACACCAAATGCTATTGGTGCATGGTACGAAATTGTCGTAAACGTTGCTACAGCAGATGAACAAAATCTTAGATTCCGTTATGCAAATGGTAGTGCCGTTAATCGCGCAGTAAGTGTATTAGTTAACGGAAGTGAACAAATAAGCAGTTTAAATTTTCCAAGTACAGGATCATTTACCACCTGGGATTCAGTTGCCTTTAGTTTAAGTCTAATTGAGGGAAATAACACAATTAGATTTGTATCGCTTACCAGTTCCGGAGCAGCAAATCTGGATCGACTTGATGTTTGTCAAAGCACACCTCTTGGCGTTCCCGAAACAAATTTTGAAGCTTTCAGCGTATATCCTAACCCGGTTACTAATTTACTGACTATCGAATTAGGAAAAGAATTTGACACTAATTCTGTTATTAAGTTATATGATATTTCAGGAAAACTAATTAGCACAAAAAAGGTAAAAGAAGCTACTCAAACGTTGAACATGCAACATTTACAAGCCGGGGTTTATCTGGTTAAAGTTTCTAATGGCACTAAAAATGTTGTAAAACGCATTGTTAAAGAATAAGAGCCTTGGTTGGATAAGTTCCTAAACTAAGTATCAGTTCTGACAATGATTTTATAGCCAAAACTGATTTTTTTATCATAACTAACTGAAATAAAATGTCTAATTTTGGCATCAAATAAATACAATAATTTAAAAATATAAAATATGGCTTTAGCAATAACAGATGCTACTTTTGATGAAGTAGTATTAAAATCAAATAAACCGGTAGTAGTAGATTTTTGGGCAGCTTGGTGCGGACCATGTAGAATGGTTGGACCGGTTATTGACGAAATCGCAAGCGAATATGAAGGAAAAGCAACAGTTGGAAAAGTTGATGTTGATGCCAATCAGGAATTTGCTGCAAAATACGGAGTTCGTAACATTCCAACAGTTTTAGTTTTCCAAAACGGAGAAGTAGTTGGTCGTCAGGTTGGCGTTGCTCCAAAGAAAACGTATACTGATGCTATTGATGCACTTTTGTAATCGATAAGTCATTGCGAGGAACGAAGCAATCTCATCATAATTAATAAAAAAAGGCTCAACGAAAGTTGGGCCTTTTTTATTAGGATCACCACATTTCTTTCTTGGGGAATCTCCACCCGCTTTCCGCTCCAATCTGTCATTGCGAGGAACGAAGCAATCTCATCATAATTATCTTTTGCAATGCCAGGATTTCCACTGCAATCGGGGCTAGACGACACTAAACTTTTAAACTTCATAAACCTCCTAAACTTTATAAACTTTCTTTATATTTGAACTATGAAGATTGAAGAACAAAAAGAGCTCGTTTCCGGTTTTAAACATCTTGAATTGCTTGCCAATCAAGTGGTGGAAGGCTTTATTTCCGGAATGCACAAATCACCGTTTCATGGTTTTTCTGCCGAATTTGCCGAACATAAAGTCTATAATTCCGGAGAAAGCACCAAGCATATTGACTGGAAATTATTTGCCAAAACCGACAGGTTGTACACCAAAAAATATGAAGAAGAAACCAATCTTCGTTGTCATTTAATTATTGATAATTCTTCTTCGATGCATTATCCAAAACTGAAAAACGAGGAACCTTTTTATCATAACAAAATTGGTTTTTCGGTTCTGGCTTCAGCAGTTTTGATGAATTTATTGAAAAAGCAACGCGATGCTGTTGGGCTAAGCGTCTATTCGGATACTTTTGAATATTACGCACCCGAAAAAGGAAGCGATCGTCATCATCGTATGATTTTGAATAAACTGGAAGAGCTTTTAGAAAAACCAAAGGTTTCAAAAAATACCGATACGGTTACGTTTTTGCATCAAATTGCAGAAAAAATCCATCGCCGTTCGATGATAATTTTGTTTACCGATATGTTTCAAACGGGTAATAATGAGGCGCTTTTCAATGCTTTGCAACATTTGAAACACAACAAACACAAGGTAGTTGTTTTTCATGTCATCGATAAAAAGACCGAAATCAATTTCAATTTTGATAATGCGCCACGAAAGTTCATCGATTTAGAAACGGGAGAAACTATTAATATTTTTGCCGATAGTGTCAAAGATGCCTATGAAGAAAAGGTGAATGATTACTTCAAAACATTAGCCATGACTTGCGCACAAAACAGAATTAAGTATGTTCCGGTTGCTGTGGAAGAAAGTTTTGAGAAGATTTTGACTACTTATTTGGTTGAAAAACAAATGTTTGGTTAGAATTGTTTTTTACATATTTTATTTTTTAAAAAAATAGTTGCAGATTTGAAAAACGATTGTATATTTGCAACCGCAATAACGCAGAGGTTTGGTAGTTCAGTTGGTTAGAATACATGCCTGTCACGCATGGGGTCGCGGGTTCGAGTCCCGTCCAGACCGCGAAATTTGGAAGAGCACTTTGGAAACAAAGTGCTTTTTTGCCCAAAAAAGCATTTAAGATTAGTTGTGTTGTTTGCTACGACTTTGTAACTCGTAGCGCGGTTTAGTAGTTAGACCAATGAAAAGCTTTCCACTTTATTGTGGATGGCTTTTTTGCTTTATATTTATCTCATGTTTTACGTTTATATCATTTTTTCAGAATCCTTGAATATATATTACAAAGGATTTTCTACAAACATTGAAACACGATTAATTTACCATAATTCTGGTAAAAGCCCATATACTTCTAAAGCTAATGATTGGGAATTATTATATTATCTCAGCCATGAGACTAAGAGAGAAGCATTGATAGAAGAGAAAAGATTGAAGAAATTAAATAGAACTTCAATTGAAAATCTGATTTCAAAATTCAACAAATAATGTAGCGCGGCTTAGTAGTCTCGTCAATAAGACGAGATGAAAAGCTTTCTCTCGTCTTATTGACGAGATGGATGGCTTTTTTGCTTTTAGGAACTTTCATTTTTTTTATTACTTTTGAGCATATGAAGAAAATAACACAAATAACCCTTTTTACTTTTTTGTTTTTTGTTGCAACAAACAACGTAGTTGCTCAAGAGAAAGCAACTAGCGATCCGGATGCTCAACTGAAAGAAGATCTTTATAAGAAATATAAAAAAGAAGTGTTATCCTATGATAAAAACGATTTTGACGCTTTGTTTTTTGAATTCTTTAAAAAGCAGAAAGACACTTCGTTGACACTTACTAGGGAAGAGTTTTACACCTATACCATCAAAATTGCCATATATTCTGAAAAGCTTGGGCTTTTGTATAAAGATCAAAAAGAAGACGCACAGCGCACCAAACAAGAATGGTTTGATAAAAGTTATTCCGATTATTTAAATTCCAAAAAGTAAAAACTTGAAAAAACTTTTACCAATAGTAGCGTTGTTACTTCTTCAATCGTGTCAATACTTTGAAAAGAAAGTACCGAATGAAAAAGAATTGCTCGACAAGCAATTGAAGGAAATCAATTGGAATGAAGTGGATGAATATCCATCGGTGGCCGATTGTGAAAAACTCAAAGATGCAACCCTACGCAAACAATGTTTTTTCGAATTTTTAACAGCAACCATTCAACAAAAATTGGCGATTGATACTCTTTCAACGATGTTCCCAAAACTCGATACGATTGAAGTGAAAGTGACCGTTTTGCCTAATTCGGATATGGAATTCGAACCACAATTCCCAAAAGATTCGGTTGCCTACGACACCATAAAAATCGACAGCATTCTTCGTGTCCGATTAGTCGATTTCCCAAAAGTGAATCCGGCGATTAAAAGAGGAATTCCGGTAAAAACACAGTTTGTGCTTCCGGTGATTATTAAATCGGAGTAAATGTCATCCTAAGCGCAGTCTAAGGGAGGAGCTATTTCCAGCTTTCCGCGCTACATGGTAGCTTACTCCAATCGTGGCTAGTTGGAAAACTTTCTTCCTTTCCATCTAAAGCTTCCAAATAATGAATAAATTCCGACCAAACTAGAGAAAAAAGGATAAATAATACTGCTGGCAACCGGCACAAAAAACTTGCCTTTACGTAAATAAGAATTCGATTTATAAAGCAAAATATAATCCACAATATATTTCATCAAAAACACACTTAGAATTATTTTCCAATCCAAACATCCAACAATTAACATCCAGCATCCAACAACCAAACTTAGGTTCATCAGCAAAACGACAACTGCCAAGAATTTAGCATAACTACTTTTATAACCAGTCGATTTTCCTGCCCAGCGAACACGCTGCATAAAGAGTTTGAACAAGTCTTTTTCGGGTTTGGTTTTTACAATCGAATCCGTGTTTTTTAAATAATGAACTTTATCAGGATTTGCATTGACCGCTTTTTGCAACAAGAATACATCATCGCCACTGGCTGTGTCGCTAATTCCACCAAAGCCTCCAATTTCATAAAAAAATTTCTTTGTATAAGCAAAGTTTGCTCCGTTGCACATAAAGGGTTTTCCAATACCAAAACTTCCGATGGTTACGCCTTGTAAACTCATCAAATCCAATTGCTGAAAATGATGGAACCAGTTGTTTTTAGCTTTATACATTACGGTTCCAACAATCATTTCAGGATTATTGTTTTGGATATAATTATCTAATGTCAACAGCCAGTTTTTATTTACGATACAATCAGCATCAGTCGTAACAACCCAATCGTGTTTTGCAATGGGCATTGCCCGACCGATAGCATCTTTTTTTGGAGAATAGGAAAGATGGAGGTTTTCCAAAAGTGTTGTATCCAAATGCTCGTATTTCATTCGCCATTGTATGCAAATGCGCTCCGAATTATCTGTTGAGAAATCATCAACCAGGATAATTTCAATCATTTTATGCGGATAATTCAAATTGGAAATCGATTCTAAAAGCGTTGGTAAATTTTTAGCTTCATTCCGAAAAGGGACAACAATCGTAAAAGCAGTTTTCGGAGTCAAATCGGTTACTTCAAAAGATTTGACTTTGTTGAAACCTAAAATTAATTGAAGAATTAAAAATACATACAACAATAAAATAACAAGCAATACAATTGAAACTATTCCCATTTTGGTTTGAATTTAAGTACATAATAACTTCCGATAACGACAGGCAACACCACATTTAAAAACCACATCAAAGTGGAAATAAAAATAACGATCCATTCGTTTACGCCCAATTTTCCGAAGAAAAAAACGGCCATACTTCCTTTTACAGCAAAGTCCAGAAACTGAAAACTTGGTAAGGATGAAGCCAGAAAATAAACGGCAGCTATGGTTGCCATCATCGTTAGATAAGGTAAATCTACATCAAATGCGAGAAATAAAAAATAGTATTGATGCGAAAAAACCAAATAACGGCAAAGTGCCAGCAGGTTATTTTTAGTGTGAATTCGTTTCGGAATTTCATTGATTTTGTGAAGGAGTTTTTCAATGGAATAGCCTTTAATCTTTATTTGTTTTGAGAGAAAAGAAGCAAGAAGCAAGAAGCAGGACAAAGCAATTATTACTAAAGCCCATTTCCAATACCCGATAATAAATAATCCAATAGTTCCAAAAATCACAGTCAAAATCATTTGAGCTCCGTTGCAGATAAGGTTTAGAAAAATGATTTTTTTAGTTTTCTTTTTGTCAAAATACAATGCTTTACCGGCGTATTCTCCAAGCCCATTAGGTGTAAAAATTCCAGCGGTTAATGCTCCGAGAACTTGTTTAGTCGATTCGCCAAGTGAAATCGGTTTTATAAACGAAACTAAATTCTGCCATTTTAGAATTTCAAGAAAACGATTGGCAATACTGAATGCAAGTAAAAACAGAATTCCCCAAACGTTTGCTTTTTCTTTGACTAAACTTGTGAATTTCTCCCAGTCGAGTTTGTCATTATTTGCTAATTGGTCGTAAATAAAATAAAAAGCAGCAGTTACAATCAAAACTTTGATTAGAAAAACGATGAATTGCTTAGCTTTGTGTGGAATTGTAATCATTGTTACAAATTAACAAAAATAAAACTTGGCAAACGAACGCATCATATTAGGAATTGACCCGGGAACTACCATTATGGGTTTTGGGTTGATTAAAGTCGTCAACAAAAAAATGGAATTCATTCAGTTGAACGAATTGACTCTGAGCAAGTATGATGATCATTACACCAAACTAAAAGTTATTTTTGAACGTACCATCGAATTAATAGAAACTCATCATCCCGATGAAATTGCGATTGAAGCACCTTTCTTTGGGAAGAATGTACAATCAATGCTTAAACTCGGAAGAGCACAAGGCGTAGCGATGGCAGCGGGTTTGTCGCGCCAAATTCCAATTACCGAATACGAACCAAAGAAAATAAAAATGGCAATCACCGGAAATGGAAATGCCAGCAAAGAGCAAGTTGCCAAAATGCTCCAACAACTTTTAGGCTTAAAAGAGCTTCCAAAAAATCTCGATTCAACAGACGGTTTGGCTGCTGCGGTTTGTCACTTTTTCAATTCAGGGAAAGTTACCGGAACGAAAAGTTACACGGGTTGGGATGCGTTTGTAAAACAGAATGAGGAAAGAGTAAAGAAATAATTGTAAGATATGCCTATTAATATTTACGAGGATAAAACATTCAAAAGCATAGCTAAATTATCTGATGATAATTGGGAATTGCCGGATCAAATAGATGCTCTTGAAAAATGGTTATTTTCTATTGGTAAAAACTTGCCAAAGGGGAAATATGTTGCTGATGTAGGTTTTGATATAAGAAAGGATGCAAGTGGAGGCGGTGCTGTTATTAACTCGAAAATGATTAAAATGCTTGCTGAAATTGGGATGGAAATTTATTTGTCAGAATATCCAGAAGCAGACTAAAAATGAGCGGAATTTACATCCATATTCCTTTTTGCAAGCAAGCTTGTCATTACTGCGATTTTCACTTTTCGACTTCACTAAAAAAGAAAGATGAAATGGTTTTGGCTCTAGCCAAAGAAATTGCTTTGCGTAAAAATGAATTCAAAGATGAGGTCGTCGAAACGATTTACTTTGGCGGCGGAACTCCTTCGATATTAGAAATTGCAGACATCCGATTGTTGATAGATGCTGTTTATCAAAATTATAATTTGATTGAAAATCCTGAAATCACTGTTGAAGCCAATCCCGATGATTTAACGGAAACCCGAATAACCGAATTATCAAATAACCATATTAACAGATTAAGCATCGGAATCCAGTCTTTTTTTGAAGATGACTTAAAGTTGATGAACCGTGCGCACAATTCGGAAGAAGCAAAGAAATGTCTTGAAATTGCCACGAAATATTTTGAAAATATTTCCATAGATTTGATTTATGGAGTTCCAAACATGAGCAATATAAAATGGCTGCAAAATATAGAAACGGCTTTGTCCTTCAATGTACCTCATATTTCGAGTTACGCTTTGACGGTCGAGCCAAAAACGGCTTTACATAAGTTTATAAAGCAAGGAATTATTCCGCAGCCTGATGATGAAGTGGCACAAGAGCATTTTCATTTGCTGGTTGACAAACTAGAAGAAAACGGATTCATTCATTATGAGTTGTCGAATTTTGGAAAGGAGAATTATTTTTCCAAAAACAATTCTAGCTATTGGTTAGGAAAAAAATACATCGGAATTGGTCCTTCGGCGCACAGTTATGACGGTATTTCAAGAAGCTGGAATATTTCGAATAATACGCAATACCTTAAATCAATTGCAGAAAATCAATTGCCATCAGAAACAGAAGCCTTGACCAAAACTGACCGTTATAATGAATATGTAATGACAGGTTTACGAACCATTTGGGGCATTTCTTTAGACAGAATTGAACGTGAATTTGGCAAAAGTTATTTGGATTATCTGAACCAACAAGCTGCTAAATATATTGAAGATCATTTGCTTTTTGTGGATGAAAATATTTTGCGAACTACTAAAAATGGTAAGTTTTTGAGTGACGGAATTGCAAGTGATTTGTTTTTACTAAATTTGGAATAATGAAAGCACTAATCAACAACACCTTCGAAATCGACCTGTCAAAACCTATTGATATTTCTCTTCCGTTGACCAATACTGATGCCAATCCGATTGCTTGGTATATCGAAAAACCAACAATTGAACCGGTTCGTTTTGGTGATTGGATTGGACAAGTTTCTGAAGGAAGTTCGACTAATTTCAACAATATTTTCTTTAATCCGCACGGACATGGAACGCACACTGAATGTCTCGGGCACATTACACGCGAGTTTTATAGTATCAATCAATCTTTGAAACAGTTTTTCTTTACAGCCGAATTGATTTCGATTGCACCTGAAAGTATTGGAAACGATTTGGTAATTACCAAGAAACAAATCGAAAGAGCATTAAATGGTAAAATTCCTGAAGCTATTGTCATTAGTACCTTGCCAAATTTAGAATCCAAAAAACATAAAAATTACTCGAATACGAATCCACCATATTTACTAGAAGAAGCAGCTATTTTTATTCGCGAAAGCGGGATTAAGCATCTGCTGATTGATTTGCCAAGTGTTGACAGGGAAGAAGACGAAGGAAGATTATTGGCACATAAAGCCTTTTGGAATGTGAAAGATGTCAACAATCTCAATGCTGATGCGCGATTGGATTGTACGATTACCGAAATGATTTTTGTGGATGATAGTGTCAAAGACGGAAGTTATATTTTGAATTTGCAAATTGCTTCTTTTGAAAATGATGCTTCACCAAGTAAGCCAGTTTTATATAAGATATGATAATCGTTTCAACAGATAAAAGCAAACTAAATGTTCCGTTTATTCAAAACTTTTTGAAGGATATTTATTGGGCAGCCGGAAGAACGATTGATGAAGTACAAACGACAATTGATGCTTCGTTTTGCTTCGGAATTTATTTGGATGACGAACAAGTTGGTTTTGCACGAGTGGTTACCGATTATGTGGTTTTTGCCTATCTGATGGATGTTTTTATTGATGAAGAATACCGCGGAAAAGGTTATTCTTCCATTTTGATTGATGCCATGATGAAAGAGCCACAATTACAACAAGTCAAAATCTGGCGATTAGCGACTTCTGACGCCCATTTTTTATATGAGAAATTTGGATTTACAGCCTTGGCACATCCTGAAAAGATGATGGAGAAAGTAATAAAATAAGCTTATGAACATTCAGCAACTTTACGAATTTTGCCTTTCCAAAAAAGCTGTAACCGAACATTTTCCGTTTGATGAAGACACTTTGGTTTTTAAAGTTGGAGGCAAAATGTTTTGCCTGACTTCACTTAAGGAATGGGAAAAAGGAACTCCGGCTTTAAACTTAAAAGGCGATCCCGAGAAAAATGAAGAACTTCGCGCCGAATATGAGGCCATCAATCCTGGATTTCACATGAACAAAACCTATTGGAATACAGTTGATTTTAATGGTGATGTTTCCGATAAAATGATGCTCGAATTAATCAATCATTCCTATGAATTGATATATAAAGGATTGACGAAGAAGTTACGTGATGAAATAGAAAAGGAAGCTAATTAGCTTCCTTTGTTTTTACATTGATTTTTTCTGTTTTTCTACAAAACCATCAGCCTGAAGTTTGAGTAATTCTGTTGCGCCTTTTCTTTTGTAGTTGTATAATTCCTTGTCGTCCCGAATATCGGCATAGACTTTATCATAAATATCCGCATCGGTTTTCTTTTGTAATTCGCTTTGATAACGATTTTGCGAAATCACATTTTTAATTCCCATTTCTAAATCTTCCTGTTTGAAATCGTATTCCCCTTTTGGCGATAATAATTTGGCAATAATTGGTGACGTTTCTATCGCTAAAAACAACAGCATAATGAATAATGATGGAAGTAAAGGCAATTTCCCTAAGGCATTAATTCGAGCCATCAAACCATCAAAACCATCAATGATAGGTTGGGTTTCGGTAACTTTTTTGTCTAAATCTGTTTGCAACGTTTTGGCTCTGGCTTCTTTATCGGCAATGATTTTAGCGTTATTGATTTTCAAGGAATCCAATTGTTTGGCAGCCAAATCATGAGCGATTCTTTTCTCTTTGTAAATTGGCCCTTTTCCCATTTTCTTTGTTCCTGCCGAGCCTTCCGCTTCAGTGATATAGGATTGATACAAGCTGGCGACTTCTTTTTCTTTTTTGGCAATGCCCGATTTTAAACTATCCATTTCGGCTTTGTTTTTATCGACATCAGTTTTGAAATAATTGGCAACCTGATTTTTGTTGGCAATAGCCATTTCATTCTTTTCTTTTAATATAACAGTGCTGATTTCTTTTTCAAAGATTTTGATTTCCAATGGTTTTGAAATCACGATAGCAATAATAATCGCCAGCACAATTCGCGGTGACGCCTGAATTAATTCATCCAGAAAACTGTCTCTTTTCTTTATCGTTGAAACAATAAACCGGTCGAGATTGAAAATTAAAAATCCCCAAACTATTCCGAATGCAATAGCAATATAGGGATTGTCAAAAACAGTGTAAAGGGCATAACTACTAGCGATAAATGCCATAACTGCTGTAAAGAAAACGGTGGCGCCAATACCGGCATACTTGTTTTGTTCGCCGTTAGAACAAGAGTTCACGATGTCGCTATCGGCACCTGAACATAGGAGGAAAAAACGTTTTAACATGATGATGATTTTTTTGATTGATGATTATACAAATATAACGCCAAAACTTGTAGTTTATTGTAAGCGGCTGAAATATTTGTTTTTTATTTAGTTCTGTAAATAAATTAGTATTAATAAGTTAGCTATTGTAAAATTTCGTAAATTAGCAATCCTCAATAAAAATACTCCCCAAATTTTTTTCAGCTCCAAATTTCAAAGTTGTATCAATTAACCAATTATAAACAACAAAATTTGAAATTATGAAAAAAATGAAAACGATTTTTTTAGCGGTGATTTTAGGACTGCTGCTAATGAGCAATACCAGTTTTGCTCAGGATGGGAAAAGCTATTTAGTTACTGTAACTAAATTGCATTGGAATATGGATAATAAAAGTTTTTCAAATGATGAATGGATAGCAACTGAAAAAGAGTATCTGGACAAAGTGGTAAAAAAGAATCCTTTTATTGTTGGTCAGGAAGTTTTAATGCACAGTTTTACCGAAGACAACACAGAACTCCTGCTAGTTACAACTTATGAAAATTGGGAAGCCATTGAAAAAGCCGGTGCTAAAGATGATGAGTTAGTTAAAGCAGCCTGGCCGGATGAAAAAGCAAGAAAAGCTTTTTTCGAAAAAAGAGGGCAATACTATGCGCATGGGCATTCAGACGAAATCTATGCAACAATGCCCGGAGCCAAATTACCTAAAGGGAATTTTGACAAAGACATGATTTACTATGTGAGAGTTGGTCATTTTGCTTATCCAAAAGACGGAACAGAGAAAGAGTTTTCAGAATTAGAAAAGCAATATTTTGATGCTGTTACCAATAAAAATGATTTGATAAAAGCCTATTATCCTAACCGTCATGCATGGGGCGCAGATAATACAGAATTCACAGAAGTCTATGTGGTTGAATCTTTAGCAGATTTAGACAGTGCGCTAAATAAAAACCGGGAGTTGTTTCAGGCAGCCTGGAAGGATGAGGCTAAACGAAAAGACTACAACGATAAATCTGCAAAATACTTTACAGGAAAGCATAGCGATTATATTTATAAATCAGTGCATCAATTGGTGAAGTAATATTTTAAACAAAAAGGGCGGCTAATTTAGCCGCCCTTTTTGTTTGCTTAACTCTACGAAATATTTGCTTTTAGAAATAACAAATCCGCCTGATAAGATCGGATTGTGAAAATATTAAGAGTAGAAATCTAATATTGATAAACAATTTGCTCGCCCCAACCTTCGAGATTTAATGTGATTTGATCTTGTCCTGCGATGTGAAGTGGCGTTAAATCAAAAGAAACTGTTTTTGAAAACACTGCAGCACAGGCTTCATTATTTATCAGCTGAAGTTTTAAATTTCTCTGCAAAGGAAAACTGTCAGGTAGATTATTGGTGCTAAACAAATTCATTTCCCAAGTACTACCGCTGCAGCCACTCGAACTTATCGTTATATCAAGACAGTTTTCATTCAAGGAGACGCTTGTTATCATATAATTCGTTGTATTCAGATTGTTATAAGCCTCTGTATTTATAATCTGGGATTGATTGTCGCAGTTTAGAGTGGTATTTTTGCTGCTGCTTTCTGAGCAGGCAAGAATAAAGGGAAACAAAGAGCACAAAAAAAAGGAAGTAAAAATTCGTTTCATAATATTAGCTTTTTTAAATGACGTTTTTTTGTTAAAAGGGTTGCGCACGGAATAAAAAACCCGCTTATTTCTAAACGGGTTTTCTTGTATTTATTTCGATAATTCAACAAAATATTTATAAAACAACGGAATTGTCTCAATTCCTTTTAGATAATTAAAAACTCCAAAATGTTCATTTGGCGAATGTATTGCATCCGAATCCAAACCAAATCCCATCAGGATTGTTTTTGATTTTAATTCTTTTTCAAACAAGGCTACAATCGGAATACTTCCGCCTGAACGAACCGGAATAGCAGGAACTCCAAAAGTCTCCGTATACGCTTTGTTTGCCGCTTTATATCCAATGCTGTCAATTGGTGTTACATAACCTTGTCCGCCATGATGCGGTGAAACTTTTACTTTCACCGATTTTGGTGCGATACTTTCAAAATGTTTTGCAAATAATTCGGTTACTTCTTCCCAATCCTGATTTGGTACCAAACGCATCGAGATTTTTGCATACGCTTTACTGGCAATTACGGTTTTTGCTCCTTCTCCGGTATAGCCACCCCAAATTCCGTTAACATCTAAGGTTGGGCGAATGGAGTTTCTCTCATTAGTTACATAACCTGTTTCTCCGTAAATATCTTCAATGTCTAAAGCTTTTTTATAATTGTCTAAATTGAATGGTGCTTTTGCCATTTCGGCTCTTTCAGCAGCGGTCAATTCTTCCACTTTATCATAAAATCCTGGAATCGTAATGTGATTGTTTTCGTCGTGAAGTGAAGCAATCATTTTGGTCAACACATTAATAGGATTGGCTACAGCGCCACCATATAATCCCGAATGCAAATCGCGATTTGGACCGGTAACTTCTACTTCAACATAACTCAAACCACGCAAACCAGTTGTAATACTTGGCTGCTGGTTAGAAATCATTCCGGTATCGGAAATTAAAATCACGTCACAGCTTAGTTTTTCCTGGTTTTTTTCTACGAACCAACCCAAACTTTTCGAACCAACTTCTTCTTCGCCTTCAATCATAAATTTTACGTTGCACGGAAGCGAATTGCTCTGAATCATATATTCAAAAGCTTTTACGTGCATATACATCTGGCCTTTGTCATCGCAGGAGCCACGGGCAAAAATGGCGCCTTCAGGATGAATTTCGGTAACTTTAATTACAGGTTCAAATGGTGGCGAAGTCCATAGTTTCATTGGATCCGGCGGCTGCACATCATAATGTCCGTAAACCAGAACAGTTGGTAGGTTTTTGTCGATGATATGTTCTCCAAAAACAATTGGATAGCCGGGAGTTTCGCATATTTCAACATGCTTGCAACCTGCTTTTTCAAGCGAAGCTTTTACCGCATCGGCAGTAGCAATTACATCATGAGCATAAGCGCTATCGGCACTTACAGAAGGGATTTTTAGTAATTCGATTAATTCATTGATAAAACGTTCTTTATTTTGTTGAACGTAATTTTTTATGTTGTCCATTGTAGTTGTTAATTAATACCGTCAAAGATACAAATTGAAATTACATAAAGTTTTATTTGGAATTTAGAATTTGTTCTTTGGAATTTAAAAAGAATAACTATATTTGCACTCACAATTTTGCGGGTATGGTGAAATTGGTAGACATGCCAGACTTAGGATCTGGTGCCGCAAGGCGTGTAGGTTCGAGTCCTATTACCCGCACTTAAAGCTTCTCTTTTGAGGAGCTTTTTTAATTTTAAGATATTGTGCCGCAAGTCGTGTCTCGTTGCTCGCAACGAGATTACCCGCACAGAAGCTTCCCAAACGAGAAGCTTTTTTATTTTAAAGATATTTGAGTCTCGATGCCAACAACGATATTGCCCACACAGGAAAGTTCTAACTTTTGTTAGGGCTTTTTTGTTATTAATTGGTTAATAATATGTTTACACTTTATTGTTTTGGAGTGTTTTAATTTTTGTAAATTGATTTATTTTTACAACATAAAAATCTTTTTGATTTAAATCTATAATCCTAATGAAAGGTAGAAAGCTTATGATAACCGCCGTTTTAGCATTTTTCGGTTTTATTTTACTAGCGTTTTCTGTATACTTACTTTATAAGAACACAAGTAATTCTATTTCTGCTCAGAAACAGAAAGAATTAGACGAAGCTATTAAACAAATTGAAGTGTTGCATGCTGAAATTGTAGAGAAAGATAAAATAGTTGAAGAAGCAGAACAGAGAACTAAAAGATTAGAATCCAGTTCCTTTAATCAATCCTTTGGTCAAAATCTTCCAATTATAGAAATAGTGGATAATGATTTAAGTGATGGCAATACCACCACAAACGGAAAGAAAGTCCATAAATTGATGTATCACCATCAATTGCGATTTTATTTATTGAACGTTGGGAAAAACTCATTGAAAGACGTAATCTTTTCGATAAAGGATATTTACAACGATCCGAAAGAGAGAAGTAAAAAAACCAAATCCAACGGAAAATACGATTATATGGGACATTCTGTCGATGGAGATGAGATTGGAAGCTATGAAAATATTGAACTGCAGACGCTTAATCTCAAATCTAAAAAGTTAATCTATACCAGTAATTTGCCGGGCAGTTTTGGTGTTGGCGATTACACTTATAATGTGGTTGTCGAATGGAATCAAGGGTTTTATCAAATGAAAATAAACATTGAGGAAATAGACGGCGTACTCAAATACAAATATGATTTTTATGATGTTACGGGTAATCCGATAGATTATAAAAGCCTTGAACTTAACGTTAAAAACTAAAAAAAACGTCCCGATTATAGGGACGTTTCTTTTTAAATTACTTACCGGTTTCAATCCAGTTGTTTATTTTCTTCTCTAAAAGTGCTAAAGGCAGCACACCCGATTCCAATACTTTTTGATGGAAAACTTTGATGTCAAATTTGTCTTTCATCTTGTCCTGCGCTTTTTTGCGTAATTCCAAAATTTTCAGTTGTCCCATTTTATAAGACAATGCTTGTCCCGGAATTGCCATGTAACGCTCAATTTCAGCAATAATTCCTGCTTCACTTTCGGCTTCATTATCTAATGAATATTTGATAGCCTGCTCACGTGTCCATCCTTTTGAATGTATTCCGGTATCAACTACTAATCTCACGGCTCTGTGCATTTCGTTACCTAACATTCCGAAGTATTGATATGGATCAGTATATAAACCCAATTCTTTTCCTAAACTTTCAGTATATAAAGCCCAACCTTCGCCATAAGCACCAAACCAATTGAATTTTCTAAAATCAGGTAATTCATTATTTTCCTGTTGTAATGAAATTTGGAAGTGATGTCCCGGAATTGCTTCGTGCAGAAACAAATCTTCATCACCATAGAAATTGTATGCTTTTACATCCGGAATTGGCACATAAAAAGTTCCTGGTCTTGTGCCATCAGCCGTACCTTGACTGTATTCTGCGCTAGCTGTTTTCTCTCTAAAAGCTTCTGTTCTTTTTATTTGGAAAGCACATTTTGGCTGCAATGAAAACAGTTTGTCAACGTTAGGCTTAATGGTTTTGTGTATTCTTTCGAAGTTTGCAATTACCTCTTCCGGTGTTTTGAACGACATCAATTCGGGTTTTGTTCTAACATGCTCAAAAAATTCGTTTATAGTTCCTTTGAAACCAACCTGGTCTTTTACTTTTTCCATTTCGGCTTTTATTCTGGCAACTTCTTTTAAACCAAGTTCATGAATTTCTTCAGGAGTTTTGGTTGTTGTCGTCCATTGTTTTGCATAGACTTTGTATAGCGCTGCACCATTAGGCAAACTACCAATTCCACTCGTACTTCTTGAAGCGGGAAGGTATTCGTTTTTCAAAAACTCGGTCATTTTTTTGAATTTTGGCTCTAATTTTTCCTTGATAGTTGCAGCATATTCTTTTTTCAATGCATCTTGCTGGTCAGCTGTAATTTCTTTTGGAAATGCTTTTACCGCCGAATAAAAAAGATTGTCTTCCACATTTGGTGTAACCATACTTTCAAATTGTGGTATAATTTTAACGGTTAAAGCTTTTGGTAAAACGATTCCTTTATCAATTCCTTTTTTCATGTAAACCATCGCTGAATCCATCCACACCGAAAATAAATCCATTCTCTTCAGGAAGTTTTTATAATCTTTCTCAGTTTTAAAAGGCTGCGCACTTGAACCGCCGGCAAATTGTCCCAAGGTTAAGTTTGTTCCCCAAAATTGGTGAATAGGCATTAAATTGGTGTCGTATTTTAATAAATCCTTACCAATAGAAACTTCCCATTTGATAATGTCATAGCTGTTTTTCTCTTCGGCTGATAAAGCAGTTGTATCAACGGTTGCCAACTCATTTTCGAATTTGTCAAAAAAAGCTGCTTGCTTTTTACGATACGAATCAGTCATTTCAAATACCAATTTGTCATTGTATTCGTTTTGCCCATTTTGAGTAGCACCTAGCGGATCTAATTCGTTTTTACCGTCGAAATAAGCATCGGTAATAGCCTTAAAATCTTGTTCTTTCTTTTCTGATTTGCAGTTTACAAAAAGTAATGATAGGAATACCATTGCTGATATTTTGTGTATGTTTTTCATGTTTAAGTGATTAGTTTTACTTCGTACAGTTCGACCTAAAGGTCTCGAGTGGTAAAACTATTGGTTTCTACCGAATTGATTTGTTAATGAAATGATAAAATTAGCCGTGATAAACTCTCGAAGCCGTGATTTTTCCTTCTTTGATTTCCAATACTTCGGCCACAAGCATATTGTCTTCGTTTTCAACAGTTCTTATGTATTCCATAAAAACCCTGTCCGAATTTGAAGTTAACGAAGTTACTTTATAATGCAGACTCGGCAATCGGTCAAAGGCATCTTTCCACCAGGTTCGAAGTGCTTCTTTTCCGGTAACCAAACCGTTAGTTTCGGGATGACGGATTTTTAATTTTGGACTAAAATGCGCTGCTTCGTCATCGTATAATGATAATAGTTTTTCAAGATTATGCGCGTTGAACGCTTCAAACCAAAGCATTGCAATAGATAAATTTTTTTCTGCTGACATCGTTTTGTTAAATAAAAAATCCCCGCGTTCTCAAAACGAGAGGATTTTATGTGACTGTAAATATACTATTTTAGGAGTTTTTCAAATTGATAATTTCCTGTTCTGTCAGGAAACGCCAATTACCGCGAGGTAAATTCTTTTTAGTCAAACCGGCAAAAGCAACTCGGTCTATTCGCAAAACATCATAACCTAAATGTTCAAAAATGTTACGAACTACTTTTACATTTGAGGATTTTAATTGTAACCCGATTTCACTTTTTGGTTCGTTTTCAATATAGCTCACTTCTTGAACGAATACTTTGTGTCCGTCAATCGTAAGTCCTTTGCTGATTTTTTCCAAGTCATCAAACTTCAAATTCTTGTCCAGTGAAACCTGGTAAATTTTTGTTGATTTTTGATTTGGCAACGTAAACTTCCGAATCATATCAGTATCGTTTGTAAACAATAAAAGACCGGTTGTGTTTTTATCCATTCTGCCAATAGCGCCAATTTTTGCAGAAGTTGAACCTTTCACCAACTCTAAAACATTGCGGTATTCCTGGCCTTCATCCAATGCTGTGGTGAAGTTTTTTGGTTTGTTCAGCAAAATATACTCTTTCTTTTCCGGCGTTAAAGTAACGCCATCAAAGTTTACTACGTCTCCTGGTTTTACCATATATCCCATTTCGGTTACCGGAATTCCGTTTACTTTCACATTGCCTGATTGGATATAGATATCAGCATCACGACGAGAACATGCACCTGAATTGGAGATGTATTTATTCAAACGAATTTCGTCAGCTGCTTTTGGTCTTTTTGCTGCCTGATTCGGTTTTTTTTCTACTTTATTTGTTGCTGCTGCTTCTGCTTTTGCATTTGGCTTTACTTTTTTCGGACCTTGAGCACGTTTCGCCATGGCAGGCTTTGGCTTGTTTGAACTTGGTCTCGAACTATTTGTACGTGGGCCACTTCCTTTATTATTGCCTTCCTTCTTATTCATAATTCTGTAATTTGTGGCAAAGATACGTATTTCAGTTGCTTTTTTAGGAGCTATTTCCAGCTATCCACTTTATCTTTTGCTTTTTAGATTACTTCGTGCCTCGCAATGACTAAAAAAGCAAAAGGATGCCGTTTCTATCTGGGCTAAAAATAAAACTAAAACCGCAACAATCTTCTGCCGTGAACCAGCACTTCGGGATTAATTAAAACAATGCAAAAAACACCTGAAACCACTAGAAATTTAAGGATGTTGTGGAGTTTTAAATAGTCTGGTTTGGAGTTGGAGTTCCAAAGTTTTTGCAGGAAGAAAATCAAAATGATTAAACTCACATAAAAGTAAATGTCCATATAACCAACGTCAAATATTTCGACCAGGAAATAAATTGGGATTATCGTCAAAACGGTTAGCAGCGTTATAATTTTTTTGGCGGAGCTTTCGCCAAACATTACAGGAATTGTTTGATAATCATTGGCTATATCGCCTTTTATGTTTTCCAAATCTTTTATCATTTCACGAATAAGCAGTAGAAGAAAAAGGAAAGTAGCATGAGCAAATACCTGCGGATATACGTTTTTGTAATACAATAAAATGGCAAAAAAAGGTAAAACAGCCAGAAAAGCTGCTGTCAAATTTCCAATAACCGACAATTTTTTGAGTTTATGCGAGTAAAACCAAATCAGGAAAATATAAGTTGAAAAGAATAAAACCGCACGAAACGACACAAAAAAAGACAATAAGAAAACAATAAAATTTACTGTAAAATAAACTTTCAGCTTTGTTTTTTGGCTGACCAATCGGTCGAGTTGTGACTTGTTTGGCCGGTTGATTAAATCTTTTTCGCTGTCGTAAAAATTATTGATAATATAGCCTGAAGCAATCGTCAAACTTGAGACAATTACAATCATAAATAAATTAAAATCCAGGATAATATCAAGTGCTCGTTTTTTTTCAGGCGCTAAAATAAAAATCGCCGATAAGTATTGTGCCAAAACGATAATGGCGATGTTATAGCCACGAACCACTGAAAGCATGCTGACAATTTTCAGTAGTAAATGTTTGGTTTTTCGGCTTAACATTTTTTGCTTAGGTTAATTTCAAACCAAAAGTACATAATTTACGCTTCGTTATGAAGTGGTAAGGTTATTATAAATTTACTGCCAATTTTGATTTCGGATTCTACAGAGATAGTTCCGTTCATCATTTCCACTGATTCTTTGACTATATAAAGTCCCAATCCTGTTCCTTTATTTTTGTTGGTTACAAAAAACATGTCAAAAATACGACTTTGGATATCCTTGCTGATTCCAATTCCATTATCTTCTACTTCAATGATAAACATCTTGTCAGACTTGTGTGTTATAATAGAAATATATGGTTTTTCTTTGCTGAAATCGGAATATTTTATAGCATTCGACAATAAATTATTGATAATAATTCTCAACCTTAAATTGTCGCTATAGATTTTGTCAACGGATAAATGCTTTTCGATGGCGATTTTTTTTACGTCTTCAATATACTGAAGCGTTGCAACAGCATCGTCAACAATCTCAATTAAACTAACGGATTCCAGTGTGTTTTTTGTTCTTTTATTTCTGGAATAATCAATGATGTCTCTGATGAATTGATCTTGTTTGTTGAGGACAGTATGCATCAGGTTCAAATAGTTTTTTATTTCTTCCGGATCGTCTTCGGTTTTTAAAATATCGACCAACCCTTTTAAAGAACTTATTGGCGATCGCAAATCGTGGGAAGCACTATATACAAACCTGTCGAGTTCTTTGTTTACGATAGTTAAATCGTTGTTTTTGGATTCTATTTCCTTTTTAGACTGCACCAGCTTTTTGACCATTGCACTATAATAAATAGTAACGCTACAGATAATGATTAAAATAAAAAAGATATTCGAATAAATGAGATAGCCTTTGATTTCCCGTGTAGCTTCTCCCAAGGTGTTAGAGAAATCCCTTTCGTTTACGGTAAGTTTTTCACTAATGCTGCTTATCTGTGATAAGAAAGCTTGTTTTGAAACGTCATCTAAATGAGTTGTTTGAATTTTACTGTGAATTTCATTCCCGATTGCATTAAATTGATTGATTAGTGCATCGCCTTTTTCCCATTCGTTAATAGCTTTTTTGAAGAAAGAAATCGTGCCGAAATTTCTAAAAAGCCAAATCATATCATCCAAATCCTTTTCGTGATTTCGACCTGCCCGTAAGCCATTTTTAATAGTTTCTGTATCGGCATTGCGAATCAAACCAATTCGCGCAGCACCATCACCCTGAGGCACGCTCAACTCTTCCTTAAATAACTTCCAGTGAGCAGCATCTTCAGTATACAGATAGGTGATAAGATGACGAACAGCATCTTTCTGGCCTTTGGAATAGTGAGATTCGCCATTTACATAAGCGCGATTAGCCGATAAAATTTTAATGGTAAAATAATTGATAAAAATCAGAGAAGTGCACGATAGAATGATGACACTCAAAAGAATCAAAACGTTTGGAAGTCTTGACTTTTCAAGAATCACATCTTTAGTCATAAAAAATTTGATTAAAAATTTTGTAAGACTAATTTACCAAAAAAAAATTAGAATTGAGAAATCTACTGTTTTAATTTACTAACAATTAAAACTGGTAAACCACTTCCAGTTTATAATCTTTCAAGGATTGTTTTGCTTTTTCAAGATCTTCAGTAAAACCTAAAATATAACCACCTCCACCGGAACCACAAAGTTTCAGGTAGTAATCGTTAGTGTCTATACCATGTTGCCAAATGCCGTGAAAGGCTTCCGGAATCATTGGCTTGAAGTTGTTCAAAACGACTTTTGATAATTGTTTTGTATTTGTAAAAAGTGATTTCATATCGCCGCCTAAAAAATTCTCAACGCAGGCATCGGTATATTTTACGAACTGTGTTTTAAGCATTTTACGGAAACCTTGATCTTTTAGGTTTTCCATAAAAATATTGACCATTGGAGCCGTTTCGCCTACAATTCCGGAGTCTAACAAAAACACGGCACCTTTTCCGGTTGTGCTTTGTGATGGAATTCCGGTGGCTTCAATATTGTCTTTAGAGTTGATAAGAATTGGAATACTCAAATAGCTGTTTAATGGATCAAGACCAGAACTCTTACCATGGAAAAAGGATTCCATTTGAGAGAAAATAGTTTTCAGTTGCAACAATTTTTCTCTTGTCAGGTTTTCTAAAACAGTGATTTTATCGTTGGCATATTTGTCATAAATCGCAGCGACTAAGGCACCGCTACTTCCAACACCATAGCCTTGTGGAATACTCGAATCGAAATACATTCCGCGTTCAACATCTGCTTTTAAAACTTCCAAATTGAAAGTTACTAATTCAGCTTGTTCGTTTTGCAGTTGCTCCAAATAGGTTACAAATTTTCTCAAACTTGCATTGGATTTAATAGCTTCCTGTGATGGATTTTCGTCCACCTTCAAAGCGCCATTGTAAAAATTATAAGGAATAGATAAACCTTTTGAATCTTTTATAATTCCGTATTCTCCGAAGAGAAGAATTTTTGAGTAAAAAAGTGGTCCTTTCATATTTTAATTGCTCCTGTTCCAATTTCATCACAAATATAGTTACCATTTTGGCAATAGCCAACTAATTCGCCTTTAATAAATTGCAATACTTCCACTCTAACGTTTTCGGGATACAAAACGTGTACGTTTGCGCCTGCATCTAAAGTAAAACAAATAGGAATATTCGTTTCATTTCTGAACTTCCAAATTTTATTAATGATTTCCAAAGTATTGGGTTTCATCAAAATAAAATAAGGCAGCGATGTCATCATCATGGCATGCAACGTCAGTGCTTCGCTTTCTGCAATTTTGATAAAGGCATCTAAATTTCCGCTTTCCAAAATGGTTTTTATACTTGACAAATTTTGATGTGCCTGTGCAAAACGTTGTTCGGCAAACGGATGATTATGCATTAAATCGTGTCCAACGGTTGATGAAACCTGCTTTTCGCCTTTATCAACTAACAAAATGGTGTCCTGATAGTTCTTAAAATTCTGATGAATGTTTGATGGAAATTCAACGCCAAATAAATCAGAACTTCCATTGATTTCAGCATGTTTTCCCCAAACCACAACACTTCCTTTGACACTTCTACACGCGCTTCCCGAACCCAATCGTGCAAGAAATGATACTTTTTGATAAAAGTATTCTTCGGTCATGTTTGGGTTTAATGCTTTTTCCAAACTCATAATATTCATTGACAATGCTGCCATTCCGGAAGCGGAAGAAGCAATGCCCGAACTATGTGGAAATGTATTTTCGGTTTCAATCGTAAAATGATAGGCTTTCAGGTAAGGGCAATAGATTTCAATTCGTTCAAAGAATTTTTGAATTTTGGGTTTGAAGTCTTCTTTGGGTTTGCCTTCAAATAATAAGTCAAATGTGAATTTGCCATCAGCGTCTTTTTTGGCGAAAGCCAATTTGGTAATCGTTTTACAATTATTAAGTGTAAAGCTGATGGAAGGATTTGCCGGAATCTGATTTTCTTTTTTGCCCCAATACTTTACCAAAGCAATATTACTTGGTGCACTCCATTGAAAACTTCCGTTTTCGATTGTAGATGAAAATGGTTTTGAAATAAAATCCTTTTCGGACAACATAAATATGAAATTTAAGGCAAAGATACTTTTTTTACAAAAACAACTGATTATCGTTTAGTATATTTGACGTTATATAAATTACTGCTATGCAAAAGATTTTAAAAATAGTTTTGGTCGTTGTCGTATGTGTAACGATTGGTTATCTGTCGGGAACGGTGACAAGAGACAGTATTACAACTTGGTATCCAACATTGGTAAAGCCTGTTTTTAATCCGCCAAATTGGATTTTTGCACCTGTTTGGACATTGTTATATATCATGATGGGAATTGCAGCCGGTTTGGTCTGGACTAATGGTTCGGATGAACAAGCAACTAAAAAAGCACTTGGTTTTTTTGCGATTCAGTTTGGGTTGAATGCACTTTGGTCATATTTGTTCTTTGGTTTGCATAACCCATTTTTGGCCTTAATTGAAATCATTTTACTTTGGTTAATGATTTTTGAAACGTATAATCTGTTCAAAAAGATTGACAAAACAGCTGGGTTTTTATTGCTCCCGTATTTGGCTTGGGTAAGTTTTGCAACTATTTTAAACGGCAGCATTTGGTGGTTGAATAAATAAAAAATCCCGTCTGGTTCCGGAAAACGAGACGGGACTTTCTTTAATTATAAATTATTGAATGATAAGTTTTTTTGTCAGTTTCAGATTGTTATCCAATCCTATTTCTATCAAGTAAACTCCTTTTGCTAAATCAGAAACATCAACAGTCAGACTTTCCGTGGCGACTGAAGCAACTGTTTTAATGGCTTTTCCTAAGATGTCATAAAAGACAACTTTGTTTATTTGCTCATTAGTATTTACTAATCCAATTTGAACCGTATTTTTTGCAGGATTTGGATATAGCACTAAACTGTTAGCATCAAAATCGACAATACTTAATGGTACGGTGAATTTGGAAGAGAACGTATTGGTTACTATAGCCGGATTGCTGTCAAAAAATATCGAGGCATTATTTGGAATTATGGTGCCTGCCTGAAACCCGGGATTAAGTTGAACCTTGAACTGAATATAGCCCATGCTGCCACTTAAGTTAACACTTGAAGGAGGTAAATGTATATTCTTGAAATCCCAAACGAGTTGATTGTTAATTCTCTTTAAGGTATAGTTGTGACTTGAACTTACCATTCTTACGGTCTCTGCATCTATCTGTGAGTTGAGTACATCTTCAACTCTGATATCAAGAGCATCTGCGGTTCCGTTGTTTTGGAATCTAATGGTGTAAAAGAAATAATCATTTTCAGCGAATGAGCTAATCGGGATGTTTTTACCACGGGATTCCATTTTGTCATTAGGGTCGTAAGAATTAACTACAATTTGAGAATTGGTGTTTGCATTATTTGTCAAATCAATATCGCCGATTGGAGCCGAAATATAAACACTGTCCGTAAGTAAATCACCCAAACTCACCGTAGGCGTAGTTGGCACAGTCATAGTAACATAGAAAATCCTGGTTTCTCCAGGTAAAAGATTGGTAAAGGCATAGGTAAAACCGGTTGCATTGGTTACTGTTCCGGTTTGTGTAGTTGAAAAAACAGTAATTTCCGGTGGTTTTACAAAAGTTATTGTACCGCCGGTAGTTGCTACTCCTAGGTTTTTATAGGTAATTTTGTTTGAATAGGTTAATCCCGGTCTCGGTGGACTTACTGGTGCAATTGATATGGTTACATCATTGTAAGGATTCGTTAGTGTAATTGGAAAATATAAAAACTGCGTACCGCTTCCAACTGGAATACTTATGTTAGTATAAGTTGTTGTACCTGAATCATAATACCCAACATATTCAGGTTGGATTTGATAACTAAAAGCATAAGTGTTTGCTGGATTGGCATCATACAAAGCAAATTGACCAGTTGGAGAATAGCCATTTACATTTACTCCGTCACTGTTTTGCTGATAAATAAACGAACCATTTGGAAATAGCGGTTCTCCGGTATCGCGAATGCCATTGCTGTTTTGATCTACAAAAGCCACCAAAAGCACTTTGTCAGCATCAGGTGCACAGGTAACATTGGCAACCCATCCGGTAAATGTACCACTAGCATCACTTCTAAATCTGAAAGTCAAACAACCATCCGCGCTTGTCGAAGTAAATGGCCCGGGAATTGTAGTTCCCCAAAATCCACCAGCTAATCCACCGGGAACATTTCCTGCGGGATTCATACCCGGAATTTGTGTTGATGTTATGGAGTTTCCGTCAAAAACATATAAAGCATCCCAATTAGTTTCGGTATTAAATAAACTAAATGCTACTGTTACCATTTCACCAGGTGTAGTTGGGCAAATGGTAGTGATACTATCAGAATTATTGGCATAATTACCAGCACCACCATTGTCTATAAACTGTCCACCACAGGCAGGTGGAGCCGGTATCGTCGTAACAGGATTAAAAGGAACCCAAGGACAAACTACAAGAGGTGAAGTGGAACAAACAGCTCTTAAATAAATGGAATAACAGGTTAAAGGATTTAATCCTGTAATTGTAAACGGGTTCGCAGGTACTTCCAAAAAGCCTGTTGCAGTGTCTAATGGGGCTGGTGATCCACAAGGTAATAAGATAACCTGCCACGCTGAAGCTACAGTTGAATCAGGATTTATAGGTTGTGTCCAGGTTATGATAACAGAATTAGAAGTAACAGTATTAAATGTTAGTGCAGTTGGAGGACTACATGCCGGTGGTGGCGCACAGGTGACATTGGCAACCCATCCGGTTCTATTAACAGTAGGATCACTTCTGAATCTGAAAGTCAAACAACCATCTGCACTAGTTGAAGTAAATGGCCCGGGAATAGAGGTTCCCCAATATCCTCCGGCTAATCCACCTGGAACATTTCCTCCCGTATTTGAACTTGCAATTTGTGCTGATGCTATTGAGTTTCCGTTAAAGACATATAAAGCGTCGTAACCGGTTTCGATGTTAAATGATGTAAAGGTTACTGTGACCACATCGCCGGGAATGGTTGGACAAATAGTAGTAGTGTTATCAGAACTGTTCGCATAATTTCCGGCTAAACCTCCATTATCTAAAAATTGTCCACCGCAAATAGGAGGAAGAGTAGCCGTAGAAATGGGATTAAAGGTACATAAAGTACTATAACCAGTTGGTAAACAAGCTGCTCTGACATAAAAATCGTAACAGGTTCCCGGTGTTAATCCTGTGATAAGAAAGGGATTAACTGTGACAACTTGTCCCACAGTTGCGGCAGTTGGTGCAGGTGAGCCGCAAGGCAAAGCAAATATTTCCCAAACGGTAGCATCACTAGTCCATCCTAAAACAGCACTGGTTGCAGTTATAGAAGTAACTGTTGGATTGGTTGGTCTAACGCACTCACTCGGTTGGGCGCAAGATACTTCGGCAACCCATCCGGCTTTGTTAATAACATTATCACTTCTGAATCTAAAAGTCAAACAACCGCTTGGATCTGATGAGGTAAATGGCTCCGGATTAACAGTTCCCCAATACCCACCAGCCAAGCCTCCCGGAACACCCGCTGCCGGATTTGCGCTTGCAATTTGAGGAGATGTTATTGATGGCCCATCAAAAACATATAGGGCATCCCATTCAGCTTCTATATCAAATAATGTAAAAGTCACTGTTACTACATCGCCGGGATTTTCAGGACAAAAGGTAACAGTGTAATCGCTGTTATATGCATAATTAGCTGTAGGACCTGCAGGATCTGTAAAAGCACTTCCACATCCCTGCGAATGAACAGCAGTTAGTGTTCCTAAAAAAAGGAAGAGTGTTAGGAGTAAAGTTTTCTTCATTTTGTTTGGTTTTTTGACATTCAAATATAGTGAACTATTTCAGTAATAGCTTTTTAGTAACTTTAGTATTGTTCTCAGAAGTTAATTCTACTAAATATAATCCTCTGGCAAAATTGGATACATCAACGTTAATATCGCGAAGCGTATTTTTATTTAAAGTATAAACTCTTTTTCCGGACACTTCATAAATCACAACAGTTGCTATTTTATCGTTGGCAGCCGAATTTGAAATGGCAACCATATCAGTTGTTGGATTTGGATACAAAGAAATTGTATTGGTGTTGAAAGTAGGATTGCCTAATGTCAACACAAATTCAGTTTCAAACTGATTCGTTACTATAGGCGGATTATAATCAAAATAAATAGAAGCCCTATTTGGAATCATATCTCCAATAGCATAACCCGCTTTTGGTTTTATTCTAAAATAAACAAAACCATGGCTTTCGCTTGGGTTTAATGAAGTTGGAGGTAAATTAATGTTGTAAAAATGCCATGTCAATTGAGTTCCAACCCGTTTTGTGTCAACGTTATGACTTGCACCAAGCATTTCAAAAGTATTTTCGTCCAATTGATAGTCTAAAGCGTCTTGAACTTTTACGAATTCGGCATCAGCACTTCCGGTATTTTCAAATTGGATGGTGTAATACAAATAATCATTGGACGTAAAAGCACTATGGACAATTTTCCCTCCATGCGATTCCATTTTATCATTTGGATCATACGAGCCAACTATAGTTTGGGTTACTGAAGAGCTATTGTTAGCCAGATTTATGTCATTTGCAATTTGAACCGTAACATTGTTGGTTAGCAAATCACCTAAATTAACAGTGGGAATAGTTGGTACAGCAAAATTTACTAACAAATACCTACTTTCAAAAGGGCCTAAATTGGTAAAGTCATAAGTAAATCCGGTAGCTGTTGCTGTAGTTCCTGTTTGAGATATGGATGTGATGCTTAAATTAGGGTCTTTGGTGAATGTAATTGTTCCATTTGGGATGGTTTGCGATCCATTATTTTGATAATAAATAACATTACCATAAGAAAATCCGGGTCTTGGTTGTCCGGATGGACATAGGGTTACTTGAGCGTCAACATGAGGCAACACATTCACGATAGGAAAATACAAATAAGTAGCTCCACTTCCGGTCGGAATAGTAATATCATTATGAGAAACTGCCGAAGTGTAATAGGTGCTAAAATCGGCATTTATATCAAAGCTGATGTCATAGGAATTAGTCGGATTTGAATCAAAAATAAAATATGAACCGTCATTACTATACCCGTATTGATTGCTTCCGGAATCATTGAGCTGATACACAAAATTACCATGGTTAAAATCGACTTCTCCTGTGTCTTTTATGCCATTATTGTTGCTGTCTAAAAAAGCATTTAAAATCAAACTTTCTGCACATTCTGCATTGTCTTCACAATCAACCATGCAAAAACTTATAGGTGCCGACGGTTCTGAGTAGCCACCAGAACAGTATGAACTTACAGAGGCCGTGTAACAATGGTCTGGCTGTAATGTCATGGTAACTATTCCTGGTCCTGAAAAAACGGTATAGGTAACTCCGGTATCCGAAGTTAGTGTAATTAAGGCGCCAGACGAAAAAGGTGTGCTGTTCCATGTTAGTATCGCAACAGTGTCCGATACGTTTGAAACTGCTAAGCCAGTTGGGACTTCACAGGGAATCGGATTGCAGGTTACATTAGCCACCCAGCCTGCTGCGTTAATAGTTGCATCGCTTCTAAACCTAAAAGTCAAACAGCCATCTGACGAGGAAGAGGTAAACGAACCTGGAACGGTGGTACCCCAATAACCACCGGGTTGACCACCAGGTACACTCCCTGCCGGGTTGCTGCTCGAAATTTGTGGTGACGTAACGGAGTTTCCATCATAAACATATAAAGCATCGTGTGAAGCTTGTGTATTGAATGAGACAAAAGTTACAACAACAGCATCACCAGGATTACTCGGGCATATGGTTGTCGTAGTATCAGAATTATTGGCATAGTTAGCGCTAACACCGCCTGAATCTACATAATTGCCTCCGCAAACTGGTGGCGCAGAAAGCGTTGTAGCCGAGACAAGATTTGACCAGTTGCTATATTCTCCGCCGCAATCCGATCTTACATAGAAATCATAAGTAGTATTTGGATTCAAACCAGTAACTACAAACGGATTGACTGACGATACTAACCAACCTGTTGTTGATGGTAATGGAGCAGGTACGCCTGCTGGTAGAACGAGTACATTCCATAATGTTGCCGTCCCGTTTTCAACCCAATTTAAAGTTACTGAATTAAAGGTTATAGCTGAAGCACTATTTAATGTTGGATCCGGACAAGTAAGTGTTTCCTTTTTTTCATAAGACTTGGAAAAACTGACATAGAAACTAAAAAAAAGGACTAAACTATAAAGTAATTTTTTTTTCATTGGTTGGCTTTATTGGATGATTAGTTTTTTGGTTTTTTTGATGTAGTTTTCCGCGATAATTTCAACAAAGTAAACTCCTTTGGCTAGAGCCGAAACGTCGATACTGGTTTGGACATTATTTACATTCAAAATGCTTTTAACCGTTTTACCTGTTATATCATAGAATTGAATAGTATCAATTAGCAGATTGTTGTTTTGAGTGATATGCACAAATCCATTCGCCGGATTTGGATACAAATTAAATTCAGTGCTGCTAAACGAAGCGTTGCCCAATGTCAACACAAATTCGGTGTCAAACTGATTCGTCACAATTGCCGGATTGTAATCAAAATATATTGAAGCAGTGTTTGGAATAACATCTCCAATGGCATAACCCGCTTTTGGTTTTATTTTAAAAGAAACAAAACCGTGACTTCCGATAGGGTTTGAAGAAGTTGGAGGCAAATCAATATTGTAAAAATGCCATGTCAATTGAGTTCCAACTCTTTTAGTATCAACATTATGACTCGCGGAAATCATTTCAAAAGTGTTTTCATCTAACTGACTGTTTAAGGCATCTTCAACCCTTACAAATTCAGCATTAGCAGTTCCTGTATTTTCAAATTGAATGGTGTAATACAAATAATCATTGGAAGTAAAAGTACTATGGACAATTTTTCCTCCATGCGATTCCATTTTATCATTTGGGTCATAAGAACCAACTACAGTTTGGGTTGTTGAAGAACTGTTGTTAGAAAGGTTTATATCGTTGTCTATTTGGACAGTAACAGTATTGGTTACCAAATCACCAAGATTAACTGTTGGGATGGTTGGTACCAAAAATGTTACCTGTATATACCTAACTTCAAAAGGAGCCAAGTTGGTAAAGTCATACGTAAATCCTGTAGCTGTTGGTGTAGTCCCCGTTTGAGAAACAGAAGCAATGCTTATGGTTGGGTGTTTGGTAAATGTCAGCGTTCCACTAGGAATAGTTTGCGACCCATTATTTTGATAATAAATAGTAGTACCATAAGTAAACCCTGGTCTTGGCTGTCCGTAAGGACTGATAGTTACCTGAGCATCGACATGAGGCAGCACATTAACGATAGGGAAATACAAATAGTTTTCTCCGCTTCCATCAGGCAGTGTGATGTTATTATGTGAAACAGCTGAGGTATAATAAGTACTAAAATCAGCGTTTAAAGCAAAGCTGATATCATAAGAATTACTAGGATCTGAATCAAATATATAATATGAACCATCATTACTCGTTCCGTATTGATTACTTCCTGAATCATTGACCTGATAAACAAAATTACCGTGATTAAAATCTACCTCACCAGTGTCTTTTACCCCATTATTGTTGCTGTCTAAAAAGGCATCTAGCACTAATACTTCCGAACAGGCACCACTATCAGCACAATTTGGCATACAGATATTTAGAGTTGCCCAATCGCTGATTGTACTAGAGGGACAAAAAATTTTTACATATATAGTGTAGCAGGCATTTGGGCTTAAGCCTGTAAAATAAAAAATGGTTGAATTTATTGCGACTGCATCACTATCAGAAGGAGGAGGGCTTCCTTGTGGAACAAGAGAAATCAGACAGGTTCCAGTTCCTCCCAGTATATCCCAGCTTACTGCAAACGATGTATCAGTAACAGCGCTTGTTGTTAAATTAATTGGCGCAGGACAGGAGCTAGCACAATTATGGGTATTCAAAGTTAAGGTCGTAATACTACGACAACTGGTGGCTGGACTTATAACACTGGCGAAAAGTGTCTGTACAGGCGTGACTATTGGGACATAACCGCCATTTGGTATTGCATTAGCACCAATTTCAGCATCAGTCAAAGTTTCATGATAGGTAATTGTGAATCCTGTCGCTCCTCCGGTAATTTGATTATCGGCATCATGTAAATTATAGATTGGCAACTCCATCACGTCACAAAATTGCAAGGTAGCAGGATTGGCAGGAGGATTAACAAAAACTGTAGCAACACTAGAGTCATCAATGCATGGCAGTATACCTGATATTACATAGGTAAATGAACTTGTAGTCGCTCCAATTTCATGAGTATAGGTTCCTGCACTGGCATTGAATATTCCACCTGAACCTCTAGTTCTTACCCATGTCCCGCCAGATTGTTCGCCAGTTATTACACTAAATAGATCAACAATCGTGGTACTGGTGTCGCATACTGCTATATTTCCGTCATTTCCGGCATTAGGCTGTGCAATGATATTAATTGTAGTCACACTACTATCAGAGCTACAGGGAGCCAAACCTGTCACTGTATAAGTAAATGTACTTGTAGTTGCTCCTACTCCTGGAGTATAAGTACCCGCACTAGCATTGAAAGTTCCGCCAACTCCGGTAGTTCTTGTCCAAGTTCCGCCAGATTGCTCGCCAGTTATTAAACTATATAAATCAATAGTTGTTGAGCTTGTTTCACATACTGTTATGCTTCCATCAGTTCCGGCATTAGACTGCGCATTAACTACAAGATTCATTCCCGCCAAATGAATTTCGCTGAGAGCCGTGTTTATTATTCTGACACCAATAGTTTGTAGTCCGGGAGTAGTATTTACATAAGCGTTTGGTGTGGTAATTTCATTCGTGTTATTCGCCGAATCTGTATCCGAAGGGTAAAAGTGAACCTCGTGAATGGCCGGATCAAGACCATCTAAAATTGTTGGAATTGTTGAAGTTAAATCAAAAACAGCCAATCCATCATTAGAAGCATCATCACAAACTGTCAGCGGAGGAAACATTCCCGGTGGTTGGGAATAAATAGTAAGGCTTAAAAATAAAAAGAGTAGTAGTAGAGCTTTTTTCATGGTTTGGTTCTTAAGGAAACCAAATTTAACTGATTTTGAGCAAACTACAATGTTAAATTATAGGAAATCTTCTGTAATTGTTTGCGCCACTATAAAGCCCGAAGTCCAGGCGTTTTGAAAATTAAATCCACCCGTAATCGCATCGATATTTACGATTTCACCAGCAAAGAAAAGATTTTCATGCAGTTTACTTTCCATGGTTTTGAAGTTGATTTCTTTTAAATCAATGCCTCCGGCGGTTACAAATTCTTCCTTAAAAGTACTTTTACCATTTACCTGAAATTCGCCATTAGTGAGTTGGTTTGCCAAATCAGTTAATTGCTTTTTGGATAAGTCTGCCCATTTGGTTTCTGAATCAATATTTGATGCCAGAACCAAACTTTCCCATAAACGATTCGGAACCCGAGCGTTAGCGAACTGGCTGTTAAGCAAATCAAACGGAGATTTTTTGCTTACTGCTTTTTTTGCATGCTCTTGTTTAAGTTCTTTTAAAGTATCCATTGCTTCTTCAAAAGTGACTTCGTTGAGCCAATTCACCTGAATTGTGAACTGATAATGTTTATCAAATAATTCCCGTGCGCCCCAAGCCGAAAGCCGTAAAATTCCCGGGCCGGACATTCCCCAATGTGTGATTAATAATGGACCGGAAGCTTCCAGTTTACTTCCCTTTACTTTCACTTTGGCGAAAGCCGAAAGTCCCATCAAATCTTTTATGCGGGTATCTTTTATATTAAACGTAAATAGGGAAGGAACCGGTGAAACGATACTGTGTCCAAGCTGCGTGAGCATATCCCAAATTTTTGGATTGCTTCCAGTGGTCATAATCAGTTTTTGGCAGGCAAACGTTTCGTGATTGGTTTCCACTTTCCAATAATTTTCCGCTTTGAAAATGGATTGTACACTTTGACCTGTCAATACCTGGATTCCCAGTTTTTGCGTTGCCGTAAGAAAGCAATCGATAATCGTTTGTGAATTATCAGAAACAGGAAACATACGTCCGTCTTCCTCAATTTTTAATTCCACGCCATGCTTTTCAAACCACTCAATAGTATCGCCCGAACAAAACTGATGAAATGGTCCACGCAGTTCTTTTTCGCCACGTGGATAAAACTTCACTAAATCATTCGGAACAAAACAGGCATGTGTCACATTGCATCTTCCGCCACCGGAAATACGGACTTTCTCCAGAACGGTTTTGCCTCTTTCGAGGATGGCAACTTTCAGCTTCGGATTGTTTTCTACGATATTAATTGCCGTGAAAAAACCAGCTGCACCGCCACCAACAATTATAATATCGAAGTTTGAATTCATATTCTATCCGGAAAATCTGTAATGATGCCGTCAACGTTTAACGATTTGACAAAGATAATATCTTCTTGTTCATTGATGGTCCAAGGATAGACTTTAAAATTTTTGGATTGCATTTGGGTGACGTTTTCTGCTGTCAGCAAATGATAATACGGATGAACGGAATATGCTTTTATGAATTTGGCGAAAGCCAATGCTAAATCCAAATCGGTATTTGTCAAAACGCCAATCCGGATTTTATCATTCAGAAAATGGACTTGCTGCAAGGCATTCCAATCAAAACTGGAAACAATGAAGTCGTCGTATTTCCAATGCTTTTCTGAAATATAGCGTTCGATAAGTTCAGCAACTTTATCAGCAGTTTCAAAAGTTTTGAGTTCAATATTGATAAAGCATTTTTGCTTGACCAATTCGAAAACGGATTCCAGAGTTGGAATGTCAAACGGTTTTAATTCTTTGGCACTGAAATCTTTTACCAAACCTTTTGCAGAAGTTGTTCGGTCAACGGTATCATCGTGAATCACCATCACTTTTCCATCCAGACTTAAATGAACATCGAGTTCAATTCCGTCAACGCCAAGTTCAATCGCCTTTTGGAATGATGCCAAAGTATTTTCGGCAACATGTCCTTTCGCACCGCGATGACCTATTTTGTGCATCTTAAAGTTTTTCTAATAGAACAAGACCGAAATCAGTATTGAGATTTACTTTTCCTTTAACAACCGTTGCCGTCTTTCCGGAATACGCATCTTTTACTTTGCTTCCGTTTGCGAAAACGGTTCCAACAGAAATTGACTTTTGACCTTTGTCCAAATCTAATCCAACCACAACTTTATCCGAATATTTTCCTTTGGTAAATGTTCTGCTGAATACGTATGGTGAAGCTGAAATTTGAGTATGAACCCCGCCACCAACAGCAGGATGGTTTTTTCTAAACTTGCCTAATTTCTGCCAATGCGATAAAACTTCTTTGGTCGTTTCGTTGTTGGCAATATCATCCCAATTCATAAACGAACGCAAAGTCGCATCGCCTTGTGTGCCTTCGATATCTAGCGAACGCGCGCTTTCGTCACCATAATAAACTTGGGAAATTCCCGGAGCCAATAATAATTTGGTGCCACTTTCAAAAGTTTTTTCTCTTTTTTTATCAAACGGATAACCATCATCATGTGAGGAAACATAGTTCATCACGGTGTTGCCTTTTAAGTCATTTTGCAAGATGCCGGAATATTTGGAAAACAACTCTTCGTAGTTCATTTTGGCTTCATTTCTAAAATCAAAATTGATTAAACCCGTAAAACCATTTTCAAAATAATTCACTTTTTTATCTCCAAAATCATAGAATTTTTTGTTCCCAATGTTATAGCCATAAACTTCTCCAACAGTAAAAAACGGATTGTTATCCAACACTTTTTTTGGATTGTTTTTTTTGTATTCGGCGAAAGCCCTGTCACAAACCTTTTTGAAATCGGCCCAAACATCTTCAGTCGTGTGCTTGGCTGTGTCCACGCGGTAACCGTCAATTCCGAACTCTGTAATGTAATCCGAAAGCCATTTCATGATGTAATATTTTGGTGCTCTTGGATAACCCGTTTTTTTGAAGAAAGCATCAAGCGAAGCGACTTCTTTATCATAACGGCCTTCTTTTTTCCATTTATTGGCTAAGAAAGTTGGCAATTCAACATTTTCATTGCTTTCTGTTTTTACATCCGGAAGATTGTCAACCAAAGTACAGTTGATATAAGTATCGTATGATTTATAAGTACATTTTGGCGAAGTACGAGCCCAATCACTTGGATAAACAGAATCCTCCGGAGTTACCGGTCCGGTGTGATTGATAACAGCATCGAGCATAATTCTGATGCCACGAGCATGTGCTTTCTGTACCAATTCGGCTAAATCTTTTTTTGTTCCAACATTTGGGTCAATTGCGCTCCAATCACGTGTCCAATAACCATGAAATGCATACGTAAATCCGGTTCCTTCATCAACGCCATCATGTACTTGCTCAACAATTGGCGTCATCCAAATCACATTGATTCCAAGATTAGTGAAATAACCTTCATCCAGCTTTTGAATAATTCCGCGAATGTCGCCGCCATCAAAACCGCGTAGTTTTCCGGTTGGTTTGTTTCTGTTGAAAGTGTGATTGTTGGTTTTATCGCCATCGTTAAATCTATCGGTAACGATAAAATATACATTTGAACTTTCCCAAACAAAAGGCGTTTTTGGAGTTGCCGACTTCTTTTTTTGAGCGAATGTAAATCCGCAAAACAAGAACGAAATTAGGATGATTATTTTCTTCATGGTTTTAGTATTCAATTTTAATTTCCGACGGTGTTCCTTTTGTCATTGTAACGTTTACCTGCAACGGTTCGTGAAAGGTTTTATAAACCCGTTCCTGACCATTAACAAAAATTCGTTTGGCTTTGATGTTGTGGATTAATATGGATACATTTTTATCCGTTGATGTAAAGTTTTTCCCTGTAACAGCAGCTATTTTAATAACTAATGATTTGTTATTGTTAGTGCTGTTGAAATTCAGAATTTCATATTGTCCTTTTTCAAAAGCATTAGGTGTCGTTCCATCATCATTGTATAATTTCCCCGAAGAATTGGTAACACTTTCATCAAAATAATAATGCAGATTGAAATTGGCTAACGAATATTTGGATGTGTTTTGAATGGTTTCAATCATCGGAATAAAACTGCCACCACGAACAAATGTCGGAATATAATCTTCATTTACTTTTACTGATTCTGTTGTTCCGGCAAGGTGTTTTTCATTGGTATAAAAATCAAACCAATTGCTGCTTTTTGGAAAATAAACTTCTGTAGAAGTTAGGCCGGCTTTTGTAATTGGTGTCACCAAAAAGTCATTTCCCCAGAAATAAGTTCCTGAAACTGTTGTCAATGCTGGTTCTTCAAAAAACAGCGGACGCATTAATGGTGTTCCTTTTTGATTGTTATCAAAAGACAAAGTGTAATTATAAGGCATTAATTGGTAACGCAAATCCACTTGTTTCTTTGCTTTTGCCATTGTAGCAATATCCTTTCGCGCCACTTCAGAAGCAACATCTTCCTGCGCATGCGGACGGAATATCGGATTGAAAACGCCGTATTGCAGCCAACGTAAGTACAATTCGTTGTCAAAATAATCGCCAGCAAATCCGCCAAGATCAGAGTGCATATATCCCAAACCCTGCATTCCCATTTGAAGTGCAATTTCCATTTGGCTTTGTAATCCGCCCCAGCTTCTGCTGACATCACCACTCCAAGGCACCATACCAAAACGCTGCGAACCCGAATATCCAGCACGCATTAATATAAATGGTCGTTGGGTTGGGAAATCTTTTTTATAACCATCAGCGATTAATTTGGCCCAATTGTGTCCGTAAATGTTGTGGACTTCGTCTGCTTTTCCGCCAGCGGTAATTGCTTTGGATGGGAAAACTTCTGGTTCACCCAAATCGCCCCACATGCCGCCAACACCTTGATTGATTAATCGTTTGTAAACATTCCAAAACCAGTCTTTTCCTTCGGGTTTGAAAATATCGACAACGCTCGTATTTCCGAAATAGAAATCCCAGGTTGCCGGTTTTCCGAATTTGTCTTTTACCAAAACATTTTTGTCTACAGCTTCCTGCCACTTTGTTGAGGTTGTCAGGATGAAAGGTTCCGTGATTAAAATGGTTTTAATTCCTTTGGCATTTAAATCAGATATCATTTTATTTGGATTAGGGAAATTGTCTTTGTCCCAATCCAAATTACCCATAGTGTTTTTTATTCCTTTTCCAAACCAATATAAATCTAGAATTATAGCATCAACGGGAATATTATTTTGTTCAAACTTCTTAATTGTGTTTTCAACATCTTCCTGCGAATGATAGCCAAAACGGCTCGAGAAATTACCCAAAGACCAACGTGGCAACAGCGGTTGTTTTCCGGTCAAATCGGTATATTTGCTTACTAACTCGGACCAAGTATTTCCAACAATAACCTGGTAAGTTTTTCTTCCCGAAATGGTTTCATAAGTTAAGGTATTGTCTTTTTTGCTGTCCAAATCCAAATAACCAATCGCGGCATTATCAAAATGAACGGCGTATAATTTTGATGACATCACCAGCGGAATGCAGAAATTCATCAACTCGGCTTTGGTTTCGTAACCATAATGTGCACGATTGTACAATTGCAAACGATTGCCGCGACGGTTCATGCCTAATGCACGAGCGCCACCACCATAAAGCACTTCGGAATTGTCCAGATTGAACGATAAAGTTTGGGTGGAATCATTGACTTTGGTATACCCCATTTTTTCAGACAAAAGCACTTTCCCCAGATTTGAGTATGTGATTTTGAAAGGTGACTTGTTAATAACAACTGTAATTCCTTTGGTTATTAGTGATAGTGAATTGTCAGTTTTGCTAAAACTTGCCCAACCTTTTTCGGGAGTTTTCACAACGGCATGTGAATTCGGATTAAAGGTTTCTCCATTTGGAACAAACGAAGTTTCGACTATCTTATCCGAATAGGGTTTTATCAAATAAGAACCATCTGAAGTTTTAATTTCCAGGATGTTGTTTTTCCAGGAATGGGAAATGTATTTTCTATTTGCATTTTGGGCAAATGAAATGGAGGTAATTAATAATAGGAATAATAGATTTCTCATTTTGTTTAATTAATCTCGCAAAGGCACAAAGGCGCAAAGCATTTTTATTTATAGTTTTACATATTTGCGTCTCTGCGACTTTGCGAGACTTACTTACTTTAATTCTAATACGAGAACAGATTTTCCCTCGAGAGCAATATCATTTTTCAAATCAATAGTTTTTCCCGATAAAATATCATTTCCGGTTTGATAATTTTGAATGCTTTGAGCAAATCGTTTTGTTTTAAAAGTTTGCGTTTCGTTGCTGTTATTGATGACAACCATTACGGTTTGTTTCTCATTATAACGGAAATAAACATACACATTATTTTCCGGAACATAATGCATCATTTTTCCACTGTGAATTACTGCTGCCGATTTTCTCCAGTTGAATAATTTGGAAGTAAAATCATAGAATTTGTTTTGCTCTTCTGTTCTTCCGGTTTTAGTGAAAGCATTAATTCTATCGCCACCCCAGCCGCCAGGGAAATCATGACGAATGTCGCCATCACCTTTGCTTTTGTCTCCATCCATACCAATTTCTGAACCATAATAAAGCTGTGGAATTCCACGAATGGTTGCCAATAAAGTCATTGCCATCTGGTATTTTTTGAAGTCTTTTTTATAGGCAGCGTTGAAACGATTGGTATCGTGGTTTTCGGCAAAAACCAATATGTTGCTTATATTTGGATACAGAAAATCGTTTGTAAAATTGTCGTAGATTTTTATCATTCCTTTATCCCATTCACCTTTGTCTTCGTTAAAGACTTTTTCTAAAGCATCGTGTAATGTAAAATCCATTACACTTGGCAAATAGGAGTTATAGCTTTCAATGGCGCCAATCTTGCTGTCTTTCTGCCAATATGCCATCTGCGCCTGATCGTGCATCCAGACTTCACCCACAATATTGAAATTCGGGTATTCATCAGTGATGGCTTTGGTCCATTTTGAGATGCCATCTTTGTCATTATACGAATACGTATCTACACGGAAACCATCCAAATCGGCGTATTCAATCCACCAAATTGCGTTTTGAATAAGATATTTTAAAACCAAAGGATTCGACTGATTTAAATCGGGCATCGAAGGAACAAACCAACCATCCATGCAATTTCTGGCATCAATAGCCGAAGCATTTGTATCGAATTGTGTTGTCATTCTGTAATTGGATTGTGAGTAACCCGGAAATTGGTGCACCCAATCATAAGTCGGTAAATCTTTGTACATCCAATGCTGCCAACCCCAATGATTCGTAACATAATCCATGATATTTTTCATGCCGCGTTTGTGCAGTTCAGCACTCAATCGCAAATAATCTTCATTAGTTCCAAATCTCGAATCAACTTTATAAACATCGGACTGCCCGTAAGTATGATACGAACCTCGGGCATCGTTGTCTTCACAAAGTGGTGTAGGCCAAACAGCAGTTGCTCCCAATTCTTTGATATAATCTAAATTTTTGATGATACCTTCGATATCACCTCCGTGTCTTCCGCTTGGATTGCTTCTGTCGACTTTTTCGGTTAACGATTTGTCGCTGTCGTTGTTTGGATTTCCATTCGCAAATCGGTCGGACATTATCAAATAAATCATATCTGATGAGTCATAACTTTTTCTGAATTTGGAATTTTCTCTTCTTGCTTTCAGCTCATATTTCTTTGTAAAAGCTACTTTGTTTTTGCTTTTAAAGCTAAATGTCAATTCGGAAGCAGCCACATTTTTAGTGTCAATTGTTACAAAAACATAATTTGGATTTTCTGTTTTTTTTATGTTTTCGATTGCAACGTTATTGGAAATGGTAACATCATATTGCGCAATATTTTTTCCGTAGAACATAATCTGAACGCTGGACAAATTCATTCCGGTATACCAAAATGATGGTTCTACACGGTCAATCTGCGCGAAAGTAACTGATGTAAAAAGTAATATTGTAGCAAGCTTTAAAATTCTCGCAAAGGCGCAGAGGCGCAAAGTTTTTTTATAATCCATATACTACTCGTTTTATTCCGTTTTTTATTAAGGCTTCGTTGAAATTGATTAATAACCCCAACTTTAAATCTGTAATTTTTATATAGGTCAATAATTGTTTTAAATGAGCGTTTGAAAGTTTTTCGACGGATTTGATTTCCACAATAACCTTATTTTCAATTATCAAATCTGAACGAAATCCGATATCCAAATAGGTGTCATCCCAAATTACAGGAATTGGCTTTTGCCTTTCCACTTTTAATCCCTTTTTTATTAATTAGTGATACAGTATTGCTTCATATACACTTTCGAGTAATCCAGGACCAAGTTTTGTGTGAATTCTATAACTTACATCAACTATTATCTTTGAAATTTCATTTTCTGTCATAATCATAAAATTAATTTTAAGACAAGTTATGAAATTTATTACAAAAAAGCCGCAAAGAAAAAACTTTGCGACTTTGTGTCTTTGCGAGAATTTAAACGGTTACCAAACTATTAGGTTCAACCAAAACTTCTTTTCCGTTTACGAAAACAGAAATCGCTGTTTCGCCTTCAAGAACAAATTTCGTTTCATTCTGATGAACAGAAACTTTTAAAATTTGGTTTCTGAAATTGATTTTAAACGAATAGTCATTCCAGTCTTTTGGAATTCTTGGTTCGAAATGCAACGAGTCGTTTTTTACACGCATTCCGCCAAAACCTTCTACGATACTCATCCAGGTTCCTGCCATTGACGTGATGTGCAAGCCTTCTTCGACTTCTTTGTTATAATCATCTAAATCCAAACGTGACGTTCTTAAATAGAAAGTATAAGCCTGTTCCATTCTGCCTAAAGTTGCTGCCTGAATTGAGTGCACACAAGGTGAAAGCGAACTTTCATGAACGGTAAATGGTTCGTAGAAATCGAAATGCTTTTCTAATTGTTCTTTGCTAAAATGATCTTCGAAGAAATAGAAACCTTGTAATGTGTCTGCTTGTTTGATATAAGGCGAACGCAGGATTCTGTCCCAAGACCATTTTTGATTAATTGGTCGTTGTGATTTGTCTAAATCGTGGACTTTTACCAATTCTTTGTCTAAGAAACCATCTTGCTGCAAATACACATCGTGCTCTTCCGAAAATGGGAAGTACATATGATCTGCCACTTTTTTCCAGTGTCCGATTTCAGTTGTATCTAATTTAACTTTGCTCATGATTCGGTTAAAATCGGAGCTGTATTCTTTTTCAACTTTATTGATTTGCTCAATGGTATAATCGATACACCATTTGGCTAAATAATTAGTATAGAAATTATTGTTGACGTTGTTTTCGTATTCATTTGGACCGGTAACACCAAGAATCACATACTGATTTCTATGTGTAGAAAACGTTGCTCTCTGATGCCAAAAACGGGCAATTCCGATTAAGACTTCTAATCCTTTTTCGGGAATGTATGAGTAATCGCCGGTATATCTGTAATAATTGAAAATCGCAAAAGCAATAGCGCCATTTCGGTGAATTTCCTCAAAAGTAATTTCCCATTCGTTGTGGCATTCTTCGCCATTCATTGTTACCATTGGATACAAAGCAGCGCCGTTTGTAAAACCTAATTTACCTGCGTTTTCAATGGCTTTATCCAATTGATTGTAACGATAGGCCAAAAGATTTCTAGCCACATGCTGGTCTTTCGTAGCCATATAAAATGGAATGCAGTATGCTTCAGTATCCCAATAGGTTGACCCACCATATTTTTCGCCGGTGAATCCTTTCGGCCCAATATTCAAACGGGAATCTTTCCCCAAATAAGTTTGGTTTAAATGGAAAATATTGAAACGAATTCCCTGTTGTGCTTTCACATCGCCATCGATAGTAATATCGCTCATTTCCCAGATTTTTGCCCAGGCGTCAATTTGATTACTCAATAATTTGTCGTAGCCAAATGACAATGCTTTCGCGATAACATTTTGAGCTGCAGCCTGAGTGTCTTTGTGGTTCATTGAAACGGTATAACCACCCAGTTTTTGTATGGAAGCTGTTTGGCCTTTTGAAGCATTGACTGTATAAGTAAACTGAACTTTTTCATTTGATGCTTCAACATTTGATGGAGAAGCATTTTGGTCTTCGCCATTTAATAAGATACTATTTTGCATGAAAGTAGTAGCTGTAAAATGTGTTTTGAAGGTTCGTGCCGTAACAAAAGCTTCGTTTCCTGAATTTTTCACATCTAATGGCTCCCAGAATTTTTCTTCCCAGTTGGCATCTTCGTTGTGAACTCCGGCGTCAACGTAAGGTTTGAAAACGATTTTGGCATCATTATTTAATGGTGTGATTTCATAATTAATGACACCAACTTCATCCAAATCCAACGAAAGAAAACGACGAACGTTTACTGAAATCTGAGTTCCGTTTTGCAGTGTTGCTTCGAAAGAACGGTTGTAGATTCCTTCTTTCATATTCAGTTCGCGACGGAAGTTTTTCACTGCAGCGCAGGCTGCCAAATCAAGGTTTTCACCATTAACTTCGATATTGATTCCAATCCAGTTTGGTGCGTTTAGTACTTTGGCGAAATATTCGGGATAACCGTTTTTCCACCAACCCACTTTGGTTTTATCCGGATAATAGATTCCGGCAATATAACTTCCCTGGAATGTTTCACCAGTGTAGTGTTCTTCAAAATTGGCGCGTTGCCCCATAGCACCGTTTCCGATACTGAATAGGCTTTCGGAGGATTTCACTTGGTCTAAGTCAAAACCTTCCTCTATGATTGACCAGTTGTCTGGTTTGATATAATCTTGATTCATTTTCTTTTCCTTTTATCATTCAATTTTAGTCTATAAACGCTTCTATAAAAGAAGTATCCATAAAGGTAAAATCTTTAAAATTGTATTTTGCTTCATGTAGAATTCTCTCATCGCCAATTCCGATGCTTGTCATATTGGCAATATTAGCAGCCTGAATTCCGGCTACTGAGTCTTCAAAAACCATAGAATTCTCATTTGTTGCGTTTAGTAATTTGGCAGCTCTGATAAAAACTTCAGGATCTGGTTTTGCATTGGTTACGTCATTTCCGTCAACAATAGCATCGAACAAATGCAAAATTTTTACTTTTTCTAAAATTGGTCTGGCATTTTTACTTGCAGAACCTAATCCGATTAGTTGATTTTTTTCTTTAATAAATTCTAAAATATTGACAACACCGGGAAGAATTTCTGATTCGTCCATGTTTTCAATATAGGCAAGGTAATCTTCATTTTTTTGTTTTAGCCATTTGTTTTTGTTCTCTTCGGATGCTTGAATGTTTCCAAGTTTCAGAATAATATCCAAAGAGCGAATACGGCTGACCCCTTTTAATTCTTCGTTGTGTTCAGGTGTAAATTCGATGCCTAATTCGGCTGCTATTTTTTGCCAGGCTAAAAAATGATATCTGGCTGTGTCAACAATAACGCCATCAAGGTCGAAGATGAATGCTTTTTTACTCATTTATTTTTGTATTACGTCATCAACATCTTTTACTTTAACAACCAATGCAGCAGCTATAAGGAAGCTTACGCCACTTGTAATTATGGCATAAATAGCATGATCGTTGTATAAATATTTTACTAATGGTCCACCAATTAAGGCGTTGATGATTTGTGGAATTACGATAAAGAAATTGAAAATACCCATATAAACTCCCATTTTCTTTGGCGAAATAGAACCGGCTAAAATTGCATAAGGCATAGATAAAATACTAGCCCAAGCGACACCAACTCCAATCATGGAAATAATCAGCATTTCTTTGTTTGGCATAAAATACATAGAAAGTAATCCTAAACCACCAGCGATTAACGATATGGAATGCGTTTTCTTTCTTCCGAACTGTTTGGCTAAAAGCGGTAAAAAGAATAGGGCAACTAAGGCAGAAACAAGGTTATAAACTCCGAAGATAACACCAACCCAATCTCCTGCATCCTGAAATGCCGGACTTGTATGGTCTTCTACAGACAATCCGTAGATGTGCTGTGCGATAGCCGGTGTGGTAAAAACCCACATTCCGAAAAGTGCGAACCAGGAAAAGAATTGTACCCAGCTTAATTGTCTCATAGTTGTTGGCATTTTTCTGAAATCGTCAAAAATGTCCATCAAACTGGATTCTTTTGTTTCGCCGTCTTCTGCAATCGCTTTTAGATGTGCCTGCTCGTCTTCAAACTTAGCCAATTCTTCAGGAGAATATTCTTTGGTTGAAAATAAGGTAACCAATATTGATCCAACTAAAACAGCAGCTCCAATGATAAAAGAAAGCACTAAATGATGCGGAATTTTTCCGTCTTCAGCACTATTTGAAACTCCGAACCAATTTGTTAAAACATAAGGTAACCACGAACCAATAACAGCTCCAAAACCAATTAGTGCCGTTTGAATACTGAATCCTAAAGTTCTCTGATCTGAGCGCAAATTATCACCAACTAACGCTCTGAATGGCTCCATGGCAACATTAAATGAAGCGTCCATTATCATCAGCATTCCGGCACCAACCCAAAGAGCTGGCATCAAAGCAATGAAAATATCAGCTTGAGGCATTAATATTAAACCTATAGATGCCAACAATGCGCCAACCAGAAAGAAAGGTTTTCTTCTTCCAAATCTTCCCCATGTGTTGTCACTGTAATGACCAATGATTGGTTGGACGATTAATCCCATAAGAGGAGCAATTATCCAAAACCATGATAATTCGTGTACATCTGCACCAAAAGTTTGAAGAATTCTGCTAGCATTAGCATTTTGAAGGGCAAAACCCATCTGTATTCCCAAGAAACCAAAACTCATGTTCCAGATTTCCCAGAAACCTAATTTACGCTTTTCCATTATCGTAATTTAATGATTTATAATACGATAAGCGCGATGCTTATCAAAACTTATTTTAGTTCGAAGTAAAAGTACAAGCTTTGATAATTGTCGTAAAGATAATAAAGAATTTAAATTGTGTTGGCTTTAAGTAAAAAAAATGCAGGCATATAGTTACGCAAACGTTTTTTTGTTGATAAAATTATATGGTGGATTCTCTTTCCACCAATTCGGTTTCGATGACTTCGGTACTGTATTGCTCGTCTTCTTCCTCTTCTGATTCGAGTCTTTCGATAAGCATTTTTGCAGCTTTTCCACCCATTTTGATTCCGTTTTGACTAACAGTTGAAATGCTTGGTGTTGAATATTTTGAAATGATTCCGTCTGTGAAACCGATAATTGAAAGTTCTTCCGGGACTTTGATGTTTAGCTTTCGGGCTAATTTAATGGCAGTTACGGCAAAAATTTCATTTACTGCAAAAACAGCATCCAAATCGTTATTAGTCAATAAGTTTTCGATTAAAGATTCGAAATTTTCGGTGTCTTCAATTTTGAGGATCAAACTCTCGTCAACATTTATGTCATTGTTTTTTAATGCTTTAATATATCCTTGAGTTCTTAGTTTGCCAACACTTACATAGTCAACAGTTGTTATCAACGCAATTTTTTTAAACCCTTTATCGATGAGGAATTGTGTGGCGTTAAAGGCAGCCAGATTATCGTCAATAATTACTTTGTCACACAAAATATCGTTGGTAACTCTATCAAACATTACAACTGGCATTCCCTGATTGATGACTTCGACGATATGGTGAAAATCTTTCTTCTGTTGGGTTTCTTTCGACAGCGACATGATAAAACCGTCAATGCTTCCGTTGGCTAACATTTCCATATTAATTACTTCTTTATCAAACGATTCGTCAGATAAGCAAACTAAAACATTATAGCCGTTTTCGTTGGCCACTTGTTCTACGCCACTGATTACGGTTGCAAAAAAATGATGAATAATTTCAGGAATAATAATACAAATTGTTTTTGTTTTTCTGTTTTTTAAACTGAGGGCGATATTGTTTGGTTTGTAGTTGTATAATTTAGCAAATGCCTGAATTTTTTGTCTGGTGTCTTCGCTGATTTCTAAACTGTTTTTTAGCGATTTTGATACGGTAGATATTGATACATCCAGCTCTTTGGCAATTTGTTTTAGCGTTACTTTTCTTTTCATGTTGTGAATTTGATAAATACTAATTTCTGAATAAAGGTATACGATATTTTTTATTCTATCAATTTTAGCGTTAATTAATTGTAAAAACTAAAAAGTTTTCAACACGCAAACGTTTTCGGAGGACATTTAACAACTGTATATTCTATAAATTGAATTTTTTACATAAATTTAACATTCGAAGTAAAAATACAAGCACAAAATTATTTTTTTAACCTAAACAAAATGTATGAAAACAATTTACAAAAAGTTGTTATTTTTATTCTTATTACTGCCTTTTAGCGTACTGGCTCAAAGCAGTTTAAGTGGAGTTGTAATTGATAAAAAATCAAATCAGCCACTTCCAGGAGTAAATGTAAACGTTCAAGGAACCACTAGTGGTACTACAACAGATTTTGATGGAAAATTCCAGTTAGCAGGCCTAAAAAGCGGAGACAAAGTTGTCTTTTCTTTTATTGGCTATAACAGTGAAACCATTACGTTCACAGGACAAAAAACGGTATCAATTAGCTTAGCTGAAAGCGCAAACGAATTACAAGAAGTAGTAGTTCAGGTGGGTTATGGATCTGTTAAGAAGAAAGATGCTACCGGTTCAGTTTCAGTAGTGTCAGCTAAGGATTTTAATAAAGGTGCTATTGTATCGGCCGATCAGTTGCTTGTTGGTAAAGTGGCTGGAGTTAGAATCACCAATGATGGTGGTCAGCCAGACACTCCGCCAAATATTAGAATTAGAGGTGGTGCTTCTTTAAGTGCACAATCAAGTCCGTTAATCATTATTGATAACGTTCAGATTGACAATAAATTGGCTGCAGGTCAGTCTAATCCATTGTCTTTGGTAAATCCAAATGACATTGAGTCTTTTACTATTTTGAAAGACGCGTCTGCAACTGCTATATATGGTTCAAGAGCTTCGAATGGTGTTATCATTATAACAACCAAAAAAGGGTCTTCATCAGGAGCTCCTAAATTTAGTTATTCTAACGTATTCTCTTTTGGGAAGGTTGGAAAAACAGTTGATGTTATGAATGCAAATGAATTTACATCTTTTATTGAAACAAATTATCCTCAGTACACTAATAGATTAGGTATTGATGACCCTAATTTGCCGGATAGTACAATAGATAATCCTGCAACAGTAGGGATAATAGAAGGTAGAATTTTGTATGATACCAATTGGAAGAATGCTGTTTTCAGAAAATCATTCAGCCAGGATCATAATTTTAGTGTAAGAGCTGCGATATTTGGTGACGTACCATTTAGAGCTTCTGTAGGATATAATAAAACAGAAGGATTAATTCAGACCAATGATTATTCGAGAATTTCTGCGGGTTTCAATGTATCTCCAACATATCTTGATGGGCATTTAAAAGTTAACCTTAACGCTAAAGGATTTAGTTCAAAGAAAAATGCTATTGATGTTGGTTCGGTTACTTATGCTGCATTGAACATGGATCCTACAAAACCAGTATATGGAGATAGCCCGGATAATAGATTTGCTGGATATTTTCAAGAAACGAATAATCCTACCAGTACATCTTGGGATGGAAGATATTTGCTTCAGGGTGCGTATAATCCGGTAGCAAGACTGAATCAGAGAGACAGACCTGAGAGTATTGATAAGTTCTTAGGTAATATTGAGTTCGATTATAAAATGCCTTTCCTACCAGAATTGAGAGCAGTTCTTAACTTAGGCATGGAAGCCTCACAATCTAACATTGAAGAAAGATTTTCTAATAATGCGCTTGAAACGTATCAGACAAGAACTACTATTGGATCAACTCCTTCTACCAACTATGTTTTCAATCCTGGGTTAAATTATAGAGAGAATCAAACAATAATGAATAAAACTGTGGATGCTTACTTAGCTTACTCAAAAAAATTAACAGGTACTGTTACCAAATTTGAAGTACAGGGTGGGCACAACTACCAAAGTTTTGTTTTAGATGGAAATAAAACAGAATACCGTTACAATGTTGATAGTGGTCTTAGAGAGATTAATCCTCCATCTGCAAACAATCCAAATAGAAGATATTATGGACAAATGGTTCTTGAGTCTTATTTTGGAAGAACAAATATCGATATATTAGATAAATACCTGTTCAGCTTTTCAGTAAGAGCAGATGCTTCATCTTTATTTCCAAAAGACAACAGATGGGGTTATTTTCCATCAGCAGCCCTTGCATGGAAAGTTAAGGAAGAAAGTTTCCTAAAAAACTCATCTAGTGTTAATGATCTTAAAGTAAGATTAGGTTATGGGTTCACGGGTAATAGTGACTTTAGAGACGTAGCTTTTGCAGGATATTATTCATATATACCAACCTATACTATAGGTAGTGCTCAAGGGCAGTATTTGCCGGGTATTGGAACATTTTCAATAGACCCTTATAATCCAAATTTAACTTGGGAAAAAACAGCTACTTATAACGTTGGATTGGATTTCGATATCCTTAAGAATAGCAAGTTAACAGGTAGCATTGATGTTTATTACAGTAAAACAACTGATTTGTTGGCTTTGGTTAACTTCCCTCCGGGACAATTTTTAACAAACAGCTTTATTGATAATGCGGGGACATTATCGAGAAAAGGAGTTGAGGCCAATCTTACAGTGAAATTATTATCAACAGATAACATGAACTGGAGCGTTAATGGTAACGTATCCTACAATATTGGAAATGTTGATGAGCTAAAAGGTACTTCAAGAATTGAATTGAATAAATTACCTGGTATTGGTAGAACATTAACTTATCATGCGGTAGGTGAGCAGCCAAATTCTGCTTGGGTTTATGAGCAAGTATATGATAGCGCAGGACACCCTATTCCGGATGTATTCGTTGATAGAAATGGTGATGGTCAAATCACTGATGACGGAGATAAATATTATGTAGCTATGGCTCCAAACTGGACATTTGGTTTTGGAACTACATTCAACTACAAAAACTTTGATTTTAATGCAAGTTTCAGAGGGCAGTTAGGTGGGAATGTATACAATAGCCCGGATTATCAATTTGGTTATAAAGAAAAAGTATTGCCAGGGCAAAGTACAAACCTTAATAATGCTTTGAGTGGTTATTTGCCATTTACTACAATACAGGATAATTCAGTTGTTTCTGATTATTTCATTCATGATGCAACTTTCCTACGTTGCGAAAGCATTTCCTTAGGATACAAATTTGATAAATTATACAAATCAAGTTCATTACGTTTATCTGTTGGAGTTAACAATTTATTTGTCTTAACAAAATATCCAGGTCAGGATCCTGAAAGCTTTACTGGAATTCAGACAGATTTCTACCCAAGACCAAGAACATTTAATATGGGTGTAAACATCGATTTTTAAAAAAACTATGAAAAATATGAAAACAAATTTTAGAAAATTAACCGTAGTTGCCATACTCTTTGTAATGGCTTCTTGCTCCAGTGAGTTGGATCAAAAACCGTTGATTGGCGACACTTTGGACAATTTGCTTCAGAATAATCCTGGAGCAGCTAAAGGTTTAGTGTCAAAAATGTATGCAACTTTTGCATTAACCGGTCCTTCAGGCCCGGGAAGTTCGGACATCGTATCAAACGATGCCGGAGAAACAGGATTCTTAAGAGGGATTATCAACTTACAGGATTTTACTGCCGACGACATGAAAAACCGTTGGGGAGATGATGGTCTTGACCAATTGACAACAACCTCTAACTGGACTCAAAACAATAAATTTTTCAGATATTTATTTGACAGAGTTTATTACACAGTTCCTCAGACAACTAACTTAATAGTTGCTCTTAATCAAACTAGTGGTCCGGATAAGGAATTGTATATAAGCGAATTACGTTTTTTACGATCGTTGGCTTATTATTATATGATTGATTGTTTTGGGAAAGGTGTCTTAATTACGACGGAAAATTATGGAACAACAGGAGCTTTACCTGAAGCTTCCAGAACAGAACTATTTAATTATGTGGAGTCTGAATTATTAGCTATTGAAAGCACTTTGCCGGATCATAATGAGTATGGAAGAGCTAATAAGTCTGCTGCCAGAATGTTGTTAGCAAGATTATATCTAAATGCTGTGGTATATACAGGTACAGCAAGATACAACGATGCTCTTACTTACGTTAATAAGGTAATAACTGAAGGAGGATATACTTTAGCTCCAAACTTCGTTCATAATTTCTCAGCAGACAACAATACTTCGCCGGAAATTATTTTCCCATTGATTGCTGATGCAGTTTCAAGTCAAAGTTATGGTAATACTACTTATTTAGTAAATGGTAATTTAAATTCTGAAACAATGCCATTGAGCTTTTTTGGAGCTACTGATGGTTGGGGTGGACATAGAGCAACTAAAGCCTGGTACAATTTATATGGAGATATAACAACAACCCCTGACGTAAGAGGTCAACTTTTCTGGACAGCGGGTCACACATTCGAGATGACGGATTACAAAGTATGGACAAATGGATATCCTAGTGTTAAATTTAGAAATTCAAATGCTACAGGACCATCAACTCCAACAAGTTTTTCAAATACCGATTTCCCATTATTCCGTTTAGCAGATGCTTACTTAATGTATGCCGAATGTGTGGTTAGAGGAGCAACGGGAGGTTCAGCTTCACAAGCCTTATCTTATGTTAATGAAGTAAGAAACAGAAGTAATGCGACCTCAATTTTACAGGCTGATTTGACACTAGACTTCATTTTAGATGAAAGAGGAAGAGAGTTAAACTTTGAAGGAGTAAGAAGAACAGACTTAATTCGTTTTGGCAAGTTTACCGGAGGTTCATACTTATGGCCATGGAAAGGAAATACATTAAACGGAACCTCAATTCCGGATACTTATAATGTTTTCCCTATTCCTTTGACAGCATTAGATGCTAATCCGAATTTGACACAAAATCCAGGATATAATTAATTAAAAAAAATATATAATTATGAAAAATATAATTAGAAAAGCATTTTTAGTCACCTTTATAACTATTGGATTGTATTCTTGTACAGAGGATAGTAAAGATCCAGTGGCGAAGGAATCAGCGGATGATTTTGTATTGTCAGCTCCGTTAGATGGCACGTTTGTATTAACGGCTGCAACAGCGGATGATGAGGCAGTAGTTGTGCAATGGGAATCAGCAGATTTTGATTATCCGGCTGCAACGAATTATAAACTGCAAATGGTTAAGTCTACCGATTCGTTTTCAGATGACCAAACGCTAAACGCATCTATTAGTTTAGGTAACTTTAGTTCAGTTGCCGGTGCATCTTTCGAAAAGTCACTTAAAGTTAGAGAATTTAATAATTTAGTTCTTGCAGCTAATCCGGGCGGAATAGGTGTGGCAACTAGCTACAAGATTAGAGTTTATGCAGTAGTTAATAATCAATTAACATCTTCTGAGGTTAATCTAAATGCTAAATCTCAAGAAGCAACAGTTACGATAACTGCTTATGATGCCTTTGATGAATTCGATAGAATTTATGTGCCGGGTAACTATGGAGCAGCAAGTACTTACGCTGATTGGGCACCAGATAACGCTGCAAAATTATTTTCCAAATCAGGAGATGGTAAATACGAAGGTTTTGTTTGGATGAACAATCCAACACCAGCGTTTAAATTTACTGAAGATACAACCTGGACAAATGATAAAGGGGATATAACTGAAAACCCTAATTCATTTACAGATTTAATTCATACAGGTGGTAAAGACATAAAACCTGCAGATGGTGCTGGTACCTATTTCTTTACGGTTGATTGGAATTTGAACAAGTATACTGTTGGAAAACGTCAGGTAGCAATTATTGGTGATGCAACCCCGAATGGTTGGGGAACACCAACCTATTTGAATTTTGAGACAGATCCAACTTCTCCGTATTTCAGAATGTATACTATAGATTTGCCATTAGTAGTAGGAGCTGACGGATTTCTGATTCGAACTAAAGATGACTGGTCCGAAAAATTGGGTTCTTTGTTAGCAGATACTGAAACCTTACAAGCTACTTCACCAAATAAGATAAAATTTGGCGGTCAAAATATGAAAGTTCCGGCTGCCGGGAATTATAAAATAGTAGTAGATTTAAGAAATTCTGCAAACTATAATTTGCGTTTAATACCAAATTAATATACTACTTAAAAAATAAATTTTAAAAATATTTCCCGTCATTATTTGGCGGGGAATGTTTTTTTAAAAAGAACACTATGAAAAAAATATTTCTACTACTATTGTTTTCAACTTTTGCTTCTCACGCTCAGGTTCAGACAATTACACCTACGGTTACTCCAAATCCTTTTGAGAGAAATCAGAGTATTACCATAACTGTTCAGGGAAGCCAGATTAATGAAGCTACTTGGGGAGTTACTGGGAACGCACTTTATCTTTGGGCATGGATGCAGGATGTCAATGGTAATGCCCTTGGCGATTGTCCTACCAATGGAACCTGGACAGCTTCATCTGAAGCTAATAGGTTAACTTATAATTCTGGTACAGATACTTATACCATAACATTTATTCCTCAAACTTTTTACAACAATACTGTTTTTGGAAAAATGGGTTTTTTAGTAAAAGCTAAAGATGGTTCCGGAGATAAAAAAACAAATGATAATATTTTTAATGTGGGAGCATTTCAAATGACATTATCATCACCAACTGAAAACAGCAATACTATAATTTCTACTAGTACTAATGCAAGTGTTGTAGCATCTAATACAGGTGGAGCAGCAACATATACTTTGAAAGCAAACGGAGTGACAGTTAGTGGTCCAACAACGACTACTTTCTTTACTGCGGGGCCATTAGTAACACAAAATACAGTATTTACATTAGAGTGTACACAGGGTGCAACAACAATTGTCAAAAGATTTAGCTATATATTCAATCCTGGTATAATTTCACAGGCATTACCTGCAGGAAAGTTAGATGGAATAAACTATGATGCTGCCGATGCTACAAAAGCAACATTGGTATTAAATGCACCTTATAAAGACTTTATATATGTAGCAGGTAGTTTCAACAATTGGCAGCCAACTGCATCACATGCCATGAAAAAAGACCCAACAACAGGGAAATTTTGGTTAGAGATTACAGGATTAACTCCAGGGCAAGCATATGCTTACCAATATTGGGTTTGCGATGTAACAAGTCGTCCGGCCAACTCTCCTGCGGTTGTTAAAACTGCTGATCCATTTTCTACTTTAGTATTATCTCCTTTTGATGATCCACAAATCGTAACCTTAGGTGTATATCCGGGATTACCGGTTTATGCTACTATAGCACCGGGTCAGGAAAGAGAAGTTACGGTTTTGCAAACCGGTCCAACAGCATGGTGGAATTATACATGGAGCACAGCAACAACAAATTTTGTCAAGCCAAAGAAAAAAGATTTAGTAATTTATGAAGCTTTGGTAAGGGATTTTGATGCCAATAGAACCTATCAGGATTTAATCAATAAAATAGATTATTTTAAAAATCTTAAAATAAATGCCATTCAGTTAATGCCTGTAATGGAGTTTGAAGGAAATGAAAGCTGGGGTTATAATACCGTTTTTCATATGGCAGCCGACAAAAGATATGGACCTCCTGCTAAACTAAAGGAGTTTATTGATTTATGTCATCAAAATGGTATCGCTGTAATTCTTGACCTGGCCTTAAATCACGTTTTTGGTCGTTCACCACTCGAAAGAATGTGGATGTTGGATACCGATAATGACGGTTGGTCAAACGGAACAGGCTACAAAGTTTCTGCTGAAAATCCATATTGCAATCAGGATGCAATGCACTCTTACAATGTTGGTACCGATTTAAATCATTTTAGAGAACCGGATAATTTAACGAATACTTACACAGTTAGAACTATTCAGACTTGGATACAGGATTATAAAGTTGATGGTTTCCGATGGGACTTAACAAAAGGATTTACAAATCAATGTCCGCCAGCAGTATCAGGAGGCCAGGAAACATGTACTAATGGATACCGTTCTGATAGAGTTGCTAAACTAAAATGGTATGCTGATAAACAGTGGGAACTTGATCCAAATTTCTTAGTTATTTTTGAACACTTAGGTAATGGTGGTTCTTATGATGAAGAAGTAGAATGGACAAATTATTTACGTTCAGGTGATGTAAAAGGTATTATGCAATGGCGTAAAATAACGGACGGCTATGCAAATATCATGAAAGGTAATTTTGGTGATGTTTCCGGAGTTACAGATCCTTCAAATAGATTTGTTGGTTATGCGGAAAGCCATGACGAAGAGAGATTAATGTATAAAGCCATACATGATGGTGGAGCCAACCAAACATTTGGAGATCTTACCAAAGCTTTGCAAAGATTGCCTGCAATTGGAGCTATTCATTTATTAGTTCCGGGGCCAAAAATGATATGGCATTTTGGTGAACTTGGTTGGGACGATTCACTTTGGACCTGTAACGCAGGAAATGTTTCATTCTCTGCACCGGATTGTAAATTAGATACAAAACCACAACCTCAATGGGTTGAAAACTGGTTAGGAGATACAAACAGAGGTGCAGTTTATAACACTTGGTCTAAACTAATCGATTTAAAAATAAATGAAAATGTTTTCGAAAATGGGACCTATGCATGGAATTTAGCTACCGTTGGTACTCCAAGATTAGATGTTTACACTAGTACTTCACAAACAGCAGCTTTGAGTTATGCTTTTGTCAGAACTAATTTTTCAAATAATACTTTGGTAACTTCAGGAGGTTTCCCTTTTATTGGAACTTGGTATAACCTGATGGATAATTCAACAATCGAAGTAACATCGACAACGCAAAGTATTTCTATTGAGCCGGGAGGTTTCAGGCTTTATGGAAATAAACCGACAACTTTAGCGAACAATGATTTCAACCTTATCAATACAGTAAGTTTGTATCCAAACCCTACTAATGGAAGCTTCAGTATTAAAGGACAAGTTGCTAAAGTAGAAGTTTATTCTATAACAGGTCAAAAAGTTAAATCTTTTGAAAGTATTCCTTCTGAAGATTATCAGTTTGATGTAAGTGATTTGAGTAACGGAGTTTATTTAGTAAAAGCAATTGATAGTAACAATAGTTCTAAATCAATGAAATTAATTAAACAATAATAAGGTTAGAGTTAGTAATAATTAGTTTGTTTATAAGCCACACCTATTTGTGTGGCTTTTTTTGTGTAAAATAAAACAAAATCATTTGCTGTAAAAACTTTAGAATGGTAGTTTTGTAGTATGAAAAAAGTGATTGTCAGAATTTTAAAAATTACAGGAATTTCATTTGGAATTATTTTGGCATTGTTATTTATCCTGCCTATTCTTTTTCCGGGTAAAATTGCCGAAGAAGTAAAATCATTTGCCAATAATAAACTAAACGGAGAATTAAATTTTAAAGAAGCCAATCTTTCCTTTTTCAATCACTTTCCGTCATTGACATTAACACTTACCGATTTCTCTCTAAATGGTTCCGCACCCTATAAAAAAGAAACATTACTTTCAGCCAACGAAGTGGCTTTCGGAATAAATCTAAGCTCATTATTGTTTGATAAAAAAGTAAACATCGACAAGATTTATGTTTCCAATGCATTGATAAATGTAAAAGTCAATGAAAAAGGAGAAGCCAATTATAATGTCTATAATTCTGATGATAAATCCACCAAAAAAGACAGCTCAAGTTCTTCTTTGCGACTTGAGAAAATTGCTATCGAAGACAGTCATATCGTATATGATGATAAGTCAACAAAGATGCTCATCGATGCCAAAGGTTTTAATTATGTTGGAAACGGTGACCTAGACAAAGCCATTTTCGATTTATATACTGAAGCCGATATCGAAGATTTTGATTTTGCGTACGATGGCGAACAGTATCTGAAAAACAAAAAAGTAAATGCTGATTTGATTACCAAAATCAACACCAATTCACTGGCATTTGTCTTTGAACAAAATAATTTAAAAATCAATAAACTGCCTGTTGAGTTCAAAGGAAAATTTGATTTCCTGAGTAATGGGTATGAAATGGATTTTAATATCAAATCGGAAGACAGTAATCTTAAGGATTTTTTCACGGCATTGCCTCCAAATTATGTCACTTGGCTCGACAAATCGAAAGTAAAAGGAAGCACCGATTTATCGTTTACTCTAAAAGGAAAATATATCGCTTCCATAAATCAAAAACCCGATTTGGCTTTCAATATGAAAATCCGTGACGGCTATATCAATTATAACGATGCACCATTTCCGGCATCGAATATCTTTTTGAATTTTGACGCCAAATTGCCATCGCTGGATACAGAACAATTACAAGTAAATCTCGATTCAATCTTCTTCAATGTCGATAAAGATTATTTCAAGGCTATTGTCAAAACAGTTGGGGTATCTAAACCAAAAATCGCCGCCCGAATTCAATCCAAAATTGATTTGGCAAAAATGAACAAAGCCTTTGGTTTGCAAAACATGGATTTGCGTGGTGCTTTAAATATGGACATAAAATCGAACGGAGTTTATGACAAGAAGCACAATAAAATTCCCGTAACGAATGGAAAAATAGCATTGAAAAACGGTTACGTTAAAACCATTTATTATCCAAATCCAATAAAGAACATCAATCTTTTAGCGACCATTTTAGATACGGAAGGTTCGACCAAGGATTTAAAAATAAACATCACTCCGGCTTCATTTGAATTTGAAGGAAAACCAATTTTTGTCAATGCCAAATTGAAAAATTTCGACAATATCAACTACGATATTAAAGCCAAGGGCGAATTGGATTTGGCCAAAATCTATAAAGTATTCTCCCGCAAAGGTTTGGATTTAGAAGGTTATGTCAATGCGGATGTTTCTTTCAAAGGTTCTCAAAACGACGCGATGAAAGGCAATTATAAAAACCTTCACAATAGCGGAACGCTGAAACTGCGCAACATTAAAACTACTTCGGAATATTTGCCAAAACCATTTATCATCAAAGAAGGAACGTTTGTTTTTAATCAGGACAAAATGAATTTTAATGATTTCGTTGCCAATTATGGGCAATCCGATTTTAGAATGAACGGTTATCTGCAAAACGTAATCGATTTTGTTTTGACAGATAAAGCCATTCTGAAAGGGAATTTTGCATTGCAATCGAGCTTTATAAATTGTGACGAATTCATGTCGGCTTCAACAAATCAAACTGCCTTTCCTGATGTCCTTAAAGCTAATACTCAAGGACCAACGATGCCAACTGAAACAGGAGTAATCGTTATTCCAAATAATTTCGATTTACAGTTTCACGCTGTCGCTGATAAGGTAAACTTTCAGGACTTGATTTTAGAAAAGATAAACGGAAATATGCTTATCAATCAAGGCAAACTGATACTGAAAAACAACAGTTTTAATGTTGTTGGATGCAATGTTAAAATGGATATTGTTTACGGAAGCGAAACACCAAATAGAGCCAATTTTGATTTCAAGATTTTAGCCAAAGACTTTGATGTAAAACGTGCTTACAAAGAAGTGAAACTATTCCGTGAAATGGCTTCGGCTGCCGAAAATGCAGAAGGAATTATTTCATTAGATTACAAAGTAGCCGGAAAACTGGACGGAAATATGCAGCCTATTTATCCATCGCTTGTTGGTGGCGGAACGCTTTCTGTGAAAAAGGTAAAAATGAAAGGCTTTAAAATGTTTGGTGCCGTCAGCAGAAAAACAGGAAAAGATGCAATGAAAAATCCTGATTTGTCTCAGGTTGACATCAAAACCAAAATTAAAAATAACATCATTAACATTGAACGATTTAAATTCAAAGTGGCTGGATTTCGTCCAAGAATTGAAGGACAAACCAGCTTCGATGGAAATTTAAATATCAAAATGCGATTGGGATTGCCGCCATTCGGACTTTTTGGAATTCCGATTAAGGTTACCGGAACAAAGGACAATCCAATAGTTAGATTGGGTAAACAAACCGAAGACCTAAAAGAAACGGAATATGACGAAGGTCAGGCTCCAGTTCCTGCGCCGGCAACAACACCTCAAACAACAAATTAATAATCTATATTTGTAGTTGATTAATTCACTTATTATTGACCATGAATAATTCGATTTCAGGTTTTTCAAAATTATCCAAAGAAGAAAAAATCAATTGGATTGCCAATGAATATTTTGCAAATCCTTCTGAAGCCGTTGCGACCATAAAGCAATATTGGAACAGCGATGCCAAGCTTCAGCAACTTCATGATGAGTTTATAGAGAACACGATTTCCAATTTCTATTTACCAATGGGAATTGCGCCTAACTTTCTAATCAACGGAAAATATTATTCGGTGCCAATGGTTATCGAGGAAAGTTCGGTTGTAGCGGCTGCAGCCAAATCGGCTAAGTTTTGGAGTACGCGTGGCGGATTTAAAGCCACTGTTTTAAACACCGAGAAAATAGGGCAGGTGCATTTTCTGTTCAAAGGCGATTCCGCTAAACTTGCTGCCTTTTTCAATACGATAAAAAACAATTTGATTGCTTCCACAGAAAGCATTACCAAAAACATGCAAAAGCGTGGCGGCGGAATTACAGCTTTGGAACTGCGAAATAAAACAGCCGAATTAGAAAACTACTTTCAGCTGCATGTGACTTTTGAAACTAAAGACAGCATGGGTGCGAATTTCATCAATTCGTGTCTGGAACAATTAGCTAAATCTTTAAAAGAAGAAGCACAGAATTATGCTGATTTCAATGATTTGGAAAGCGATATTACCGTCGTGATGAGCATACTTTCGAATTATGTTCCCAATTGTATTGTCCGTGCCGAAGTTTCCTGTAAAGTGGAAGATTTAGCCGAAAAGAAAATAGAAAATCCACAGGAATTCGCCGAGAAATTTGTGCAGGCTGTTCGCATTGCCGAGATTGAACCTTTCCGTGCTGTTACGCATAACAAAGGAATCATGAATGGTGTTGATGCTGTAGTTTTAGCAACCGGAAATGATTTCCGTGCTGTCGAAGCCGGTGTTCATGCCTATGCTTCCCGCTCTGGTCAATATTCGAGTTTGTCTCATGCCAAAATCGAAAACGGGATATTTACTTTTTGGATGGAAATTCCGTTAGCATTAGGAACCGTTGGTGGTTTGACTTCACTGCATCCATTAGTGAAAATAGCATTGGAAATTCTGGAAAAACCATCGGCTCAAGAGTTAATGCAGCATGTTGCCGTAACTGGGTTAGCACAAAACTTTGCAGCCTTGCGTTCATTAACAACAACCGGAATTCAGGAAGGTCACATGAAAATGCACATCAATAATATTCTCAATCAGTTTCAAACCACAGCCGAAGAACGAAAAGTAATCAAAACGCATTTTGAAAGTAATTCGATTTCGCATGCATCGGTGGTGGAATTTATTGAGAAATTAAGAAAATAGATTGCTTCGTACCTCGCAATGACAATGAAACAAACTTTTTACAGTAACGGAAAACTACTCATCACAGGAGAATATTTGGTGCTTGATGGCGCCAAAGCCTTTGCGTTGCCTACAAAGTTTGGCCAAAATCTAATCATTGAAGAAGCCGAAGGGCAAATCATCCATTGGAAAAGTTTTGACAGCGATGGGAGTATATGGTTCGAGGACAATATTCCGTTTTCATCGATTACCAGAAAAGAGCGTTTTGATGATGCTAAAAACATCAAGAACACCTTAATCGAGATTTTGCACGAAGCCTATTTGATGAATTCTGATTTTATAACTTCTTCAAAAGGATACGCTATCAGAACCGAATTGACTTTTCCAAAATTTTGGGGTTTGGGTACATCTTCTACGGTAATCAACAACATTGCCCAATGGCTGCAAATAGATGCGTTTGAGCTGCTAAAGAGAAGTTTTGGAGGTAGCGGTTATGATATTGCCTGCGCTCAAAGTAACAGCCCTATTGTATATCAGTTGGTCAATGAAAAACCAGTAGTAGAAAAAGTAAATTTTCAACCGGATTTTACAGACAAAATCTATTTTGTTTATCTCAATAAAAAGCAAAACAGTAAAGCAGCGATTGCGTCTTATTACGGACAACAGGGAAATAGTCAGAACGCATTGGAAACCATTAATTCCATTACAAAAGCTGTAATCGAAGCTAAAACTTCAAAGGAATTTGGCTCGGCCTTACAAAATCACGAAATTGAATTGAGTACTATTTTAGAATTGCCAACCGTTAAAGAAGCGTTGTTTCCCGATTTCGATGGTGTGATAAAAAGCCTTGGTGCCTGGGGTGGTGATTTTGTAATGAGCATCTCCAAAGAAAACCCAACCGCATATTTCAAAGAAAAAGGTTTTGAGATTGTGATTCCGTATAGCGAAATGATATTATAAAAAAACCCGTCTAGTTTTACCAGACGGGTTTTTATTTTATTTGAGATAGCTAACTAGTAAAAATTAGCTCTGTTATCTTCAATATCAGCATCGTCTTTCAACGCTTGCATAAATCTTCCTGAATTTCCAACAGCTTGTTGTTTTACTTTAGCAGTATAATCGTCATATTTCTTAATTGCAGGTGCTTTGGTAACCACTTTTGTAGCAATTACAAATACTCCTGAATTTCCTTGAATTGGTTTTGAAACTACACCTGCTTTAGATGTAAATGCCATTCCAACTACTTTTGGTTCAAAACCGGCACCTGGAACATTTGGACTTTCAACAGTTAAATCAACTGCGTTCATAGGAGCAACTTTATTAGAAGCCGCAATAGCTGCTAAAGAAGCACCTTTCATTTTAGCTTCGATCTTAGCTGCTTTCTTTTTGTTTTTCAATATTGGCTCAACTTGTGGTCTTGCTTCTTCAACTGACATTAATCCTTTTGGAGCAATGCTTTTTAATTTGGCAATAACATGTCCAACGTTTACGATTTCAAATCGTTTTACGCTACCAATTTTGGTGTCATCTTCAAAAGCCCATTTAACAATTTGTCTTTGATTGCTCATTGAACCAAAATTCTCATCGATTGCTTTTACTCTTACCGCAGGATTTGCAGTTAGTTTTGCTTCTTTAACTAGAGCGGCAAAATCTTTATCTGCAGCATCCATTTCAAATTTGGTTGCCTGAGTGTAGATTTTATCATTTGTAGCTTCTGACGGCTCAATTTTTTGAGCAATAGTTGCCAATTTCACGGCGTCTTGTTTATCAGTCACATTGATAATATGGTAACCGAATTCAGTTTCAGCTAAACCAATTTTTCCAACTGGGTTAGAAAAAACGAAATCTTTATATCCTTTAGCAAAACCAGTATCTCTACTAATGAATCCCATATCTCCACCGTTTTGTTGTACAGATGGATCTTCAGAAGATGTCATTGCCAACATTTGAAACATACCCGGATTTGCCACGGCCTGAGCTAATATACCTTCTGCTTTAGCTTTAGCTTGTTCTTTAGTTCTTTTCTCTTTTGGTTGCGCTCTTTCTGCGCCAACCCAACTGATTAAGATATGGCTTGATTTTACTTTTGCACCAGCTTGTCTTCCTAATGCTTTTGATATACAATAGTAGCCACTACGCATGTATGGCCCGTATATTTCGCCCGTAGGTAAGTTAAATAATTGTTCTGCAACATCAGCTGGTAAATCTTGTTTTGACACATAACTTGAGTCAAACGGAATATCAGAATTTGCATTTACAAAGTCAGCAATATCAGTTGCATATTTAAATCCTTGGATGGTATCATTTTTACCTGTTTCTTTATTGTAACGAACGCTTGGCAATAATAATGCATCAACATTTTTCTTGATTTCAGCTTCGTCAGCAGCAGATGGTTTTTCTGCAATCAAAACATAATCCAACTCACGAGATTCTTCTGATTTGAATTTTTTCTCTTTCGTTTTAATGTATGCAGTGATTTCCTCATCAGTCACTTTTACATCGCTGTCTTTTATTGAAGAAAAAGGAACCATCACAAAATCAAAGCTTACTTTGTTTGATTCTGCTTCGTATTTGAATTTTCCTTCTGTTTGAGTAGCATACATTCCACCTTTTATCAAAGAACTATAGATGTCATACTTTGCTCTTAACTCAGCATTTTTCTCCTGATCTTTCAACATTTGAATTCCGTTTGGAACTTGTTTGAAATAATCCTTAAACTTGTTTAAGTCAAATTTTCCGGCCGCATTTAAAAACATTGGGTTCTGACCAATATTTGGATCCGATTTGAATGCTTCGATAATATGTTTTTCGCCAACGCGGATTCCTAATTTTTCGAATTCAGCGTTAAGCAGCGCCACTTGTACTTCCTGATTCCAAACTTGGTTTGAAGCTTGCATCGAAGTCATATTCTGACCTTGATTTTGAGCATTTTTTTCAGTATTTGCAACCTTTATTTTGAATTCGTCAAAAGAAATATCTTTTCCATTTACACTTCCTACGTCTGTAGACACACTTTTAAAACCTTTTGTAAATACATCCTGTACAACAAAAGCCAATAAAGCAAAACCTATCGCTAATAAAAGTAAGCCCGAACGATTTCTAATTTTTGATAAAACTGCCATTTCTATTTTTGTTAATTTTTAATTCAGTTTGCGAAAATACAATTATATGTGAAATAATAATACTCACACAGTTATAATTTCATCTAATTTTTGATTTTTTTTCGGAAATTAATCCAATACGGTCATTTTTACTAATTCGATTTTCTTATTCGTCGCTTCTTCAATGACAAATAGAAAGTTACCGATAGTAATTTGAGTGCCTTTTAGCGGAATTTCTTTGGAAAAATCAACAATAAATCCACCCAAAGTTTCATACGAATCGCTCTCAGGAATATTCAATTTATAGGTTTCGTTTAAATATTCAACATCCAAACGCGTTGAAAAAACATAGTTTGAATCGTCTACTTTATCTTCAATCAATTCTTCATCAGAATCGTGTTCGTCTTCAATTTCGCCAAACAGTTCCTCGACAATATCTTCTATGGTCACTATGCCCGAAGTTCCGCCGTATTCGTCCAAAATCACTGCAATGCTTCTTCGTTTTTTGGTCAACAAATTCATAGCGTCTTTTATCAAAATTGTCTCTGGAACAAATTCTACCGAAATCATAATCGATTTGATACTTCGTGGTTTTTTGAAAAGTTCAAACGAATGAACATAACCCACAATATCATCAAGTGTGTTAATGTAAACCAGTATTTTGGAATAACCGGTTTCTATAAAAAGTTCTCTCAAATCGGTTATAGAACTGTGCAAATCAACGGCAACGAGTTCGGTTCTCGGCGTCATGATTTCCCGTGCTTTCACACCGGAAAACTCTAAAGCATTTTGAAAAATCTGAATTTCAGAATCAACGGTTTCGTGATCCTGCACGGCATTCATTTGTTCCGAAATATAATTCCCCAGTTCAACTTTGCTAAAAGACAAATTGATTTGGTCGCCTTCGGTTTTGAAAAATTTTCGCAAAACATAATCGGAAATCCAAATCAGAAATGACGAAATATAATAAAACAGTTTGTAGAAAAAATACGCCGGCAAGGCAAAGAATTTGATAAAGCTATTGGCATAGATTTGAAAAAATACTTTTGGCAAAAACTCTGATGTCATTAAAACGATAAGTGTTGAAATAGTTGTCTGCAACAATAAATTCGAAAAATCGGTGAAGTTAAATCCAAGCGTTACAAACCAGCGCATCAATAAATCGCCCATGAAAAACCCGTAAACAACCATAGCTATATTGTTGCCCACAAGCATAGTGGCAATAAATTTGGATGGTTTTTGGGTGAGTTTGGTTAGGATTTTGGAAATGAAATCGTCTTGTTTTTTTTCAATTTCAAGATAAATTTTATTGGAAGAAACAAAAGCGATTTCCATTCCAGAGAAAAAAGCGGAAAGTATCAAGCATAGAATGATTATTCCGATTTCCATGAATTAGGGTTTTTTGTTGTGCTCGTCAAATTTTTTGGCAAACTTTCTTCTAAAGAAAAACAGAAAAATACAAACAGCAGCAAATATCGCACTGATGGTAAAGCTTTCCTGTGCTTTCCATTTTACAAAAGCGTCAATTGCAAAAAGGATTCCAGCAAGTAAATAGGCGTATTGGGTAAATCTTAAATAGTTCATAGTTGTTATTCTGACTGGAGTTCTCCAGATATTTTTTGTGAGTTAACTTTTTTGAAATCTTTACTAAAATCAATTCCTTCGCCATAGGAAACTCCTTTTGGTGAAGTAAATTTAAACTTTTTTTCGGTAAAAAACCATTCGTTTTTTTGGTCGTAATACAATTGCTCTGTTTCGAGCATTTCGCCATTTTGATTGGATATTTTTACAGCATCCTGCAAATCGATGATATTAGTTGCTTTGTGTTGTACGGCATACTTGGCATCAATATAGGTTTCCTTTCCGTTTTTGTCATACAACGTTAAATGAATGCCTTTTGGGAATTCTACAAACGGAAATTCCACTGTGGCATAATCCAACATTTTCGGACTTATCAAATTGGCAGTAATTCTTCCTGAGTCGGTATATTTCAGATTAATGCCTTCTGCATCACCACTTGGTGAAAATTCGGCAAAGCCCATTTTTTGGACTTCCTTAAAATTACTTTCACAACCAATTATAAGAAAACAAAAAAGGAATGCGATAATAAATGGGACACTATTTCTAGTAGAATACATCATTATTTGGCAGGAAAAGTAATGGTTTCATTAATCCAACAACCAATGTTTAGCGATTTTCCATTCATTTTTGCTTTGGAAATTTCGTCAGCAGTTAGCGATTTGGATTCTAAATTTTTGGCTGCCTTATCAGAAGCTGACTTTAATCTTGGCTCTGTAATACCGGCTTTTTGCGCAGTTTGGATTGCTAAATAATTTACCGCTTTCTTTTCGAAATCAGTTTTGCCACAATCGTTAGCGCTGTTAGCATAAAGTTGGGACAAAAACAAATAGGCTTTTCCCATTTTTGGATCAGCAGCCAATGCTTTGTTCAGGCATTCTTTTGATTTTGGTAAATCGTTAGCTAATAAACCAGTGGCAAGCGTATAATATATTTTGGCTTTTTCTGTCGGGTTCGTTTGTAATTCCGCCGATTCGGTATAAAATTTAATTGCTTCCGGAAACTTTCTTTGTTTCATATTTCCTAGCGCCATGAAGTTTGCAGATTGCGCTGTGACTTTAATCGAATACAGTTTTTCGGCCAAAGTATTAAAGATAGGTTTGGTACTGCATTTACCGGAAAGACTAATTAACGCAGATGTAATCCAGTCGGTATTTTCCTGATTGTCAGCATAACCTTTGGTGTAAAAAGCTTCCAGGTTTTCACAGGTTGCCACGTCTTTTATCAGATTGCCAATGGCTCTTTGCGCCGTTTTATATTCTTTGCTCTCTGGTTTGGAGGCTTGTAATTGATTAATTAAGGAAGAGACCAGCGTGTATTTTTCTAAAACAGCATTGGCGGTTATTTTTTTGTCGCCGCTGTTAAATCTTTCGCAGTAGATACTGAAGTAAGTATAGATTGTGTTAGCATCCGTTACATTTTTTGATGCTTTGGCAAAACCGCTTTCTAATAAATTGAAAATTTCTTCCTTGGCTTCAATTTTATTGGTAACCAAAACCATGGCTTTATTTACTTCAAAATCCGGAGTTGAAAGAGGATAATTTTTATTGTATTGGTCGTACAATTTCAGCACCTCGCGAACCAGCTTTTCTTTTTCTTCAGCTGAAGGTGCATTGTCAATTTTGTATTGAAGAATTTGGATTCCGTCAGTATAAATGACTTCGCTTTCTTTCGGGCAATTTTTGAAAACACTGTACCAAACATCGTAGGATTCAGCAATTTTATTTGCTTTAAAAAGTTCTTGATATTCCGAAGTTTTCGAAGTACAATCAAATTTTTGAGCACTGCTGTTTGTAATAAACAAAACGCTAAGTATAAAAATAATCGCCTTCATAACTATTCGTTTTAGTCAAATTTACGTTTCACAAACCATTTATCGCTTAGTGATAAACCAACACTTATGTTGATGTAATTTTCTTCTACTAAATTATAATACTTTGTTCCTCTTTTACCTATTTCAAGTCCAATGTTTATATTAGTAAAGGTACCACTTAATGGCATTCCTAAACCAATATTTGCAGCAAAATCATTCATCGATTTATTTTGAATAACTAAACCGGTATTTTCATAACGCAATCCACCACGATACACAATTCTCTTATAATAATTAGAGTATGAATTGTAGTTTGGTATAAAAAATCCACCTAAAGTATAGCGAACAGAGTTTTCAAAAGTTGCACCTTGAATATCAGTAAAACGATTAGACATTACGCTGTTGTTTAGTAAAGTAATTTCTGCTCCAACTAACCATTTTTTCACTTCACCAAAACCTGACCCAAAAGTAAGTTTTGCCGGGAGTTTTATTTTGGTGTCTTCAACCGCTATATTTTCTCTTTCGATTACGGATACAGAACTGCTAACTTGAACAATATCTATGTTTCGGGTGTTGCCCAACGTTAATTCGGCTTCGGGTGTGTAAGCTAAACTGCTAAAGAAGGAATATTTAGCATTAACTTTTGTTTGATAGGTTATTCCTAAATCAACGTTAACACCTCGCACTTCAGAAACATTCGTTTCTCTTGAACCATATTGGAGAAGTGGTAATGTCTGGTATCGTAGATTAGAGGTTTCAATAGTTCCAAAGTTATATTGGATATCAGCTCCAATATTTATTTTCTTGGTAAGACGGTATCCAAAACCTAGAAAGACCTTATTAACACCGCCTTTACCTGTGTATTTTGAAAACTTAGCTCCTATAGTATCAATATGAGTAATACCATTAATGTCAGTAGTGCTTTTAATATCATAAATGTTTTTTTGGATTTTATATCCAATAGAAGAATAAGGAATAAGTCCAAATCCGATTCCAACTTTACTGCTAACAGGAACTCCGATAGCCAAATAATCTAAAGTCGTTCTTCGTGCTTTTGCTTCCTGAGTTTCTGTTTTGGATTTTGTATTGCCGTAAGTTCCGCCAAGAGCAAGTCCCGTTAGCTTTAAACTCGCGAAATGTGCAGGGTTTTGAATATTTATGTGAATACTGTCCGGAAAAACTGAAAGACTTCCCATGGAACGATTTTCAATAGTTCCTTTAAATTTTATATCGCCGATTCCGTAAAAAGAATAAGGGGATGATGTTCCTTCCTGTGCAAAAAGTGCGAATGAAAAAAGTAAACAGATGCTTACTATAATTTTTTTAATCATTTTGATTGTATTGAAATGTTTGGTTCAAACTTTCCAACAGGAAATTTGAATTGGCAAATATGGTATTTTTTAATCGTATAGCCAAAAATTCTGCATCACCGCCCGTTAAAATTATGATAAATTTAGCGTATTGGGTTTTGTAAAGTTCAATAAATCCATCAATTTCGGATGCAACGCCATTAATTACACCGGAATGAATAGATTCTTGAGTAGAATTTCCAATAAAACTTTCAGGATAGTTTTTAGTTAACAAAGGTAATTTAGCGGTATGTTGATGCAATGATTCATAGCGTAAACGAATTCCCGGAGAAATGGCACCACCAAGATAATTGTCATTTTCATCAATAAAATCATAGGTTATACAAGTTCCCATGTCGATCACCAAACGATTTTGATTGGGAAATTGCATAACCGCACCCGAAGCCAAAACCATACGGTCAATTCCAAGCGTAGTTGGAGTACTATATAAATTGGTAAAAGGGAATCTACTTTCGCGAGTTATAAAATGAATTTCAGCTTTGTTTTTTAAAGACAAAAACAATTCTTTTTCAACATTTCCTACCGAAGCAACGACTAATTTTTCGATTTTCGGGAACTTATTTAGGATAAAATTTGTTTCTGTCAGAAACGCCTCTTTGGTAAAAACAGAAAGTTCAACAAGTCTATTTTGTTCAAAGACAGCAGCTTTGATTCGGGTATTTCCAACATCAATGGTTAAAAGCATAACACTATTTTTGGTGCCCAAAGTTACGAATAGTTTTTTTTTAGTATTTGTTTTGGATAAATTAAAAATCGTACTATATTTGCACCCGCTACAACGCAAGGTACCTTAGCTCAGTTGGTAGAGCAATGGACTGAAAATCCATGTGTCCCTGGTTCGATTCCTGGAGGTACCACAACAAAGCCCTGATAAGAAATTATCAGGGCTTTTTGTTTTATAAAAATCTAATTTCTAAACCTATAAATTTCCAAAAATTGCATTTAACACAAAAAAGTGCTGTTAATTGTAATTTTTTCACTAAAATTGACAGTTTTTATAAAGAAAATTAAACTATTCAAAACCAATCTAAAACAATAAAAAATGAGTGAAACAGCGGTAAAAACTGGACATCCAAAAGGACTTTGGGTATTATTCGGAACAGAAATGTGGGAAAGGTTCAATTTCTATGGAATGAGAGCTATCTTAACCTTATTCCTTGTAAATTCTTTAATGATGAAAGAAGAAGATGCTTCTTTGATTTACGGAGGTTTCCTAGGACTTTGTTACTTAACACCAATGTTGGGAGGATTTATTTCTGACCGCTTCTTTGGAAATAGAAATTGTATCTTGCTTGGAGGATTAATGATGGCTGTCGGACAATTTTTATTGTTTTTTAGTGCTAGCGTTTTTGGTTCAAATATTGGTTTGGCAAATATCTTAATGTGGTCAGCATTGGGAATTATCATTTTTGGGAATGGATTTTTTAAGCCAAATATTTCTTCAATGGTGGGGAGCTTGTATCCAAAACAAGAAAAATCAAAACTGGATACTGCCTTTACCATTTTCTATATGGGAATTAATTTGGGTGCTTTCTTAGGTCAATTGATTTGTCCAATAGTTGGAGATGTTAAAGATGCTAACGGAATTAGAGATATTCACGCATTCAAATGGGGATTTTTAGCAGCATCAACGGCAATGTTAATCGGAACTGCTGTTTTCTATTTTCTTAAAAATAAATATGTAGTTACACCAGAAGGAAGGCCTCTTGGTGGTTTGCCAAAACACAATGTATCAGATGATTATGAAGAAGGAGAATCGCAAAAAGCTGTTTTTTCTCAAAAAGCGTTGATTGGAGCTGTTATTTCGTTCTTCGTTTTAGGAGCTATTTTTCACTATGTAGTTGATCAAAACTGGATATACACCGTTATCTATTCGAGTGGTATCACTTTAGCCGGATTAATTGTATCGGATAGTTCTTTGACAAAAGTAGAAAGAGATAGAATCTTTGTTATTTATATAGTAGCTTTCTTTATCATTTTCTTCTGGGCTGCCTTTGAACAAGCGGGTTCGTCTTTAACGTTTATTGCTGATAATCAAACCGACAGAAACTTCTTTGGTTACAACATGCCACCATCGATGGTACAAATCTTCAACGGTTTATTTGTTGTAGCTTTTGCAGTTCCGTTTAGTATGCTTTGGGATTATCTAAGAAGTAAAGGCAGAGAGCCAATTTCGCCGGTAAAACAAGCCGTTGGTTTGGCATTAATTGCTTTGAGTTATTTTATCATTGCATACAATGTAAAAGATTTAGGGAACAGCGGACTTTTAGCTATCAAATGGTTAATCCTTTTATATTTAATTCAAACAGCAGCAGAATTGTGTTTGTCTCCAATTGGTTTATCATTAGTTGGTAAATTATCTCCAAAACGTTTCTCTTCTTTATTATATGGAGTATTCTTTTTATCGAATGCTTCCGGATATGCATTAGCCGGAACTTTGGGTTCTATTCTTCCTGCAACCGGAGATAAATTTGTAAAAGCACAAGAATTAGGCATTGACTTACAAGCTGTTTTGGATAGAAAAGTAACACTTACTCCGGAGCAAACCCAGTTGCTTGCAGACAATCAGATTTCTGACCACAATCCTGTTTTTGCTGGTTTTGAAATTCATAACCTGTTTGAATTCTTTATGGTGTTTGTAATCCTAACCGGATTGGCAGCTGTTATTTTAATGGCATTGACTCCAAAATTGAAAAAAATGATGCATGGCGTTCGCTAGTTATCTTTAAAAATATTTTTTATATCTTTCAAACCTCCAAGGATTTCCTGGAGGTTTATTTTTTTAAATAAAAAATTATGTGGAAAACCCATCCTAAAGCGCTGCCTTATTTGTTTTTATCTGAGATGTGGGAACGCTTCGGTTACTATTTAATGATTGGAATTTTTACACTTTATCTTAAAGACGTAGAAGCCGGATTTGCAATGACCGAAAAAGAAGCTTCCGATTTGTACGGAACTTTCATCGCTTTGGTATTCTTAACGCCGTTCGTTGGTGGACTCGTCGCCGACCGTTATTTGGGTTACCGAAATTCTATTGTTTTAGGTGGAATCATGATGGGCGTTGGTTATTTTATGATGGGAATTCATAACCTCACTATGCTGTATGTCGCTATGACATTAGTGATTGTTGGTAACGGTTTTTTTAAGCCCAATATTTCAACACTTTTGGGAAATTTTTATAACGAGGAACAGTACAAAGACAAAAAAGATGAAGGCTATAACATCTTCTATATGGGAATCAATGTTGGCGCTTTTATCTGCAATTTCTTTGGAGCCGCATTGCAAATTCTTCTGGGATGGCACTTTGCGTTTATGGCAGCCGGTGTCGGAATGTTCATCGGGGTAATTGTATTCTTGTTGGGCACCAAGCATTACGGAGATAAAACAGCCAAAAAAGGAGTACAGGAAGGCGATATGCCATTTTATAAAATTGTACTTTATATTTTGGTTCCGTCGGTCATCTTCGGGATTATTGGCTGGCTGCTTAAAGGAGTGACATCTGATGCCAATCCAAATGGTTATGTTTTTGGTTCGGATAGTACAGACGCTTTTATCTTTGCCTGTATACCGATAATCTTCTTTTATGGAAGCCTGTATTTTAAAGCCAAGACAGAAGATAAAAGACCAATCGGAGCATTGCTGGCCATTTTTGCAGTAGTAATATTGTTTTGGGCGGTATTCAAATTGAACGGTTCGGCACTAACAACCTGGGCAGACCGCTATACTGACAGGGAAGTAACAGGAACTTCACAAACTGTTTTCAGCGGATTGAAATTGGCCAAGGAAGTTGAGTTTAAAAAAGATTCCATTGAACTTTATGACGATAATTTCCGTCTACAGAAAGAGAATGGAATTGTCAAAAAAGAAGTAAATTATCCTTTGTATTTTAGGAATGTTGAGCCAACTGAGAAGCCGGCTGAAGGTTCCAAAGTCTCGCTTTGGGCAACCAATTTAAGTCAATCCATCAATCCGGGTTGGGTAATCATTCTTACGCCATTAGTTGTTGCTTTTTTTACTTTTTTACGAAGCAGAAAAAAAGAACCTTCAACACCAACAAAAATTGCCTTTGGGTTATTAATTTCAGCATTATCGGTTTTGGTTATGGTAGCCGCAGTACATATTGGAAACAATGGTACAGAAAAAGTTTCGGTGTGGTGGCTGGTTGCCAATTATGGAATCATAACTATCGGGGAATTGTTCTTAAGTCCAATGGGATTGTCAGTTGTGTCTAAATTATCTCCAAAAAATATAACAGCATTAATGATGGGCGGATGGTTTTTGTCAACTTCTATCGGAAATAAATTAAGCGGCGTTTTAGCCAGTATGTGGGATACTTATGATGATAAAGCCAACTTCTTTTGGGTGAATTTTGGTTTGCTGATGTTTGCCACTTTGCTGATGTTTGCTTTGGTAAAAAATTTAAATAAAGTAATGAAAGAAAAAGGAATAAACTAAATATGGAAACAAATCAAACTTTAGAACAAATTCAGGACTTTAAAGGAAAATATCCAAAGCAACTTTGGTATTTGTTTTTCTCAGAAATGTGGGAACGTTTTTGTTTTTATGGTATGCGTGGTATGCTGGCCGTTTTTATGGTCAACGTATTGGTAATGGATGAGAAAACAGCTAATCTTCAATATGGTGCAACGCAGGCATGGGTGTATGCCTTCACATTCATCGGTGGATTATTTGCAGACAAGATTTTGGGATTGCGAAAATCACTTTTTTGGGGCGGAATACTAATGATTGTTGGTAGCGTTATATTAGCAATTGACCCTAAGAATTTCTTCTTTATTGGTATTGGTTTTACAATTGTTGGAACAGGTTTTTTTAAACCTAATATTTCTTCAATGGTTGGACAATTATATAATGATAATGACCCAAGAAGAGATGCCGGTTTTTCTTTCTTCTATATGGGAGTGAATCTTGGAGCACTTATCGGTGGATATATTTGTATTGCTGTGGCAGAAGGCTCTTTATGGCAATCGTTGGTTCCTGAAAATCTTCGTTGGAATGTTGGATTCGGATTTGCAGCAGTAGTGATGATTATAAGTTTGCTGACTTTTACACAAACACAAAAAAGTTTAGGCCCAATTGGACTTTCACCTTTAGTTAATGTTGAAAATTCTAAGAAAAAAGGTTTAGAAATTGCAACCTATATAGGTTCGCTTTTAATCATTCCGGTGATTATTATAATGGTTGCCAATACTGTTTATACCGATTATTTTATGATGATAATTGGTCCTGCATCTATACTGTATTTGTTTTATGAAATGAAGAATTTCTCGACTGTAGAAAATAAAAAGTTGTTAGCAGCATTGGTTTTTATAATTTTCTCAATTTTCTTTTGGGCATTCTTCGAACAAAGCGGCGGTTCATTAAGTTTATTCGCAGCAAATAATTTAAATAACGAAATTTTAGGGATTCAGTTGAGTCCAAATGGCGTTAATAATTCTGCCAATTCATTCTTTGTAATTGGTTTTGCTGCTTTGGTTGGATTAGTTTGGTTATGGATGGCAAAAAGAAAGATTGAGCCAAATACCGTTATCAAATTTGGATTAGCATTTATATTCCTTGCCGGTGGTTTTTGGATATTCTATTATACAAAGTTCTTTGCCGACTTAAATGGAAAAACTTCATTAGGAATTTTTACATTCGGTTGGTTTATTATCACTTTTGGAGAGTTATGTTTATCGCCAATTGGAATGAGCGCCATGACCAAATTATCACCTCAAAAAACGCAGGCAGTAATCATGGGAATGTGGTTTTTGGCTAGTGCTTACGGGCAATATTTTGCGGGATTATTAGGTGCTAATATCGCTGAGGCTTCCGAAAATTCTTCAAATCTTGAAAAACTAAATACTTATGCCGATGGTTATCAGCAACTAGCCATTTATGCTTTAATCGCCGGAGTGGTGTTATTACTAATTTCCCCGTTGGTTAAAAAACTAATGCAAGGCGTTAAATAAATCAATTTATATGAGTCAAAATTCAACAGACCAGTTTTTTAAAAGCAACGTTTTAGGGCATCCTTCAGGCTTATTCGTTTTATTTTTTACAGAAATGTGGGAGCGTTTTTCATTCTACGGAATGCGTTCTTTGCTCATTATGTTTTTTACCGCTTCATTAGCAGATGGAGGCTGGGAATGGTCAAGAGAAACTGCTTCAGCTTTGTTTGGATCTTATGTTGGTTTGGTTTATCTGTCAACCATGCTTGGAGGTTATTTTGCTGATAAAGTTATTGGTTTCCGATGGGCAGTAATACTCGGAGCGTTTCTAATGACTTTGGGTCATGCCGCAATGGCAGTTGAAACGCATTTTTCTATTTATTTAGGATTGGTATTATTGGTTTTTGGAAATGGTTTTTTCAAGCCAAATATGGTTTCCATAATTTCCGAAATGTACAAAGACAGACCTGAAAAAAAAGATGGAGCCTACACCTTATTCTATATGGGCGTTAACGCTGGAGCTTTTTTCGGAATATTATTGTGTGGTTATTTAGGTGAAAAAGTGGGCTGGGGTTATGGTTTTGGTTTGGCCGGAATCTTTATGTTTTTCGGAATGATACAGTTTTGGTTGTCTCAAAGAATCTTTGGCGATATCGGGCTAAAGCCAAATAAAGAGAGCAAAGCAAAAATTGCGGCTTCAGATGACGACAAGAGAAATCCTTTTTCTTCCTGGCAGCTGGTTGTTATTGCAGTTTCAGTTGTTTTAGGATTGCTTTGGGTAATAAACGCACCGGTTTCAAAAATATCAGGAGGTAAAATTGATGTCTTCGGATTTTTGGGAAGTAACGGAAATTCAACCGCTATTTTAACCGCTTTAGGTTTGTTTATTATTTTATTGATTTATCGTTTTACACAGTATTCTAAAATCACTCGTGAAAAGTTGATGGCCGTTACCTTTTTTGCGTTTATTGTAATTTTCTTTTGGGCCATATTTGAACAATCACCAAACAGTTTAACCATATTCGCAAAGGATTATACTAATAGGGTTTTGGAGGGAAGTTGGAGCACCACTTATTTAGTTGTCAATTCTCTTATGACAATTTTGCCTTTAGCTATAATTACCTGGTTGATGTTGAAGATGTTCAGACAAACGTTTAATAGCTATGCTGTGGCGAATATCATTTTAAGCTTAAGCTTTGTCATTATCTGGAGTATTGCCATTTGGATTTTGATTAAGGATTATTACACAGCAGGAGTTTTATCACTTTCTGACAGCACACTTGATTTATTAAAAATAGATAAAGTTGCGACGCCACTTACCGAAGTTCCGGCGACCTGGTTTTCGACTTTAAATTCACTCTTTATTATTTCCTTAGCACCATTATTTTCAAAATGGTGGGAAAGTAAATACAATCCAAGAGCTACTGTAAAATACGGAATCGGAATGTTATTTCTTGGGCTGGGAATGGCATGTGTTGCAATTGGCGCAAGCGGAATTGAACCCGGAGCAAAAACAGCATCTGTTAGTATGATTTGGTTGATTTTAGTGTATCTTTTTCATACCATGGGAGAATTGTGTATTTCACCGGTTGGGTTGTCATACGTCAGTAAATTGGTGCCTGCCAGAATGATTGCCTTTATGTTTGGCGTATGGTATTTGGCAGTTGCAATCGGAATGAAAAGCGCAGGAATTTTTGGTGAAAACATAGATAAAATTGCCGACGAACACGGATTGAGTTATTTCTTTTGGCTCTTGACAATAATTTCTGTCAGTATGGCGTTATTTTCAATATTAATGTCCCCAATTATTAAAAAATTGATGCATGGCGTCAGATAGATAACATTTATTTGGCATTCTTTTTGTTATATTTGGAAAAAAATTTTAAACAATGAAAAAAATAGCAATCACTTTATTTCTAGTCTTGGGTTCGTTAACAATACAGGCGCAAGAGGTTAAATGGCAAACTGATATGAACGAGGCGGTGAAGATTTCTAAAAAATCTAAAAAACCATTGTTTTTGTTTTTCACAGGAAGCGATTGGTGCGGATGGTGTATTCGTTTACAAAAAGAAGTTTTCAAAACACCGGAATTTGAAAAATGGGCTAAAAAGAATGTAGTACTTGTTGAGTTAGACTTTCCAAGAAAAACGGCACAAGATCCGACAATTCAAAGACAAAACGCTGAACTACAACAAACTTTTGCAGTTCAGGGTTATCCAACAGTTTGGATTGTAAAGGCAAGCAAAAAAGACGGAAAAATTAATCTTGAAAAATTAGGAAGTACCGGTTATCTTGCTGGTGGACCAACTACTTGGTTAGCTAATGCAGATCAAATCCTGGGCAACAAGAAATCATAATTCCAATTGGATTAAATCTTATAGAATCCCTTTTCATTAGTAATATGAAAAGGGATTTTTTCTTTTCTGCATGTTGCTTCCCAAAGCCTGATATAGCTTTTAAAGTTTGACCCGTCAACAACAATTTCTTTGGGTTTACATGTTTTAAGCAAGCGTTGCATATTCAGTTTTGGAGATTGAATAATAACAAGAACATCTGGATAAATTCCTTTTGTATAAACACACGAACTGTCAATGATTAGCATTTTCTGCTGTTTGAAATACAGTAAATTTTGAAGTGGTTTTTTTGCTTTAGCTTCACAAAAATTCCCAACCAAATACGATTGAATAATCCAATTAGAACTCAGGTTTTCCCGAATGCTATCATTACTGTATATTGTAACAGCATTGCCAATTCTCTCAGTTATGATTGTGTTCTTTTTGCAGTTAAAAATGATTAGCTCTTCATTATTATAAGTTTCCTTTTTTTGAATAATAAAAATAATTTGCAATAGAAGAATGCTTGCAATAGCTACTGTAAGTCGTTTGAAATTAGGTCTTTTAATCCAAAGAATGATTAGAATAATTACCAAATACGAACTCCATAACATTGCTGTTGAAAACGAAATATTTTTGAAAACAAAAGCATCAAAAGAGGCAACCCAGTGAATAATACTATTAAGAAAAGCAATCAGGAACTCAATTGGTTTTGCAATAAATTCGGGAACTGTATGAAATGTAGCAATCAGAACAGCCAAAACACCAACCGCCATAATAAGACCGAGTAAAGGCAGAATAAGCAAATTGGTTACAAAAAACAATCCCGGAAATTGATGAAAATAATAAATGCTTAATGGCATAGCGCCAATTTGTGCGGCAAAAGAAACGGTGATAATGTCCCAAAAATAGTTAATGATTTTGTTTTTTGGTTCCCAAATGCTTGACAAAATTGGTTGCAACCAAAGAATAAAAAACAAAGCAAGATAACTCAGTTGAAATCCAACATCAAATAAAAACGAAGGTTTGAAAAGTAAAATCAGCAGCATTGAAACCAACAGCGTATGGTAAATGTTTACCGTTCTTCTTAAATGAATTCCAATCGCAAGAAAAGAAAACATCGTAACCGAACGGACGATTGATGGCGATAAACCAGCCAAAATGGCAAATGACCAAAGTGACAAAACAATGATAAGTAATTTCAATAATGAGCCTTTTCTCGAATTGCTAATTGGTTTCAGTAAAAAGTTAATGAACAGCAAAATAAAACCAACATGCAAACCGGAAACTGACAAAACATGAACTGCTCCGGCATATTGATAATCTTTTAAAACTTCTGGAGAAATGTCTTGCTGTTGTCCAAGAATCAATGCGTTTAGCACATTTAATTCTTCTTTTGCAATAGCGGAATGTTCTAAATTTGAAATGATGGTTTCCCTGAAATTTGAAAAACCTGCCCACAAACCCGACTCGTAATTTCCAATTTTTATTTGATTCGGTTTTGTATAAACCTGAGCATATATTTCCTGATTTTCTAGATAGTTGCCATAATCAAACAGGTTTGGATTTAATGGATTTTTGTTTTTAAAAACAAGACCGATTACCGTCAAATGACTGCCAATTTTCAGGTTCTTAGCGTCATCTTCTTTAGCAATATTGAGAATGACTTTTCCATAACTTCTATTACCGTCAAGTTCTTTAACTAAGCTTACATAGCGATTGTTTTTTTGAGTACTCTTTAGCTTATCAACCAATAGTAAATCCAGCTTGTGAGCTTTTTCATAATCGGCAATTTGATTGGTATAATGATATGGACTAGAATTTTCTTTATGGATTAGTGTTGTTAAAATTCCGACAAGAAGCGATAGCAGAAAAACAAAACTTCCGAAAAGGATTTTGTAAAAAGGTTTTTTTTGACTGTAAAGAGAAGAAATAAATAATCCAACAATGCCTAAGGTCAAACTAGCAAACACAAAATCCGTATTCAGACTTACTATCCGGCACAAAAGTATTCCAAATAGAAATCCGATAAAAATTCTCGACAAAGGGAATTGTAAGATTTTCACATCATAAATGTACGTAAAAATCTAATTCTTGCAAGAAAATTATTCTATAATTCTGTTGATTTGTTTAAAAGTTCTTTCGTAATACGATTCTTTTAAAGACGAAATAATCACACCGCTTTGGGTTGAGGAATGAATAAATTTAATTTCGTCGCCGTTTATTTCGACTATCATTCCGACATGATTTATACGTCGCTGACCGCGATTGATAAAGAAAATAAGGTCACCTTTTTTGGCTTTTTCCGGGTTAATCTGTACTCCAACTTCAGCCATTTCGTGTGAAGAGCGTGGAAGCGTAATGTCATATTTTTTGAATGTGGAATACATTAAACCGGAACAATCAAAACCCGCTGGAGTTGTTCCGCCAGCACGATAATTCACGCCTAAATTATCAGAAGCACTATTGATTAGTTGCTCTACCAAATAGTTTGAATCTTCATTTTTAATAATAATATCCGATTCGTTTTGGTCATTTATTTTTGAAGCCTGCTTTTGATTTGGAGTCGGAGTAACGTGTTTCGCTACCAATTCTCTTTTGTTTCTTTTATTTATGAGCGTATTATTTTTTGCTAAAACAGGTTCAGTATAAATCCCTTTTTTTACAGCAGCATCTTTTGAAGTTATAATGCTTGATGTTGGTTTACATGCCGTAAACAATAAAAGAATCGCTGCTATTAATAGATAATATTTCAAGAAAATAATTTTTTGCGAAGATAAAACTTTGAAGCCGATTTAAAAAACTACTTCAAATCATTTAGGATTAATTTAGCAGTTTTTTCACTAGCGCCAATGCCTCCAAGTTTAGATTCTAAATCGTCATATTTTTTCAATAACGCTTTTCTGTGGTTTTCTTCCAATAATTTAGAAAGCTCCTGCTTTAAATTTTTAGAGTTGAATTTATCCTGAATAAGCTCTGTCACCACTTCTTCATCCATTATTAAATTCACTAACGAAATATACTTTAAAGTAATAATCCTTTTGGCAATTTGATACGAAGCCCAACTTCCTTTATAGCAAACAACTTCAGGAACTTTGAATAAGGCAGTTTCCAAAGTTGCTGTTCCCGATGTTACCAAAGCAGCCTTTGCAAAACTTAGTAAATCATAGGTTTTATTCGAAATAAATTTCACATTTTTAGTTGTCAAAAATTGTTCATAGAAATGATATTCCTGACTTGGTGCACCTGCTATTACAAATTGATAATCCGGAAAATCAGTTACAATGCTCAACATAACGCTAAGCATTTTCGAGATTTCCTGTTTCCGGCTTCCGGGAAGAATGGCGATAATTGGTTTTTCGTCCAGATTGTTTTCTTTTCGAAAAGTAGCTTCATCTGTTTTAACTCGGTTATGAATGGCATCAATCAACGGATGACCAACAAACACAACCGGAAAATGATGTTTTACTTCAAAAAAATCTTTTTCAAAAGGAAGAATGACAAACAGTTTATCAAAATCTCTTTTTACGGCTTTGATTCGATTTTCTTTCCATGCCCAAATTTGAGGCGCAATATAATAATGCGTTTTGATACCTTTCAATTTTGCCCATTTGGCAATACGCATATTAAAACCCGGATAATCAATAAAAATAATCACATCAGGATTGAATTTTTCAATATCGGCTTTACAGATTTTGATGTTATTCAGAATGGTTTTCAGATTCATCACTACTTCTGCAAAACCCATAAACGCTAGTTCGCGGTAATGTTTTACTATAGTACCGCCAACATTTTGCATCAAATCGCCACCCCAAAATCTAATATCGGCAGAAGCGTCTTCTTTATAAAGTGCTTTCATTAAATTGGAACCGTGTAAATCTCCCGAAGCTTCGCCGGCAATTATATAGTACTTCATAAATTCCAAGTGTTAAGTTGGGCAATAGCATGATGTGCTGTTAAATCAAACTGCACCGGAACTATAGAAATGTAACCGTGCGCCAAAGCCCATTCATCAGTATCTTCGCCTTTATCCTGATTGACAAACTCTCCGGTTAACCAATAATAATCTTTGCCATAAGGTGTTTGTCGCTTATCAAACTTTTCCATCCAAATGGCTTTCGCCTGACGGCAAATTTTAATTCCTTTAATTTCGTTGGTTTTTAGTTTGGGGAAATTTACATTCAAAACAGTTCCTTCCGTTAGTTTTTTAGCCAAAACTTCTAAAGCAATTTTTTTGATGTAAGGTTTTATTTGTTCAAAATCGGCATTCCAATCATAATCCAATAAAGAGAAACCAATAGCGGGAATTCCTTCAATTCCGGCTTCAACAGCAGCACTCATCGTTCCGGAATAAATAACATTAATCGAAGAATTTGAACCATGATTAACACCTGACACGCATAAATCGGGTTTCTTTTTCAGGATTTCATTGACTGCCAATTTTACACAATCTACCGGTGTTCCCGAACAGCTGTATTCTGTAATAGCGGTATTTTCGCCTGAAATTTTATTCAAATATATAGTGCTGTTGATGGTAATGGCGTGTCCCATGGCGCTTTGCGGACTATCCGGAGCCACGACTATCACTTCGCCGATTTCTGCCATAACTGAAATTAAGGCCCGAATTCCAGGAGCATTTATGCCGTCATCGTTGGTAACTAAAATCGTAGGTTTGATGCTCATTTTTGAAATTATGTAACTAGCACAGTTTTTGTGCGTCTTATGTTCAGCAAAATTAAACTATTTTTAAGATTTGTATAGCTGCATTTTCATAACTTTGAACCAGTATGCTATGTAAATCAATGAGAATAACGATTTTTAACAAAAAATTATCTCGATAAGAAATTCTTGGCATTGTTTTTTGTTTACTTTAGACTAATAATTAATGATTAAAATAATTCAATTTATGAAAAGAAACTATAAAGTGCTTCTGGTAATTACGTTATTATCAGTGGCGTTATGGAGTTTTATGCCAAAAGAGAAATCTTCTGATCCTGAGAAAGATAAAATGTTGATAGAATTATTGACGTTCGTTATCGAAAAAGGACATTACCATCCGGCAGCTATAGACGATACTTTTTCAAAAGGTGTTTATAAAGATTATCTGAATGCATTAGATCCATCTAAAAGGTTCTTCATGCAATCGGATATTGATGAGTTTGCCAAATATGAAACTCAAATCGACGACCAAATCAAAAACAAAGATTTGACCTTTTTTGATTTGACTTACACGCGACTAATGCAAAGAATGGAGGAAAGTAAAGCCTATTATAAATTGGCTTTAGAAAAACCATTTGATTACAAAAAATTGGAATCAATAAATACAGATTACGAGAAATTACCATTTTGTAAAAATGCCCAGGAACTGAAAGAAAGATGGCGTTTGCAAGTGAAATTATCTACTTTGTCTTCGTTAGTTGAGAAACAAAAATTAGAAGAGGATTTAGCCAAAGATAAAAACAAAACATTAGAAGAAAAATTAAAGGATTTTAGAGCTAATCAAGGTGACAAACTTACACCAGAATCAGAAAAGAAATTCATTGCTGATTTTGAGAAAAGAAAAAATCAAGCGCCAAAAGGGTATGAGCAACTTGAAAAAGAGACAAGAGAAAGCACATTAAATTCTTTGAATGACAACTTCAGTTTTATCAAGGATTTGGATAGAGAAGATTGGTTTTCTATTTATGTAAATGCGATTTCTTCTCGTTTTGACCCGCACACATCTTATTTCGGGCCAAGTGAAAAAGAGAAATTTGATGTTAGCATGAGCGGAAAATTAGAAGGAATTGGCGCTCGTTTGCAAAAGAAAAATGATTTCACAGAAATTACAGAGTTGATTTCCGGTGGTCCGGCATGGAGAGGAAAAGAACTTGAAGCCGGAGATATCGTTCTGAAAGTAGCCCAAGCTGATGCCGAACCGGTTGATGTTGTAGGTATGCGTTTAGACGACGTTGTCAAAAAAATAAAAGGGCCAAAAGGAACTGAAGTGCGTCTAACTGTGAAAAAAACAGATGGTTCTATAAAAGTGATTACTATTATTCGTGATCAGGTTGAAATTGAAGAAACCTATGTGAAATCAAGTGTTGTAGAGAAAGATGGTTTCAAATATGGAATAATTTATTTGCCAAAGTTCTATATCGATTTTGAAGACCAAAACAGTCGTGATGCAGGAAAAGATGTTGCAATAGAAGTAGAGCGATTGAAAAAAGAAGGCGTTCAGGGAATAGTGATGGATGTTAGAGATAATGGAGGTGGTTCTTTGAAAACTGTCGTTGATATTGCAGGATTGTTTATTGAGCAAGGACCAATAGTTCAAATTCAATCAGCATCTGGGAAAAAGGAAGTGTTGTTTGACAGAGATTCGAAAGTACAGTGGGATGGTCCATTGGTGGTTATGATTAATGAATTCTCGGCTTCGGCTTCAGAGATTTTAGCAGCGGCTATTCAAGACTACAAAAGAGGCGTAATCATTGGAAGCAAGCAGTCTTATGGAAAAGGAACGGTTCAAAATGTAATTGATTTAAATCAGTTTGTTCGTGGAAGTACTTATGGAGATTTGGGCGCATTAAAAACAACTACTCAAAAATTCTACAGAATAAATGGTGGTTCTACTCAATTAGAAGGAGTGAAGAGTGATATCGCTATTCCGGACAGATATTCTTATCTGAAAATGGGAGAAAGAGATATTGACAATGCGATGCCATGGGATAAAATTGATCCGGCTGATTATAAAATTTGGGACAAACAGAACAACTTTGATTTAGCTATTGCAAAAAGCAGAGAAAGAATGAGTAACAACGCTCAAATGAAACTGATTGATGATAATGCTAAATGGTTGGATGAAAGAAATAAAGAAAACGTTTATAGTTTGAACATTGATAAATTCAAGGCTGAACAAAAAGCATTAGACGAAAAAAATAAAAAATACAAACCAATTGTTGATTACAAAAACGCGTTTGATTTTAACTCACTTCCTTATGAAGTTGAAGAAATGAATAAAGATTCTGTCCTTAAAGAGAAAAGAGACAGATGGCATGAAAGCTTGTCAAAAGATATCTATATAGAAGAAGCGATTCATATTCTAAATGATTTGCAATCTGAGAATAATAAAGGATTGACAACAAAAATTAAAAAAGATAAACTAGTAAAATCGTAAATTGATTTTATTGTTCTAAAGAAAAAGCCATCTCGTTGAAAAATGAGATGGCTTTTTTATCATTAACCTCTTAATTTGTTGAGCTCCTTTTCAGTTTTATCAAGATCTTGCTGCAATTCTTTTATTTCTATTTCCTGTTTGCTGATTTTAATGTTTTGCTTTTCGATTTCAATATCTGTTAGCTTTCCTTTTCGCTTATCTTTTGCTAATCTGGATTTCATTTTTTCAAGTCGTTCTTTTTCTTTGGTAATCTTTTCTTTTGTCTTGATGACATCCTTTTCAGCATCAGCAATTCTGTCTTGTTCTTTTTCGAAACGTCTTTGCTCTTTTTCTAATTTTCTTTGTCCTTTTTCTACAGCTTTAGCCTCTTTTTCGGCTTGTGCTTTAATTCTTTCGGCTTCTTTTTGTGTTTCTAATGTAGCTTTTTGGATTTCTAAAATTTGCTGATCCGTGAGAACCGGAGTTGTTTTTTCTTTAACAGCAGCATCAACCTGTACTTGTTTTAAAGCAATGGTATCTACGGGTTTTACAGTTGTATTAGGAGCTTCCTGAGCCATTGCCGGAACAATTTTCACAAGAAATAATAATGTAATTAGTTTTAGCTTCATAATTATAAATTTAAATGAATACTAAAGGTATGAAGAAACTATCCCTTATAAAAATGAGTTGAAATTTTTAAGCAAAACTTTAACGTAGTTACCACTCATTCACCTTATTGGCATCCATTTTTAGGAAGATAAAAAGCAAAATGGTAAAACCCCAAAGTCCGGAACCACCATAGGAAAAGAATGGAAGCGGAACTCCGATTGTTGGGAATATACCTGCCACCATAGCAATATTTACAAAAAAGTGAATAAACAATATTCCGGCAACACAATAGCCATAGACTCTACTAAACTTGGTTTTTTGCCTTTCGGCTAAATAGATAATCCGCATGATTAAACAAAGGAAAAGACCAATTACAAAAAGACAGCCCAAAAATCCCCATTCCTCACCAACTGTTGTGAAAATATAATCGGTGTGTTGTTCCGGTACGAAACCACCTTTTGTCTGAGTTCCTTCAAGATATCCTTTGCCAAACCAACCACCGGAACCAATAGCAATTTCAGATTGATTGGTATTATAACCAATACCTTTCATGTCGACTTCTTTTCCCAAAAGAATATTAAATCGGTCTCTGTGATGTTGTTTAAAAACATTGGTAAAAACATAATCCACCGAAAAAACAAAACCACTAACCATCAGAAATATCAGGGAACTCAATATCCAGTTTCTGTTTATGATTCGGCTTCTGTAGTATATAAAAAGGATTACGAATAAGGCGATTCCGATTAGTACTAAAGGTTTTAATATCAAGGCTAATACAAATAAAACTATTGCAATAAATCCGGTCCAAACATACCAGGAAGGCAATCCTTCTCTATATAAAACCAATATAAAAACACTATAAATTAAAGCACTTCCGGGATCATGTGGGACAATTAATAATATGGGTAAAAATAGAATCCCAAGTACTTGTATCTGCCGGTTCAAATCTTTTAAATTTACCTGAACATCACTTAAATACTTTGCCAAAGCCAATGCAGTTGCGGTTTTCACAAACTCAGAAGGTTGTATACCAAACGATCCAAATGAGTACCAGTTGGCCTGACCTTTTATGGTTTTTCCAAAAACAAATAGACCCGCTAATGACAATAAACCAATAACATAAATCACACTGGAAAATTTTTCATAAAACTTTCCGTCAACGGATAACACGACAAATATTAATGGAATCGTAAGGATGATAAACATAAATTGCTTACCATATATTTGAGTAAAGTCAAAAATCGAAGCTTCCTGTTCTATAGAAGACAATGAAGACGAATAGATATTCAGCCAACCCATTAACACTAAAACAATGTAGATGACAACACTTATCCAGTCCAGATTATTTGTTACACTTTGATTTTTCATTTTTAATTTCCTGATGTATCCCTTACTTTAATTTGTGGTTTTACAACTTTAACTTCCGGTTTTATTTCGAGTGGTTTTGCAGGACCATCAATTTTTGATTTAATCAAAGTATCTACAATAGGATTTGCATAATATTTATTGTATTCGCTTTGAAGACTTCCTTCTAGCATTCGTTTTTCTAAATCGGTTCTGGTAATTTTTCTTTTGATATATTTTTCAATCATCAAACTCGTAATTGGACCAGCCCAACGTGCTCCCCAATACCCATTTTCTACAAAAACAGCAATGGCAATTTTTGGATTATCCTTAGGTGCAAAAGCCACAAAAATAGAGTGATCCTGAAGTTTTACCCTTTTTCCATTAATTTTTGCAAAATTTTCAGCTGTTCCTGTTTTTCCGCAAATGTCTATTCCTTCAACATTTAAACCATGTGCTGTTCCCATATTATAAACATCAAACAATCCGCTAATCATAGGTTCGAAATATTTTCTGTCAACGGTGGTTACATGTTTCGTTGTGAATTTTTTATCAATAGCATGGCCTTTGATCTTTTTGATGATATGAGGCGTATAATAATAACCACGATTTGCAACAGTTGCAATCATATTGGCCAATTGAATAGGAGTCATTAAAACTTCCCCCTGACCGATAGCATTAGAAACAATCGTCCTACTTGACCAACCCCAACCCGGATACATTTTTTTATATGTCTTGGATGTAGGTAGATTACCTTTCTTCCCTGTTGGTAAATCATAACCCATAAATTGTCCTAAACCAAAACTCTTTAAGTGATTACTCCACACATCAACCCCTTTTGGTGGATTGTTATATTTGTCAATGGTTCTCATATATGAAGTAGAGAAGAATGTGTTGCAGGATTCATAAATTCCACGATGTAATTGTAAAGCACCACCGTGACAATGGCATTTCATAAAACGACCTGGAGCATAACTAAATCCGTGATGGCAGTTAACCGAAAAATTCTCATCAATCGCGCCTTCCTGCAAAGCAACTAATCCGGTTAGGATTTTGAATGGCGAACCGGGCGTGTATTCTGCCAACAAACCTCTATCGTATAATGGTTTTGCAATAGAGTCTTTATATAAAGTAGTATAATTTTTAGATCGCTGTCTTCCCACAAGAATTGCAGGATCATAAGACGGAGCAGTTACCAAAGCTAAAATTTCACCGGTTTTTGGTTCGATTGCTACAATTCCACCTCGTTTGTTAACCATTAATTCTTCACCATACTTTTGAAGTTCGGCATCAATACTCAAATTAATATCGCTTCCCTGAACGGCAATGGTATCAAATCTTCCTTCTTTATAGGAACCAATATCTCGGTTGTATTTATCCTTTTGAATGTATTTTACGCCTTTTACACCACGTAAAAAATCTTCGTAACTTTCTTCAACACCTTGTCTTCCAATTAAATCGCCGCTATTGTAATACTTATTTTTTTGGATGATTTTATCATTCACCTGAGTAATAAATCCAAAAACATTCGCGCCAAAAGCGACTTGATAATCTCTTAAAGCACGTTTTTGAATATAAAATCCTGTAAAATTACGCTGTACTTCTTGAAAAGCAGCATATTCTTTTTTATTCAGCTGAGATAAAAAAACTGAGGGAAGTCGTGGACTGTAAACTTTTGCTTTGGCAATTTTCTTGTCGTAGTCTTCTTTAGTGATTTTTAATAAAGAACAAAATTCATCAACGTCAATATCTTTAACGTCTTTTGGTATAACCATGATATCATACGAAGGCTGATTGGCAACTAAAAGTTTGCCATTTCTATCATAAATATAACCGCGTTCAGGATAATCATATGCTATTTTAATAGCGTTATTATCCGATTTTAATTTCAGTGTATCATCGATTACTTGTAAATAAAAAAGACGTAAGACAAGTAAAATCGTAGCAATAAAAATAATGGTGGGTAACAAAACCTTTCTCATCGCTTACTTGGCTTAATGATATAGATGATAATAATACAAGTGATAATCGTAAAAACGGTACTCAATACGGTACGGACTAAAATATCCCAAAGGAAACTTACTTTGAAAACTTCGAGAACAAACAATACAAAGTGATGCAGTACGATGGCAATAAGTAAAAATGAAAACCGTTCAGGAGTTAAAACATCATTGAGTTTAACGGTTTGATATTCGTAACTCAAACCAAATGAAAATTTAAAAATTGCGGGTCTGTAATAGGCAAGCACTAAACATGCTGCGGCATGAACGCCACCCGAATTCCAAAACATATCCATTAGTAATCCCAAGAAAAAACTAGCGACTAATAAACCGCTTTTGTTTCCGTTTACAGGATATAAAATAATGAAAAGGACATAAGGAAACGGATTGATAAAGCCAAAAAGATCAATTCTGTTGAATATCAAAATCTGTGCTGCAAGCAACAAGACAAATCGGGCAATATTTGCTAATAAGGCACTATTCATCTTTCTTGCTTTGATTTTCTAAATTGGTAATTTCTTCTGTGTCTTTATTTTTAATAATATACACATGTCCCAAATTGGTCATGTCATTGAATAGCCTGATGTCCAAAGTGTAATAGTTGGTTTCGTCGTCAATGTATACTTTGTCGATAGTTCCAATACCAATATTTTCCGGGAATATGATTGATTGGCCACCGGTTACTATGGTGTCGCCTTTACGAACTCCTGCCAATCTTGGGACATCTATCAACTGAACAAAACCTGTGCTTTTACCATTCCACACCAAAGAACCAAAGTGATTTGATTTTTTAATCTTGGCATTGATTTGAGATTTCACATTTAAAACACTGATGATAGTAGCGTAATTTTTCGAAGTCTTATCTACGATTCCAACAATTCCGGCACTGTTAATTACACCCATATTAGGTTTGATTCCCGAAGCCGCACCATTGTTAATCGTGATATAATTTTCCAGAATGCTATACGAATTGTGAATCACTTTGGAAACAACAATATCCATTTTCTTAACTCCTTTAATGGAGTCTAGCTGAGGTAATTTAGTGGTGTCTTTTTGATTGAATAGCAGCGATTTCAAACGGGCGTTTTCTTTAGCCAGTTCTTCATTTTGCTCTCTTAAGCCAAAATACTCATCAACGTTGTTTATCTTTTCGTAAATCCCGCCGGTAAAGAAATTGGCAGAGCTTATGATTTTACTTTTATGATAAGAATGCGACTGAATAGTCAACGTAAACGATAATACCAAAAGCAGCAAAAACAGTAAGCGATTACTGTTTTTAAGTACAAAATTAAATATTTGCTGCATGGTTTAGCTGTATAAATGTATAATGTAAACTGTATACTGAAAACTGAGTACTGAATACTATTTTATAAGTATGCTTCTGAATTTCGGAATGTTTTTAAGAGCCATTCCGGTTCCGCGAACAACCGCTCTTAATGGATCTTCCGCAATATATACCGGTAAATCTGTTTTTTGAGAAATACGTTTGTCTAATCCTCTTAACATCGAACCTCCACCCGCAAGATAAATACCGGTGTTGTAAATATCGGCTGCTAATTCCGGAGGTGTTTGCGATAAGGTTTCCATGATGGCATCTTCAATACGTTGTATTGATTTGTCCAATGCTTTTGAGATTTCTCTATACGATACTTCAACCTGTTTTGGTTTACCAGTCAATAAATCTCTTCCTTGAACTGACATATCTTCTGGTGGCGTTTCTAAATCATCAGTAGCCGCACCAATGGTAATTTTGATTTTCTCTGCAGTGCTTTCACCCACAAATAAATTGTGTTGCGTTCTCATGTAATACACTATATCATTCGTGAAAACGTCACCAGCAATCTTAACCGATTTATCACAAACAATTCCGCCTAAAGCGATAACTGCAATTTCAGTTGTTCCACCACCGATATCTACAATCATGTTTCCTTTTGGTTGCATAATATCGATACCAATACCAATTGCCGCTGCCATTGGTTCGTGAATAAGATAAACTTCTTTTCCGTTTACACGTTCGCAACTTTCTTTTACCGCACGCATTTCTACTTCAGTAATACCGGAAGGAATACAAACCACCATTCTAAGTGCCGGAGTAAACATTTTTTTCTTTAACGCCGGTATACTTTTGATGAACATGCTGATCATTTTTTCAGACGCATCAAAATCGGCGATAACCCCATCTTTCAACGGACGTATGGTTTTTATGTTCTCATGTGTTTTTCCCTGCATCATGTTGGCTTCTTTTCCAACAGCGATAATTTTTCCCGATATTCGGTCTCTGGCAACAATTGAGGGGCTGTCAATTACAACTTTGTCGTTGTGTATTATCAGAGTGTTTGCGGTACCAAGGTCAATTGCAATATCCTCGGTCATGAAATCAAAAAATCCCATATATTTTATTAGGGTTAATGTTTATAAAAATTTAACGCACAAAGTTAAACAAATTAATGTTTAAAATGACGTGTTCCGGTAAATACCATTGCAACTTTATTTTCGTTACAAAAATTAATACTAAGCTCGTCTTTTATCGAACCACCAGGTTGAATAACAGCAGTAATTCCAGCGTTATGAGCGATTTCAACACAATCCGGGAAAGGGAAAAAAGCATCACTTGCCATTACTGCACCATTCAAATCAAAGCCAAAAGTTGTCGCCTTTTCAATCGCTTGTTTCAACGCATCTACTCTCGAAGTCTGACCTGTTCCTGATGCTACTAATGTACTGTTTTTTGCAAATACAATCGTGTTTGATTTGGTATTTTTACAAATTTTTGATGCAAATAATAAATCGTCAATTTCCTGCTCGGTTGGAGTCGTGTTTGTAACGACTTTTAAGTCTGATTTTGCGTCAGTAATGTTGTTTCTGTCTTGTATCAATAATCCATTTAAAGCAGTTCGTACCTGACGACTTGGAAGTTCAACATCATGCTGAATTAAAATGATTCTGTTTTTCTTTTCAGATAAAACCGCAATCGCTTCGTCATCATAACTTGGCGCAATTACCACTTCACAAAAAAGTGAATTTATTTCATTAGCTGTGGCCAAATCAATTTTACCATTCGCAATCAAAACGCCACCAAAAGCCGAAGTTGGATCACCAGCCAAAGCCGCCAGATATGCATCCTTCATATTATTTCTAGTCGCCAATCCACATGCATTATTGTGTTTTAAAATGGCAAATGTTGGTTCGTTATTTTTGAATTCCAAAATCAAATTTACAGCAGCATCAACGTCTAACAGATTGTTATACGACAATTCTTTGCCATGGACTTTGGTAAACATTTTATCAAAATCGCCAAAGAAAAAACCTTTTTGATGTGGGTTTTCACCATATCTCAAAATCTGACCGTTATCAATACTGGCTTTGAAAATAGTTTCGTCTGTATTGAAATAGTTGAAAATAGCGGTATCGTAATTGGAAGAAACATGAAAGGCTTTGGTTGCCAACAATTTTCTTTGTTCCAAAGTGGTTGCTCCGTTTTGAGTTGAAATCAAATCAAATAAAATCGAATATTCATTTACTGAAGCCACGATGACAGTATCATTAAAATTCTTAGCCGCAGCACGAATCAGGGAAATACCACCAATGTCAATCTTCTCGATAATATCTTGTTCACTTGCTCCGGAAGCTACTGTTTTTTCAAACGGATATAAATCCACAATCACCAAATCAATTTGTGGTATTTCAAAATCTTTCATTTGGGCAATATCCGTTTCGTTGTCCTGACGGTTTAATATTCCACCAAAGATTTTTGGATGCAATGTTTTTACTCTTCCGCCAAGAATCTCCGGAAAAGAAGTAACTTCTTCAACAGGAACAACCGGAATTCCTAAATTGTTAATGAATTCTTCTGTTCCACCAGTGGAATAAATCGTTACGTTTTGTTCATGTAGTTTGCGAACGATCGGCTCTAATCCGTCTTTTGAAAAAACTGAAATCAGTGCCGATTGGATTAGCTTCGTTCCGTTCGGCCTTTGGCCTTGGGTGTTTTTTGTAGTGCTCATTGTGTAGTTGTGTTTAAGCCAACAAAAGTAGTTTTTTTACGGGCAAAATTCAAGCATGAAGTGTAACAATATTTTATTTTTTGACACCAATACAGCAATCTAAAAAATAGTGCGGATTTTCATTATTTTTATCGAAATTTACAACACCATAAACCAAGCTGAATGTTACTTTACTTAAGACTGCTCAAAGAAAGTTTTGCTTTTGCCATGAATGCGCTGCGCAACAATAAGCTGAGAACCATGCTTTCTTTATTGGGTGTGACGATTGGAATATTTTCTATCATTGCGGTCTTGGCTGCCGTTGATTCCTTAGACAGAAAAATCAAAGCAGACTTAAGCACTTTAGATAAAAACACGATTTATTTAACGAGTCAGTCTTTTGGTCCAACCGATGTTCCGCGTTGGAAAAGAGAGCAGTTTCCTGCTGTGAAATATGAAGAGTATCAATACCTGAAAACAGCTTTAAACGATGTTGAAAATTCTTGTTTTCAATATTTTACGGGTAGTCAGAATATTAAGTTTGAATCAAAAACCGTTTCTAATGTAAATATGGTTCCGGTTACGCATGAATTTGTGGATATCCAAAGAATGGAGTTTAAAGAAGGGCGCTTTTTTAATGAATTGGAATCTAATTCGGGAAAACAAGTAGTGGTTTTAGGGCATGATATTGCGGAACAGCTTTTTGAGAATGCTGACCCCATTGGGAAAACGGTGCGCATATACGGTAATCGCTTCACAGTTATCGGAGTTACAAAAAAGAAAGGTTCGGGAATGGATATTGGCGGTGGGGATGATACTTCGGCTTTTATTCCTTCAAATTTTCTTAGAGGTCTATACGGTGATAATAATGATAATGTATTGTGTGTTGTTGTTATAAAACCTGAGAAAGGTGCTGATATAGAAGGGTTAAAAGGAGAAATTTCACAGAAACTTCGCAGTTACAGAGGTGTAAAACAAGGAGAAATCGACAATTTCTTTATCAATATACTTTCAGGCTTTACCGATATGATTGACAGTCTTATAGGAAGTCTAAAAATAGGAGGTTGGATTATTTCCGGGTTTTCGCTTTTGGTTGGTGGTTTTGGGATTGCCAATATCATGTTTGTTTCGGTGAAAGAAAGAACCAATTTAATCGGAATTCAAAAATCATTGGGAGCCAAAAATAAATTTATACTTTTTCAGTTTCTTTTCGAAGCGATTATCCTTTGTGTTATAGGTGGAATGGTAGGCTTACTTCTGGTCTGGATAATCGCCATGATTTTAACCAAGGTATTGGATTTTGAATTTGTGCTTAGTATGGGCAATATTATTCTTGGAACAAGTTTGGCTGCCATTATTGGACTAATTGCCGGAATTCTACCTGCCGTTTCTGCTTCACGATTAGATCCTGTGGAAGCAATTAGAAGTGGGATGTAGTAATTAAAAACAATAAAAAAACCCTGAGTTAAAGCTCAGGGTTTTTATTATCTAATATTCTGATTTAAAATCAAATCGAGATATAAATTAATCTTGTCTTTCAATTCTTTTCTTGGTGTAATAAAATCAAGGAAGCCATGATCTAATACAAACTCAGCCGTTTGGAAACCATCCGGTAAATCTTTTCCGGTGGTATCACGAACAACTCTCGGTCCGGCAAAACCAATCAAAGCACCAGGCTCAGAAATGTTTACATCGCCAAGCATCGCATAAGATGCAGTTGTTCCACCTGTTGTTGGGTCAGTACATAAAGAGATGTACGGAATTTTAGCTTCGGCTAATTGTGCCAATTTTGCAGACGTTTTTGCCAATTGCATCAATGAATACGCAGCTTCCATCATACGCGCACCACCCGATTTTGAAATCATCACAAAAGGCACTTTGTTTTTGATCGAATAATCAATTCCACGGGCAATTTTTTCACCCACAACAGCACCCATTGAACCACCAATAAAGGCAAAATCCATACAGCAAACTACCAAATCTTTTCCTTTTGATTTTCCAACAGCAGTTCGAACAGCATCTTTCAATCCTGTTTTGTCGATAGCGTCTTTCAGTCGGTCTGAATATTTTTTGGTATCCACGAAATTTAGAGGATCTTTAGAGGTCATCTTAGCATCCAATTCCTTGAATTTGTTGTCATCAAATAAGATTTCAAAGTATTCTTTACTTCCAATTCTAACATGGAAATCATCTTCCGGACTTACCCAAAGATTTCTAGCCAATTCGTCCTGGTCAATAATTTTTCCCGTAGGCGATTTATACCAAAGTCCTTTTGGAACGTCTTTTTTATCTTCGGTTGCAGTGGTAATCCCTTTTTCTGTTCTTTTAAACCAAGCCATAATTTTATAGTTATGAGTTAAAAGTTATAAGTTATGAGTTAAAAGCATCAACTTATAACTCATAATTCATAACTCATAATTTACAATGTGTTAACGTTGTTCAAGTCAGCAAACGCTTCTTCTAATCTTTTGTTGAAAGTCAGTTCGCCTTCGCGTATCCATTTTCTTGGATCGTAGTGTTTTTTGTTTGGAGAATCTGCTCCGTCAGGACTTCCGATTTGTGTTTTCAAATAGTCAATATTCTTAATCATATAATCACGGATTCCTTCAGTGAAAGCAAATTGTAAATCGGTATCAATATTCATTTTGATTACACCATATGAAATTCCTTCTCTGATTTCTTCAAGCGTAGAACCTGAACCACCATGGAAAACAAAATCAACCGGATTGTGACCTGTGTTGAATTTATTTTGGACATAATCCTGAGAATTTTTCAAAATCTTCGGAGTAAGTTTTACGTTTCCTGGTTTGTAAACGCCATGAACATTTCCGAAAGCTGCCGCGATAGTAAATCTAGGCGAAACTTTCATCAACTCTTCATAAGCATAAGCTACTTCTTCAGGTTGCGTGTATAATTTTGAGCTGTCAACATCTGAATTGTCAACACCATCTTCTTCACCACCTGTTATTCCAAGTTCGATTTCCAACGTCATTCCCATTTTGCTCATTCTTGCCAAATAGGTTTTACAGATTTCGATATTTTCTTCGATAGGTTCTTCCGACAAATCAATCATGTGGGAAGAATATAATGGTTTTCCGGTTTCGGCAAAATGCTTTTCAGAAGCATCTAACAAACCATCAATCCAAGGCAATAATTTTTTAGCGCAATGATCTGTATGAAGAATCACCGTAGCACCATAAGCTTCTGCCAAAGTATGAATGTGTTTTGCCCCTGCAATTCCACCTGCAATGGCTGCTTTTTCGCCTACATTTGAAAGCCCTTTCCCTGCATTATAAGCGGCACCACCATTAGAAAATTGAATAATAACCGGAGCATTTAATTTTGCAGCAGTTTCCAAAACACCGTTAATTGTACTTGAACCAATTACGTTTACTGCCGGAAGTGCAAATCCTTTTTCTTTTGCGTAAGCAAAAATTGCCTGAACTTCATCTCCTGTTGCTACTCCTGGTTTTATATTGTGAGCCATTGTTTGTGTCGTTTTTAAGTTAAGTCTACAAAAATAATAATTTCTAATTTTAGAAAGGATAATTTATTCCAATATTTAAAACGGATTTGTCAAAACGCATTTCTTTCAACCATTTTTCACCTTCCGGATTAGCTGGATTGTAAGTTTTGAAACCCAAATCTATTCGCACTATAAAGAAATTGAAGTCATATCTAAATCCGAAACCGGAACCAACCGCAATGTTTTCCAAAGATTCTAAACCTGAAAAAATAGCGTCCGGATTAGTGGCAATATCACTTATATTCCAAATATTTCCGGAATCAACAAACAAAGCGCCATTTAACTTTTGGAAAATATTGAAACGAAATTCTGTACTAAACAGTAGTTTCATGTTGGCTTCATTAAAATCATTAATCGAACCCGTTTTCCCCGGACCTAAACCATACGACTGCCAGGCACGAATATCATTAGTTCCGCCGGCAAAATAACTTCGCGAGAAAGGAACGCTGTTTGAGTTGCCATACGGAATCGCAATTCCACCAAAAGCTTTGACAGCCAATACTTTTTTACGGGTTAAATCCCAATGCTTGATATACTCAAACTCGGTTTTAATGTATTGCGAAAATGCTACACCAAAAGAAGTTTTTGAATTGGTTTCTGTTTGATTAGAAGCTCCGGCTATCAGAGACATTAAATTTCCGGCCGATTCTACCTTCGCTTTGATAGCATAAAAACTGTTGTCGGATAAATCTTTTTGAGATGTTTTTGAAAAGGCAATACTCGATGCAACAATCAAATTGTCTTCTGTCAATCTTCCTCTTTGTTCAACGATGCTATTGATGGCTTTAGTGTCATTGCCTGAAGGTACAATTACACCATTGTTGACATCGCTCAGGAAACTATTGACACCTTCATTAATTATTAAATTCCCATTCGTGTCAAAATAACTTGGGTCAGCACCATAAGTAGTTGCGAATTGATTTAAAGCTTTATAAGAAGAACGATAAACATTAAAATAGTTGCCCGGATTTATGTTTTTCACAAATTGAACGTTGAACAAATCAAAACGGAACGAAGTGCCTTTCCTTGGTGTCCAGTTATAAACCAATGAACTGGTAAAATTTTGTTTGTCTAATCCGATGTTGGTTTGCTTTGAATAACCTACACTAATTGTAGTGTACGGAATCATCGTTTTAGGGATGATTTTGTCTGTTTTGAATGGTAAAAACAAACGCGGAAAATTTAATTTGGCATCAGTTCCAATTTCCGAAATGTTGAAAAAATTATTGTTCGGATTGGCAAAATCTTTTGAAGCACCGATACTTCCTCTAGCCCCAATTTCAAAGGTTTCAGCACCATTGAATACATTTCGGATACTCAAAAATGTATTTCCGGATATACCAAAATCCTGTATGTTAGAATGGATGAAATCGGTAGAAAAACCAAACGTATATTTTTTTCTTGGCGACAAATAAATATTAGCAATCAAGCCATTCTTTTGATTTTTATCTTCAATATATTGAATCAACGGATAATTGAAAACCTTAAGATTACTCAAATATTTTGAAGTCAGTGTCGTTTTGTTGTCCGAAAAATAATTGCCTTTGGTTACAAAAATACCATCTGTAATTGCTTTTGGACGGTACTTCAATTTGTTAACGCTATACAAAGTGAAATCTTTATAAACCGTGCTGTCTTTAATCGGAAGATTTTGATTGGCCGGACTATGGTCGGTATAAATGTTAACCTTACTGATTTTATACAATTCAAAAGGAACGCTGTACAAACTATCTTCAACTCGTATAGATTCGTTTTCAATATTCAAATCTACATTAGCAAGATGCTTACTTTTTATGGAATCAATTACATAGGTTACATAGTTTTGTTGAAAACGGAAGGCGCCATTGTTTCTGAAATCTTCTGTAATTCTAGCTTTTTCGGCATCGAAATTAGAATATTCAACTCGTTTCCCCGGTTTTATAAACGAATTTCTTTTTCTTAATTGATAAATAGAATCTAATGGTTTGCTCGAAATATTGCTGTTAATACTATCAATTATATAAGGATTTCCTTTTACGATGTCGTAGCGGAGTTTTACTTTTTTTGGACCAATGCTGTCAATTTTATAGCTACCGGTAACATCAAAATAACCGCGTGTATAATAATAATACTTCAAACGTCTAAGCGATTTTTTTGTACTGACAGTATCTAAAATTACAGGTGCTTCACCCGTTTTTCTGAGGAAATTATGAACGCCCGAATACCAAAAAGATTCGCCTAGTCTTTTGACTTGCTTTTTGGAAAGCCATTTTACTTTTCGCTTGTATTTTTTTGGATTTTTGGCAAACTTGGCTCTGTAAATAGAGTCCGTTTTTTGTTTGGCCAAATTGTAAATATTCAGTCTTAGACGATAACCAAGAATAGAAGTGTTTTGTTTTTGGTACAACTGATTGAAAACATCTTCAACGTTGTTTTTTTTACCGTCGACAATAATATTGTTTTTGGTTAGGAGGCTTTTACCATCAGGAACTCTTTTTGTAGTGTTGCAGCCAAAGATAATTAGCCCAATTAGAATAAATAATGATATTTTTGTGATATTCTTTTTCAAGTGCTGCGAAATATTTAATTCAAAAATACATTATTTTATGGTTAGTAAAAACCAAATAAAATTAATTACAAGTCTTCAACATAAAAAATTTAGAACCGAGCACCAATTGTTTATAGCTGAAGGTGTAAAGGTAATACAGGAATTGTTAGCATCAAATTTTGTGCTGGAACATTTATTCGAAACTGAAGCTATTTTTGAACAAGTATCCATTTCTCAAAAAACAGTAATAAAAGAAGCTGACATGAAGCGAATTACAGCTTTGAGTTCGGCAAGTTCCTGTTTGGCTATTTTCAAAATTCCATCGCCAACCAAAATAGATACTAAAGGATTGATTGTCGCTTTGGATGATATTCGTGATCCGGGAAATTTAGGGACAATCATTCGACTTTGCGATTGGTTTGGCGTTACCCAATTGTTGTGTTCTTATGAAACTGTAGATGTGTATAATCCAAAAGTAATTCAGGCAACCATGGGTTCTATCAGTCGGGTAAAGATAAATTATGTTGATTTGAATGATTATGTTTTGCAAAGTTCACTTCCGGTTTTTGGTACTTTTATGGATGGAAAAAATCTTTATAAAGAAACCTTACCTAAAGAAGCCATTTTAATTCTCGGAAACGAAGCCAACGGAATTTCGGCAAGTTTAGAAAAAAGTATAAAAAACAGAATTGCTATTCCAAGATTTGGCGACATCCAAAAAACGGAAAGCTTAAATGTGGCCACCGCAGCTGCAATTTTCCTGAGTGAGTTCAGAAGAGAATCTGAATCTTAGTGGAATGTAAAATTGATAAGCACCGCACGGGTTTTCATCGATTGAATATTTCCTGTCCAAGGACTATTTGGATCAACATCACGGATTAATTCATCTTTCAATCCAAAAACACCACGAATAGAAGGTGAGAATTTGAAATACTCAAAATACAAATCAACACCAAAACCCACAGTATAATTCTGCGTCCACGGTTTAACTCTAAATTTTTGCTCTAAATTATCATCTTTGGATTTAGAATTGCTCGAAAGATTTAAGGTTGATGACAATCCGCCAAGAAGGTAAGGTCTAACGTTTCCGGTTCTCAAGGAAGAAAATTTCAGGATAAGCGGGAAATCAATATAAGTAGCTTTTACTTCTCTTACAGCATCTCTTTCGTTTGTGAATTCCGAATAAGTTAGTGTTCTGCTGGCGTAATATAATCCCGGTTCAAATCGTAACTCTATATATTCATGCAGACGAAGCACACCAACCAATCCGACGTTAAATCCCGAATGACCTTTAACATCTATAAGTTTGTTCGGTGCAGGATTTGTTTTAAAATCGGTTTTAAAATCAAAAGTGCTAAACCCCAAAAAGTAACCCCAATACACACGTTGTTTATCAAAATTTTCCAAATTGATTATCGGATCTTTTGTAAACATACTTTTGCCCAATTGTGCGTTGGCGTATATTGAAAGTAGAAGAAATAGAACTACTATTTTTTTCATATTGTTACTAGAAAAGTCAATTTCATTTTTTGGTTGCTGTATAAATGGTAGCAACACCAAACGTTTGTGGCATAGCTTTACATTCTATAAACGAAATTTTACGCAATATATTGTTTAAATTTTCTCCAAAAGGAAAATTTGCCGCAGATTCGGATAAGTAGCCATAAGCATTATTGTCTTTCGAGAAAATTTTTCCAATAATAGGTAAAATAAATTTGGTGTAAAATGTATATCCTTGTTTGAATGGAAATTTAGTCGGAACTGAAGTTTCTAAAATCACAAAAATGCCATTAGGTTTTAAAACCCTATAGATTTCAGCTAAGCCTTTTTCCAGTGTTTCAAAATTTCTGATGCCAAATGAAACCGTAATCGCATCAAAATAATTATCAGGATAAGGCATGTTTTCGCTGTCTCCCAAAACCATTTCTATTTTATCCGATAGTTTTTTGGCTTCAATTTTTTGCTTCCCAACTTCAAGCATTCCGGCTGATATGTCAAGACCAATAATCTTTTTGGCAGAAGTATTCGACATCATAATCACCAAATCACCGGTTCCGGTTGCAATGTCAAGAATGGTTTCCGGATTTTTTTCGGCTACTAATGCAACTACTTTTTTTCTCCATTTCATATCAATACCAAGCGATATAACCCGGTTCAGGCCATCATAGTTCCCGGAAATGTTATCAAACATTTGGGCAACCTGTTCTTTTTTGCCCAAGGATGAATCTTTATATGGCGTGATAATCTTTGACATGCGTGATTTTTTTGGCAAATATAAGCCAATATTTTAATTAGAAGAGTTCTCTAAATTTACTTTCTTAAATAGGTTTGAAACGTAAAATCGAATTGATGTTTTTCGTCTTTTGGATGGAATTCGGAAGCAGTTAATTCCCATTTACTCAAATCGATTTCAGGGAAAAAAGTATCAGCATCAAAAGTGTGATGCACTCTTGTGATGTCTAGTTTATCACCTATTTCAATAGCTTGAGTGTAAATTTCGCCACCGCCAATGATGAATGTTTCTTCCTCTTTTGGACAAATGGCAATCGCTTTTTGCAACGAATCCACCACGATGCAGTTTTCAGCAGTATACTTTTTTTGACGGGTAATAATAACGTGCGTTCTGTTGGGTAATGGTTTTGGGAAACTTTCAAAAGTTTTTCGTCCCATAATAATATAATGACCTGAAGTTACATTTTTGAATCGTTTGAAATCATCAGGCAAATGCCAAAGCAATTGGTTGTCTTTGCCAAGCGCATTGTTTTCGGCAACAGCAGCAATAAGTGTAATCATTCGGCCGCTGGTTTTGAATTTTCCAAATCGTTTTTTAGTTTTTCTATTTTGTTGGCTTGTCTTAGCATTAACTTATCAATTTGCTCTCTTTCCCAATGCTTATTCATAAAGTTACTCACCACAAAAACCCTTATAACATGAAGAATAAATAGAAAAATCCAAACCGTAACCGCCCATGTCCACCAGGTTTTATCAGAATATAATCCTAACCATTTATTGGCTATAATTAAAAAAAGACTGCCTAAGCAAAGCACTATAAAATGATAAAACAAGCCTTTTTTTTGCTTGATTCTATCTCTGGCATATTCATATAATTCGTGTTGTTCTGCTTCCATAAGGCGAAATTGTGGCTTAAAGGTAAAATTTATTTTTAAAATGACGAAATATGATTTTATGATATTGTATTAAGAAAACGTTTTCTTAATCAGAGATGCAAAATTAAAAGCACTTTAAATTATACATCTTCTTCTAAATTAGCTTAGTTTTTAGCAAATTCTTAAAAATGATTTGACGTGTAAAACATATTAAACTAATGCTTTACTTTGCCCAGTAATCTATAAATGAATTAGTTATGGCTATTAAAAAACAAGTTATAAAAACAAAACCGGTTGTTAAAGTTACCTTTTCAATCGAGGCAAAAGAAGCAAATACAGCTTCAGTAGTTGGTGATTTCAATAATTGGAACCCGGCTGAAGGTGAATTATCAAAACTAAAAACAGGAACTTTCAAAGCGACTTTTGATTTACCAAAAGACAATTCTTTTGAGTTCAAATATTTAGTTGATGGTACTTATTTGAACGATCCGGAAGCAGATAGTTATGCTTATAACGAGTTTGCTGGTGCAGAAAATAGTGTGTTAGCACTATAATTTGGTTTAGGTTTATTGGTTAAAAATCCGTTTCGATTTATCGGGACGGATTTTTTGTTTTAAACTGCCACAACACCTTTGATGTGCGGATGCGGATCGTAATCCACTAAGGTGAAATCTTCAAAAGTGAAGTCAAAGATGTTTTTCACATTCGGATTTAAAATCATTTTCGGCAGTGGTTTTGGTTCGCGTGATAATTGTAATTCCACTTGTTCAAAATGATTGTTGTAAATGTGTGCATCACCAAAAGTGTGAATGAATTCCCCAACCTGCAAGTCGCAAACCTGTGCAATCATCATCGTAAATAATGCATAAGAAGCAATGTTAAAAGGAACACCAAGAAAAATATCAGCACTTCGTTGGTACAATTGACAGGACAATTTTCCGTCGGCAACATAAAACTGAAAGAACGCGTGACACGGAGGTAAAGCGGCTTTCCCGTTGGCAACATTTTCGGCAAATGATTTTGAAGTATCAGGAAGTACAGAAGGATTCCATGCTGAAACTAACATTCTTCTACTGTTTGGATTCTTTTTCAGCGTATCAATTAATTCTGTGATTTGGTCAATTTCTTCACTGTTCCAGTTGCGCCATTGATGACCGTAGACCGGACCTAAATCGCCATTTTCGTTTGCCCATTCATCCCAGATTTTAACTCCGTTTTCCTGAAGATAACCAATGTTGGTGTCACCTTTAAGGAACCAAAGCAATTCATAGATAATCGATTTCAAATGCAGTTTTTTGGTTGTTACCATTGGGAAACCTTCATTCAAATCAAAACGCATTTGGTAACCAAAAACACTTTTGGTTCCTGTTCCTGTTCTGTCTCCTTTTTGGCAACCGTTTTCCAAAACGTGTCGCACTAAATCGTGGTATTGTTTCATTGCTGTGGATTTGGTTATTTGGTGATTCGGTTATTTGTGTTTATAAATTTACCGATTACCAAGTTATCAAATTGTATAAAAAATTCATTTTCTTTTTGATTTATTCGAATAACCAAATTACCGAATAACCAAATTAACTTTAAGACTCACGTTTCGATATCTCATCGCGAATCTTCGCTGCTTTCTCGTAATCTTCGTTTTGAACTGCTTTTTCTAAAGATTCGTGCAATTCAGAAAGACTCATGCTTTTATAAACATCGGTTGAGGCATTGCCTTCGCTGTCTAATCCAAACGTTTCCGGAGTAGAAAGTACACCTTCATCATCCGGATTCTGATTTTCTAATTCTGTTGGATTGTTCAGATAGATTCCGGCTTTGTCCAATATGTTTTTATAGGTAAAAATTGGCGCCGAAAAACGCAACGCTAAAGCAATAGCATCCGAAGTTCGGGCATCAATAATTTCTTCAATTTTATCTCTTTCGCAAATAATGCTGGAGTAGAAAACGCCATCAACCAGTTTGTGAATAATCACTTGCTTTACCACTATATCAAATCGGTCTGCAAAACTTTTGAACAAATCATGCGTCAAAGGACGCGGAGGTTTGATTTCTTTTTCAAGCGCAATTGCAATTGATTGTGCTTCGAAAGCTCCAATAACTATAGGCAATTTTCGTTCACCATCTACTTCATTTAAAATCAAGGCATACGCACCGTTTTGCGTTTGACTATAGGAAATTCCCTTTATAGTTAGTTTTACTAAACTCATTATTCTTAAGTATAAAGCCGTGAAGGAATTGTATCCCGACTTTTAATTTATTGTAAATTAAGTCCCGAGGGTTCGGGATGCAAAGTAACAAAAACTTTTCGCTTCTAAAAACGAAAGTATAAAAAAAGAGCCGTCGAATTTTTAATTTTTCGGCAGCTCTGATTTGAATTAATAAATTGTGAATTATGCGTTTTGAGTTTTAAACTCCTTTAGTTTTTGTGTTAATCTTGGAAGAATTTCCAATGCATCACCAACGATTCCGTAATCGGCAACTTTAAAAAATGGTGCGTCAGCATCAGTGTTGATAACCACTTTTACTTTTGATGAGTTGATTCCGGCTATGTGCTGAATAGCACCTGAAATTCCAACAGCAACATATAAATTGGCCGCTACGGGTTTTCCTGTTTGCCCAACGTGTTCGCTATGAGGTCTCCATCCTAAATCAGAAACCGGTTTAGAGCAAGCGGTTGCTGCTCCAAGAACTCCAGCTAAATCTTCTAAAATTCCCCAGTTTTCTGGGCCTTTTAAACCACGGCCACCGGAAACTACCACATCAGCATCGGCAATAGTTACTTTTCCGGTTGTTTTTTCTACTGATTCTACTTTTACGTTGAAATCGGCATCATTTAAACTTGGCGCAAAATCTTCTTCCACTGCTGCGGCATTGCTTTCTACCAATCCGTATGAGTTTTTGGCTAAGCTTAATACTTTAACATCAGTATTGATTTCAGTGATATTAAAAGCTTTGTTTGAAAAAGCATTTCTTTTCACCTGGAATGGCGAAGTGCTCAAAGGCAATCCAACCACGTTAGAAGCAAATCCGGCATCTAAACCTACGGCAACTAATGGCGCCATATATAAACTGTCGGTTGTAGAAGACAATAAAATTACTTTTGCTCCTTCTTTTTGTGCTGCCTGCTCAACAACATCAGCGAAAGCTTTTGCGTTGAAATTGTTCAATTTGTCGTTAGAAACTTTCAATACTTTGTCTACTCCGTATTTTGATAATTCAGAAACATTTCCTGCGTTTACTGTTACTGCAGTTACTGTTGTTCCTAAAGATTCGGCTACTTTTTTGGCATAAGAAGCCAATTCAAAAGCTACTTTTTTAAATTTTCCGTCTGCTGATTCAGCATATATTAATAATGACATATTGTGTGTTTTTAAATTAGATAACTTTTGCTTCGTTGTGTAATGCATTGATTAATCCGTCCAAATCATCTGCTGCAAATAATTTCACCGCTGATTTTGGAGCCGGTTTTTCAAATTTCACCGCTTTCGTATTGATGTTAGCAGCTACAGGCTCAAGAACGGTTAGCACTTTTGTTCTTGCCGTCATGATTCCTCTCATATTTGGAATACGCAAATCTTTTTCTTCTACCAAACCTTTTTGTCCGCCAATTACTAATGGCAATGCAGCAGAGATTGTTTCTTTTCCACCGTCAATTTCTCTGGCAGCTTTTGCTGAAGTTCCGTTGATAGTTATTTCTGCGCAAGAATTCACAAAGTTGTAATCTAATAGTGAAGCTAACATTCCGGGAACCATTCCGCCATTATAATCTAATGATTCTCTTCCGCAGATAATTAAATCATATCCACCCGATTTTGCTACTTCGGCTAATTGTTTGGCAACAAAAAAACCGTCAGTAGGCGTTGCGTTTACTCTGATTGCTTCGTTAGCACCAATGGCTAAAGCCTTTCTCAAAGTGGCTTCGGCATCAGCACCACCAACATTGACAACGGTAACATTAGCACCTTGTTGTTCTTGAAACCAAATGGCTCTTGTTAGACCAAATTCGTCATTCGGGTTGATTACATATTGAACACCATTGGTGTCAAATTCGGTGTCTCCATTTACAAAATTAATTTTTGAAGTAGTATCAGGAACATGACTGATGCAAACTAATATTTTCATAAGTATTGTGTGTTTGTTGAAATTTCGAAGCACAAAATTAGAATAATATTTTGAATAATGTACTATGCGCGCATAATATTTTACCTCTATTATATCGATTTCGTAAAAGATAAATATTGAGATTCCTTTCCCTTTCAATTATTTGCACTACTTAGCAAGATGATTTATAACTTAAATATCTTTTTTAATCGTTTTTAATTTTTATTTTTGCCATTCAAATTAATTGAAAGAAATAGAAATTCTATGAGAACAATACAATTTAGAGAAGCGATTGCCGAAGCGATGAGCGAAGAAATGCGTCGTGATGAATCAGTATATTTAATGGGTGAAGAAGTTGCCGAATATAACGGTGCTTACAAAGCTTCAAAAGGAATGCTCGACGAATTTGGACCAAAAAGAGTAATCGATACGCCAATTGCCGAACTTGGTTTTGCCGGAATTGCAGTTGGTTCAGCAATGAACGGTTGTCGCCCGATTGTAGAATACATGACTTTCAATTTCTCGTTAGTTGGTATTGACCAAATTATTAACAATGCTGCCAAAATGCGTCAAATGTCGGCCGGACAGTTTCCGATGCCAATGGTTTTTCGTGGACCAACAGCTTCTGCCGGACAATTAGGAGCAACGCACTCACAAGCTTTTGAAAACTGGTTTGCAAACACACCAGGTTTAAAAGTAGTTGTTCCATCAACTGTTTATGATGCAAAAGGTTTGTTGAAAGCAGCCATTCGTGATAACGATCCTGTGATTTTCATGGAATCGGAGCAAATGTATGGTGACAAAGGCGAAGTGCCGGAAGGAGAATACACTATTCCACTTGGCGTTGCCGATATAAAAAGAGAAGGAACTGATGTAACAATTGTTTCTTTTGGTAAAATCATCAAAGAAGCTTTCATCGCTGCTGACGAATTAGCCAAAGAAGGTATCTCTTGTGAGATTATCGATTTGAGAACGGTTCGCCCAATGGATTATGACGCGATTATCACTTCGGTTAAAAAAACAAACAGGTTAGTAGTTCTTGAAGAAGCATGGCCATTTGCCAGTGTGGCTTCTGAAATTACCTATATGGTTCAGGATCGCGCTTTTGATTATTTGGATGCGCCTGTTCAAAGAATCACAACGGCTGACACACCTGCACCATATTCACCAACTTTATTAAAAGAATGGTTGCCAAATGCAGAAGATGTTATTAAAGCTGTGAAAAAAGTAACTTACAAATAATATTAATTTACCTATATTTGAAACTTCATCAGACATCGATTTGGTGAAGTTTTTTTATGCCTATGAAAAAGATTTATTTTAGTTTATTTTTAATTGTTTTCAATACAGTTTTAGTGGCTCAAACCAAAGTGAGCGGTATCATACTTGATAGTTCTAAGCAGCCTATTCCTTATGCGAATGTTGTTTTTAAAGGCTCTAACACCGGAGTTGTTTCTAATGAAGATGGTCGGTTTTATATAGAATCACCGGATAATTACACCGAATTGATAGTATCATTTGTTGGCTTTCCGGATAAAACAGTAAAGTTACCCGAAAAAGTGAATTACGATTTTAAAGTTATTCTGACTGAAGGTAATGCTTTGAAAGAAGTTAAAATTTACGCCGGAAAAACTTCCAAAAAAAATAATCCTGCATTAGACATTCTTAGAAAAATTTGGGAGCGAAGAAGAAAGAATGGACTAAAAATGTTCAAGCAATACGAATATGAAAAGTATGAAAAGGTAGAATTTGACATGAACACTATTGATAGTGCTTTTATGAAAAAGAAACTTTTCAAAGGCATGGAATTCGTTTTCAAAAACATCGATACTTCTAAAGTTACGGGGAAGACATATCTGCCAATTTTCATCAACGAATCGTTGTCTGATTTCTATGGAGATAACGAAAACAAAAGAACCAGAGAAATCCTCAAAGCCAACAAAAATTCGGGCTTAGGAACAGGTGATGGCGTGAACATGTTTATCAAGGATTTGTATAATGACTATGATATTTACGACAACTATTTGCAGTTGTTTGATAAGAGTTTTACGAGTCCGTTATCCCGAACAGGAATTGACGTTTATAACTACGTTTTGGCCGATACAGCAGTTATTGATAACAAATTGTGCTACAACATTGTCTTTTATCCAAGACGTAAAAACGAATTGACTTTTAAAGGAGATTTTTGGGTTAACGATACGACATTTGCCATCAAGAAAATAAATATGGCAATTACCAAAAGCGCCAATATCAACTGGGTAAAAGATATTTATCTGGAGCAGGAATACGAAGTGTTGAACGATTCGGTTTTTCTGCCAACAAGAGATTATATGATGTCTGACTTTGCTTTGAGAAAGAAAGAAGAGTCCAAAGGGGTTTATGGAAAACGCACCACCTTATATAGAAATTTCAAGTTTAACGAAAAGAAATCAGACAAATTCTATAAGGAAGAAGTTAACTATATAAACAATGAGGTTTACGCCAGATCTAATGAGTATTGGGACGAAAATCGATTTGAAAAACTCAACAAAGACGAGAAGAAAATCTACGCCATGATTGACACGCTCAAAACGGTCAAGAGATTCAAACAACTTTATAGTCTAGTTTCAATTTTAGGAAGTGGTTATATCGAAATTCCGAAATATCATTTGGATTATGGTCCAATATTCTCAACCATTGGAAACAATGAAGTAGAAGGTTGGAGAGTCAGAGCCGGAGTGAGAACCTATTTTGGGCCAAATGATTTATGGAGATTACAAGGATATACAGCTTATGGTTTTAGAGACAATAAAGTAAAGTATGGAGCTTCCGGAAAATGGATGATTGACAAGAAAAACAGAGTCATTATTTCGGGAGGAAATAGGCGCGATGTGGAGCAAATTGGCGCCAGCTTAACAACAACCAACGATGTTTTGGGTAGAAGTTATGCTTCTTCAGGATTGTTTACGACAGGCTCTAACGGTAAATTAACCAACATTAATCTTAGTACTTTGGCAGTAGAGATTGAGCCAATCAAAAATATAACCTTTCAACTTGGTTTTTCATACCGAACTTTAGAGTCAGCATCAGATACATTTGCGCTTGATTATTATACAGATGCAACTCAAACCACTACCAAAAGCAGCGTAACGCAATCGGAAGTAAACGCTCAGATTGAAGTTACGCCAAAGAAGAAGACAATTGGATATGGTGTGGAGAGGCGTGATATTGATTCACCGTATAGTCGGATTTTTGTGAATTACAGTCAAGGATTTAAAGGATTTATCAATAGCGATTTTAGTTATCAAAAGCTTCAGCTATATTACAAACAACCAATTATTATTGGTGCGGTAGGACGTTCTAATCTTACGGTGGAACTGGGAAAAACTTTTGGTGAGGTTCCACTGGGCTTAATGAGTGTTGTTCCGGGTAACCAGACACTTTTTATAATTGACAATACTTTTAGTAATCTTAATTTCTACGAATTTGTTACCGATCAGTATGCAACATTAAAATGGGAACACAATTTTCAGGGAAAAATATTTGCCAGAATTCCTGGTTTAAGAAAACTGAATTTGAGAGAAATTGTAGGTGTAAAAGGGGTTTACGGAACAGTTAGCGATGAAAACAGATTAATCAATGCTTCGGGTTTAATTTACCAAGCTCCGGAAAAACCGTATTGGGAATACAATGCCGGAATTGGAAATATCTTCAAAGTATTCCGCTTGGATTTTGCATGGAGAGGTAACTATAGAGATATTCCCGGCACCAATAACTTTACTATAAAAGGTTCCTTCGGATTCTATTTTTAAAATGCAGGAAGCCATTTCATTTTTGGTTGCCAAAGAACCTGTTTTCAAAAGTCTGCAGCAGCAATACACCACTTTTTTTATTCCGTCAAGACCATCCGGATTTGTTACGCTTTGCAAATTAATACTGGAACAGCAGGTTTCTATCGATTCGGCGAAAGCCTGTTTCTCAAAAATAGAAAACCTTTTAGGAACCGTTTCTCCCGAAACAATCATACCGTGTTCTGATGAAGATTTGAAAAGTTGTGGGGTTAGCCGACAAAAAATAAGTTATCTGAAAATACTATCGGAAGCGGTTTCTTCCGAATTAGATTTGGATAGCTTTCCTTCAAAATCAGCTGATGAAGTTAGAAACGAACTCATTAAAATAAAAGGAATTGGTCATTGGACCATCGATGTGTATCTGATGTTTGCCTTGCAATCACCCGATATTATTCCGCTTGGCGACATTGCTGTTGTCAATACAATCAAAGAATTGTTTGATGTTCATACGAAGGAGGAAATGGAAAAGCTTTCACAAAGCTGGAAACCCTATAGAACCATGGCGACTTTTATGCTTTGGCATCATTATTTAGAGAAACGAAACCGCAAGCCTTTTGTATAGATTTACCTGAAAATCCCGTATCTCAGTATACAATAAATCGCGTGAAAACCATCTTTCCAGTTGATTTTTTTACCTTCTTCAAAGGTTCTGCCATAATAACTTATACCAACTTCATAAATCCTGATTTTTGGAATTCGGGCAACCTTTTGGGTTACTTCAGGTTCAAAGCCAAAACGCTTTTCTTTTAGTTTTATCGATTTTAAAATTTCGGAACGGAACATTTTGTAGCAGGTTTCCATATCTGTCAAATTCAGATTGGAAAACATATTGCTCAGAAATGTCAGGAATTTGTTTCCGATACTGTGCCAGAAGAACAAGATGCGATGCGGATTTCCACCCATGAATCGACTTCCATAAACGACATCGGCAACGTCATCAATCATTGGCTTTAAAAGTATGTTATATTCCTGCGGGTCGTATTCTAAATCAGCATCCTGAATAACGATGATATCTCCGGTAGAAATAGTTATTCCGGTATGAAGTGCCGCGCCTTTTCCTTTGTTTTTGTCATGTTCTAGAAAAACAATATTGAGAGAAGAATTGGTTGAAATGTAATTTTTTATACTTTCCGTAGTAGTATCTGTACTGCAATCATTCACGATGATTATTTCCTTTTCGATATTATTCAGAAGTGAAACCGCTTTAATTTTGTCCAATATTTTATGAATAGTAGGACCTTCATTGAAGCACGGAATGATGACAGATAGTTTTTTAATTTCCATTTAAAGATAAAATTATTTCAAAAATAGTTTTTTTGAATCAGTACACAAGGGTTTTCAATTTAAATAAAAACAATGCAATCGATTGCCCTACAACTATTGAAACATTCCCAAATTATATTGTTTCTATTTATTAAAGTTTTGCTACTTTTGCACCCGATAAAATTTATAATAAGAATATTTATGGAATCATTTATGATTTACGTGCCGATAGTTATGGCACTGATAGGATTGGCTTTTATGGCAATCAAAAGAAGTTGGGTTTTAAAACAAGATGCTGGTGATGGAAAGATGAAAGAGATTTCAGATTACATCTACGAAGGAGCTTTAGCTTTCCTAAAAGCAGAATACAGATTATTAGCAATTTTCGTAGTTGTTGCAAGTATTGTTTTAGCCGGTATTACTTTTTTACCTGGAGTTAAAACACATTTATTAATTGTTATTGCATTTATTTTCGGTGCTTTCTTTTCAGCTTTAGCCGGAAATATGGGAATGAAAATCGCAACAAAAACTAACGTAAGAACTACACAAGCAGCTCGTACAAGTTTACCACAAGCACTAAAAGTATCTTTTGGTGGTGGAACTGTAATGGGTCTTGGAGTTGCAGGTTTAGCCGTTTTAGGTTTGACTGGGTTCTTCATTATATTATTTCAAAATTTTATGGGCGGTGTTTGGACGAACACTGAAGATATGACCGTTGTTCTTGAAACATTAGCTGGTTTCTCTCTTGGAGCTGAATCTATTGCATTATTTGCTCGTGTTGGTGGTGGTATTTATACTAAAGCTGCTGACGTTGGTGCTGACTTAGTAGGTAAAGTTGAAGCGGGAATCCCGGAAGATGATCCACGTAATCCTGCTACAATTGCAGATAACGTTGGTGATAACGTTGGTGACGTTGCCGGAATGGGAGCTGACTTATTTGGTTCTTATGTGGCTACAGTTTTGGCAGCTATGGTTCTTGGTAATTATGTTATCAAAGATATGGGTGGTAAAATCGAAGACGCTTTTGGTGGAATTGGTCCAATCTTATTGCCAATGGCAATCGCCGGTTTCGGAATCATATTTTCAATCGTAGGAACTATGTTGGTGAAAATCACAAGTGATGACGCAAAAGAAAAACAAGTACAAGGTGCTTTAAACGTTGGAAACTGGGTTTCAATCGTTTTAACTGCGGTATCATGTTTCTTCCTAGTACAATATTTATTGCCTGCTACTATGACCATGGAATTCTATGGTGAAGGTGCACAGCAAATCTCATCAATGAGAGTATTCTACGCTACTATCGTTGGATTGGTAGTTGGTGGAGTTATCTCTTCTGTAACCGAATATTACACAGGATTAGGTACAAAACCAGTATTGGCAATTGTACAAAAATCGTCAACTGGTGCAGGAACAAACGTGATCGCTGGTTTAGCTACCGGTATGATTTCTACGTTCCCAACCGTATTATTATTCGCTGGTGCAATCTGGGCTTCTTATGCTTTTGCTGGTTTCTATGGAGTTGCTCTTGCTGCTTCTGCAATGATGGCTACAACAGCTATGCAGTTAGCAATCGACGCTTTCGGACCAATCTCTGATAATGCTGGTGGAATTGCTGAAATGAGTGAATTGCCAAAAGAAGTTCGTACTCGTACAGATATTTTGGATTCAGTTGGTAACACAACGGCTGCAACAGGAAAAGGTTTTGCAATCGCTTCTGCTGCATTAACATCTTTAGCTTTATTTGCAGCTTATGTAACGTTTACAGGAATTGACGGAATCAACATCTTCAAAGCGCCGGTATTGGCAATGTTATTTGTTGGTGGAATGATACCAGTTGTTTTCTCTGCATTAGCAATGAACTCTGTTGGAAAAGCTGCAATGGACATGGTGTACGAAGTACGTCGTCAGTTCAAAGAAATCCCGGGAATCATGGAAGGGACAGGAAAACCTGAATATGGTAAATGTGTTGAGATTTCTACAAAAGCCGCTTTACGCGAAATGATGTTACCTGGAGTTTTAACTATCGGTTTCCCAATTGCAATCGTATTGTTAGGAAAATTAGTTTACGGAGACAACAACCAATTAATTGCTGAAATGTTAGGTGGTTATATGGCTGGAGTTACCGTATCTGGAGTTCTTTGGGCTGTGTTCCAAAACAACGCAGGTGGTGCTTGGGATAACGCTAAAAAATCTTTCGAAGCTGGAGTTGAAATCAACGGAGAAATGACATACAAAGGTTCTGATGCGCACAAAGCTGCCGTAACAGGAGATACTGTTGGAGATCCATTTAAAGATACTTCTGGGCCATCAATGAACATCTTAATCAAATTAACTTGTTTGATTGGTTTAGTAATCGCCCCAATCCTAGGTGCTGGTCACGAAGGTGGAACTGAAGAGAAATGCATCGAAATGAAAATGGAGTGCAAAGAAGTTGTAGGCAAATGCGATATGAGCAAATGCAAAGACATGACTAAAGAAGAATGTGCTGCAATGTGCGATTCATTAAAATGTTCTCCTGAAGAAAAAGAAGCTTGCCTTTCTCACTATGATGCCGATGGAAAATTCATCGCTAAAAAAGACGACTGTTGTGCAGGAAAAGAAGGCGCTAAAGTTGAGAAAAACGTAAAAGTTGAAATTACTAATACTAACGGAAAAGCAAAAGCTACTGTTACTACAACCGAAAAAGGAAATGTAAATACACAAACTTTTGAAGGTTCGTTAGAAGAAGTAAAAGCTCAAGTTGAAGCATTGAAATAATCGAAAGCTTATAAATATTTAAAGATGCCTCACGAAAGTGAGGCATTTTTTATATCTTTGATTGTCAAAGCACTACTCAATGAAGAAGCACTATGTCCTCTTGTTTTTCTGTTTTATCATTACAGCCGGCAAGGCTCAGATAATCAATATCCCGGATGCTAATTTTAAATCCCAGTTGCTTTTTGCAAATACGGGATCTATTACAGCTTCTGACGCCAATGGTAACCACATCAGGATTGACACTAATAATGACGGACAGATAGAAGTTAGTGAGGCCTTAACCGTTTACTCTCTTGATGTAAGCAGCTCGAACATTGCCACCCTGACCGGGATTGAGGCCTTTACCAATTTGACCAACTTACGTTGTTTTTCAAATTCTTTGACAAGTTTAGACGTTACCAATTTGGTCAATCTTAGTACTTTATGGTGCGAGGACAATGCCATTACGGCCTTAAATACAGGTGTGCTTACTCAATTAACAGGGCTTTATTGCTGGGACAATGCGATAGGAAGTTTGGATTTAAGCAATTCCCCTGGGCTTATCCAATTGGATTGTTATAATAACCAATTGACAAACCTTAATTTGACGGGTCTCACAGGGTTAACCCTATTAAGATGCCAGGGAAATATGATTCCCACATTAGATATTTCGGGTTCGACCAACCTGCATACCTTTTATTGTAATAATAATGTACTCACAAACCTGGATGTAACCAATTTCACAAACCTGCAGGATCTCAGGTGTGAAAACAATGCACTGACGGAATTAAATTTAACCGGAGCAAACAATTTATACTACCTCACCTGCCATCACAATCAACTTACCAGTTTGAGTTTTACCGGCCTTGTTAACCTTGGATTGATTAACTGTTCCTATAACAACCTGACTACAGTTGATATTAGCGATATGGGGCATGAAATTTCGCTGCCGCCTTGGGTAGTTATCAATTGCTCGTATAACCCGAATCTGGCCACAATCAATACTAAAGATTCCTGTCGAATGGTAACAGATTATGATTTCAAGCATGCAAATACTCATAATCCGGAGATACCGCCACCGCCGCCCACTACCTCCATCAATTTTATGGGAACACCCAACTTGCAATATTTTTGTGCCGATGCCAATGAATTGACGTATGTGCAAAATAAAATCGATACCGTAGGTTATACCAATCCAAACTGTCTGCTCAGTTCCACTTGCGAATTTTTACTCACTACAGAGAATCCCGCAACCGTTTTGGACTTTGCCAGGGTCTATCCAAATCCTTTCAGCAGCGCCTTTAGTTTGGATGTTAACCCTTTTGGTAACGAAGTCATCAGGGTATCTGTTTATGATATGACGGGGAAACTGATTGAAAAGACGGAGGGCAATCCGACAGAAATGCAATTGGTTCGTTTTGGACAAAAGTATGCCTCGGGCTTATACAATGTAGTCGTTTCGCAGGGCGAAGCAATACATACCCTTCGAATAATTAAAAGATAAACAAAACCCGCAATCATCATAGCGGTTTTTTTTATGTATTTTTAGCCTGCATCAAACAACACTTTAATGACTACTAAACTAACCGCTTTTTTGCTCCTTTTTTTTGCGATTGGTTTTTCGCAAAATCCATTGCCGTTAATTCCACAACCTCATTCCGTCCATCTTAAAAACGGACATTTCGAATTAAACAAGGAAACTGTCATTCAGGCAGATGGGAAAATGTTTGAAGCGCAATATCTGAAAAAAGCCATCAGGCAACAAACAGGTTTGGATTTGAAAATAATGCCTGTCGCAGCCAATGTTCCGAAAATAAGTTTGAGTTTCGATCTGAGTGCGGTAGATGCGAGCGAAAAAAAAGAGTCTTATGAACTTAGTATTTCAGATAAAACGATTGTTGTTAAAGCGGAATACGAACAGGGATTTTTCTACGGAATCCAAACACTTTTGCAAATGATTCCTTCCGAAGAAAAGCAAAAAATCAAACTGTCGTGTCTTCAAATTAATGACAGCCCAATATATTCATGGCGCGGTATGCATCTCGATTGCGCACGACATTTCTTTTCGGTTGATTTTGTCAAAAAGTATATCGACTATTTGGCAATGTACAAATTCAATACCTTTCATTGGCACTTGACGGATGACCAGGGTTGGCGAATCGAAATCAAACAATATCCAAAGTTAACCGAAGTTGGTGCCTGGCGCAACGGTTCGATGATTGGCCATTATAGCGACCAAAGGTATGATGACAAACCCTATGGCGGATTTTATACTCAAGACCAAATTAAAGAAGTCGTCGCCTATGCTGCGCAACGACATATTACAGTCGTTCCTGAAATCGAAATGCCCGGACATGCAGTAGCTGCTTTGGCCGCTTATCCCGAATATTCCTGCACTGGCGGACCATTTGAAGTCGCCAAACAATGGGGTGTTTTGGACGATGTGTTTTGCCCCAAGGAAGAAACATTCACTTTTTTGCAAAATGTTTTAACCGAAGTTATGGCTTTGTTTCCGTCACAATATATTCATATCGGCGGCGATGAATGCCCGAAAACACGTTGGAAAAACTGTCCGCATTGTCAAGCGTTGATGAAGGAGAAAGGTTTAAAGGATGAACACGAACTCCAAAGTTATTTCATCCAAAGAATCGAAAAGTTTGTTAATGTTAAAGGGCGAAAAATCATCGGTTGGGATGAAATTCTTGAAGGAGGTTTAGCGCCTAACGCGGCCGTAATGAGTTGGCGTGGCACCGAAGGCGGTATTGCTGCTGCAAAGCAAAAACACTATGTTGTCATGACGCCGGGTTCGCATTGCTATTTCGACTATTATCAAGGCGATTCCAAAAATGAACCGTTAGCCATTGGTGGTTTTATTCCGGTCGAAAAAGTATATTCATTTAACCCAACACCAAACGAATTAACTGCAGAAGAATCACAATACATTTTAGGAGCGCAGGCCAACGTTTGGACAGAATACATGGAAGATGCCCAAAAAGTGGAATACATGATTTTCCCCAGAATGATGGCCTTGTCGGAAGTGCTTTGGGGAACATCTAATCCTGATAAATATGCTGATTTTCAAAACCGAATGATACAACAGTTTTCTGTTTTGGATAAAAAGGGAATCAATTACAGCAAAGCCATTTTTGAAGTAACATCTAGAATTCTTCCTGCTAAAAATGCAATTTTACTCGAATTGAACTCAGCTAATGATTCCAAAAAAATCAGATATACAACAGATGGGAGTATGCCAAATAGCAGTTCCAATTCGTATGTCAATCCAATAGAAATTAATAAAAGTCAAACTGTCAAAGCGGCTTATTTTGAGAATGACAAACAACAAAGCGCTACGATTGAGGAAGCTTTCTCATTAAACAAAGCCACTGGAAAGAAAGTTACTTTAGTCAATCAACCACATGAGAATTACAGCAACGGTGGCGCATTCACTTTAGTAAATGGCATTTCAGCCAATCGCGGTAAGTTAGGCAAAGATTGGCTGGGATTTTCAGGGAAAGATATGAATGCGACCATTGATTTGGGTAAACCAGAAATGATAAATAAAATATCGATTAGTGTTTTGGAAAGCCAAGGTAGTTGGATTTATTACCCAAAAGGAATTGAAATATTGGTTTCTAATGATGGTCAAAATTTCCAAAGCTTGAAGCAAATTTCCTTAACCGAAATCAAAGCGGTAAAAGGAGAAGTTGTTGTAAATTTAAAAACTCAAAACGCTCAATATGTCAAAGTAGTCGCCTCCAATCTGGGTAAAATCTCAGAAGGCAATCCTGGAGCCGGAGCAGATGCCTGGTTGTTTGTAGACGAAATCGGAGTAGAATAAAAGAAATAAATTATGTCAAATCGCAGAAATTTTATCAAAACAGCAGCTGTCGGTTCGATAGCTTTAGCGTTAAATTCTTTTACTTCCAAAGAAGAAAATTTGGCGAAGCCAAAAAGTAAAATCAATAAGCCAATTGTTCTGTCAACATGGAACTTTGGTGTTCAAGCCAATGGCGCTGCCTGGGAAATTTTGAAAAACAACGGTCGCGCACTCGATGCGGTAGAAGCCGGAGTAAAAATTCCCGAAGCTGATCCAACCGAAAGAAGTGTTGGTTATGGAGGTCGTCCTGATAGAGATGGTAGAGTAACGCTCGACGCCTGTATCATGGATGAATTTTCAAATATAGGTTCGGTAGCCTGTTTGGAACACATTAAACATCCGATATCAGTAGCAAGAATGGTGATGGAAAAAACGCCTCATGTGATGTTGGTTGGAGATGGTGCTTTGCAATTTGCCTTGTCACAAGGATTCAAAAAAGAAAATCTCCTGGTAGACGCTTCCAAAAAGGAATGGAAAGAATGGCTCAAAACGAGTCAGTATAAACCGATAGCGAATATTGAAAACCACGATACCATTGGCATGATTGCTTTGGATGCTCACGGAAATCTATCCGGCGCTTGCACAACCAGTGGAATGGCATTCAAAATGCACGGTCGCGTAGGGGATTCACCAATCATCGGTGCAGGTTTGTATGTCGATAACGAAATAGGCGCTGCTACAGCCACAGGTCATGGTGAAGAAGTAATTCGAATAGCTGGTTGTCATTTGGTAGTCGAATTGATGCGACAAGGGAAATCAGCACAACAAGCTTGTGAAGAAGCGGTTTCGCGCATTGTAAAACTGACCCAAAACCGAAACAAAAATCTAAAAGATATTCAGGTTGGTTTTATAGCATTGGACAAAGAAGGAAATTATGGTGCGTATTGCATTCAGGGCGGATTCAATTATGCTGTCAATGATAACTCCGGAAATAAATTAATTGATTCCGATTACTTTTTGAAATAATGAATCAACTCGAAATAGCTTGTTTTAACCTAAATTCAGCACTCATCGCTCAGGAAAACCGAGCAGATAGAGTCGAACTTTGTGATGGTTTTGAAGTTGGTGGCACAACACCCAGTATCGAAATCGTAAAGCAAGCCCGGGAAAATTTAACCATCGATTTGTATATCATGATTCGACCTCGAGGAGGAAATTTTATTTATTCTGAAGCCGAGTTTGAACAAATGCAGTCCGATATTTTGACATTAAAAGCATTGAAAGTTGATGGTTTTGTATTCGGAATTTTAAAGAAAAACAATGCTGTTAATCTGGAACAAAATAAAATTTTAGTCGACTTGGCAAAGCCATTTCCGTGTACGTTTCACCGTGCGTTTGACGAAGTCCAAAATCCTTTTGAGGCTTTGGAACAAGTCATAAATTGCGGATTTAAAACTATTTTAACTTCGGGTCAGGCCAAAAATGTAAAAGAAGGAATGGATCGTTTAACCGAATTGGTTGCCAAAGCGAATAGCCGAATTACCATAATGCCCGGCGGTGGTTTGCGTTCATCAAATATTGGAATGATTCAGGAAAATACAAAAGCGACTTTCTATCATTCTTCTGCTATTACAGCTGGAAGTCAAACTGCTTCAGCCGATGAAATTATTGCTTTAAAATCAAAACTGAAGTGATGACATCAGGGCTTAAATTTCTAGTGGTTTTTTTGTTTCCAATGCTTATTTGGTCACAAAACAGTGAACGCAATTTAAGTTCTGAGCAATGGAGTTTCAAAAAAAGTAATGATTCCAGTTGGCTTCCCGCAAAGGTTCCCGGAACCGTTCACACCGATTTGTTTGCTAATAGACTAATTCCCGATCCTTTTTTTGGTGCCAATGAAAAACAATTGCAGTGGATTGAAAATGAAGATTGGCAATACCAAACGAATTTCACCATTGCAAAAGATGAACTCAGCAATCAAAACTGTGAGTTACAATTCGACGGCTTAGACACTTTTGCCGAAGTCTTTTTAAACGGAACCAAAATCCTTTCCGCCAATAACATGTTCCGAACTTGGAAAGTTGATGTGAAAAAGTTGTTGAAAGTTGGGCAAAACAAGCTCGAAATAACCTTTGCTTCAGCAGTCAAAAAAGGTAAGGCCGAAGCCAAAAAACTATCATATACTTTACCCGGTGACGAAAAAATATTCACTCGAAAAGCACAATATCATTTTGGTTGGGATTGGGGGCCAAGATTTGTTACGGCTGGAATTTACAAAAAAGTAGCCCTTCGTTTTTGGAACAATGCCACAATAATCAACGTTAAAACCAATCAGGACTTGACCAATAAAGATTTGGCAAAAGTTACTTTTACTATAGAGTTGAATAGTACAAATGCTATGCTATGCCAATTGAAAGTCAATGATAAGTTTAAAGATATTTCGCTTAAAAAAGGCAAAAATAATTTGTCACTAACCTATGAAATCAGGAACCCAAAACTGTGGTGGCCAAATGGTTTAGGCGAAGCGAATTTATATCCTTTTGAAATTAGTTTAACCCAAGAAAAGCAAGTCATTGACAATAAAAAACTAAACATTGGTTTACGAACGATTGAATTGGTTCAGGAAAAAGATAAAATAGGAAAGAGTTTTTATTTCAATGTTAATGGGAAACTTGTTTTCATGAAAGGAGCAAATTATATTCCACCGGATAGTTTTTTGCCACGGGCAACCGATTCTGTTTATAAATCGATAGTCAAAAATGCGGTCGATGCCAATATGAATATGCTCCGCGTTTGGGGCGGTGGTGTGTATGCCGAAGATGCTTTTTATAATGAATGTGATAAAAACGGAATTTTGGTCTGGCAGGATTTTATGTTTGCCTGCGCGATGTATCCGGGAGATGAAGCATTTTTGGAAAACGTAAAACAAGAAGTCATTGACAATGTAAATCGATTGCAAAATCATCCAAGCATCGCACTTTGGTGTGGCAATAATGAAAATGACGAAGGCTGGCATAATTGGGGCTGGCAAAAGCAGTTTAACTATTCCGCGAATGATTCAACCAAAATTTGGAACGATTACAAAAAACTTTTTCATAAGCTGATTTCGCAAACATTGGACAGTCTGTTGCCAAAGAATGAAAGCCGTTATTGGCCGTCTTCGCCATCTATCGGTTGGGGGCGACAAGAAAGTTTGCTCAGCGGTGATTCTCATTATTGGGGCGTTTGGTGGGGCAACGAACCTTTTGAAATGTACCAAAAGAAAGTTGGGCGATTCATGAGTGAATATGGTTTTCAGGGCATGCCGGATGTGAAAACTTTTCAGGCTTTCGCCAAAAGTGACGAACTCAATTTCGATTCGGAAGCGGTTAAAAACCACCAGAAACATCCAACAGGTTATAAAACAATCAATGATTATATGGCTCGTGATTATAGAGTTCCGTCTAGTTTTGAGGATTATGTTTATGTGTCACAATTGCTCCAGGCAGAAGGAATGAAAATAGCTATTGAAGCCCATCGAGCCGCCAAACCAAATTGCATGGGAACCTTGTTTTGGCAACTCAATGATTGTTGGCCGGTGACTTCATGGAGTTCAGTAGATTATTATGGTCGTTGGAAAGCTTTTCAATATCAGGCAAAGCGCAGTTTTGAGAATCTTTTGATTTCTGTGAAAGAAAGTCATGATGCATATGATTTCATGATTTGTAATGATGATTTAAAAAGTTATTATGGCATCTTAGAAGCAACATTGCTCGATTTCAATGGTAAGTTGATATGGAATGAAAGCGATTCCAAAGCTATTACTGCGAATTCCTGTTTTAGCTATAACGAAATTCCTAAGAGTGAACTTCCGGAATTCAATTTGAAGCAAACTGTATTTTTGGTTAAGTTCAAAACTGACGAAAAAATAGCCAGCTCACTCTTCTATTTCGCCAAGCCCAAAGATTTGCAACTCACAAAACCGAATATCCAAATTATAAAAATTGATGAGCTGACTTATGAAATCAGTTCCGATGTTTTGGCCAAAAATGTGTATTTGTCTTCTGAGCAGGAAACTTTTTTTAGTGACAATTACTTTGATATTTTACCAAATCAAAAGGTAATCTTAAAGCTTTCCAAACCGGTTGAAAGTATAAATTCGAAGTCGTTATTTGACACTTTCAAATAAAAAGCCTCACAATCGGAAGGCTTTTTAATATTAATTTTCCTCACCTAAACCACCAAGGTTAGGGGCAAAATCCATGTTTGAAATAGCGATAACAATTGCAAAAACAATAGGTATAGCTATCAATACCAAAGTTGCTGTCGTTGATTTTGATTTGTCATAAGGACGAATAGATACTATCTCAGTTTCTTTTAAAGCGATGCGAGTCTCGTTTCCTCTAACTGCCTTTACGCCATAATAAATACTATCTGTTTTTTCAATTCTAGTAAATTTCAACTTACTGTTTGTAGTTGTTGTGACCAATACTTTTTTACTGATTTGTGAGGCTTGTGAAATTGAGATAGGAGTGGTTTTGTAAACAGTACAACTTTGAAACATCATAAGTACAGCCAGAAACAAACAAGCGAATTTTGCTTTGTGAAGTTTTGATTTCATGATTATTTGAATTGGTTATTATTCAGTGATTCATGGCAAAAGTGTCATGCAGACTCGGGTGTTTTTCAAAAGCGTAAAGTAAAGATATAAAAAAAGCTCCCAAAGGAGCTTCATATTTAAAACAATCCGTTTATTTCAGCATTAATTTTATTAATTACAAATCCTAAATCTTCCGGATTATTAACAAAATCAATATTGTCAACGTCTATAATTAGTAGCTTACCTTTGTCATACGTGTGAATCCAGGCTTCATAACGTTCGTTCAAACGACTCAGATAATCAATTGAAATAGTGTTTTCATAATCACGTCCACGTTTGTGAATCTGAGCAACCAAATTTGGAATGGAACTACGCAAATAAATCAACAAATCTGGCGCGCCAACCAATCCTTCCATCAATTCAAAAAGATCAGAGTAATTCTCAAAATCGCGATTCGTCATCAAACCCATGGCATGTAAGTTGGGAGCAAAAATGTGCGCATCTTCATAGATGGTTCTGTCCTGAATTATATTTTTACCACTTTCACGAATTTGCAATACCTGACGAAAACGACTATTTAGGAAGTAAATCTGAAGGTTAAAACTCCAACGTTCCATTTGGTGGTAGAAATCATCCAAATACGGATTGTCAACTACGTCTTCAAAATGAGGTTCCCATTTGAATTGCTTTGCCAAAAACCGTGTTAACGTTGTCTTTCCTGCTCCGATGTTTCCTGCTACTGCTATGTGCATTATGGTAATTTTATTTTATAATTCTTAATTTGTTGGTTGGTAAAAATAGCCAAAATTTGGTCTTTGTAATAATAATTTTGAAACGATTTCTCAACAATTTCTATTTCGTGAACAACTTTCGTTTGATTATTCAAACTATACAGAATATTGTCTCTCGAAAACAGTAGCTTTTCGTTATCAATTATCTGAATTTTTTCAAAAGGAGGAATATTAGCCAACAAAGTTACTTTGCCAAAAATATCGATAGCATACCAATTATTAATGTCATCTATCCAATAAAAATTATTGAAATCGGATTGAGTGTATTTTATGTTTTCCTGAATGGGATTTCCAATGGCTTTGGAGGTGTTTTTCAAATAATCAAACAGCATAATTTGTTGTGTCAACGCATTATAAATCCAGAATTGATTTTGTGATGCCATGCCAATTTTAGAAGCAAAAATGGTATTGTCAATGTCAAAAAGATTGAGTTTCTGAATTTCGTTAAGCTGATTGTCAAGTGTAATTATGGTATTAAAATCTTCATAGAAAATCACTATTTTCAACGGATTGACATAATCTACAGAAGTTATTTTTCCCAAAGCCACGTTTTTATATTCCCAAGTCTGGCTTTCGTTTTGCTTGCTGAAAACATTATCTTTGATGTAATAATTGTTGCCCAAACCATCAAATCCAATATAGGTTTTGTTCTCAAGTTCTTTTGTGTCCAATACAGTGGTTTTCAGCTTTTGGCCTTGACAAAAACTAATCGAACAACAGAAAAATAAAAATAAATAAATGGTGTTTTTCATGATAGTGCTAATTTACAGTAAACCAAATTAATTCCAACAAGTCCAAAAAGATATTTTAACAAAAGATTGGTAACAGAATTCACGACTAATCGTCATATTTGTTCTTTTAAAAATAAAAAAAAATGAGAAACTTACTTTATACGTCATTATTCCTTTTAGCATGTATTACTTCAAATGCACAAAAAGACTTTCAGGGAATGGCAGTTTACGAATCAAAAACAAGCACTTCCGATTTCAAATCCCGTTTTGAAGGCAACAAAGATATTTCTCCCGAAATGCAAAAAATGATTGAAGAACGAATGAAAAAAATGTTCGAAAAAACATTCATTCTTAATTTTGATAAATCGGCTTCTATTTATAAAGAAGAAGAAAAACTAGACGCTCCGGGCGGACAACAAGGTGGTTTCAGAATGATGAGCTCTATGATGGGCGGTGGCGGAACCTATTATAAAAATGTAAAAGACAAAAGCTACACCGTTGACAAAGAATTTATGGGGAAAGAATTTTTGGTAAAAGATTCATTGCCAAAACTAAATTGGAAAATGGAAAGTGAAACCCGAATGATTGGCGGTTACAATTGTTTTAAAGCCACAGCAGTTCGTCCAGTAAGCAAATCAGATTTTAGAAATTTCAGACCTAAAAAACAGGAAGAAGCAAAAGAAGGTGAAGCTAAAAAAGACGATAAAGAAAAGAAAACCAACTTTATGGATGATTTTGATATGCCAAAAGAAATTATCATCACAGCTTGGTACACGCCGGAAATTCCGGTGAATCAAGGACCGGAAAGTTATTGGGGTTTACCTGGTTTAATCCTTGAAGTAAACGATGGGAAAACGGTTATTTTGTGTTCTAAAATTGTATTGAATTCTAAAGATAAAGTAGAAATAAAAGCACCAACCAACGGTAAAGTAATTTCTCAAAAAGAGTATGATGAAACCGTTATTAAAAAAATGGATGAATTAAAAGAAATGAATCAGGGACAGGGAAGAGGTGGAATGCAAATCAGAATGGGTAACTAAATCATCATTCCATCAATTAGATTTATGAAAAAACTATACGCATTACTTATTCTTTTTATATCAGCCGTTTCTTTTTCTCAAAACATCCGTTTTGAAGGAATAATTCAGGATACTAATAAAGCGCCACTCGAAATGGCAAATATCATGGCGATGAATCAGGCAACCAAAACCATGGATGCTTACGCGATTACAAACGACAAAGGGAAGTTTGTGCTGAACCTAAAACCAAATTCATCCTACACTATTAAAATGAGTTACCTTGGAATGCAAAACAAGGAAATTACGATTACGACTCAAACTCAAAACATCAGCCAAAACATTACGATGGAAAGCGGCGGAATTGAACTCGAAGGAGTTGAAATTGTCCGCGAAATGCCGGTTTCTATAAAAGGTGATACGATAGTTTATAACGCCGATTCTTTTAAAACCGGAACCGAAAGAAAACTGGAAGATGTCTTAAAAAAATTGCCCGGAGTTGAAGTCAATGCCGATGGAGAAGTAGAAGTTGAGGGCAAAAAAGTTTCTAAATTAATGGTAGAAGGCAAAGATTTTTTCGATGGCGATACGAAACTTGGTGTAAAAAATATTCCGGCAGATGCTATTGATAAAGTACAGGTGTTACGGAACTACAACGAAAATTCGATACTAAAAGGTGTTGAAAATAATCAGGACAATGTTGCGATGAATATCAAACTGAAATCAGGGAAGAAAAATTTCTGGTTTGGTGATATTACGGCAGCGGGCGGTTTTCGTCCCGAAGATAAATTCGACCGCTATAATGTAAACCCAAAACTGTTTTATTACAGCCCGAAATACAGTGTCAATATCATTACAAATTTTAATAATATAGGCGAATTACCGCTGACGATTCAGGATTATTTCAAATTTACCGGCGGTTTCAGAAGCATGATGGCCAAAGGAGGTTCGAGTTTTAATGTATCCTCAAATGACCTTGGAATTTCATTGTTGCGAAACAACCGCGCCAAAGAAATTGAAACCGATTTCGGAGCAACTAATTTTTCTTATAATCCAACCAAATCATGGTCATTGAGTGGCTTTGGCATTTTGTCTTCATCGATTACGGATTTAGAAACTGTGTCAACGACAAACTTTTTAGATCCAACATCAACCGAAGTTGCATCAACCGAAAATCGTGAAGAAATTGCGCATCAGAAAAGTAATTTAGGTTTGTTTAAATTAAGTTCAAGCTATAAACCGAATGTCAATTTCCAGTTTGATTATGATATTTTGACTAAGTTTTCTAAACAGGACGAAAACAATTCGCTTTTGAGAGAAACTATCGATGAGAGCAGTAACTCAACAACAGAAAATATTTTTACGGCCAAAAAACAAGATCCAGTTACCGTAAATCAGAACCTGAGTTTCTATTATACGGCTGCCGAAAAGCACGTTTTTGCATTTGAAAGCCAACATTTATACCAAGACGAAAATCCGTTTTATAATGCCGATTTGGCTTCCGATCCTTTTACATCAACGTCACCGGCGATTAATATTTTAGGTTATGACACCTCGCAAAACAGAACCAATCTGAACCAAAATCGTTTTGTTAAAACAAATAAATTGGATGCGAAGTTGGATTATTACTATATGGTTACGCCAAAAAGCAACATCAACATTACCTTAGGGAATACAAATTCAAATCAGAGTTTCAACTCATCGATGTATCAAATTTTGGATAATGGAAATGTCAATCAATTGGATAATACAACCAATACCAACGATGTGAATTATCGTTTTAATGATGCCTTTTTAGGATTGCATTACAAAGTGTTGACCGGCAAATTTACCTTTACACCTGGAGTTAGTCTTCATACTTACTCCTTGAACAATGAACAATTGGGAACGAGCTACAAGCAGAATTTCACCAGAATATTACCCGATTTCTTAGCATTGTACCAAATCAAAAAAGCAGAAACGCTGACGTATAATTTTTCGTTTACCAATAATTTCACAGATATTAACCGTCAGGCGGAAGGTTTTGTCTTAAATAGTTACAGTAGTTTGTCAACCGGAAACAGAACGTTGGAGAATTCCATTCAGCAGTCACATACATTGCGTTATTTCAAATACAATATGTTCAATTTTGAAAACATAGCCGGAGCAATTAGTTATAACCGAACCGTTGATGCAGTTAAAACAAGAGCTTTTTTTAATAATGTAAACCAAGTTTCATCACCTTATAACTCTGAATTTGCTGATGAAACCCTGACATTTTTTGGAAATTATGGCCGTTCTTTTCTCAAATATTATAAAGCTTCTTTGAACGCTACTTTGAATTGGTCTAAGTACAATAACATTCAGATTGATAGAAATACACTGCTGGATGTGCCGGTAACGAATGAAAGTTTCATGCAGACTTATACAATTAAAGCTTCGACTAATTTCAAAGATTTGCCAAATATAGAATTGGGGTACAGTTATACAATTAATGACTATCCGACCGATACCTTTTTTACAGATAAACCAACGGTTAGACTGGATTATTTCTTCCTGAAAAGTTTCTCATTTGTTAGTGAATATGAGTTTTATCACTATTACAACAGTGATAAATCGGTTGAAAACGAGTATGATTTTCTTTCGGCTAGTTTGATTTACCAAAAAACTAAAGACAGCAAATGGGAATACAAAATCTCGGCTACCAATTTGCTAAACACAACTTCGCTCAACGATGATAATTTTTCGCAATTCTCTACACGAACTTCACAATACAGAGTGCAGCCGCGTTATGTAATGTTGAGTTTGAAGTATAATTTGTAGCTGTTCCTGCTATCCGCTATATCTTTTTATAAATTGCAAAGGGTTTAAACCCTTGGCAATTTATAAAAAGGATGCCGCTCCTATCAGGGGTAAAAAACCCTGACTTTCATTAGAGAGTCAGGGTTTTTAGTTGTTACTAGTATCAAACTTATATCATGGCTTTATTTTTAATAATACATCAACTGTATAATTGTTAATTTTCTTTTGGTTATCTACTTTTTCGCCAGAAGCAGAACGATAGGTAAGTAAAACAGAGTATTTAGGAAATTCAATTTTTTGAATAATTTTTTCATTTCTATCTTTGTCAAAAGCTTTGTTTTTATTGATGAAATCAATTATTTTTAACGGTAACACCTCTTGATTTATTTTTAAATCTGTGCCATAATCTTTTTCAATTGATTGTATTGAATAGGAAACACCGTTAATTTTTATGCAATCTTCACAATTTAGTTCAATGTTTTTTGATAAAGAAAAAGACATATCATAGCCATGAATGTTCTCGATGTTTTGAGATTCATTTTTGTAATACTCATAGTAAAAATTACCATCATTTGTTATAGAAAGGTCATATTGTGAGCGATACTCAAATCCTAATGCTTCCATGATTTCACTAGATTTAGCAGATTTTTCACTTTTTAAAAGAGTGTCAAGTTTGTTATTAGCATAGGGTTTCATCACTGCAGCGCCATAGTTTTCTTCTAAAAAATCAACAATACTGCTTAAATCTTGTTCTTGTTTAGGTGTTAGTTTTTCTTTTATTTTCATATAATTTTCAAAACGGGAAAGCTGACTGTACTTAGAAACTGAATCTGCACTTTGTGGGCCAATAATCGTCAATAACCCTATGATACACATACTTATCGGTATAAATTTTATTTTTGGTTCTTTTTTAACCAAAAAATAAAACACTACAATCGTTAGCCAAATCGATAACAATAACACATAGTATCTATCATAAGTGAATCCGTAAAGAGAAATTCTTTGTAAAATAGCCCAAAACAATAAACCCAGCAGCGGAATTAAAAGATAATAAAACCAACGATTAAACGTTTTCATCCAAAGATTCCCATCGTCTTTTGCAATTGGATAAATCAATAAAAAAGATAAAATTCCAAAAATAGAAAACACCAAAACTAAATAGGAAACCCATCCGATAGGTAAGGTAAAAGTTGCTAAAATTTTGGCTTCATAACTAATTAAAATCACCAAATAAATGCTGATTAATGGCATTAAAACAAACTGTGTAAAATTTTTGAGCCCTTTTGGATAATTAAGTTCTAATGATTTTGGAGTATTCAAATCCGGAATTCCTGTTAAAAAGAAGAGCGTATTAAATATTCCGGCGATTATACAAAATAAATAACCAAAAACATGATCGTTAATCTCAATATCAAATAAATTTTTAACCGCTGTAATTGCCAAAGCCAAACCACCATATAAAAAGCCACTATATAAACCCGAAGTTAAAATCCGAAGAAAAAGTTGCTTGTTAAATTCCCAAAATTCATTTTGATTATACGATTTGGGAATAAATCCACTAAAAGAAACTAATAGGTGTAAGGCTAAATTAAGAACAAAATATTGCAGTGCTTCAACTTCCGTGATTTTGTCACCAAAACTAAAAACCAATGCAATTCCGATACTTCCTAAAACTAAACTGGATGCATATCGCACCCACGCTTTTTTTTGAGTTACTGAAAAATACAAACTCACCGAAAGGAATAGAACCAAGCATAGTGAACAACACATGATTATTTTTACATACAACTCTTCAGTAGAATCTGTTTTTTCATCAATAAGTAAAATAGCAATGATTGTTCCTAAAAAGGCAGTAATTGTTTCTAATGGAAATCTCAAACTAGTTTTTTGGGTTGCCGTAATAATACTTTGAATAGAAGGAAATTTGGCCATAAATTAAAGGTTAATGGATTTTTATGTTACTAAGGAATGAAAATTACGAAAGATATCCTAATAAAAAAACCCTGACAAATTAATGTCAGGGTTTATTTAAATTCTTTATGAGATAAAATTAAATCCCAAAAGCCGTTTTTACTTTATCTACGAAGTCTAACTTCTCCCAGGTAAATAACTCTACAGTTACCGTTTTTGGCGAACCATTTGGCAATTGGAAAGTTTTAGTTACCGTTTCAGGTTTTCTTCCCATGTGTCCATAAGCAGCCGTTTCACTATAAATAGGATTTCTCAATTTCAAACGTTGCTCAATAAAGTACGGACGCATATCAAAAACGTTCTCCACCACTTTACTGATTTCTCCATCAGTCAAATTAACTTTTGACGTTCCATAAGTTACTACGTTAATAGAAGTTGGTTTTGCCACTCCAATCGCATACGAAACCTGAACTAAAACTTCGTCACATAATCCTGCCGCAACTAAGTTTTTAGCAATATGTCTTGTAGCATAAGCTGCTGAACGGTCTACTTTACTTGGGTCTTTTCCAGAGAAAGCACCACCACCGTGAGCTCCTTTTCCACCGTATGTATCAACGATGATTTTTCTTCCTGTCAAACCTGTATCTCCATGTGGTCCACCGATTACAAATTTACCGGTTGGGTTAATGTGATAGGTGATTTGGTCATTGAATAAATGAGCATATTGAGGATATTTTGCCTTAATTCTCGGAATCAAAATCGAAATCAAATCGCTTTTGATTTTAGCCAACATTTCAGCTTCAGGAGCAAAATCATCATGTTGAGTAGAAATAACGATAGCGTCAATTCTTTGTGGTTTGTTGTCATCAGAATACTCTAAAGTTACCTGAGATTTCGCATCCGGACGAAGGTATTTAATTTCGTTATTTTCTCTTCTTAGATTAGCTAATTCAATTAACAAAGCATGAGATAAATCTAAAGCCAATGGCATATAATTTTCAGTCTCATTAGTAGCATAACCAAACATCATTCCCTGATCACCTGCACCTTGCTCTTCTTTGCTTGCTCTGTCTACACCTTGATTAATATCGGCAGATTGCTCGTGAATGGCTGATAAGATTCCACATGAATCCGCATCAAACATATATTCACTTTTAGTATATCCAATTTTTTTGATTACTTCTCTTGCAATTTGTTGAACATCAAGATAAGTGCTTGATTTTACTTCTCCGGCAAGAATCACCTGACCAGTAGTAACCAATGTTTCGCAAGCCACTTTTGATTCAGCATCAAATGCCAAAAAGTTGTCAATTAACGCATCAGAAATTTGGTCTGCAACTTTGTCTGGATGTCCTTCACTCACTGACTCCGATGTAAATAAATAAGCCATAACTATATTTTAGTTTAATATTATTTGTAATGAAGAAAAAAGTGGACTGCTGTGAACGCTAAAGAAGAGTTTCTGCTTTAGCATTTTTTAACGAGGTTGCAATCAGTTCAAATTTTTCCTCTTATTTTTTCGAGTGCAAATGTATAAAGACTATTTAGAATACGAAAAACTATTTTTGCTTTTTTTATTTTTTTATGATTTTGAGAAATTCTAAACACGTAGTATTTAAATATATAATAAGTTACTTTCGGAAAGATTGCACCAAGTAAAGAAGCTAGATTTGATGCGTGCATGAATTTTCAAAAAGCTTTGCGTCTTGGTGACTTTGCGAGATTTAATTTGCTCGCAAAGTCACTAAGACGCAATAAAAATTTACTAACCTCTCAGAAAGAAACTTTGATATAAATTTCTCGATAGTCATTGTATGATAACTAAAGACTACTAATTTTTTTTGGATTTTATTTTTTTTTCTCAATTTTTGTTTTCACATTTGTCAAATCAAAATACAACAAAAAGAAATGAATTTTACAATGTACAATATGTCAATGATGATGTGGAAATTTTCCGCAGGGGACACTATTGTATAATTTTAAATCTTAAAATATACCAATTGAACCTCTGCAATCGCAGGGGTTTTTTTATATCCATAACACAACACACTAAAATTTAAATCACATGCAACTAGAAACTTTATTAGCCAACATCACACAACATTCTCAAATCAAGGATGCTTATGGAGCAACTCACTTGCCAATTTACAATACGGCAACATTTGATTTAAAAAGACAATCACCAGACGAACAGGTTTATGATTATTCCCGTTCGGATAATCCAACGCGAAATGCTTTAGAAACTATTTTTGCCAAAGCAGAAAACGGTTTTGGTTGTGTTTGTACCAATACAGGAATTTCGGCCATTGCACTACTTTTTGAAACAGTTTTGAAAACCAACGACCATGTTTTAATCGAAAAGGATTGTTATGGCGGAACGTATCGATTATTAAATATTTTGTTTGAAAAGAACAACATTACGGCACACTACGCCGATTTCACGGACTTAGCAGAAGTCGAAAAAATAGTAGAATCCAATACAATCAAATTGGTAGTCTGTGAATCACCAACCAATCCAAGTTTAAAAATTGTCGATATCCAAGAACTTGCCATTGTAGCAAAAAAGCACAATGCATTATTCGCCGTTGACAACAGCATGGCAACGTTTGCGTCACAAAAACCATTGGAATTAGGAGCTGATTTTTCTGTTTTTTCGAGCACCAAATTCATTTCAGGACACGGTAGCGTTACTGCCGGAGCGATAGTTTCCAAAGATGCCTTTTGGGACGAAAAATTCAAATACATTGCCAATGCACAAGGCAGAGCACAAAGTCCGTTTGATGTTTTTTTAGTTTCACTGGGATTGCCAACTTTGACATACCGAATGAAAGCACAAGAAGCCAGTGCTTTAAAATTAGCTGAATTCCTCGAAACACATCCGGAAGTTTTAGACGTGAAATATCCGGGTTTGCTATCGCATCCGCAGTATGAATTGGCCAAAAGACAATTAAAAATCATTCCGGCGGTTTTAACCATCGAATTAAAATCAGCTGAAAAAGCAGAAGAGTTTATCAAAAAATGCCAACTCTTTGGCGAAAAAGTATCTTTTGGTTGTGCCGATTCACGCTTGGAAATTCCATCCAGAATGAGTCACGCAACCAACACTGAAGAAGATTTAGCCGCAAAAGGATTAAGCCACGCAACAGTCAGAATATCGATTGGTTTGGAAGACACAGCTGATTTGATTCAGGATATTGCACAGGCATTAGATTACACTGAAAATTTTACCGAACAGCTTGTCGATGTTTTAAATGCGAAATGATGAGTAATTATTTCAACACTATTCAGTTTGGATGTTCGTTGCCGTTGCAAAATCCGCACGCGGTTTCGGTTAGCATGCCTTTGCTGCAAAATGTAATTGATTATGAAGAAGGCGACAAAACGGCTATAGCCCAAATGCAATCGGGTTATCCAAGGTTTTTTCAGAATAAATTGGTTGAAAAGTTAGTTGGTTTTGTAAAAAAAAGACACAATATTTCATCAGAAAAAATTATTTTGCCAATAGCGTCTTTAAAAGCCAAAAGCATTTTAGAATATCTTGTCAATGCTGAATTTGAGTACGTTCAGGAAGAAGATTGTGTGTTTCTGATTTTAGACAATAATCCACAATTCGCAAAGATATGCCGGGATTATATTCGGAATGTAGGTTTGTTAATCAGTTCCCGAAAAGCGGAAGCTGTTTTATATCAATTAGGCCAAATAACGTCTATCTTTTCTGAATCAAAAGCAACTATTACTGAAGCTGAAAAAATAATCAAAAAGGTTTTATCCAAAGGCTATTCTAATGTTGCTGAAGATACTATTTTACTAACCAATTGTGGTATGAATGCATTGTTTGCAGCCTATGAAACCATTGTAAATCACAGAAAACCTGAAGGAAGAAATACCGTAATTCAACTTGGCTGGCTTTATGTGGATACGATGGAAATCATCGAAAGAAGAAGCACAATCTCTCATCTGCAAATCAACATTCACCACAAACAGCAACTCGAAAATTGGTTGGCAAATAATCATACCAAAGTCGCCACGATAATCACAGAAGTAACTACCAATCCACTGATTCAATGCGTCGATTTGCCTTGGCTTTATGCACTTTGCCAAAAGTATAATATTATCTTGTTGGTCGATTCAACTATCGCTACACCTTTCAATGTTGATGTTTTGCCTTATTGTGATATTGCTGTTGAAAGTTTGACCAAATTCGCTTGTGGAAACGGTGATTTGTTGATGGGTGCGATTGTTTTAAATGATAAAAATGACATTGTAAAAGAAGTAAAAAATCAATTCAAACAATTCATTATTCCTGCCTTTGAAGGGGAATTGCAGCGATTGGCATTCCAAATAGAAGACTATGAAACCCGGGTGAATAAAGCTTCTGAAAACACTATAATTTTATACAATTATCTTAAAGAGCAATCTTTTGTCAAAGAAATATATTCAGTTTTTCATTCGGATTCTATTACCAATTACAACAAAATAAAAAAATCGGATGCAGCTTTTCCGGGATTGCTTTCGGTTGTTTTTGATAAAGAGTTGGCCTTTTATTACGATAAATTGGAATTGGCGAAAGGACCAAGTTTGGGAACGGAATTTACTATTGCCATGCCATACGTATATCTGGCTCATTACGATTGTTTAAAATCAGAAGAAGGAAAACAGAAGTTATTTAATCTGGGAATTAATCCCGAATTACTCAGATTATCAATAGGAATTGAACCCGTCGAATTGATTATTAATGCTTTTGAAAAGTTACTGGAGTAAGACACAATCAAATTACTATGAACAAAAAGTACAATTCATAGCATATAATTTGAACAAATTCAATAAATAGTTTTTAACTTTAAAACATCAAATAATTTAAAATTGCAATGAAAATGAAAATTTTACAGCCATTATTGCTTATTGCGATTATGGTTACAGCTACAAGTAGTTATTCGCAAAAAACAGACTATAAAAAAGAAATTGACACTTGGCACAAAAAAAGAGAAGAAAAACTAAAAGCTGAAAATGGTTGGCTGAATTTAGCGGGTTTGTATTGGTTAAAAGAAGGGAAGAATACTTTTGGCAGCAGCGACAAAAATCAAATACAATTTCCCGAAGGTACTATCGACGATTTTGCAGGCTATTTTGAGCGAATAGGTACAACGGTAAAAATTGTCGTCAATAAAGAAGTTTTAATCAATTTAAATGGGAAACCCATTGATGAAGCTATTGTTTTCCATCCTGACTCCATAAAGCCACTTGCGCTGTCTCATAAAGATTTGCGTTGGACGATTATCAAAAGGGAAGATAGAATCGGGATACGATTGCGAAATTTGAAGAGTCCATTACTGGAAAGTTTTCATGGAGTTGAGAGATTTCCGGTGGATGCCAATTGGAAAATTGAAGCAACATTAGTAAAAACAGATCAGCCCATAGAAATTCCAATTACTAATGTATTGGGACAAACTACCAAAGAAAAATCATCCGGAAAGTTGGTTTTTACTGTAAATAATGAAAAGTGTTCTTTGGATGTATTGGATGAAGAGGATGGTTTTTTTATTCTTTTTGGGGATGAAACCAATGGCGATCAAACCTATCCTGCTGGGCGATTCTTATCTGCTTCAAAGCCCGATAAAAATGGCAAAGTCATATTGGATTTTAATAAGGCAACCAATCCACCATGCGCTTTTACAGCCTATGCAACATGTCCGTTGCCGCCTATACAAAATCGTTTGCCAGTTGCCATAAAGGCTGGAGAAAAAGTTTTTGGAGAACATTAATTTTTTTAAAACATTTAAAATCAGTGCTTTAAACCAATTGAATATTAAATTTTAAAAAAAAATCAAAAAAAATTTTGTCAATTGAAAATTAGTCCGCAAGTTTGTTAAATCAAAAAAGCAACAAAATGAAATTTACAATGTGCAATATGTGTCGTATGATGTGGAAAAATCCGCAGAGATAACTATTGCATAATTTTAAATTTTTAAAATATATCAATCGAACCTCTGCAAACCGCAGAGGTTTTTTTATTTAAAGCAAATTAAAACAATGAAAGTAACAGTAAAAAATATGATGATGACCCGCACAATGATGCACATGATGTGTTGTATCGCCATACCCTGTTACCAGATGTGGAAGACCTAATATAGTTTTTATAACTATCCTAAAAGTCCCTTTGGTAAGCCATCCAAAGGGATTTTTTTATTTCAAAAAAATGCATAAAAAAATAACAATAAACAAAAATGAAGAATTTAGAAAAAATTGACCTTTTTAATTTTGATTTAGAAAATGGAAAGCAACGACCTTACATTCCGTTGTTCTATCAAACTTTCGGTCAGCCAATAGGATCAGCTCCGGTTGTGGTTGTCAATCACGCTTTGACCGGGAATTCAACAGTGACCGGAGAAAACGGCTGGTGGAATGATTTGATTGGCGAGGGCAAAATTATTGACACAAATTACTTCACGGTAATTGCATTCAACATTCCTGGAAATGGATATGATGACAATTTTGGAAATCTGATTTCAAATTACCAGGATTATACCGTTCGTGATATAGCCCGTGTTTTTTGGGAAGGTTTATTTTTCCTAAAAATTGAAACGCTTTTTACGGTTATTGGTGGAAGTCTTGGCGGTGCTTTAGCTTGGGAAATGACAGTGCTTTTTCCTGATAAAGTCGAAAATTTGATTCCAATTGCTTCTGATTGGAAAGCCAGCGATTGGGTAATTGCCAATGTGTTAATTCAGGATCAGATTTTGAATAATTCAGACAATCCAATTGTTGATGCAAGATTGCACGCCATGCTTTTGTACAGAACGCCACAATCTATCAACCAAAGATTTCAAAGAAATAAATTGGAAAATCTTTCGGTTTATCAAATAGAGAATTGGTTGATTAATCACGGTTTCAAACTCAAAAACCGCTTCCGCTTGTCGGCTTATAAACTAATGAATCATTTGTTGAAAACGAACGACATTACACGTGAGAGAAAAGATTTCTTGACTATACTGAAGGATATCAAAACCAATATTCACATCGTTGCAGTCGATACCGATTATTTCTTTATTCCGGATGAAAATCGGGAAACATATCACGAATTAAAATCCATTAGAGAAAATGTCTTTTACAACGAAATAAAATCCATTCATGGTCATGACGCTTTCTTGATTGAATTCGACCAATTGGCCCAAATCTTAGAACCAATTTTTAACAAACAAAAACAACAAACTTATGTCAACGCTTAGAATAAACATCGTCCTTTTTGGTATCGGAAATGTGGGAAGCACATTGGTAAACCAAGTCATTGAAAGCCAAAAATTCTTTCTCGAAAAAAGAAACATCGATTTGCGATTTCCAATCATTACGAACTCAACTCTGGCTTTCTTTGAAAAAGACGGAATCAAAAATCAGTGGGAAGCCAACTTCGCTCAATCGGCAATTCCGTTCAGAGTTGAAGACATAATTGAATACGCTCAGGAACAGGAATTAGAAAACCTAATCGCAGTTGATGCCACAGCAAGTTCAGACATCGTCAAAAATTATATTCCGTTAATCCAAAACGGATTTGATATTGTAGCTGCCAATAAAAAAGCAAATACACTTCACTTTGATTTCTACAAAGAACTAAGAAGAAATTTAAAAAAGTACGACAAGACTTTTCTCTACGAAACCAATGTTGGTGCCGGATTGCCAGTTGTGCAAACCATAAACGATTTGCACTTTTCGGGTGAAGAAATTACCAAAATCAGAGGTGTGTTTTCAGGTTCGTTGAGTTATATTTTTAATAGATTCTCTGCTGAAGAAATTCCGTTTTCCAACATTCTCTTAGAAGCCGAAAAATATGGCTACACTGAACCCGATTCCCGTGAAGATTTATCCGGAAATGACGTAGCTCGGAAATTATTAATTCTGGCTCGTGAAATCGAAAAGGAATATGAATTTTCAAACATCAAAATTTCATCCCTTTTGCTCCCAGATTTGAATGAAACGAATTCTAAAGCTGAATATTCGGTCAACAAACAGCTTTTTGACAAACCATTTCATATTGCCAAAATAACTCAGGCAGACAGTCATGTTCTGCGTTATGTAGGTGAATTTGATGTGGTCAAGAAGGAGTTGGAAGTCAAACTAATTTCAGTTCCACAGAGTTCGGCATTAGGCCAACTCAAAGGTGCCGACAATCTGATTGAAATTTACACAAAGTCGTATGGCGAAATTCCAATAGTTATTCAGGGCGCAGGCGCAGGAAAAGAAGTAACAGCTCGCGGCGTTTTGACCGATATTCTCAAAATCGCCGAAAAAACAAAAATCAAAGAAGCTGTTTGGTTATAAAAATTTACTAACTCAACCCCGAAAACCTACAGCACGAAAACGTTGTAGGTTTTTATTTTTTCAAAACCCTTGCAAATAACAATTCTATGCCTTTACTTTGCGGTGTTCATAAACTTATTGTTCGTTATCACGAAAGCTGGAGGGAATAGACCCGTTGAAAGCTTAGCAACCCTTTGCCAAAAGAAGGTGCTACATTCTAGTCTTTATGCTGAATTTATTTCAGCATCTCGACAAAGATAACCCGAGAATTCTTCTCAACTTTCTGATAACATATTATAATTTTTTAGGAGCGAAAGGCTTGCGCTTTTTTGCAATCCATATTCCTGCTGTACGTTGCAATCTTTTTGTTTTGTCATGCTGAGCTTGTCGAAGCACAAAACAAAAAGGATTTTCACTTCCATCAGGGCTAATTAATAAATCATAGTACAAATTAAGCTTTGCGCTTTAGCGTCTCTGCGAGAAATACAAAATATGTCAAAAATTCAACAAGCAATACAAGAAAGAATCCTTGTCCTCGACGGAGCCATGGGAACCATGCTGCAACGCAACAATTTCTCCGAAGAAGATTTCCGAGGAGAACGTTTCAAAGACTTTCCACATCCATTAAAAGGAAACAACGATTTACTTTCTATCACCCAACCCGAAGCGGTAAAACAAGTGCATCGCTTGTATTTTCAAGCCGGAGCAGATATTGTAGAAACGAATACTTTTTCAGGAACGACTATCGGTATGGCCGATTACCATTTAGAAGATTTGGTTTACGAATTAAACTACGAATCAGCCAAAATTGCCCGTGAAGTTGCTGATGAATTTACCGACAGACCACGTTTTGTTGCAGGTTCCATTGGACCAACAAACCGTACAGCATCCATGTCGCCTGACGTAAACGATCCGGGTTTTAGAGCCGTAACGTTTGACGATTTACGCATTGCCTACAAACAACAGGTAGAAGCTTTAATTGACGGTGGTTGTGATGTACTTTTGGTAGAAACAATTTTCGATACACTAAACGCCAAAGCGGCTTTATTCGCTATCGAAGAAGTAAAAGAAGAACGCAATCTTGATATACCGGTTATGGTTTCAGGAACAATTACCGATGCTTCAGGAAGAACACTTTCCGGACAAACCGTAGAAGCATTCCTGATTTCAATTGCCCACATCGATTTATTAAGTATCGGATTCAACTGCGCACTTGGTGCTGACCAATTGAAACCGTATTTGAAACGTTTGGCTCACAATACACAACTCAATATTTCAGCGCATCCAAATGCCGGTTTGCCAAATGCTTTCGGGCAATACGACCAAACTCCGCAAGAAATGCAAGCCTTAATCAAGGAATATTTACAGGATAATTTAATCAACATTATTGGCGGATGCTGTGGCACAACTCCGGAGCATATCAAAGCAATTGCTGAGGTTGCGAAAGAATTTAAACCACGAAATGTTCTCATTCATGCAAATTAAAATCTGTAAAAATCTGTGTAATCCGTGGCTAAAAACCTTTGTGTCTTTGTGCCTTAGCGAGAAAACAAAATAAAATGTCAGAAACAAAATATTTAAAATTATCAGGTCTTGAACCTTTAATCGTAACTCCGGAATCTAACTTTATAAACGTCGGCGAACGAACCAATGTAACTGGTTCGCGTAAATTTTTGCGTTTAATCAAAGAAGAGAAATACGAAGAAGCACTCGATATTGCTCGTAACCAAGTAGAAGGTGGCGCGCAAATCATCGACATTAATATGGATGAAGGAATGTTGGACGGCGTTTATGCGATGACCAAATTTCTGAACCTAATCGCAGCCGAGCCCGATATTGCAAGAGTTCCGGTTATGGTCGACAGTTCCAAATGGGAAATCATTGAAGCAGGTTTGAAAGTAATCCAAGGAAAAGGTGTTGTAAATTCTATTTCACTTAAAGAAGGAAAAGAAGCTTTTATTCATCATGCCAAATTGATAAAAAGATACGGAGCAGCGGTTATTGTTATGGCTTTCGACGAAGATGGTCAAGCCGATAATTACGAGAGACGTATCGAAATCTGCAAAAGAAGTTATGATATTTTGGTAAATGAAGTCCATTTCCCTGCTGAAGATATCATTTTCGATCCCAATATTTTCCCGGTTGCAACCGGAATGGAAGAACACAAATTAAACGCCTTGGATTTTTTCAGAGCTACAAAATGGATTCGCGAAAATCTCCCTTATGCCGGAGTTTCAGGTGGCGTAAGTAACGTTTCGTTTTCGTTCCGTGGAAATGACAAAGTGCGTGAAGCCATGCATTCGGCATTCCTATATCACGCTATTAAAAACGGGATGACGATGGGAATCGTAAATCCGGAAATGCTTGAGATTTATGATGAAATCGATCCAATTTTATTGGAACATGTTGAAGATGTTTTGCTAAACAGAAGAGAAGATGCAACCGAAAGATTACTGGATTTAGCAGAAAGTTTTAAAGGCGATTTTAAAGTAAATGAAAAAGCAATCCAGGAATGGAGAAACGGTTCAGTTCAGGATAGATTGACACATTCACTCGTGAAAGGAATTGACGAATTTATCGAAATTGATGTAGAAGAAGCAAGACTTTCAGCCGATAAAGCAATCGAAGTTATCGAAGTCAATTTGATGGCTGGAATGAATGTCGTTGGCGATTTGTTTGGAAGCGGAAAAATGTTCCTGCCACAAGTAGTAAAATCGGCTCGTGTAATGAAGAAAGCAGTCGCTTATTTATTGCCATTCATCGAAGCACAAAAAGACGGAAAATCATCATCGGCAGGAAAAGTGTTAATGGCAACCGTGAAAGGTGACGTACACGATATCGGTAAAAATATTGTAGCCGTAGTTCTCGGTTGCAACAATTTTGAAATTATCGATTTGGGCGTTATGGTTCCGCCAGAAAAAATTATTCAGGCAGCAGTCGAGCACAACGTAGATATCATTGGATTGAGCGGATTGATTACACCTTCGCTTGACGAAATGGTTTATCTGGCCAAAGAAATGGATAAACTCAATATCAAAATTCCGATTATGATTGGTGGCGCAACCACTTCGCGTGCGCATACTGCAGTGAAAATTGCACCGGAATATAAGGAAACTGTTGTCCATGTAAATGATGCTTCGCGTGCCGTAACTGTGGCGAGTAATCTTTTGCAAACGGAAACTAAAGTCGATTATGCGAAAACCGTTCGTGCCGAATACGATAAATTACGTGATGGTTATCTGAATAGAAGTCGGGATAAAAATTATTTGTCGATTGAAGATGCCAGAAAGAATAAACTGAAATTAGATTGGGATAATTTCCAACCCGTAAAACCAAATTTTATCGGAACAAAAACGGTTGCCGTTGAGCTTTCTGAACTAGTTGATTTCATTGACTGGACACCATTCTTTAGTTCGTGGGAATTATACGGAAAATATCCAGCGATTTTGACTGATGAGGTTGTTGGTGAGCAAGCCACAGCTTTATTTGCCGATGCTCAAAAAATGCTAAGCCAAATCGTTTCCGAAAAGTGGTTAACTGCTAAAGGAATTCTTGGAATTTTCCCTGCGAATACGGTCAATGATGACGATATTGAAATTGCAGGAACCTTTCATAAATTTTTAACCTTACGTCAGCAATCTCAAAAAACAGCTGGCGCACCAAACATCGCGTTAGCCGATTTTGTAGCTCCAAAAGAAGCCAAGCAGGATTACATTGGATGCTTTTGTGTTACGACTGGTTTTGGTGTAGATGAAAAAGCAGCCGAATTTGAAAAGCAATTAGACGATTACAACTCGATTTTAGTAAAAGCCTTAGGCGATAGATTGGCTGAAGCTTTTGCAGAATATTTACATTTAAAAGTCCGTAAAGAAATTTGGGGTTATGCCTCGGATGAGAGTTTGTCGAATCAAGATTTGATTGACGAAGAATATAAAGGAATTCGTCCCGCGCCAGGTTATCCAGCCTGTCCTGACCATTTGGAAAAACCAACGATTTGGAAACTTTTAAATGTAGAACAGAAAATCGGAGTGACACTAACCGAAAGTATGGCAATGTGGCCGGCATCATCAGTATCAGGATATTATTTTGGAAATCCGGAAAGCAAGTATTTCGGACTCGGAAAAATAAAAGAAGACCAGGTAATAGATTACGCCAAAAGAAGAGGAATAGCAACAGAAGTAGCCACGAAATGGCTCAACCCAAACATAGCAGATTAGTATGAAAGTAACCCAACATATCCAAAACGCCAATGGAAAACCATTGTTTTCGTTTGAAATTTTACCGCCATTAAAAGGACAAAACATCCAATCTATTTTTGACAGCATCGATCCGTTAATGGAGTTTAATCCGCCATTTATTGATGTGACGTATCACCGTGAGGAATACGAGTTCAAGGAATTACCTAGCGGACTTTTGCAAAAGAAGATTGTAAAGAAACGTCCGGGAACGGTTGGTATTTGTGCGGGAGTTCAAAATAAATACAATGTTGATGCGATTCCGCATATTTTGTGTGGCGGGTTTACAAAGGAAGATACCGAAAACCTGTTGATTGATTTGGATTTCCTTGGCATTGACAATGTGGTGGCACTTCGCGGTGATGCCTTGAAAACGGAAACCTATTTTCATCCTGAAAAGGAAGGCAATGAATATGCTACCGATTTGGTGTTACAAATCAGCAATTTGAACAACGGAATTTATTTGGATGAGGATTTGAAGAATTCGGCGCAGACCAATTTTTGTATCGGAGTTGCAGGCTATCCTGAAAAACACATGGAAGCACCAAGTTTGGACAGTGATATTCATTTTTTAAAGCAAAAGATAAAAAACGGCGCGGAGTATATCATTACGCAAATGTTTTTTGACAATAAAAAATTCTTCGATTTTGTAGATAAATGCAGGGCTTCCGGAATTACCATTCCGATTATTCCGGGTTTAAAACCTATTGCTACTAAAAAACAATTGAATTTAATTCCACACCGATTTAGTGTTGAAATGCCCGATGATTTGATCATGGCCGTAGTAAAAGCTAAAGATAATGACGCCGTAAAACAAATCGGAATCGAATGGTGTACGCAACAAAGTAAAGAATTAGTTGCTGCCGGAATTCCTGTTTTGCATTATTATTCGATGGGAAGAGCTGAGAATATTAAGGCGATTGCGAAGGAAGTTTTTTAAAATCAGTGAAAATTTCGATGCTGAATATAATCTGTTATATTTGTGCGAATTAAATTTTAGATGAGGAAAATTTACCTACTGCTTTTACTGTTTCCATTTTCTTTTTTTGCTCAAAAGGCCAGTCCTTTTGTGATTGAAGCTTCATTATTAAGAGGCAATGCCTTACCTCATACTGAAGATATGTACCATTTAGTCAATGGACATCCTGAAGGTTTTATGCTGAGTATACTCAACAAAACAGATGGTTCTAAAGAGTGGCATCATGCCTATAATTATCCGGATTATGGAGCTTACTTTTTGTATCAGGATTTTAAAAGCCAGCCTTTAGGTCAAAACTATTCTGTTGGGGCTTTGTATAATTTTTATTTCTGGAAGAGGCATTTACAATTCAAACTCGCGCAGGGAATTGCCTATACAACCAATCCTTATGACAAAGTAGATAACAGTAAAAACAAAGCATTTGGAAGTCGCTTAATGGGAAATACCAATATAGGATTGGCTTATGACAATCAGTCCCTTTTTAAAAATATTGGTTTTCATGCCGGAATTTTATTTACACATTATTCCAATGGAAGAATGAAATCGCCCAATAGCGGTATCAATACGTATCTGTTGAATTTGGGTTTGAATTATAATTTGTCTGAAGAATTTAAGCGCCAGCCAGATACTACTTTAGTCAAGAAATCATACAGGGAACCAATTCACTATAACGTTGTTTTACGAACGGGGATTAATGAAAATCCGATTATTAACAGCGGCCAATATCCTTTTTACCATATTGGTTTTTATGCGGATAAGCGAATCAATAGAAAATCGACATTACAATTGGGAACCGAATTGTTTTTGACAAAATCCATTCAGGAATATATTAAATATTACTCGGTTGCCTATCCGGAACAAAATATCAGTCCAAATACTGATTACAAGAGAGTCGGAATTTTTATTGGACACGAATTAATGATTAATCGTATTTCGCTCGAAACCCAAGTCGGATATTATGCTTATGAGCCTTTTAAAAAGGACATTCCGGTTTATGACAGAGTCGGAATTAAATACTATTTCACCGATAAGCTTTTTGGTGGATTTACGATAAAAACGCATTTGTTTTTAGCAGAAGCGTTGGAATTTGGAATTGGATACAGATTTTAAAAAACAGCTATGAAGAAATTTTCATTATTGATGGTTTTATTTTTGGTACTCATTGCTTGTGAAAAACCAAGTGATTGTGTCGAAAGTTCAGGTCCGACAATTACTAAGGAAGTTGTTGTTCAGCCATTCAAAAAAATAAAAGTATATCGCGGTATTGAAGTTGTCATTACTCAGGGAAGCGAATACAAAGTCGAGATTGTTGCCGGTTCCAATTTTATTGGTAATGTGGAAGTGACACAAAATGGAGACCAGCTAATATTTAAGGATGACGTAAGCTGTAATTGGGTTCGTGCTTATGGAAACACAAAGATTTTAGTTACTACACCAACCTTAGAGGAAATCTATTCCAAAACCGACAGGAACATTAGTTCTAACGGTGTATGGACATTTCCTAACCTGACCATAACCGCTTTTGATAAAGATGCCGATGGTGAAAGTGGTGCAGGAACCGGTGACTTTATTATTAATTTGGATAATGATGCTTTTACAATCAACAATAATAATGTTTCTAGGTTTTATCTTTCCGGACAAACCAATTCAGCCAATTTTAGTTTCTATTTTGGAGACGGAAGAATAGAGGCTCAGAATTTAATTGTTCAAAATTTATATGTTTACCATCGTGGTTCGAATGATATTATTGTTAAACCTATTCAAAGTATTACCGGAACCATGAATAGTACGGGAAATATCATCTTAAAAAATGTGCCGCCAATTGTAGATGTGAATCGGTTATATCAGGGAAGAGTTATTTATCCTTAAATAAATTATTTCTTTGTTTTCTCCCTGAAAATTTGCTCCAGGTTTTTGCTTTTCAAACTAAGCTGCAATGTTTTTAGTCCGTTATCGTGAGCAAAATCAAAAACTTTTGGACGCATGTCTTCTTCGGTGTTGAAAGTTAATGTCCAAAGATTTTCACTAGTATTTTTATAGGATTTTATATTGGGTAAGCTTGCCAGTAATGTTTCTGCTATCGTTTTGTCAAATTCAACTTCGATGATTTGTTCTTTTTCATCCGAAACTAATTTGTCCAGTTTTTTATCGGTTACGATTTTTCCGTTGTCAATGATGATTACTCTGTCGCAAATCGCTTCTACTTCCTGCATGATATGCGTTGATAGAAAAACAGTTTTGTCTTTCCCAACGTTTTTAATTACGTTTCTGATTTCCACCAATTGATTTGGATCCAATCCGGTTGTTGGTTCATCCAAAATCAAGACATCAGGATTATGAAGCAAAGCAGTTGCCAAACCCACACGTTGACGATAGCCTTTCGATAGTTGACTGATTTTTTTATGGCTTTCAGGCGATAAACCCGTTAGCTCAATGACTTCTTCAATGCGAGATTTCGAAACGTTATATACATCAGCATTGAATGCCAAATATTCACGAACATACAAATCCAAATACAACGGATTGTGTTCCGGCAAATAACCAATTGAAAGCTGCACTGCTTTTTGATTTTCGGTTACATCATTTCCGTTAACAGTTGCCACGCCTTCATCTGCATTGAGGAATGTGGTCAAAATTTTCATCAAGGTAGATTTTCCGGCACCATTTGGACCAAGGAAACCAACGATTTCTCCTTTTTTGATGGAGAAAGAAACTCTGTCCAAAGCCTTTTGAGCTCCGTAACTTTTGGAAATATTCTGAACTTCTATTGACATAACTGAAATATTTACCGCAAATGTAAACAGAAAAAATCTTGGTTCATTGTTTTTTAGATTTACTGTAACTTTTTTTTAAAATAGAACTCTTACATTTACAATTAATCAAAACGTATACAATGAAAAAAATTGCACTGCTATTCTTATTATCCTGCTTCGCGGTTCAGGCGCAGGTAAAACCAATAATTCAAAAATCAGAAATAGTCCGAATTGAAACAGAACTGGCTTCCGATAAAATGCAGGGAAGACAGGTTTTCACTCCCGGAATTGATTCCGCTTCCGCTTTTATTGAAAAAGAATTCGCCAAAATCGGGCTGGCTTATTTTAAGGATTTAAAAAACTACCGACAGGAATTTACCAGAAAAGATAAAAATGCAAACAACGTAATCGGAGTATTACCCGGAAAATCAAAACCAAATGAATATGTGATTTTTTCGGCGCATTATGACCATTTAGGAACAGTAAGTGATGGAGAAGACAAGGTGTATAACGGTGCCAATGACGATGCTTCGGGCACAACAGCCGTTATCGCTTTGGCAAAATATTTCAAGGAATTAAACAACAATGAACGCACCATTATTTTCGTAGCATTTACAGCTGAAGAAATCGGAATTGTAGGTTCAAGATATTTCGCGAAAAATATAAATGCGGATGAAGTGGTTGCTATGTTCAATATAGAAATGATTGGCACGGAAAGTAAATGGAATAAAAATTCAGCCTACATCACAGGTTTTGAAAGATCCGATTTTGGAACCATCCTTCAAAAGAATTTAAAAGGAAGTAACTTCCAATTTTATCCAGATCCTTATACTGAAATGCAATTATTTTACCGTTCAGACAATGCGACTTTAGCAGCACTTGGTGTTCCGGCGCACACGATTTCAACTTCCAAAATGGATATGGAAGCGAATTACCACCAATTAAGTGATGAGGTTTCGACTTTGGATTTAGACAATATGACCGAAATTATCAAAGCGATAGCCATCAGTTCGGAAAGCATCATCAGCGGAAAAGACACGCCAAGTCGAGTTGAGAAGTTGCAACCAAAAAAATTTTAACGAAAACGTTAGCGTAAATTTTTTTGTCAAGTCTTGTAAAACCTAAACTTTATTTTTTTACATTAGCCAAATAGAAAGCAACAAATGAAAACATTTAACACCTTTTATAGCTATTTCTTTTATTTCTTCTTCGGACAGAAAAAGGGATTAGTATTGTGTTATGTAAAAAAATAAAAAGTAAAACATACGATATATAAATCCCAACGAGAGTTGGGATTTTTTTTTTGAAAAATATGGAAACAAAAATTGCAATACAGGGAATTAAAGGCTCGTTTCATCATCAGGTGGCACAGGAATATTTTCATCAAAATGTTGCCGTAAACGAATGCCTTTCATTTGAAGCGTTGGTCGATAATTTGCTACACGACAAATCCCAGCTGGCAGTGATGGCGATCGAAAATTCCATCGCGGGTTCCATTATTCCGAATTATGCATTGATTGACAAGAATGAGTTGCACATTACAGGCGAATACTATTTGGATATTATTCAGAATTTAATGGTACTGAACGGACAAAAATTGAGCGAAATTCAAGAAGTGCATTCGCATCCGATGGCGTTATTGCAGTGTATGGATTTTTTGAAAAAACATCCAAAAATCAAATTGGTGGAAGACAAGGACACTGCCGAAACCGCCAGAAGAATTCATCAAAAACAAATAAAAGGCATTGCCGCCATTGCCAGTAAAGCAGCAGCAGCACTGTATGATTTAACCATTATCGCACCTGAAATCCAAACAGTAAACAATAATATGACACGCTTTTTTATCATCAGCAAAGACGCCGGTGATTTGCCGAAAGAGGAAATCAACAAAGCATCATTAAAATTTGAGTTGGATGACACGCCGGGAAGTTTGGCCACCGTTTTAAACGTGATGACAAACTGCAAACTGAACCTGACCAAAATCCAGTCAATGCCGATTATTGAAACACCTTTTCAGTATTCTTTTTTTGTGGATGTGGTTTTTGAGAAATACAAACATTATGAAAAAGCAATGAAAGTTTTAGCGATAATGACCAACCATTTCAAAGTGTTGGGCGAATATAAAAACGGAAAATTATGATTGTCACCGCCGATAGATTACAAAGCGTACAGGAATATTACTTCTCCCGAAAATTGAGAGAAGTACGCCAACTCATTTCCGAAGGAAAACCGGTTATCAATATGGGAATTGGCAGCCCTGATTTGGCTCCGGATATAACCGTTATCGAAGCCATGCAAAAAGCCATGTTTGATGACAAAGTACACGAATACCAAAGTTATCAAGGCTTGCCTGAATTGCGAAAAGGCATGGCCGATTTCTATAAAAATCACTTTAATGTCGACTTGGATTTCAATACTGAAATTCTTCCATTGATGGGTTCCAAAGAAGGAATTATGCATATTTCACTGGCGTTTTTAAACGAAGGTGATGAAGTGTTGATTCCGAATCCGGGTTATCCAACCTATGCTTCGGTAACCGAATTGGTTCAGGCAAAAGCTGTGAATTATGATTTGACAGCAGCAACCAATTGGCAGCCTGATTTTGACGCTTTGGAAAAATTGGATTTATCAAAAGTAAAACTGGTGTGGGTTTCGTATCCACACATGCCAACTGGAGCGAATGGAACTTTGGAGTTGTTTGAAAAGCTGATTGCCTTTGGTAAAAAGCATAACATTTTGATAGTAAATGACAATCCGTATAGTTTTGTTTTGAACGGAAATCCGTTGTCAATATTACAGGTTGAAGGTTCAAAGGATATTGCATTAGAATTAAATTCGCTATCCAAAACCTATAATATGGCTGGTTGGCGCGTTGGAATGGTGATGGGAAATTCAACATTGATTGACGCCATTCTAAAAGTAAAAAGCAATATGGACAGCGGGATGTTTTACGGAATTCAGAAAGGAGCTGTCGAAGCCTTAAAACTAAGAAACGATTGGTTTGAAAAGCAGAATGAAATTTATACCAAAAGAAGAAATCTGATTTTTAAATTGGCCGAAAAACTGAATTGTGTTTTTGATAAAAATAGTGTTGGTTTGTTTGTATGGGCAAAGCTTCCGGCTGGTATTTTGTCTGAAGAATTTATAGATAAAGTATTAATTGAAAAGCATATTTTCATCACGCCGGGAACTATTTTTGGGAGCAATGGTGAAGGTTATATTCGGTTTTCGCTTTGCGTTACCGAAGAAAAAATCCAACAGGCAATAGAACGATTTTAAAAGAGCAATAATGAAAGTATACGTAATAGGAATTGGTTTAATTGGTGGTTCAATGGCGTTGGATATTCAGGCATTGGATAAAGATGCGGTCATTATTGGAGTCGATGCGAATGAGAATCATTTGGGACAGGCAATAGAACTTGGAATTATTCATCAAAAAGCCGAATTAAATGAGGTTGTCGATGCCGATTTTGTAATTCTGGCAGTTCCTGTAGATATTGCTTTGGGGCTTTTGCCAAAAATTTTGGATTTGGTTACTGATGAAACGTTGGTTTTTGAAGTAGGTTCAACCAAAAGTCCAATATGCGAAGCGGTAGTGAATCATCCAAAAAGAAGAAACTTTTTAGCAACACATCCAATTGCCGGAACAGAATTTTCAGGACCAACGGCTGCCATTCGAAATTTATTTGTGGACAAAACCAACATCATTTGCGAAGTAGAAAAAACTACCTTTAAATTACAGGAAAAGGGACTGAAATTGTTTAAAGATTTGGGAATGAGAATCCGTTATATGGAACCAAAATCGCATGACAAACACATCGCTTATGTCTCGCATTTGTCACATATCAGTTCGTTTATGCTCGGAAAAACAGTTATTGAAAAAGAAAAGGATGAAAAGGATATTTTTGATATGGCGGGTAGCGGATTTGAAAGTACGGTCAGATTAGCCAAAAGTTCTCCGGCTATGTGGACGCCAATTTTCAAACAAAATAAAAAGCAAGTCGTAAAATCATTAGAAGAATATATTGCCAATTTATCGCAATTCAAAAATTTATTGGAAAGCGGGAATTACGAACAGATTTTCCACGAAATGGAAAACACAAACAGAATAAAAGAAATATTAAACGGAAAATAATTAGAGCTATGAATATTACAACAGAAAACAAAAAATGGTTAGAAGATTTTAATCTGTCACATCCATTAGTAATTGCTGGACCATGCAGCGCAGAAACCGAAGACCAAGTGTTGAAAATCGCACATGAATTAAAAGATTCTGATGTTAGTGTTTTCCGTGCCGGAATCTGGAAACCAAGAACACGACCAGGCGGATTTGAAGGCGTTGGTGCCATTGGTTTAAAATGGTTGCAAAAAGCAAAAGCCGAAACAGGTTTGTTAATGGCAACCGAAGTAGCAAATGCCGCTCACGTAAAATTAGCGTTGGAACACGATATTGATGTGCTTTGGATTGGCGCAAGAACTACGGTAAATCCGTTTGCGGTTCAGGAAATTGCCGATGCTTTGGTTGGAACAGATAAAATAGTGTTGGTAAAAAACCCTGTAAATCCTGATTTGGCTTTGTGGATTGGAGGCGTAGAACGTTTATACAATGCCGGAATTAAAAAACTCGGCGTAATTCACAGAGGATTTTCAACTTACGAAAAGACAAAATACAGAAATATTCCGGAATGGCAGATAGCCATCGAGTTGCAAAGCCGTTTCCCTGATTTGCCTCTGATTTGTGATCCATCACATATTACTGGGCAACGCAATATGATTCAGGAAGTGTCGCAACAAGCATTGGATTTGAATTACGACGGATTGATTATTGAAACGCATATCGATCCGGACAATGCCTGGAGTGACGCGGCACAACAGGTTACGCCAACGGTCTTGAAACAAATTTTCGAAGATTTGAAAGTTAAAAAAGTATCTACCGAAGATGATGATTTCAATACCAAAATGATAAAGCTTAGAGCCAACATTGATATTGCCGACAGTAAATTATTGGAATTGCTTGGCAATAGAATGAAAGTCGCGGAACAAATTGGTGCCTTGAAAAAAGAAAAAAATGTGGCCGTTTTGCAAAACAAACGCTGGAATGAAATCTTAGGGAAAATGATATTAGATGGTGAAGAAAAAGGATTGAGCGAAGAGTTTATTCTAAGAATTTTCAAAGCCATTCACCAGGAAAGTATCAGCCATCAGGAGAAGATAATTAACGGATAAACGGATAAATTGTGAGAATATCGGTTAAATGTGGTGGCAATAATTGTTTTTTTTATATTTGTTGATGTCTTAAATAAATGTCTATTAATGCTAAAAATAAAGAATATGAAAAAAATTATTTTACTATTTACATTGGTTTTTGGTCTTAACATAGCCAGCGCCCAGGTCGATGTAATCAAGAAACAGATTGGAGAAACACTTAAAGGAAGAATTATAAGTGTTGATGATAATGTTATCGTATTTACTTACGAAGGTCAAAATGTACCGTACACTATTGCTAAGAATGCCGTTGAAAAAATTACATACGGAAGAACAGGTCAGGTAGTACAAACTTCCAACAAAATTGCGATTAATGATCAGGCAGATTGGGAAAAAGTTGTTATCCTTGATAACTTGGACAAAACTTTAGGTTTAGAAGTAGGGCAACACATTGGAAGCAGTGCTGATTTGGCAAATTATCAATCGGGAAGTAGAGGAAGTTTAGCGGTAGAAAGAAGATTAAAAACTGAGGCAGCGAGATTAGGTTATCAGTTTGTTTTAGTAACAACAGATGCTTCATCCAACACAACTGCGGTTGTTTATAAATATTAATTCTTTTAAAAAAGAATACTAAAGTTGCCCGAAATGGCAACTTTTTTTATGCCCAAATCGAAAATCTGGGTTCGAAATAGCATTTCATTTATTAAATATTAAAACCTACTGACATTTTGGTAGGTTTTTTTTGTATCATTGCCACAACAATAAAAAAAATCTATTAATTTTAAAACAACCAAAATGAAAAAATTCTTTTTGGGTTTTATCTTTTTTGTTTGCAGTGGTATAAGCTTGAATGCCCAAAACAAAATCGATAAAATCAACATGACTTACGGTGAAGAATTACTGGAAGACAAACAAAAAATCGTTAAAATTATTGGCGAAAGCAACAATAAGATTTATTCCCTTGGGCTCAACAAAGATGATTATTTCATTAAGATATTTGAGTCAAAAACTATGAAATTGATTTCTTCCAATCCCATTGTTATTCCACAAATCAGTGACAAGGAAGTTGATTTTGAAGACATCTTTTTATTAAACGGAAAGCTTTATGCAATCGGTAGTGTTTACAACAAAAAGGATAAAATTTTCAATTTGATTGGCTCTGAAATTTCTGAAAAAGGAATTTTGAGTAAAACTACAGTGACTTTATTCAATTCGGAAGTGGCTAAAAAGTCAGAACGTGGCGGGTTTTATTTCAAACAGTCACAGGATGAAGGAGCTTTATTGATTATGCACACTTCGCGTTTCCCAAAAGAAGATGCAATCAAATATGAAGTTAAATTGTTTGACGACAAGTTGACCACGCTTTTCACCAGTGAAGAGAAAGTAACTTTTGATGACAGTAAAAAAGATTATGAGTTTACCATTTCTGATTTTGAATTGAATTTTCAGGATGACGTTTTCTTAGTAATCAATGAAAGCTACCGCGATTCTAAAAAGAAAGAGCAAATTGAAAAATTCCAGATCCATGCTTTCAAAAGAGCCAATAACTATAAGAAAGAAGTAGTTGACATCAATATCAAAGGAAAAGAAATTATCAACTGTAAGATGATGTCAACGAATAAAAATACGCTTCAATTGGTTGGTTTTTACTCAAGTGTTCGCGATAATGGTAAGGCAAACAAAGAATTAAAAGGTATTTACAATGCGACGGTTAATTTGGCGACCAATACTAATGATAACTTGAAGTTCAACGAGTTTGATTATGCAACCAAAGTTAAATTGTTGGGTGAAAGAAGAGCTAAAAAAGGAAAAGATGTAAAACCTTTATATAGTATTACAACTTTGATTGAGAAAAACGATGGTGGTATTATTGTATTGTCTGAATTGCAATTTGTTTATGTAGGGCAAAGTTCAGGATTCGGACCTTTAGCGTTTACTCCTGTTACATATACAAAAAACGAAATCATCATTACCTGTTTGAAACCGGATGGTTCGCTTGATTGGAGTAATGTACTGCCAAAAGAACAATCGGCAGCTGTAACAACAATGTCATTTTCTATGGGAGCAGTGGCCGGCAGTGGTAACTTTAATGTTGGCGTAGCCATGAACATTCCATTGGCGCAAATGGGTAAAGGTCCTGAGTATTTAGGAGCTATTCCAATTTACAAAGACGGTATTTTGAATATCCTTTTCAATGACAATGTAAAAAACAAAGGAATTACCGATATTGAGGAAATCAAAGCATTAGGAAATTATAACAATGCTGTCCCTGCACTTTTCATCTTTGATTCCAAAGGTCAAATTACAAGAAAAGATCCGGAAGAAGCCATTAAGAACGAATTGGTAATTCGTCCCGGAGTTTACTACAGAAAAAATCAAAATGAATTTATCATTTATTCATCGAGAAAGAAAATGGATAAACTAGGACGTATGATTTTGGAAGACTAAAAATCTAAAGGCTGTGAAATTTTCACAGCCTTTTTTATTTGAAACAACTTTAAACGCAATAACGGTTTCATTTTTTTACCTTTGTCATTCGTAATTCGTAATCCATAATTAATTTTGACTGGACTTGTTTATAAATCTACCGGAAGTTGGTACACCGTAAAAACGGAAGACAACCAAGTGTTTGAATGCCGCATCAAAGGAAAATTCCGAATGCAGGGAATCAAAAGCACGAACCCAATAGCCGTTGGTGATGTGGTAGATTTTGAGTTGGATGAAAGTTCAGATGCAGTAACAGGAAGCATCCATAACATTCACGACAGAAAGAATTATATCGTGAGAAAATCGGTGAATTTATCCAAGCAAACCCATATTATAGCTTCCAATATTGATGTTGTTTTTCTTTTAATTACGATTAATAATCCGCCAACAACGACCAGTTTTATCGATCGGTTTTTGGTTACCGCTGAAGCGTATGGCATTGAAGCCGTTTTGGTTTTTAATAAAATTGATACGTTTGATGAAGCCATGAAGGATGAACAATTGTATCTGCAATACATCTATTCTGAAATTGGTTATAAAATTCTGAAAGTTTCAGCTATTGAAAAGAAAGGTTTGGATGAGCTCAAACAAATGATGATTGGAAACGTAAGTATGTTCTCTGGGCATTCAGGTGTTGGGAAATCAACCTTGGTCAATGCTTTAGAACCAAATCTAAATTTGAAAACCAAAAACATTTCAGAACAAAGCAAGCAAGGACAGCACACAACGACTTTCGCCGAAATGTACGACTTGTCATTTGATGCTAAAATCATCGACACGCCGGGAATTAAAGGTTTCGGAATTGTTGATATGGAACCTTCAGAAGTAAGTGGTTATTTCCCTGAATTCTTTAAGTTGCAGGACGAATGTAAATTCAATAATTGCTTGCATAAAGAAGAACCTCATTGCGCTGTAAAAAAAGCTTTAGAAGAAAATAAAATAGCCTGGTCACGTTATAATAGTTACCTCAAAATTTTGGAAGGCGATGATGAACATTACCGACAAGATGTGTTTAACGATGACCGAATTGCCAGTGATGAAACGAGGAAATAGTGTTAAGTAATTTATTGTCACCCTGAGCGCAGTCGAAGGGACAATCTTTAATAAAAATGAAAGCAGTAATCCAAAGAGTTTCTTCTTGTTCAGTTACTATAGAGAATAAAGTTGTTGCCGATATCCAAAAAGGATTGTTGGTTTTAGTTGGTTTTGAAGATGAAGATAACAAAGAAGACATAAACTGGCTGACAGCAAAAATTGCCAACCTCAGAATTTTTGGAGATGAAAACGATGTGATGAATTTATCACTCAAAGAAGTTGGTGGCGACATGATAGTCGTGAGTCAGTTTACCCTGCATGCTTCAACAAAAAAAGGAAATCGTCCCTCTTATTTAAAAGCATCAAAACCCGAAATTGCTATTCCGTTATACGAATCTTTTGTACGGCAAATGGAAACAGAATTGGGCAAAAAAGTCCAAACCGGACAATTCGGTGCTGATATGAAAGTAGCACTTTTAAACGATGGGCCGGTTACGATAATTATTGACACAAAAAATAAAGATTAAGATTGTTAATTATAAGTTAATTTTTTATATTTGGTAAAACTTAGTCCAGATGAAACTAAATATTTTACCATTCTTTCTTCTTTTATTTTCCGTTTTCAGTTTTGGTCAAAAATTAGAATATTCCACTTCAACTATTCCCGATAGTTTAAAGTTAAATGCGAATGCCGTAGTGCGTTTGAGTGAAATTAATATTGATATAATTTCCCAAAAGTCAATGGTTATCAAAGCTGTTCAGATAACCACAGTCCTGAATGAATTAGGATTGAGAAGCCTCGATTTATCAGAAAGTTATGATAAGAACAGAAAGATAAATAAAATAGAGGCAACAACTTATAATGCTTCTGGACAAGAATTAAAAGTATATAAAAGAAAGGATTTTAAAGACACTAGTGTTGCTGATGGCTTTTCTGTATTTAATGACAACAGGGCTCTTTATCTTGATTATACTCCAATTGCTTATCCATTTACAATCGTTTTTGTAACAGAAGTTTCCACTTCAAATACAGCTTTTATTCCGCCTTGGAGTCCTGTAGATGATTATCTGGTCAGTACAGAAAAGACTTCGTTAACGATATATTTTAAACCAGAATTAAAGCTTAAAAAAAAGGAAGCCAATTTTTCAGATAAATATGCTCTGGAAAAAAAAGAAACCGATTCATCCATAAGCTATTCATCCAAAAATTTAGTTGCCAAAAAAAGGGAAGAGTTGAGCCCGAGTTTTGTCGAATCATTTCCATTTGTATATTTTGCACTCGAAAATTTTGCACTCGAAAATGTAGAAGGTAAGGCCAGCAATTGGGCTGATTTTGGTAAATGGTACTATCAATCACTTTTAGTCGATACTGAAGGAATTTCGGAAGAAACACAGGCAAAATTAAAGCAATTGGTTGGCGATGAAAAAAAACCAATTGAAATTGCCAAAATCGTCTACAAATATGTTCAGGAAAAAACCCGATATGTGAGTGTTCAGGTTGGAATTGGTGGTTGGAAACCTATGTTGGCCAATGATGTTGATCGATTAGGTTACGGAGACTGTAAAGCATTAACCAATTATACGCGTTGTTTACTCAAGTCGGTTGGCGTTCCATCATATTATACAGTGGTTTATGCAGGTACAGATGAAACAAAAGACTTGCAGAATGATTTTGCTTCTCTTCAGGGAAATCATGTAATCCTAACATTACCCATTGACAATAAACTGGTTTGGTTAGAATGTACGAGTCAATTACAGCCATTCGGCTTTCAGGGAGATTTTACTGATGACAGAAATGTTTTGCTGGTAAAACCAGAAGGAGGAGAAATAGTTAAAACACGAGTTTTTGCAGAAACAGATAATCTGAAATATACAAAAGCTTCTTATGAAATAAACCAGGATGGTAATTTTATAGGTAAAGCGAAGATTACTTCAAAAGGGTTGCAATACGACAATGAATTCGGTAAAGAAAGGATGAGCAGGGAAGACCAAATCAAGAATTACAAAGAAGAATTTGACAACATTAATAACTTAAAAATTAACAAAATCACCTTAAACAACAATAAAGACAAAATTGAATTTACAGAAGATTTAGAATTAGAAGCAGAAGGTTATGCTCAAAACTCGGGAGTAAAATTAATGTTTGCCTTAAATGCTTTTGACCAAAGTTCTTATGTGCCAAAAAAATACAGAACCCGCGAATTCCCATTTGAAATGGATAGAGGTTATACCAATGAGGATGAAATAGAAATCACAATTCCGGAAGGATACATCGTAGAAGCAAAGCCTAACGGAATAGAGCAAGAAACAGAGTTTGGTTATTATAAAATCGAATTCAATACGCTTAGTTCCAGTAAGATTTTATGCAAGCGAAAACTAGTAATAAAAAAAGGGTTTTACGACAAGTCTAAATACGAAAGCTATAGAAAATTCAGAGAAACCATTGCCAAAACAGATAACTCAAAAATAGTCATTACAAAAGCCTAACATTATGAAGAGCGTATTATTACTAACAGTTTTATTTTTAAGCACATTTTGCTATTCCCAAAAACACGAATTAGGGAATGTAACTATTGATGAACTCAAAGAAAAAGTGTGTCCATCAGATACTTCTGCTGTAGCAGCAGTTTTGTTTAACGTGGGTAAAACCTATTTTAGTTATGCTGCGAATGAAGGTTTTCAGTTAAAAACAGAAGTAATCGCTAAAATAAAAATTTATAAAAAAGAGGGCTATGATTATGCAAATCAATCAATAAGTTACTACAGTTATGGTGGCGACGTTGAAAAGGTTGATGTTTCAAAAGCAGTAACCTATAATTTGGTTAATGAAAAAATTGAGAAAACTAAACTCAATAGTGAAGGAGAATTTAACGAAAAAGTCAATAAGTTTTACTCCCGAAAAAAAATCACTATGCCTAAAGTAAAAGAGGGCTCTGTTATCGAATATAAATTCGAAATAACTTCTCCTTTTTTTTCCACTTTTCCTGAATGGCAATTTCAAAAACAAATCCCGGTTAATTATACAGAATTCACAACGTATATTCCGGAATATTTCACCTATAATATAAGCTTTAAAGGGTTTCTGACCCCAGTTATAGAAAAAAATGGGCAAAGAAAATCGTTCGACATTAACTCAAAGGAAAGAACCAGTAGAGCTAGAATAACAAGTACTCAATTTTCTACTGAAACCACAGAGTATGGAGAATCAATATCAAAATATACTTTAAGCAATGTTCCGGCTTTAAAGGAGGAATCATTTGTCAACAATATTGAAAATTATACAGCAACAATTGAGCATGAATTATCTGCGATTCAATATCCAGGAGGCTTGTTTAATTCATATGCGACTACATGGGAATCTGTAACAAAAAGTATTTATGAAAATGAAAATTTTGGTGATGAATTAAATAAAGATTCTTATTTTGAAGAGGATCTAAAAGCTTTAAATGTTGGTGCAGTTTCGGATAATGAAACAATAGCAAAAGTTTTCGATTTTGTTAAATCAAGAATGAATTGGAATGAGTATAACAGCGTTTATTGTGATGTTGGTGTAAGAACAGCTTATAAAAACAAGACTGGAAATACAGCTGAAATCAATTTGATACTTGTAGCAATGCTTAGGAAAGCAGGAGTAAATGCCAATCCAATTTTAGTAAGCACACGCGCTAATGGAATTTCATTATTCCCAAGCAGAACATCTTATAATTGCGTTATTGCGGGAGTAGAATCTAATGGGAAAATGACACTATTGGACGCAACAAATAAAAATGCCCAACCCAATATTTTACCAATTAGAGATTTAAACTGGTTTGGAAGATTAATTAAGAAAGATGGAACTTCTGTTAATGTCGATTTGATGCCAAAATCAAATTCAAAAGATGTCGTTAGTATAATTGCAAGTGTCAATGAAAAAGGCGAAGTGACAGGAAAAATTCGAGATCAATATTTTGATTATAATGCTTTTCTTTTTCGACAAACCAATAATAGCATTTCTAAAGATAGTTACATCGAAAAATTGGAAAAAAGACACCAAGGACTGGAAATAGGAGAATATAGCGTTCAAAACAGTAATGATTTGAGCTTGCCAGTAGTTGAGAATTATGATTTTACTTCAACTAATTCTGTTGAGATTATTGGCGATAAGATGTATGTTTCACCATTTTTGTTTTTTGCAATAACTGAAAATCCATTCAAGCAGGAAAAACGTGAATATCCAGTCGATTTTGTATTTCCAGATCAGGATAAATTCAATATAAGTTTGACCATTCCACCAGGATATGTTGTTGAGACATTACCACAGCCTAAAGCAATGACAATGCCTGAAAATATAGGGAGTTTTAAATACATTATTTCAAATACCGGAAACCAAATTCAGTTACTTTATACTCATGATACCAACCAAGCCATAATAGGTTCTGAATATTATGAGGCATTGAAAAATTTCTATAAAGAAATTGTGAATAAACAAACCGAAAAAATAGTGCTTAAAAAAGCATAGCGTTTTATTTTTATTTGAGTTGTATATTTGGCTAATGGAATTAACTCTCAACTAAAATGGATTTAAAAAACTCCCAACTAGAAGTAGACAATTGGATAAAAACTCATGGCGTTCGTTATTTCAATGAGCTGACAAATATGGCGCAACTTACCGAAGAAGTAGGCGAAGTTGCCCGAATCATTGCCCGCCGTTACGGAGAACAATCCGAGAAAGAAAGCGATAAAAATAAAGACCTTGGCGAAGAATTAGCCGATGTGGTTTTTGTGGTTTTGTGTTTGGCCAACCAAACCGGAATTGATTTGCAAGCCGCTTTTGAAAAAAAAATGAATTTAAAATCCAACCGTGACCATGATCGCCACCACAATAACGATAAATTGAAATAATAGTGAACTTGCATCTAAAATCTTCAATCGTTACTCTTCAATCGGCAATCTCAATAACAGGAAGCAAATCTGAAACCAATAGATTGTTGTTGCTTCAGGCTCTGTATCCAAATTTGGTTTTAGAGAACACATCAAACTCGGATGATTCAGAAGTCATGACAAAAGCATTGCAAAGCAGTGATACTAGTATCGACATTCATCACGCCGGAACAGCCATGCGTTTCCTAACCGCTTTTTTTTCAATTCAGGAAAATAGGGAAGTTGTCCTTACCGGTTCAACCCGAATGAAAGAAAGGCCAATAAAAATTTTAGTTGACGCCTTACGCCAACTCGGAGCCGAAATCAGCTATGAAGAAAATGAAGGTTTTCCACCAATTCGAATCAAAGGCAAAAAAATAACGCAGAACAAAGTTTCGCTTTCGGCTAATGTCAGCAGTCAATATATTTCGGCTTTATTATTAATTGCTCCAAAACTCGAAAACGGTTTGGAACTTACACTGGAAGGCGAAATTACTTCTGTTCCGTACATCAAAATGACCTTGAGTTTATTAAACGAAATTGGAGTAGAAACGTCTTTCGCTGGAAATGTGATTTCAGTAAAGCCTAAACTCATAACTCATAACTCACAACTCATAACTGTTGAATCCGACTGGTCTTCCGCTTCCTATTTCTATTCGATTATAGCTTTGTCAGCAATCGGGACAAAAATCACATTGTCGAGCTACAAACAAAACAGCCTGCAAGGGGATTCTATCTTAGCTGAAATCTATAAAAACTTCGGAGTGGAAACCACATTTCAGAATAATACTATTCTTTTAAAGAAAACTCATAACTCACAACTCATAACTCATAACTTAGAGCTCAACAACTCTCCCGACATCGCCCAAACCATAGCAGTTACCTGCTTCGGATTGGGAATTGGCTGTCATTTAACAGGTTTGCATACATTAAAAATAAAAGAAACAGATAGACTTTTGGCGCTGAAAAACGAATTAGAAAAACTCGGTGCAGCAGTTGCGATTTCTGATGATAGTCTGACTTTAGAGCCGTCAAGAGTGATTCATCCAAACATAAAAATAAAAACCTATCAGGACCACCGAATGGCAATGGCTTTCTCACCTTTAGCATTGAAAACCGACATCATTATTGAAGAAGCCGAAGTAGTTTCAAAATCCTATCCCGCTTTTTGGAACGATTTGAAAAGCATTGGATTCGCCATTTCTGAATTTTAGTGAAACCTTAGAACCTTTGAATCTTAGAGCCTCAGAACCTTTTCTAAAAATAAACACCAAAACACTTGACATTCGCTATCTCACAATAGTATATTTGCAGCCTATTATAATTTGTCACCCTGAGCACAGTCGAAGGGCATAACTTATAACTCATAACTTATAACTCCTTTAGATGAAATTATCTCATTTCCAGTTCAATCTTCCAGCCGAATTATTAGCTGAATTTCCAGCAGAAAACAGAGACGAAGCCAGATTAATGGTTGTCAACAGAAAAACAAAAACCATCGAACACAAACTATTCAAAGACATTATCGATTATTTTGATGATGGCGATGTGATGATTTTGAATAACACCAAAGTATTTCCGGCTCGTATGTACGGAAACAAAGAAAAAACAGGTGCGCGTATTGAAGTTTTCTTGTTAAGAGAATTAAATGCAGAGCAACGTCTTTGGGATGTTTTAGTTGATCCGGCTCGTAAAATCAGAATTGGTAACAAACTTTATTTTGGTGATGACGATTCATTAGTAGCTGAGGTAATTGACAACACCACGTCTCGTGGAAGAACATTGCGTTTTTTATATGATGGTTCGTATGAGGAATTCAGAAGAAAACTGACTGAGCTTGGTGAAACGCCAATTCCAAAATACATCAATCGTGAAGTAACCGAAGAAGATGCGGAACGTTACCAAACGATTTATGCTAAAGAAGAAGGTGCCGTTGCCGCGCCAACCGCTGGCTTGCACTTTTCTAAACATCTTTTGAAAAGATTGGAAATCAAAGGAATCAACTTTGCCGAAGTAACACTACATGTTGGTTTGGGAACATTCAACCCGGTAGAAGTTGAAGATTTGTCAAAACACAAAATGGATTCGGAAGAGTTAATCATTACTCAGGAAGCCTGCGATATTGTTAATGAAGCAAAGGCGAGAAAGAGCAAAATATGTTGTGTAGGAACGACTTCAATGCGTGCTATTGAAAGTTCAGTTTCATCGCAAAGAACCTTAAACCCGTTTACAGGCTGGACGAATAAATTCATTTTTCCACCGCACGATTTCAGCATCGCCGATTGTATGGTGACTAATTTCCACACACCAAAATCGACTTTATTGATGATGATTTCTGCGTTTTGTGGTCATGATTTAATGAAAAAAGCCTACGAAGAAGCAATCAAAGAAAAATACCGTTTCTATTCTTATGGAGACGCGATGCTTATAATATAATTTTCAGGAGAGAAAGGTTAGGGCATTCTTGCCATCCATTTTCCTGCTCTTCGATACAATAAAAAAAGTCCCGAAACCATCGGGACTTTTTTTATTTCCACTACGATCAGGGCTAAAGACAATCTTCGGTTTTTTCTTTGTTCTTTATTCTTTATTCTTTTCTCTTTTTTCTACTTTTACACCTCAAACAACCACAACAATGACTTTCCAAAACACACGCGAATTTGCGCAACAACTCGACAAGCAGGACGAATTAAATCACTATCGTAACGAATTTTTATTTCCGCAACACAATGGTAAAAACGTTATATATTTTACCGGTAATTCTTTGGGATTGCAGCCTAAACGCACCAAACAATATGTTGATGAGGTAATGAATGATTGGTCAAGTCTGGCAGTCGAAGGACATTTCTATGCCGAAAAACCTTGGTGGGATTATCACGAGCGATTTGCCAATCCGTTGAGTAAATTGGTAGGAGCAAAACCTTCCGAAGTTACGGTGATGAATACGCTGACGGTGAATTTACACTTGCTTATGGTATCGTTTTATCGTCCAACAAAAACGCGTTACAAAATCATTTGCGAAGAAAAAGCATTTCCTTCTGACCAATATATGTTTCAGAGTCAAGTCCATTTTCATGGTTATAAACCCGAAGATGCGATAGTAGAAATCAAAAGAAGAGAAGGCGAACACAACATTCGATTAGAAGATGTTTTGGCCAAAATTAATGAAGTTGGTGATGAATTGGCTTTAGTATTAATTGGTGGCGTTAACTATTACACGGGACAAGTGTTTGACATGAAAACCATCACGGAAGCCGGGCATAAAGCCGGAGCAATCGTTGGTTTCGACTTGGCACATGCAGCCGGAAATATAAAATTAGAATTGCACGAATGGAATATCGATTTTGCTGCCTGGTGTTCGTATAAATACATGAATTCCGGACCGGGAAATGCGTCGGGTTGCTTCATTCACGAAAAACATCATGCCAATAAAGACTTGTCTCGATTTGGTGGTTGGTGGGCACAAAACAAAGAAAGACGCTTTTTGATGGAACCAAAATTTGACCCAATTGTAGGCGCTAATGGTTGGCAAGTGAGTAATTTACCAATACTTTCTTTGGCACCTTATCTTGCTTCTGTAGAAATGTTCGCCGAAGTGGGTATGGAAAAACTTATCAGAAAAAGAAATCAAATTACGAGTTATTTAGAATTTATCCTGCATGAAATCGATAAGGATATTGAAGGAACCGAATTTGAAATCATTACACCGACTAATCAAGAAGAAAGAGCCTGCCAACTATCGGTTTTTCTTCACGGACAAGGCAGGAGTTTGTTTGATTATTTAATGAAAAACGGTGTAATTACTGATTGGCGTGAACCCAATGTAATCCGCTTGGCACCTGTTCCTTTCTACTGTTCTTATGAAGATATGTATGATTTCGGACAAATACTAAAACAAGGAATTTTAACTGTAAAATAATTTGTTTTTTGAAAAACAATTCGTTGATTTGCAATTCTTTATTAACAAATACCACTAAATTAAAAAATGAAACTAAAATTACATTTCGCAACTTTAGCATTAACTCTAATCTCATTTTCCGGCTTTGCTCAGTTTTCTGAAAACGAAGGCGCAGCAAGACAATGGATACAATTGCATGCCAGTGATTTAAAAATTAAACCATCAGATACTTTTAAATTGTCATTCGTTACAAAAAGCTTAGCTGGTGAAACACTTCGCTTTCAACAAGTGATGAATGATGTACCGGTTTATCACTCTGAAATTGTGGTTAATTTTAATCCGAGTAACGAATTGGCTTTTACTTCAGATTCGTATGACAGCACCATAGAAAATATTAGCACAACACCAAGTATTTCTAAAGAGGCTGCTTTGAACATATCAAAAGAAAGTTTGAAAATTAACGGTGAATATACAGTTACCGAAAACAATTTATTGGTTACTAAAGTTAATGACCAAACCAAATTAGTTTATAAAGTAGTTACTAATCCAAAAACCGGTAGAGCTAGTTGGGCAGTCTTAGTTGATGCACAAACAGGAACTGTTTTGAGTACTTATGATGAGGCAATGTATCATCATAAAAAAGAAGCTGTAAGCAAAAAACCAAATCCAGAGACTACAATGTCACCTTTAGCTTTTGTTTCAGGAACAGCAATGGTTTATTTATCTGATCCATTGTCTTATGCGCATGTAGCCTATGGAGCTACAGGTTATACTGACGGGAGTGATGCCAATACAACACAATTAGCAGCTGCAAGAACATCGGTAACCTTACCTGAAATTGATTTAACAGCCGGAGTTTATACATTAAAAAGTTCTTATGTACAGATTCAGGATTTCGAAACACCATCTTATGGTTTGTTTACTCAGTCAACCAATGCGTTTAATTTTACCAGAGATAACAATGCTTTTGAAGCGGCTAATGTTTTTTATCATCTTGATTTAAGTTTGAGATATATCAATGAAACATTAGGAATTACTTGTAGACCAGCTTTGAATGGAGGTGTGTTAAGATTTGATTCAGCTGGATTAGACGGTGATGATAACTCCTATTATCTTCCTTCTACAGATCAAATAGCTTTTGGTGAAGGTTGTGTGGATGATGCTGAAGATGCGGATGTTATTTGGCATGAATTAGGACACGGTATTCACGATTGGATAACCAATGGAAATACTTCTAATTATATTGGTGAAGGAAATGGAGATTATTGGGCACAGTCGTACAGTAGAAGCTTAGGTCAATGGACATCAGCTGATGCGGCTTCTCAATACATGTTTAGTTGGGATGGTCATAACACTTGTTGGAGCGGAAGAACAACAAACTATAGTGGCACTTATCCGGGTTCTATAACTGGTTCAGCACATACTGACGGTCAAATATGGGCAACAGCTTTAATGCAAATATGGGACGTACTTGGAAGAGCAAAAACCGACAAAGCATTCTTACAAGGTTTAATACTAACGAATACGGCATCAAATCAACAAACTGCAGCAATAGCTGTAAGACAAGCTGCTATTAATATGAATTATGCTTGTGCAGACATTCAGGTGATGACTCAAAAATTTACTGGTAAAGGATATACTCTGCCGGCTTTAGGACTAACTATGGCTACGATAGCTAATCAGACTGTTACTGCCGACGCTACTAATACCTATACATTGCCAAGCTACGCAACTTTGGCAAACCCAATCACAGCTAATTGTAATGCAGGTTTGACACAATCACCGGTTATAGGTACTGTTTTAGCACCTGGAACTTATACGATTACTATGGTCGCTACAAGTGGTGCTTCAACTGTTACCAGAACATTCCAACTTACAATTACACCATTCTTAGGAGTTGAAGACGTTGTGAAAAATCACTTCGTTTTGTATCCAAATCCGGCTTCTAATGTATTAAATATTAAAGGAGATTTTGATACTAACGAAAGCATTACTATCTACAATATGTTAGGGCAAACAATTATGACAAAAGGAGTAACTTCTAACGACGAAAGTATTGATATTGCTTCTTTAGCTAAAGGTATTTACAATGTGTATTTCAATAACGCCAAAGTAGCTTATAAATTCATAAAAGAATAAATCAAAGTTATACAAGTAAAGAAAGCCATAATGCGAAAGTATTGTGGCTTTCTTTTTTACATCCATGCCAAAAATACTTTGCAATCCCGAAGTTTCGGGATAACTTTGCTGCTTTATAACTTATACCTAATGACCAAACAACAAATCATAGCTACTTTCGACCCAAGCCAGCCGGGCTTAGCAGATGCAACTATCTTTGGATTGCCATTTTCGGCAGAACAATCAGAAATCATTATTATTCCGGTGCCATGGGAAGTAACCGTAAGTTATGGTGCCGGAGCATCAGACGGTCCTGAAGCAGTTTTGGATGCTTCTTTTCAGGTAGATTTAAACCATCAGGATTTCCCTGAACTATGGAAACTCGGAATATATTATGATGAAGCGCCGGAACATTGGAAAATAAATTCTAATAGTTACAAAGCGTTAGCACAACCTATAATTCACGCACTCGAAAAAGGGGAAGATTTAAATAATCATCCTAGCTTACTTTCAGACTTGGAGACGATCAATAAAGTGTGTCGCGATTTGCATACCGAAGTCAAAGAAAAAGTATTGTTTTGGACAAAGCAAGGCAAAAAAGTAGTGCTGCTTGGAGGCGACCATTCAACACCATTAGGTTATTATGAAGCTTTGGCAAGCATACATGACAACTTCGGAATTTTGCATTTAGATGCACATATGGATTTGAGAATTGCCTATGAAGGATTTACCTTTTCGCACGCATCAATAATGTACAATGCTTTACAACTTCCTCAGATTTCAAAAATAGTTCAGGTTGGTATTCGCGATTTCTGTGAGCAGGAAGTTGAAGTGGTGCAAAAGTCAAACGGAAGAGTTTTGGTTAACACCGATGCCGATTTGAAAGCTGAAACCTTTGCTGGCATAACTTGGGCTGAACAATGCGATGCTATCATTGCAACCTTGCCACAAAAAGTTTGCGTCTCTTTTGATATTGATGGTATGTATCCTTGGTATTGTCCAAATACAGGAACTCCGGTTCCGGGTGGGTTTTCATTCGAGCAGGCAACATATTTGTTTAACAAATTAGCAGCAAGCGGGAAAGATATTATTGGGTTTGATTTGGTAGAAGTTGCTCCGGGTGAAAATGATGATTGGGATGGTAATGTTGGTGCCCGAATGTTATTTCACATGTGCGGCATGTTGGCCAAAAACAGCGGCATGAACGTTGGTCAGAAAATCAGCTTTCAGAGAAAATAGTTTTTGATTATACTCAAAAAATGGCGAGTAGCCATAAACGACTTTTTTATTAGCGGTTTTTATTCTTAACATATTTAAATTCTAACCTGTCCTTCTAAGTCAAGATTATTTATCTTATTTAAGTTCTGAAAGAATTAACTTTTTCTGTTTTAATGTATTCGTCATTGCCTTTTCTCTAACTTTAGGGTCATCACTGTTAATAAGGTCAAAATATTCAACCGGAACAACCTGCCACGATAAACCATATTTGTCTTTACACCAACCACAAGATGATTCTTGGCCACCGTTTGAGGTCAAGGCATCCCAATAATAATCTACTTCTGCCTGGTCTTTGCAATTAATAACAAAGGAAACAGATTCATTAAACTTGAAGTATGGACCAGCAGCTAAAATGCTAAATTCCATACCATTAATTTCCATAACCGCAGTTTCAAAGTATTCCTGACCACCTTGCTCTTTTGCCTCTGGGGGATTCTTATATTGGTGGTATTCTTTCAGTTTACCATCTTTGAAAATAGAAAGGTAATAATTTACTACTGCTTTTGCATCTTTATCAACCCAAAGACAAGGTGTTATTTTTTGCGTAATCATATCAGGTTTTTTTGTTTGAGTTTGATTGGAGTTTGTGTCATTTTTATGAGAGTTCTCTTTAGAATTTTTACAGCCCATTATACTCACTACTAATAATGCTGTCAAAAATTTAAGTATGCACTTTTTCATATTGTTACTTATTTAAAGTTGATAATAAATTTTCTATGTAGAGTGTCGCTAAAATTGTCTACCACCTTCTGCGGCTTGTCATCAGTGGCGGCAGGCTAAGCGGTTAGTTGTAAAGGTATGAAAATTTCCGGCTTGAGATTTTCCGCGAAGTGGAAAATCGGAAAAGCCATTGCGGTAAACCGCTGTTAGCAACTGGCTTTAATTCAACTTTTTTTTCTTTTAATATTTTTTAATGTTGGAATCCAAATCATAAATATCTCACCACAAATTATTGGTACAAATGAAAAGAAATACTCATTTACAGTTCTGCTAAATGTTGCGTCTTCAATTTTTCCAAATAAAAAGTCCAGTGGAATAATCCCACCTATTCTTACAGCTACAAATGAAAGTATGCATATGTAACTTCTAACCATGAATTGTTGATGCACTTTTATATTTCTATTTTTTACGGACCACCAAGCCGAAAAAGTGGTAAAGAGAACCAAAACAGCTAAAATGAATAGAGAAACTCTACAGCTTACACAAGAACTTATCAGTGAAAGTCGGATAGCAGATAAACCTGCGATAAATGCTCCAAGGATATAAATCTTCCCTGTCAGTTTATGAAAGTTTAAATATTTATTTCTAATCCATTTAGAAAATTGTATAGGTCCAGTTAGTAACGCTAATGTTCCGCCTATTAAATGAGAACTTACCCAAATTGGATTGTTAATGTAACTGTCACTTCTATATCCAGTAAAAAAAACAACGACATTTTCCAGAAAAAAATAAGCTGACAAGCCTATAATTATGCTCCAAGAAAGGAAAAATAGCAATCGTTCAATTATTTTCATTTAGTTTCCATGTTTTTTCATAAGCTTGTTGCAAACGTTTTGCTGCTTGTCATCAGTTGCGACTGATGGAAAGCCAGTTTTTCCGCTAAGGAAAAACTAAGATAGAAAGAAATTGCTTCCAATCTGCAGGATTGAAGCAATTGTGACACACGAGCAAAGCGACTGCAAAAGGAAACTGCTGTTAGCAGCCTTTTTTATGTGCCATTTCAATTATGTCGGATACGAATTTATCGCGGGTTACGTTGAAGTAACAACAACCAGTAACACCAACAAATAATTAATGGGAATGCCCACACAAACACATCGGAAATAAGTAGTGAAGTGACTTCATCCTTAAAGATAGATTTAAATATTCCCATAAAAAATCGGTCAATTATCCTCACCGTTACAAAATAAGCAGCACATATAAATCCGCTTATCATAAATCTACGATGCCAAACTATCCTTTTTTGACGTGCAAAATATACACCAAGTAAAATGAATATAAGCCAAAGTGTTGTTGCTGCATATTGTGACGGCCAAAAAGGTAATCCTACATTTTTTCCAAGATAAATTATATAGTAGAGGGATATAATACAAATTAAAGCAACCGTTATGTGTATTTTACCCAACTTTCTATGTAGTCTAATGTTTTTGTTACGGATAAATGGTGCAAACTGAAAAAATGCTGTGATGTATACAATTATACCGCTAAGAATATGAGTGATAAAGAATGCTTTTTTAACAGTCGTATTTAAAGACATAAATTCAGGAAATCCATTAGAAATATAACTAAGTGTAGGAAAGAAAAACACAAGGAATGATCCAATAAATAATGTCCAGAAAATGATAAATGTAATTTTGTTTGTCATTGTTTATATATTGACTGGTCTAGATTTCTAAAATGACTGCTAACGTTTCGCAGCTTGTCGTCAGTAGCGGCAAGTTAAGAATAAATGTAATAAGAAATTTTGATGTTCAGCGTATTCTCCAAGAAAGATAAAACCAGCTATAGCGCAAAACCGCTGTTGGCAGTAGTCTTATTCCTTGTAAATAATCTTTATTCCGTTTTCAGAATCTTCTTTTTTAAACGTTCTGGCATTTTTGTCGTAATCAATTATTAAGGTTTCATTATTTAACCATCGTGGATTTACATAAACCATTCCATCCTTCATTTTGGCTTCACCATGATTATAGTCAGCGATGAAGATATTTCCAGTCTCGTTATTTTCTAGCATTTCGTCAGAATCGATACCAGCCATTGCGACAAACGGCTGTTAGCACCAGTTATTGTTTTGATTTAAAAAGTTTATCAAGCTTGGCAACCTTTTCATCACACATTTCTTTCCATTCAATTCCTTCAGTTACTTTCATTGTTAAACATTCCAAACAAACTTCAATTATTCCAATCGTATCATTTTGCTTTGTAAAAACTAATGCATGACGGGGTAAATAACAGGCTGCGGCTGAATTGAATGAACATTCTTCTTTATATAAAATTTCAAAAAGCTCTTGTTTTTCGGCATCATTCAGTTTGACTTTCTTCTTGATTGGAACTTGGCTAAATTTTTTCAAATTTGCGCCTTCTTCTTGTACTTCTTTATAAAAAACTAGCTCTACATTGTCTGCTTTGGAAAAAGGAAAAGTGTTTTCAACTGTCGCACTAAAAAATATTCGATAGCCAATATAACTGATAGCTATTAATAGAATTCCAATAAGAAGTTTTTTTCGCATAAGTTCTGAATAATTGGTGCTAACGTTCCGCGGCTTAGCACAGCGGCGAGTTTTTTAATTTATAGTTGTAAATATAATCAAATTTTGAACTTCGTAAATTCCGGCTAAGTAAAACTGTACCAGCCGTTGCGCTAAACCGCTGTTACCTGCAGGTTATTTTCTAAACTCGTTAACTTGTTCCAATCCAGCTATTTTCATTGACGTTTTTTTTGCTTTTTCTATTTCTTCCATGCTCATTTTCTGCGCCTCTTCCAATACTAATTTTGTCTTTAGCTCAATTTCACGTTTAACATACAGTAACGACGCTTCAACAAGATTCAGAAATGTTTCTTGGTTTGTATGATTGAGTAAAAATATATTAATATTAGCTACAGAGACAACATGATTTTCTTTTAATAATCCAATAGTTTGATGCTGTTCAAAAGGATTTATGGAATGAGCAAAGTGTTTACTTCTTAAATCAGTAAAATGTTTGTGGGCTTTTTTTGCACCTTCACTGTCTTTAAAATAATTGAAAATCTCAGAAGTTAAACCAAGTCGAGCACCTTTGTTAAAACACCTTGTATAGCTTATTAATGCAGATGTGTATAACGCACGATTTATAACTACGTTTTCTGAAAGTTCAATGTTTACAGTATTAATTTCATTGTCACTTTTTGTTTCCGCAGGACGTTGACTTAATAATTTTAAAGTCGCTTTAGTAAATTCTAAGTCACTTTCTAATGAAACCAAATCACTCAAGAGTTTTCCTTCTTTTGTGTTGATTTTAATTGTCTCTAATTCCGTGGTTTTTGGTTCAGTCATAAAGCAGAATCGTGTTAATAACTTGCAGGTAACGTTTTGCGGCTTGTCGTCAGTTGCGACTGACGAAAGCCAGTTTTTCCGCTAAGGAAAAACTAAGATAGGAAATAATTGCGTCCAATCCGCAGGATTGGAGCAATTGTGACAAACCGCTGTTATACACAGGCAATTATTTATGTTTATTATATTCTTTCCACCAACTTTTTAATTCTTCAGCTTCTTTTTCGTTGACTTTCGGACAATAGTACAATCCCAAATCTAGTTTTCTATTTTCTTTAAATGCTTTTAGAAATTCAATAGCAAAACCGCCAACTTCTGCACTATCTTTTGGAATGTATGATGATAAAGGATTTAAATAACAATTGCATTTTTCTTTAGAATCAACCAAAGAAATAAGAGAATTTAAGTCTTTACTTTTAACCCAGTTTTTCGAGAAATTGCTTTCTATTGTAGAAACATTAAGTTCATTTTTCTTTTTCAGTTCTCGGATAAAGCTTACTGGAGAATATTCTTTTGCGGATTTTCTATGAATTTCGATTTCATTTTTCGGTTTAGTTTTTCCACAACCAATAAATATTAAAATAATTGTAGAAAATAAAAGTTGTATTTTCATGAGAGTTTTCTATTGCTTGTGTATAACGTGCCGCAGCTTGTCGTCAGTGGCGACAAGCTTAACGGTTGAGTGTAAAGATAAGTAAATTTCCGGCGCTCGATTTTCCGTTTACGGAAAATCGGTACCAGCCATTGCGACAAACGGCTGTTAGCTGCAGTACCGTTATCTATTTTAGTGAAAATTGAATAAAGGTAAATTCTGGATTTTCAATTTTGGTTTCACTTTCATTTTCAAAAAAACTTTCACCGAGTTGATTTAACTTTCCGGAAGTTCGAGTACTGATTATTTCAATATCTTGATTTTTACTTCTAAATGCAAAAGCTGTTGTTTCACTATAATACTCATAATGGATTATTGGTTCTCCAAAGTAATCTTTCAAATCTTTATATGTAATATTTAAATCCCAAACAATTGCTTTTACTTTTTGGTCCTCATCGTATACCAATTCGATTTGCTTAAACCGACTATCATTTGGAATCAGTTTCCTTCGATAAAGGTATGGTTTAGTTTCTACAAAATCTGACTTTGTAAATAATTGGGTAAGCAAATCCAGGTTGAGTTTGCTAAAATCTTGATTTCCCCAAATATGAAAGTATTCCTTCAAATTTATTATTTCGTCTTTATTCATTAGGTGTTCTTTAGGTATTGCAGCTAACGTGCCGCAGCTTGTAGCAGCTGCGATAAATTTAGCACTAATTATTCCAAGTACAAAACTCCTTTTGAAAATCCGCAGGATTTTCCAAGAAAGCCCAAACCAAGCAGTTGCTACAAACTGCTGTTAGCAGCCGTAATTTAAAATTCTTCTCCTCCTTCATCGATTGTAAATCTCGATAGCATTGGATAGTTTATCTTCTTGTACTCTTCACTGTACTTTTCTTTTCCAAAATTATCATCAAAATACCTGAGAACATTTCCTTCCATGTATGAGTAATGTTTTTTATCATTAATATCTTTATAAGTTGCGCCCAATTGTTGACTTTCTGTCGTCCATTCAAGTTCAATTTTTTCTCCAGGTGGTAAAGTATAATATTGTTTTTCGTGCTGCCACTTATTATCTTTAATATTTTTTCTAATCTTTAAGTCGATTGCAGCACGCAAACCAATATTTTCAAGTGTATAGAATTTACTGTTTGCTCGCTTGAAAAAACTAATAATTGGTTTTACGCTTTCTTGGTCTTTCTGTTTATTATATTTATGAATTTCTGTAGTCAGCCAAATGAAGACAAATAGATTTCCTAAACTCAATGATATATTACAAAACGTTGAAAAGTGACTCCAATCTTCAGGATTTTTTGAAAAGTCATTTAATCTAAATTTATAAACATAGGCTATTAATGGCAATAGCGTTATTAGGATTGTTATTATAAAATATTTGCGTCTATTCATAAGGTGAGTGATTATGGCTGCTAACGTTTTGCGGCTTGTCATCAGTTGCGACTGATGGAAAGCCAGTTTTTCCGCTAAGGAAAAACGAAGATAGAAAACAATTGCGTCCAATCCGCAGGATTGAAGCAATTGTGACAAACCGCTGTTATAGGTGGTTTTTCATATCCATCATTCCATGCAAAATTCTAACAACTTCAATTTCTTCTAGAGAAACTATTTGGTAGAAAATAATATGTTCGCCTGTTTTAAAGCCTAACACATTTTTTTCGACAACATCATAAGATTTACCTTGATTTGGTTTATTTGCCAATTCCTGACACGAATCCATAAGTAACAAGTAATAAATCTCTGCTTGATTTTCAGACCAAGTCTTTACTGTATAATCCCAAATGTCATTTAAGTCATCAACGGCTTTGTTGTTTAAATAAAACTTTGCCATTATTTTTTTCTAGACTTAAGAGTTTCCAAATGCTTTTTGGGATCAAAGTCAACAGCTCGACCACTTTCAATTCCTTCACGAATTGCATTTCGTAAAACAATTATCCGACTTTCTTCTTCTTCCAAAAGTCTAAGCCCAGCACGTATCACTTCACTTGCGTTGCTGAAACGTCCTTTCGAAACAGTTGATTCTATAAAACTCTCGAAATGATTACCCAATGATATTGATGTGTTTCTTCCCATGATTTCTTTATTTTAGGTAAAGTTACCAAATTTTGGTAACCAAACAAATACTTTCTTAGAAATTTTGGAAAAATCACCTATAACGTTCCGCGGCTTGTCGTCAGTTGCGACTGATGGAAAGCCAGTTTTTCCGCTAAGGAAAAACGAAGATAGAAAACAATTGCGTCCAATCCGCAGGATTGAAGCAATTGTGACAAACCGCTGTTAGCAACCGTATTATTAAGAAATCCAAGTTCCTTCAACTTTGTCTATTTGCCATTTGTTTTTGTCTTTTCTAATGTAAATCCTAAAACCTTGCCCACATTTATTTCCACACCAAAAACCTCCATTTAGAATTCCGAATTTTTTATCCTTGTCAAACTGTATTTTTGAAAAATATACAACTCCTGAAAAATTGAAATTATATTTGGTATCCCAAATTTTGTCTGTTTTGGGGAATTCTGAAATGTCTTTCAATTTAAACTTGCTTTCAAGTTTTATTTTTTGAAAATCTAAAATATATTCTGGATTCTCTTCGGGTTTAGTTTTGTAAATTTTAGCACCTTTGAAATGACTTTCGAAATAACTTTCGACATCTTCTTTTTCGAACTCTATTTTTGATTTAAAAGCAACAATAATTTTTGAAGTATCTTTTTCGATTTCTAAATTTTTCTTTTCCCATTTTAGCAAATTTTCTTTCTCTTCTTGTGTTGCTTTTGTTGAATCAACGCCAATATAATGACCTTCTTTGTCGTAAATAGATTCTCCATATTTTGGAGGGAAGTTTAGCATTATTCTTCTATCAATACAGGTTGAATCTATCAAACTTGGCAAAATCTCTGTCATAACATTCTTCTCAAACTCTAAATCACTAATCTTCCTTTCGCAACTTGCAAAAAGGATAATGAGTAATGTCAATTTAAGCAGTTTCATAATATGGTTGCTAACTTGTATATATCCGAAACAAACATTCGTTAAGCCAACCAAAAACGGCTGTATATACGAAGGTTTGTTTCGCTTTTTCTTTCTCAAATATAAGAATTAATTCCTACAAATCATCGAATGGGCTTTTTATTTGTTGGATACTTTTAGTACTAACATGAGTATAAATTTCAGTAGTCTTACTGCTGTTATGACCCAATAATTCCTGTATATATCTTAAATCAGTTCCGCTTTCTAATAAATGGGTAGCATAACTATGACGTAACCAATGTAAAGTTACAGGTTTACCGATTTGTGCTTTTACTAAAGCTTGCTTTAAAACCATTTGTAAACTTCGGGAATCATATGGTTTTCCTTCAACTTGCCCTTCAAATAAATAAACCTTTGGCTTGTAAGCAATAAAATATTCCCTAAGCATATTCAATATTTTTGGACTTAATGGAGCAATTCTGTCTTTCTTTCCTTTCGAATTTTTTAACAAAACGATGTTTCGTTTCGAATCAATATGGACAGGCTGCAAAGCCAACAATTCACCACACCGTAATCCACAACTATAAATCAGGCTCAACATCGTTTTATGTTTCAAATTACTGTGAGCCTCCAGTATTTTCTTCACTTCCTCTTTACTCAATACATTTGGCAATACCTTTGCACGCTTCGGACGATGAATTTTTTCAATATCAATAAGCCGGTTTTGTGTAATTTTAAAAAATAACTTAATCGCGTTAACTATCTGATTCTGGTACGACGATGATAATCGGTTCTTTAGTATATAATCATTGTTGTAACGAATAACATCATCATTGTCAATTTCACTTAAATCTTTTAACCTGTAGAAAACTAAAAAAGATTTTAATGCCTCACTATAAGTCTTGATTGTACTTTCACTATATCGTTTAGATTGTAAATACCTTTTAAATTTTAGAATGCCTTCAGCACCTTCAGTCGATGGCATACTTTCCTCACGCAACGCCAACCCAAATTGTTTTCTGTAAACTTCAGTATCCGGCAAATGCCAGACCCGCAATTGTTGACTCCATTTTGAACCATCCAGTTTTTTTATTCGGGCAATCAACGCCGCATCTTTCTCAAAAGAAACCGCTATTCTGTCTTCTCCATTATGTTTAATAAGTTTGGCACTCCAATTCATGGGACGAAATTTATAAGGATAAATCTACAAAAATAAAAAATTAAAATTCTATAAACTTTAATTTAAATCTTATAATTAGTTTAATTACCTTTAGTTATTACTTTGTAGCATAACCTTAAATTTTTATATTATGAAAAATATAGTAATGATTTTAGCAACCGTAGGAGTTTTAAGTTTAAGCTCTTGCAAAAACACAGACAAGCAAGGAGTAATTGTTGACGATGCGAAACAAGCAACTATCGATTCAATGAAACAAGTCGCCGAAAAACAACGTATCATCGATTCGATGCAAATGGTAAATGCAAATGCTCAAAAAGAGAAAGAAGTAGTGGTTGTTCACGATCAGGCGCCGGCAGCAGCAACTCCGCAAAGAAAAAAATGGAGTGGCGCAGCTAAAGGAGCCGTAATCGGAGCCGGAGTTGGAGCGGTAACAGGAGCAGTTGTCAGCAAGAAAAAAGCGGAAGGTGCCATAATCGGTGGTTTGGCCGGAGCTGCAGTTGGAGCAGGAACTGGTGCCGTTATAGACGATAAGAAAAAATAATTTGCACCAAATATATGTTTAGGAAAGTCCGGTTTTAACCGGACTTTTTATTTATCAGGATATTTCAACCTAGTATAATTTATGGAAGCTCTAGTCAACTCTTCCAAAACAGACAGATTGATGTCTTCAAGTTTCTTTACATAAACACAGGCTTTCCCCGATTTGTTTCTGCCTAGTTTTTCTAATAGTTGCGCTCTGTTTTCGAATTCTGCAAAATACAATACGATAGCCTCTTTTCGGGGAGAAAATGCTGCTACAGGCATATCGCCTTCGTGTCCGCTTTCGTATTTGTAATGATAGTTACCAAAACCAATAATTGTTGGTCCCCACATTTTTGGGTCACAACCGGTAATGGCTTTAAATATTTCGACCAATTGAAAACTATCTTTTCGCTTTACTTCATTAGCCACTTTTTGGATAAATTCGGTAACATTTACTTCGGTTACTGTAGTTTTAATTTTTGCCATTGCAGTTTAATTTTTTTAGTAGTACAATCTGCCCTAAGTGGTAATAGCTGTGTTCAATCATCGCATCAATATTCCGGCGATAGGTTCCGTATTTCGCATCAACAAATACAGCATCTAGTTTTTCGTCCGGCAGCTGCTCAATCAAAGAAGCAAATTCTTCAGAGTCATTCCAAAATCTGGACAAAAAAGCTTCCCAATCCTTTTGAGACTGAATGGCGGGAAAATCAAAACTGTACTTATCGCGGATATCCAAACTTCCACCTTTAAAAACATTATTTATACCATTGATGTAATAATGAATATGCTGCGCTAACACAGCAATCGTATTTAAAGAACCGACTTGCTTTGTGGCAGTTTCCCAATCCAAATCCGCTAACTGATGTTTGTAATTGGTGTTGGCAACCCAGGTTCCGTTAAATATAATTTCCCTGAACCGACTTGAGATTTCTTCTGTGCTTTTCATTTAGTATTAAAATTGTTTTAGCTAAAATACAAATTTCTATTGTTTGGGAATTATATCAAATAACGAATAACCAAATCATTATATTTGTTTACCAAAAATTCCCGCCATGAAATTACTAAAGAAAATAGTTCTAGTTCTTGTAAGCCTAATTATCCTTATTGCTCTTGCCTTATTTATCTATCTCCAAACCACAAAACCTAAATACGAAGGCGAAGAAAACCTGGCGAATATATCCAAACCAACAACCGTTTACTTTGACGAATATGGTGTTCCGCATATTTATGCCGAAACACAAAAAGATGCCATGACAACCTTGGGTTATGTGCATGCGCAAGACCGATTATGGCAAATGGAACTGATGCGCCGAATTGCTCCGGGCAGACTTTCGGAAATCTTTGGAACACCGGTTTTAAAAACGGATAAATTCTTTGCTGGAATTGGTATCGATGAAAACTCAAAACAAGCGGTTGCAAATCTTGATAAGAATTCCCAAACCTATATTTTGGCAAACGCTTATCTCGACGGAATTAACCAATATATCGAACAGGGGAAAACTCCGGTTGAAATTCGATTACTCGGAATAAAACAGGAAAAGTTTACGTTGAAAGATGTCTATAACATCTTCGGTTTTATGTCTTTTAGTTTTGCGATGGCTCAAAAGACGGATCCTTTATTAACTGATATTCGTGACCGTTTCGGAATGGATTATTTAAAGGATTTTGGCATTCAAGGCGAATTCGGAACCAAGCAACTTAAATCCTATAAAGGCGATTATAAAGAATATGCTGAAATATCAAAATCGGTTGCCGATTTATTGGAAACATCACCGGTTCCGGCTTTTATCGGTAGTAACAGTTGGGTAATTGGCGGAGCGAAAACCAAAAACGGAAAAGTAATTTTGGCAAACGATCCACATATCATGCATTCGCAACCCGGAACTTGGTATGAAGCGCATATTGTCTGTCCGGATTATGAAATTTATGGTTACTATATTGCAGGAACGCCGTTTCCGCTTTTGGGTCATAATCATAATTACGCTTACGGTTTAACCATGTTTGAAAACGATGATGTCGATTTCTTTCAGGAAGAAGATAACCCTAACAATGACAAGCAATACAAAACGGTTGATGGTTACAAGAATTACACGTATCAACAAAAAATTATCAAAGTAAAAGATAGTGTTGACGTAAAGGTAAACGTAAAAACTTCCCAACACGGACCAGTTGTAAACGGTTTATTAGACGGATTGAAATCGGAAAAATCAGTAGCCATGTCATGGATATACACGCAGCAAAAAAATCAAATACTCGATGCGGTTTATCAATTATCTCATGCAATAAATTTAGAAAGTTTCCATAAAAACATTGAACTTATCAAAGCGCCGGGATTAAACATCATGTATGGTGATTACAGAGGAAACATTGCCTGGATAACTTCGGGGAAATTGTACAAAGTTGATAAATCGGTGAACACTAATTTAATTCTAAACGGTGCGAACGGTATTGATGACAAAAAAGAATTCCTTCCTTTTGCCAAAAATCCGGCAGCTATAAATCCGTCATGGAATTATGTTTATTCCGCAAACAATCAACCAGAGCCAATTGACGGTTATTTGTACCCGGGCTATTATCTTCCAAAAGACAGAGCGATGCGAATCGACGGATTATTGGCGCCAAAAAATAATTGGACAAAAGAAGATGTGAGTAAAATGATTACCGATAATACATCGGCAACAGCCGAAACCATTGTGTTGAATATGATAAAACCATTGAACGTTTCTCAATTTTCTGAAAATGAAAAGAAAGCATTGTCAGTTTTAAAAGAATGGAAAGCAACGCACAATCTGGAAGACATCGCGCCAAGCATCTACAACAAATGGCTTTATTTTTATCTGAAAGCTACTTTTGAAGACGAATTTGGAGCAGATAATTTCAAATTGCTACTAAGCACGCACATCATCAAACAAGTTATCGAAAATCAAACTAAAAACGTGGCTTCGGTTTGGTGGGACAATAGCAATACAAAAAACAAAAAGGAAAACCAATCCGAAATCCTGACACAATCGTTCAAAGAAGCAATCGCTTCATTAGAAAATCAATTGGGTTCAGATGTCAATCAGTGGCAATGGGAGAAAGTGCACAAAGTCGAATTCCAGCATCCAATTGGGAAAGTGAAATTGTTCAGCAAGTTTTTCAACGTGGGAACTTTTGGCATAGCCGGAAGCAATGAAGTAATCAATAACCAATTATTCATCTATACCGATGACGCTCAAATTCCGGTAAAAGGTGGACCATCAACCAGACGAATCATTGATTTTTCTGATATTGAAAACAGCTGGAGTGTATTGCCAACAGGACAATCAGGCAATCCGATGAGCAAGCATTACAGCGATCAAACGGATTTATTCGTGAATGGGAAATTCAGAAAAATGAAACTGAATGAAAAAGAAATTGAGGCAACATCAACAAAACTCATTTTCAAACCCAAAAAGAATTAAATTTGCACTCGAGGCCGCAAGGCCGAACTGTATGGAATAAAAACCGTTTAGTAAAAATAAATGCAAACTCCTCAAAAAATTGCTGTTGTTGGTTCGGGCTTAGTCGGAACTTTATTGGCAATCTACCTCAAGAAACAAGGTCACACGGTTCATGTTTATGACAGAAGTCCGGATATTCGAACTGTTGAATTCTCTGGTCGTTCTATCAATTTAGTAATGTCTACCCGCGGCTGGAAAGCCATGGAAGATGTTGGTTTGGATGATGAAATCCGAAAAATCGGAATTCCGGTTGACAAACGCGCCATTCATTTGAAAGACGGAAAACTCAATTATCAATATTATGGCAAAGATGGCGAAGCAATTTTCTCATTGTCACGTGGCGTTTTAAACCGAAGAATGATTGATTTGGCAGAAGCCGAAGGCGTTGAATTCTTCTTTAACCACAAAATTTGGGATGTCACTTTATCCGATGCTACTTTGCATATTGGCGATAGTGAAAGAGGCGAGTGGACCGAACTGAAATACGACAAATGTTTTGGTGCCGATGGCGCTTTCTCCAGAATCCGCCACAGAATGCAGCGTCAGAGTATGTTCGATTATTCACAGGAGTTCATGAAAATGGGCTACAAAGAATTGCATATTCCTGCCAATGTTGACGGAACGCATAAGATTGATAAAAACTCACTCCACATTTGGCCAAGAGGGAATTTCATGTTGATGGCTTTGCCCAATTTGGACGGAACTTTTACCTGCACTTTGTTTATGCCTTTCGAAGGTGAGAATTCGTTTGAGCTTTTAAAAGACGAAGCAATTCTGGTAGATTTCTTCGCGAATTATTTTCCCGATACCAAGGAAGTAATTCCCGATTTAGTGGAAGATTTTTTCAAAAATCCAACCAGTTATTTGGTGATGATGAAATGTTTTCCGTGGACACACACGGATAAAGTTGCCTTGATTGGCGATTCGGCGCATGCGATTGTTCCGTTCTACGGACACGGAATGAATGCGGGTTTTGAAGATATTACTGTTTTGAGTGAAATGATTTCAAAATATGGCGATGACTGGGAAACCATTTTTAAGGAATACGAAACTTCAAGAAAACCCAATGCGGATGCGATTGCGGAATTATCATTTCGAAATTTTATGGAAATGAGTTCCAAAACAGCCGATGAGAAATTCTTACTCCAAAAGAAAATAGAAAAATGGTTCTCTGACAAACATCCCGATAAATGGATGCCGTTATACAGCAGAGTAACCTTTAGTTTGCAACCTTATTCCGAAGCCTTGGCGATTGGCGATTTGCAAAATAAAATCATGGAAGAAGTGATGCAACTGCCCAACATTGAAGAAAAATGGAATAGTGAAGAAGTCGAAAACAAAATCATAGCATTATTGAAATAAAAAGTCCCGAGGAATCGGGACTTTTTGTTTACTCTTCTCTGTGTACCTTGTTAAAATCAAAAGCAGGTTTGCAAATCGCAATGTATTCACAAGGCTCGTCAAACGGATTGGAATATTGAACCCGCGTATTCTTCTCAATTTTTATGGATTGCCCTGTTTCTAAAACTACAGTTTCCCCATCAATAATAAATTGCTTTTTCCCCGAAATGATATACGTGTATTCGTCAAATTCGGGAGTTTGAAAAGGTTCGCTCCATTTTGGTGGCGCAATCATGTGTGCAATCGAGATTTCTGAATTTCCTGTAGTTGGAATTCCGTGATGTTCTTCAATTACTTTTCCATCGGTTGTGGGAACAACAAATGGTTCTTTCTGTATAAAATACTTTTTCATTGGTTAAGTATTATTAATCCCAAACATATTTCCAGCTTCCATCTTTTTGTCTTTTCCAAACGGTATGAAAGCGGCCTTTAAAATCTTTTTTGTTTCCTACTGAATCGGTTGTTGTCCAAACGAATTTTCCGTAAGTATAGCCCAAAGTTCCATCAGCAGAAACATCCACGAAATCGGGTTTCCAGGTTACCGTAGCTTTTAGAAATTTCGGATTTGAATAGTACTTCTTGATGTTTTCCTTTCCTTGAATTAAGGTATCGTTTTCACGTTTAATAACTGCATTGCTATCTGCGTAAGCGTAAAAAGCTTCGGCAATTCCTTTAGATTGTGAAAGATTTTTGAAATCGTCTTCGGCTTTAGCTACTTCAGCTTTCAGAGCATCAGGACTAACAGTTTCTGTTTTTTTGGAACAACCAATGACCAACATCGTTAATGAGAGTAGAATTAATTTCTTCATAATATTATTTTTTAAATATAAAATAAACTGCCAAAACTAAAAAGCAAAACCCAATGGCATGATTCCATCGGAAGCTTTCGTTTTTAAAGAAAATCATCGAGAAAATGACAAATACGATTAGCGTAATTACTTCCTGAATGACTTTGAGCTGCATTAATGAAAATGGTCCGCCATTTCCTTCGTAACCCATTTTGTTGGCCGGAACCTGAAAGCAATATTCAAACAAAGCCAATCCCCAACTTATTAAAACTATCGTAATCAATCCAGCGTTTTCAAACCATTTGAGTTCCTTAAATTTTAGGTGACCATACCAAGCCAATGTCATAAAAACATTTGAAAGAATTAGCAAGCCAATAGTTAAAAAACTTTTCATATTGTCATTGCGAGGCACGAAGCAATCTCATAATCAACTTCAATGTTTCTCTTTAAATTGTAATTATATCTTTTATTTCTTCAAATAAATCAATCCAGTTTGGATTAATGCTTCTAATCAACTCTATCTTTTTTTCTCTTGAACCTCCTTTTAATTGCTTCTCTCTTGCTATTGCATCTCCTATCATTTGATACTGTTCGTAATAAACCAATTTATTAAGATTATATCTTGCAGAAAATGAATTTTCATAACGCTTTTCTATATGTTCTAATATTCTTTGAGGCAAATTTGAAGTAACTCCAATATAAAATGTATTGTTGTACTTGTTTGTTACTATATAGATAAAACCGGGTTTCATATTGCTCAAGTTTATGAGATTGCTTCGTGCCTCGCAATGACTAACGTTTGAATATTTTACTTAACACTCCAAAAACGCCACGAATAAATGTTGCACTAGTCACTACTTTCACCACCGATTTTCCGATAACAGAAGCGGTGCTTGGCTCGTTGCTTTCCTGCTTGGTTTCTTCCTGAGCTTGCGCTTGTGCTTCTGCCTGTTGAATAGCTCCTTCAATCTTTTTGGACAGAATTTCATAAGCGCTATCACGGTCAATTTCTTCGGCGTATTTTCTAACCAATTTCGATTTGCCATTGATTTCTGTAATTTCAGCTTCAGTCAAAACATCCATTCTGCTCATCGGTGCACGCATCATGGTTGCTGCTAATGGTGTTGGAATTCCCTTTTCGTTCAAGGCTGTTACAAAAGCTTCGCCAATTCCTAGACTGGTCAACACTTCATCGGTTTTATAGTAAATGGAACTCGGATAATTGTCGGCTGTTTGTTTGATGGCTTGTCTGTCATTTGCAGTGAAAGCGCGTAAGGCATGTTGGATTTTCAATCCCAATTGCGCCAAAACACTAGCCGGAACGTCCATCGGATTTTGAGTTACAAAATAAACGCCAATGCCTTTGGAACGAATTAATTTTATAATGGTTTCTATTTGGTCTAACAATGCATCGCTCGCTTCATTAAAAATCAAATGCGCTTCATCAATAAAAATAACCAATTCGGGCTGTTCAGCATCTCCTTTTTCTGGCATTTGCTGATAGATTTCGGCTAATAAACTCAACATAAACGTAGAGAATAATTTTGGTTTATCCTGTATATCCGTCAAGCGGATGATGTTCACGTAACCTTTTCCGTTTTCGTCAATGCGCATCAAATCGTCAATCTCAAATGACTTTTCACCAAAGAAAATATCGCCGCCTTGTTGTTCTAATTCAATAATCTTACGCAGAATGATTCCTGTGGTTGCCGTAGAAATCTTTCCGTAGTTTTCTTCAATTTCCTCTTTTCCTTCTTCTGTTATATAATTCAGTACTTTTTTGATGTCTTTCAAATCCAGAAGCGGCATTTTTTGATCATCACAATATTTGAAAATTACTGAAACAACACCTGTTTGTGTATCATTCAAATCGAGAATTCTGGAAAATAAAACCGGACCAAACTCAGAAACGGTTGCTCTAAGTCGGACGCCATTTTGCTGCGAAAGCGACATCAATTCTACAGGAAAAGAAGCGGTAGCATAAGGAATGCTTATTTTGGCGTGACGTTCAGTGATAAAAGGTTTTTCTTCGCCTTCTTGGGCAATTCCCGAAAAATCACCTTTGATATCCATCATCAAAACCGGAATTCCGAAAGAAGACAACTGTTCCGACAATACCTGAATCGTTTTTGTTTTCCCTGTCCCTGTGGCGCCGGCAATTAATCCATGACGGTTTAATGTTTTTAAAGGTACTTTAACAAGAGTGTCGGCAACCGCTTCTCCATTTAAAATGGCGCCGCCAAGCGTAATACTCTCTCCTTTTGAAGTGTAACCTTCGTTAATATGTTTACTGAAATCGGATGCTGTTGCCATTTGCTTTTTTTTAGATTATAAAGATATTACAAAGTAATGTATTTTTTCAAAAGCAAGGAAATGTTAATTGTTTTCAAATTGGAATAAAAAAGACTTAATTTTAAATGTTGAAAAAAAGTTTGGTTAAAAAATACATTTTCAAAGCTTTTGACGTTATACATAATAAATAAGCAGTAAAACTCTGAAAATCATAACTATTTTTATGTAATATTTAATGATTGTTTGGAATGACGGAATCGGTCATTAATTGCGAATTAAATCGATGTAGTATTAATGTTAAAAAAAGTTTTTTTATTACAAGTAAAAAATTAAATTTGCTCCTAATCAAGTTTATTAACAACTAAAACTTATAAAATTATTTAAAAATTAAAAATTTAAAAAAATGGCAAACGTTAAAAAAGAAGGCGGTTCAAAAGGTGTAGGAATGGTTTCAGGAATCATTATCTTATTATGTATTTTCGTGGGTTGGATTATCTGGCAATTTATTATGGGTAATGGTGCAAACTTTGAAGGTGGAGTAAACACAGGTCACCCACTACCAGGAAATTATTTAGCAATGGTATACAAAGGTGGACCAATTGTACCAGTTTTGATGGGATTATTATTAATGGTGGTTGTGTTTTCATTTGAGCGTTTTTCAGTTATCTCTAAAGCAGCCGGAAAAGGGAATTTGGATGCCTTTATGAAAACGATCCAAGGAGATATTAAACAAGGGAAAATTGATGAAGCTATCAGTGCATGCGACAAACAACAAGGTTCAGTTGCAAATGCAGTAAAATCAGCTTTAGTAAAATATCAAGAAGTTAAAAAAGAAGGATTTACAAGTGAAGAAGCTTCTGAAACTATCCACAAAGAAATCGAAGAAGCAACAGCTCTTGAAATGCCAATGTTAGAGAAAAACTTGACTATCATTTCAACATTGGTTTCTCTTGGAACTCTTGCAGGATTATTAGGAACTGTAACAGGGATGATTAAAGCGTTTGGAGCTTTAGCTTCTACAGGAACTCCAGATCAGGCAGCATTAGCAAATGGTATTTCTGAAGCACTTATCAATACAGCAACTGGTATCTCTACTTCTGCTTTAGCAATTGTAACTTACAACTTCTTTACTTCTAAAATCGATACATTAACTTACTCTATTGATGAGGCAGGTTCTACTATCGTGAACACATACAGAAAATTCAGAGGAAGTTTAAAATCATAATACAATTATAGAGTTTCTATTAATTGTTATAAAACAAATAAATAATGGGTAAAATAAAAATGCATAAAAAGTCAACATCCATCGACATGACTGCGATGTGTGACGTAGCGTTTCTTTTGCTTACATTCTTTATCTTAACGGCAACGGCTAAAGTACCTGAGCCACTACCAGTAGATACGCCTTCCTCAACTGTGCAGACAAAATTGCCGGAAACAGGTTTGGTAACGATTACGGTAGGGAAAAGCGAAGGAAAAGAGCAAGTGTTTTTTGGAATGAAGGATAGAGCAATACGTTCTGGAGCCCTTGAATATATGTCCAGTAAATATAAAGTTGACTTCACAGACAAGGAAAAGACTGAATTCGAACTTATGGATGAGTTTGGTGTTCCTGTTGAGGGACTGAAGCAATTGCTGGCAATGAAAGGTTCAGACAGAGCTAAAAAAGGAGTGCAGCCGGGAATGCCTTGCGACTCTATAAACAATCAATTGCAAGATTGGATACAAGGCGCCAGAAAAGCAAACATTGAAAATGGAGGAACGAAAGAACTTCAATTTGCAATCAAAGGCGATGCTAAAGAAGAATATCCACAGATTAAAAGAGTTATGGATATTTTGCAGGATCAAAAAATCAATAGCTTTAATTTAGTTACTGGTTTAAGAGGAAAAGACTATTAATATATTTAATAATATTATAAAATGGCTGAATTAAATACCGGCGAAGGCGGCGGCAAAAAAGGCAGTGGCAAGGTAAGAAGTAAGAAATCCAACGCAAAGGTAGATTTAACTGCCATGGTGGATTTAGCTTTCTTGCTGATTACTTTCTTTATGCTGACAACATCTTTATCAAAACCACAATCTATGGATTTGGGTTTGCCTGATAAAGAAGATAAAAAAACGCCACCAAAAGACATAAAAGTTGATCAAAAAAGAACCATGACTATCATCATGGGTAAAGACAACAAAATAAAATGGTTTCACGGTCTTATTGAAAATCCTGAACCAGGAGGAAAACCAACAGATGCTGTTTACGGTAAAAATGGTCTTCGTAAAGAAATCTTGAAAAGAGTAGTTTCGGTTGGCGAGTATGCCAAGACGAGACCAAGTTATAAAAAAGGGGATGGTTTGATTGTAATTATCAAGCCAAGTAAAAAATCAACTTATAGAAATTTGGTTGATGTTTTAGATGAAATGGCAATTTGTAAAGTGCCAACGTATGCCATTGTAAATGACATTACTCCGGAAGAACAAAAACTAGTAGACGAAATGAACAATTAATGTTCCAGTGCTAATCAAAAATATACTAAAAAATGAAATTAGACTTATTTAATAGACAGTGGATCGACATCGTTTTTGAAGGACGTAACAAAGCGTATGGTGCGTATGAGTTGCGTAAAGAAAATCCAAAAACGACACTTCGCGCCCTTATTATTGGAGCATTAGTTTTTGGGTTGGCAGTAAGCGCACCGCTTATTATCAGCTTAATCCCGGATATGTCAAATGAAGACGCATCTTTGGATCAAAAAATCGTAACGATTAAGATGCCTCCAAAAGAAGAGAAAAAGGATCTTCCACCGCCACCACCACCACCTCCAAAAGTGGATCAGGTGAAATTTGTTAAGCCTGTTGTGGCTAAAACAGAAGAAGTTGTAGAAGAACCACCAAAAGTGGAAGAAATAAAAGATAAAAAACTGGGAGCAGAAACAATTAAAGGTGATGAAAATGCACCATTAACAGTTGAGCCAGTTGGAACGGGACCAAGTGTGGTTGAAGAAGATAACAACATCTATAACACTGCAGGTATAGAAGTAAAACCGGATTTCCCAGGAGGATTGGATAAATTCTACAAATTCGTTGGTAAGAATTTTCAAGTTCCGGAAGAAGAAGGGTTAAAAGGAAAAGTATTTGTAACGTTTGTTGTTGAAAAAGACGGATCGCTTACAGATATTAAAGTACTTAGAGATATCGGTTACGGAACAGGAAAAGAAGCTATCAGAGTTTTAAAATCTTGTCCAAAATGGAATCCCGGAGAACAAAATGGTAAAAAGGTAAGGGTATTATATTCTTTGCCTATATCAATCCAATCAGCAGAATAGATGATTTCAAAATTCATCGAAAATTTTCAGAAGAAATCGCTTAAAGAGCGGTTTCTTCTCGTTATAGGCATTTTGTTTTTTTTGATTTATTTAACATTAGGCTTACTAATCATATTTTGGAAGTCACTACCTTTAACATTAGAATATAAATACAGAATTGTTTTTGGAATTTTACTGATAGTATATTCTTTTTTACGATTTTTGCGTTTCTTTAATAAAGAAGAATAAATTTAGAAATGAATAAATTAACCAAGACACTCGTTGGCTTTGCTTTATTAACCCTGCTTTTCGTTTTTTCCTGTCAGAAGAAAAATGATAAAGGTGAGGATACAATACTGGAAGGGAAAGCTACGGTATATGTTGATGAGTCAATATTGCCAATCGTGGAAGATGAAGCTGCCGTATTTGAAACAGAATATAATGCCAAATTACAATTGATTTCAAAATCAGAAAATGAAGTAATCAATGATTTGTTTAATGACAAAGCAAAAATTGTAATCTTAACAAGAACACTTACTGCGAAAGAATTAAAAGCTTATAAAAGCAAAAAAATCACACCAAGAATTACACCTTTTGCAACCGATGCTGTTGCTTTTATTAAAAGCAAAACAACCAACGACACTTTAATGGCATTACAGGATGTTGTTGATTTTGTTCACGGGAAAACTGTTCCAAACATTAAAGGATTGGTTTTCGATAATGCGAACTCGAGTACAGCGAGATATATTTCTGAAATTTCAGGAGTTTCAGTTAACAATCAAAAAAACATTTTTTCATTCAAAACCAATGAAGAAGTTTTAAAATATGTTGCCAAAAATAAAGGCATGGTTGGAGTCATAGGAATGAATTGGATTTTTCAACCGCCATTAGATTTACAAGAAACTGTTGATAATGTAAATGTGTTAGGTGTTAAAGGCATAAACGAATCGGAATATTTCTTCCCAACACAAGATAATCTGGCACAAGGGAAATATCCTTTGGCACGCCATTTGTATATCGTCAATTGTCAAGGATATTCTGGACTCGGAATGGGATTTGGTTCCTTCCTAACAGGAGAAAGAGGACAACGCATCATTTTAAAATCAGGGCTAGTTCCTGAGCGAATTCCAACTAGAAAGATCAGAATTAGAAACACAATTTCAAAAGATAAAAATTAAATAGAAGAAGATGAACAAGTTTAAAATTTTCAGCTTAGCGTTAGTAGCAACAACCATTGCGAAAGCACAAGATTTAGAGCCAGCGAAGAAAGCTATTGATGCTGAACAATTTGAAAAAGCAAAATCGTTGTTAAAATCAGTTATACAAGCAAAACCTTCAAATGGTAAAGCGGCATTTCTTTTAGGAACCATTTACCTAAAACAAAATATTTCCGATTCTGCCTCAATCTATTTTCAAAAAGGATTAGCAGCAAGCGAAGGTGCAAGATTGAATAATATTGGTTTAGGTCAATTAGATTTGGATGCAAATAACAAAGCAGCTGCACAAGCTAAATTTGATTTGGTCATCAAAGAATTGAAAAAGAAAGACACCGAAGAATATGTATATATTGCTCGTGCTTTCATGAATGCTGATAAACCGGATTATAAAAGTGCTATTGCCGTTTTGACAAAAGCAGCAACAGCCAATCCAAATGATGCTCAAGTACAATTAGCATTAGGTGATGCCTATTACGGAGATAAAAATCAAAATGATTCTTATGTCGCTTACAGAAATGCGTATCAATTTGATAATAGTTTAATCAGAGCAAAAATGCAGTTGGGTGTTTTGTTAAAAGGAGCCAAAGCGTATACAGAAGCTGTAAAAGCATACAACGAAGTAATTGCAATCAATCCAAATTATGGTCCGGTTTATCGTGAATTAGCGGAAACTTACTATTTATGGGGGAACAATATTCCAAAAACCTATGATGAAAACATTAAAAAAGCCTTAGGGTTTTATGAAAAATACATGAGTTTGACTGACTATTCAATCACTTCACGTATGCGTCATGCTGACTTTTTAATCTTGGCAAAAGATTACAAAGCACTGGAATTGGAAGCTAACAAGATGAAAGAATTAGATGGAGTTAACCCAAGAATTTTGCGTTACTTAGGTTATTCAGCTTATGAAAACGGAAATGTTGATGTAGCTTTAACGTCATTGCAAAATTATACTGCAAATCCAACTAACAAAATTATCCCTCGTGATTATTTGTATTTAGGTCAAGCCAAAATTAAAAAAGGAGCTAGTGCTGATGGGAAATTGATTGATCCAACACAGTTAGCATCCGGAATTGCAGATTTAAAAAAGGCAGTTGAAATGGAGCCATTAGCGGCTAATGAGTTGAATGAAATTGGAAAAAAATTGTACGACCAAAAAGCATTCGGTGCAGCGGCGGCAGTGTTTGAATTGGCGGTTACCAATCCAAATTCTAAAAATTATTTGATTGACAATTTCTATCTTGGAAACTCACTTTACTATGACAACACCAGAAAAGATATTGTAAAGCCAGATCCAATTGCGTTGCAAAAAGCAGATGTTGCTTTTGGAAATGTAATTACAGCATCACCAACAACACAGGATGCTTACCTTTTCAGAGCAAGAACTAACAGACTATTGGAAAATGACAATATGATGGCTACTTACTACCAACAATATATTGATGTAGTAACGGCAAAAGGTGAAGAGGAAGTTACTAAAAACAAAGCTAAGTTTATTGAATCATACAACAATATAGCATCAGCTTTAGCGAATACTGATAAAACAAAAGCAAAGGAAATGCTAAACAAAACCTTAGCACTTGATCCGGCTAATGCGTATGCGCTTGAAGCAATGAAATTATTAAAGTAAAAAAGAATAGCATTTTTAAAAACCGTCTCGATTCAAAATCGGGGCGGTTTTTTGTTTAAAAGGACTTATCTTTGCCGACTAGATTAAACAAAATGTTATCAAAAGAAACACAATTGGCCGTTGAAAAAGGAGAAATGCTTCCGCTTATGGAAGAGTTTTATACGATTCAGGGCGAAGGATTTCATACAGGAACGGCTGCTTATTTTATTCGGATTGGAGGTTGTGATGTAGGCTGTCATTGGTGTGATGTAAAAGAAAGTTGGAATGCCGAATTGCATCCACCAACAGCAACGGATATTATTGTTACCAATGCAAAGAAATATGCCGATACAGTCGTTGTGACTGGTGGTGAGCCTTTGACATGGGACATGACTTTGCTTACCCAAAAATTGAAAGACAAGAATCTAAAAGTGCATATCGAAACTTCCGGAGCTTATCCGGTAACAGGAACCTGGGACTGGTTTTGTCTTTCGCCAAAGAAAAATAAATTGCCGGTTGCCGATGCTTATGCGATTGCCAATGAGTTAAAAGTGATAGTTTACAACAAACACGATTTCATTTTTGCTGAAGAACAAGCTGCCAAAGTAAATAGTAATGCTATTCTTTTCCTGCAACCTGAATGGAGTAAAAAAGAAGAAATGACGCCGCTTATTGTCGATTATGTAATGAACAATCCAAAATGGAGAGTGTCTTTGCAAACCCATAAATATTTGAATATTCCTTAAAATCATTATATGAAACTAATTAAGTTGTTTCTGTTTGTCCTATTGCCAATTTCCGGATTTTCACAAATTGGAGGAGAAGATGAAGTTTATCTAAATGGTGACAGGATTGAAGCTAAATTCAGAGGCGGCGGAATTGACAACTTTACAGCATTTATAAATAGAAATTTCGATTATTCAAAAGTTACCAAAGCCGGAAAGCTCGAAGGAGCATTTACCATTGATGAACAAGGAAACGTAACCAAAATAAGAATCACTCAGGTTTTAGACCTAGAATCGGCAACAGAATTTATTAGGGTTTTGAAGATGTGCCCAAAATGGGAACCAGCAAAACGTGGTGGAAAACCAATCAGCATTGAAATAAAATATCCAATGGTTTTTAATGTTAAACCAAAGCCTTCAGAAAATGATTCTGAAGTAAAAGAAATTAATGAAAACTCAAATAGAAATGAAGGTAAAAGGCCTGGCGGATTGTCTAAGTTTTATGAATATATAAATAAAAATTACAAGCTTCCTGATGCTCCAGGACTGAAAGGGCAAGTTATAGTTAGTTTTGTTATTAATGAAGATGGAAGTATTGGTGATTATAAAGTCGTCAAGGATTTAGGATACGGAACAGCGGAAGAATTAATAAGAGTTTTAAAGACAACAGGCAATAAATGGACACCAGCAAAAAAGAATGGTAAGCCAGTAAAGACACCTTTTACTTTGCCTTTAACTATTGATATTCCAGAATAGTTGCATATGAAATCACAATTCCTATTGGACCAAAATATTACTTTCTTAAATCACGGGTCTTTTGGTTCTTGCCCAAAGCCTGTTTTTGAAGAATTCCAACGCTTTCAACGAGAATTGGAATTGGATCCTGTTGAGTTTATTGTCAAGAAGCAACCAAACTATTTAAAAACAGCTAGGGAAAGTTTGGCCAAGTTTGTGGGTTGCCAAGCCGGAGATTTGTTTTTTACTTCCAATCCAACCTATGCGATTAATGTTATTATGCGAAGCATAAAGCTAAATCCGGGAGATGAAATTTTGGCTACCAATCATGAGTATGGTGCCATGGACAGAACGTGGAATTTCTATTGCAAAAAATCCGGAGCCAAATACATTCGTCAAAATATAAGTTTACCTATTGTCTCTAAAGAACAAGTCATTGAAGAATTCTGGAAAGGCTATAACAAAAACACCAAAGTAATTTTCCTGAACCAAATGTCGAGTGCCACAGCTTTGATTTTTCCGGTAAAGGAAATTTGTGACAGAGCAAAAGAACTGGGCTTAATAACAATCGTTGACGGCGCACATGTTCCCGGTCATATTGATTTAAATATTTCAGAACTAAATCCGGATTACTATACAGGAACTTTGCATAAATGGATGCTGGCTCCAAAAGGCAGTTCATTCTTATATGTAAAACCAGAACTGCAAAATGATTTAGAGCCTTTGGTTGTTAGTTGGGGTTACGAAAGCGTAGCGCCGGGCGAAAGCCAGTTTTTGGATTATCACGAATTGCAAGGAACACGTGATGTTTCCGCTTTTTTGTGTACGCCAAAAGTGATTGAATTTTTAGAGAAAAACAATTGGTCTGCAGTTTCGAAAGAATGCAAGCAAATAGTTTTTAATAACTACCAACGCTTTTGTGATTTGCTAAATACAAAACCACTTAGTCCAATTACAGAGGAATTTTTAGGGCAGATGGCGAGTGTTCCTGTTAATACTAACAAGCCATCGCAACTAAAGGATGTATTGTATTCAAAATATAAAATCCAGGTTCCGGTGATGCCGTTGAACGATAAAATTTATATCCGGTTTTCAATCAATGCTTATAATTCTCAGGAAGATTTAGACATTTTGTACCGTGCTTTGGAAGAGATTATTAAAACAACGGATTTGATTCAAGTGTAGATTTCTAGCCCAGATGGAAGCGGCATCCTTTTTACGTCAGTTCGAGTTGGCGAAGCCAGTATCGAGAACTAGTAAAAAGATAGAGCGAACAGCCGGAAATAGCTCCTAAACTACTTCCAGTTTTCTCTTTTCTTGAGTTCGGTAATATGAGCCAAATGGTGGTTGCAATGCCATTCATAAAGACAAATCATTTCGCGAAGCTGGAACTCCTTATTGTGTTCAGGATGAATGTAAGCCATTTCTAAATCGAATTCAGATAGACTTTTCATTACAAACGCTAGTCGAAAATGCAGTCCTTCCAGAAATTGAAGCGTAGGTTCAATCGGCATGGTTTTGTTGTCAATGCCTTCTGCCCAAAGATTTTCATAATAGAATTTTATCGTCGGATTATTTTCTGTCATCGTCCATTTCAGTCGGATAAAACAATTCATATGACTGTCGGCGCAATGATGTACAACCTGACGAATCGTCCAGCCTTGAGGACGATACTGGGTTTCGAGTTGTAGATTTGATAAATGCTGAACTTCGGCTTTTAATTTTTGAGGAAAAGTTTCAATCGTTTGTATGGCTTTCGCCAAAATTTCAGAAGTATAAACTTGAGGTGCTTCAAATAATCCAATCGGATAACGCAGTTTTTCTAATTCAGGATTTTCCATAATCAAAGTGTGAGTTTTGCTAAATAATCAAAATGTTTGCCTTCAAGAACCAATTCGCATTGCAAGCCATTGGCATGTGCCGCATTTTGCAACGTATTATAATCCAAATAAAGCCAAGGAAAGGCTTCTTCGGTTTCGCCTTTGTAGTTAATGGAAAAAGTCAGTTCGCCATAATAACTGTCAGCCGGAACCAAATAACTTCCGTCGTCATCGGCATCAAACATATAAATGATGTCAGAACTGTCAAGTAAGATTTGCCCATTCGGATTCAAAAGCGATTTTAGTTTTTGTAGATATTTCGAAGTTTCAGCTAATGTTCCAAAAATGCCCGTTCCGTTCATTAACAACAGAATCGTATCGAAGCTTTCTCCTTTCAAATCTATAATATTTTGAACCTTGGCATTTTTTAAATCGCGAAGCTGACAGGCTTTGATAGCATTTGCCGAAATATCAATGGCTGTCACATCAAATCCTTTTTCCTGAAGATACAAAGCATGACTTCCGGCGCCACAACCTACATCGAGAACTTTTCCTTTGCAAAGCTGTAATGCTTTTTTTTCGAGTTTTGGCATTTCATTAAAACTTCTGAAAAGATATTCCACACTCATGTCATCTGCTTCCGAAATGTTGGTTTCGGTAACCAAATCTTCTGGCGAATTGTCAGTTTGAAAATCGAGTATGGCTTTTCCGAAAAGATCTTTCATATGAGTTTATTCGGTTATTTGGTTATTCGGTTATTCGTTTTATGTAATTTTGCACCATGAGTTTGAAACCTTCCTTAAACGAGATTCAAAAGTTAGCCAAAGATAAGCATATCGAAAACAAAAAGTATTTTGATAAGCTCAAAAAGAAAGCGCCCAAAAACCTTGATTATGTGATGCAGGAATTACACGATGCCGAATTCAAACGAACAGATTGTTTGAAATGCGCGAATTGTTGCAAAACCACTGGGCCGTTATTTACTTCAGCTGATATTGAACGGATTTCAAAACATCTGAAACAAAAACCACAACAATTTATCGACCAATATCTTCGCATTGATGAAGACAAGGATTATGTACTGCAAAGTGTTCCGTGTACGTTTTTGGATGCTGAAAATTACTGCATGATTTATGATGTGCGTCCAAAAGCCTGTCGTGAATTTCCACACACCGATAGAAAGAAGTTTCAACAGATTTCCGATTTGACTTTGAAGAATGTTGCTATTTGCCCTGCGGCTTATAATATTGTGGAAGAAATGAAGAAAAAATTACCGTTATAATTATGAAATCGCCACTATTTAATTGTTTGTATAGCAAACAATCACAAAAGCGATTCCATGTGACCCATAAAAAACAATGACAAATACACATGAAAATATATAAATCAAAAATAGATTGGTGGCTGGGATTGCCATTACTATATCCTATTTTTTTGAGTGTTACAAGTATGATTGAAGGAGAATGGATTGGTTATCCTGTATTTATCTTTTTCCTACTGTTTATTGTTTTTATTTCAAAATCTACCAGATATATTATTGCAGAAAATCAACTAATTGTTAAATCCATGTTTGTTGTAAACGATAGGATAGACATTTCAAAAATTAGGAAAATAGAAAAAACGAATAGCATTTTGAGTTCACCGGCATTATCATTAGATCGAATAGCGATTAAGTTCAACAAGTTTGATGAAGTTTATATTTCCCCAAAAGAAAAGCAAAACTTCCTTACAGATTTGCTTCAAATCAACCCAAATATAGAAGTCAAGGTATAATAAAGGGTTGCGTTTTGCGTTATTGATAAAAGAAGATTATGAAAAAGCTGTATATTTTAATTGTAATTTATCTTGTGGCTTTAACCATAGCAATCTATGGCTATATCATAGACACTGATCCAATCATCGGCAGTTTTACCAATCAGGTTTTTGAGGTAATTATGTTGTCGGCATTTATATTTGCAATTCTTATGTTGCCTGTTTATTTATTTTACTTTGTGTACAGCGTTTTCAAAAGAATACAGAAACCTAAATAATTAATAGATTAAGTATTTCTTTTGCATTTCCTTAAAATCATTCAGTCCTTTTTCCCAGGATTTTCGAATTTCAGCTTCCGATGTTCCGGCTTCAATTTGCTGTTGCAGTTTTTTGGTTCCGGCTAATTTGGTAAAAAACGGAATGAAGAATTTCGACTTATCTGCAGTTTCGTTATAGGCTTTGAGTAGCCATTTTAATTCGAGTTTTTTCACTTTTGGTGCCTGAGTCAAATCTTCACCATTACACAATTGGTTTTTATATGGTGGTTCTTTGGAGCCGAAATTTGGAACTGGCGTAAAACTAAAATTGCCTTTCGGAAGAAATGGCGAACCGTATATCTGGAATTGCTTTTCGGTGCCACGACCAACACTTACATTCGTTCCTTCAAACAAACATAAACTTGCATACAAGTTGATGGCTTGGTCATTGGGTAAGTTTGGCGAAGGTTTTACAGGCAAGCTATAAAACATTTCACGTTTGTAGTTCAGACATGGAATTACAGTTAAGTTACATTGAACCCCATTTTTCAACCATTTTTCACCATTAATCATTTTGGCGTATTCACCAATCGTCATGCCGTGTAACAACGGAATTTGATGCATTCCCACAAAACTTGTGAATTCTTTTTCCAAAATTGGTCCGTCAACAATTCCGCCATTCGGATTCGGTCGGTCTAAAACAATAAGTTGTATATTGTTTTCAGCACAAGCTTCCATTATATAATGAAGCGATGAAATATAAGTGTAGAATCGCGCGCCAACATCCTGCAAATCAAAAACCAAAATGTCAAGTCCGGCTAATTGTTCCGGTTTAGGTTTTTTGTTATCACCATAAAGCGAAACAATTGGCAAACCTGTTTTGCTGTCTTTGCCGTCAACCACATGTTCACCAGCATCTGCTGTTCCTCGGAAGCCGTGTTCGGGAGCGAAGATTTTGGTAAGGCTGATTTTTTGTTCTAATAAAAAATCGACAACATGTCTCTTGTCGGTCAGGATTCCGGTTTGATTCGTAACAATGCCAACTTTCTTATCTTTCAATAAAGGCAAATATGCAGCATAGTTGTCAGCACCGGTTTTTATTTCCAAAGTTATATTTTCCGGAAGAGTATAGTTTGTCTTATCACTTATCCCTTTTCCCTTTTGACTTCCGCAGGCAATCATTAGCAAAACCGATAATAAAACTGTATTTTTGAACACCAAATTTGAAATCATACCATTGAAATTAGAATATTTTATAGCGAAACGACTCATTACTGCTAAAGACCATAAAAGTAGTATTTCTGCGCCAATAATAAAAATTGCCATCACCGCGATTGCACTCGGAATGATTATGATGATTGTTTCCATCGCAACCGGAATTGGGTTGCAACAAAAAATACGCCAGAAAGTTTCGGCTTTTAACGGGCATATAATTGTCTCTGGTTACAATGACAACAATTCGGATGTAAGCACAACGCCGATTTCCATTCATCAAAACTTTTATCCAAATTTCAAAAACGTTGACGGCATAACTCATGTGCAGGCCGTTGCCAGCAAAGCCGGAATCATCAGAACTGAATCAGCTTTTGAAGGTATTATTTTTAAAGGCGTTGGGAAAGATTATCAAACAGACAATTTAAAAGAGTATTTAACAGAAGGAAGGTTGCCCAATTTCAAAGCCAATCTCAACGAGGAAGTTTTGATTTCTCAGTATTTGTGTAACCGATTAGGGCTAAAACTCGGTGACAAGTTTGTGACTTACTTTATGAAAGAAAACAGTGAAGGCTACAACCTGCGCAATTTCAAAATAGTCGGAATTTACAATTCAGGGTTTCAGGAATTCGATGCCAGTTATGTGATTGGCGATATTCGTCACGTACAAAGAATCAACAAATGGCGTCCTGAACAAATCGGCTCTTTCGAAGTTTTTGTTGACGATTTCACCCAAATAGAAAGCAAAGGGCAAGAGGTTTACGAGGAAACGTCATCAACACTCGACTCCCAAACAATCGTTGAGAAATTCTATTATATCTTCGAATGGCTCAAACTTTTTGATTTTAATATTATTGTTATTCTGATTGTCATGATAGCCGTTTCTACTATTAATATGGTAGTCGCGCTCTTGGTGTTAATTCTCGAACGAACTCAAATGATCGGAATCCTAAAATCACTTGGAGCCAACAATTGGTCAATCCGAAAAGTGTTTCTCTACAATGCCGCCTACTTAATTGGCCGCGGATTGCTTTGGGGGAATTTAATTGGAATCGGATTGCTTCTTCTTCAAAAATACTTTGGCATCATAAAACTAAATCCCGAAAGTTACTATGTCAACGTAGCTCCTGTCGACATTAACCTGTTCTACATTTTGTTACTAAATATCGGAACTATCGCAATCTGCCTGGTAGTTTTACTTATTCCATCTTATATCATTACCAAAATTACACCTTCCAAATCCATTCGCTTCGAGTAGGGCCGAGCGTTAGGAAACAAGCCGGCGGCTTGTTTTAGCGAAGGAGCCAGGTGGCGCGTTGGGCTATGGTTGATATCTTCATTTATTTTGAGCTACTTCCCGCTGTCCGTTATATCTTTTTATAAATTGCCACGGGTTTAAACCCATGGCAATTTATAAAAAGGATGCCACTTCCATCGGGGCTAAAAAGTTAGCGTATTGTTAAAGTTCATCTCCAAAAGCCGACAAATCAACGTCTTAAAAAAAAGAATAAGAAAAGCGTAAAAAACATTTGGAATAAGGGAGATTTAGTTTTTATATTTGCACCCCGCAAGAGAGGGATGTTCATATAAAAACTGGAAAAACGAGGAATTTAAAATAAATTCAAAAATATTTTTAAAATTGCTTGTTGGTTAAAAAAGAATAGTTACTTTTGCACCCGCTAAACGAGAGAATAGCGATTTAATCTGAACTAGTTTCAGATTCTAAATACAAGAATACGTTCATAGACATATTGAATTGACAGCCGTTTTAGACAGTGATGTTTAAAACAACAAAAAGAGAGTAAGAGAATCGGAAGATTTGAAAAAAGACTAGCCTTTGTCTACATTACGAATGCAGAACGCGAGTTCAGCATAACAATATACGATGAAGAGTTTGATCCTGGCTCAGGATGAACGCTAGCGGCAGGCTTAACACATGCAAGTCGAGGGGTAGGGTAGCAATACCTGAGACCGGCGCACGGGTGCGTAACGCGTATGCAATCTACCTTTTACAGAGGGATAGCCCAGAGAAATTTGGATTAATACCTCATAGCATTGCGAAATGGCATCATTTTGCAATTAAAGTTCCAACGGTAAAAGATGAGCATGCGTCCCATTAGCTAGATGGTAAGGTAACGGCTTACCATGGCTACGATGGGTAGGGGTCCTGAGAGGGAGATCCCCCACACTGGTACTGAGACACGGACCAGACTCCTACGGGAGGCAGCAGTGAGGAATATTGGACAATGGGCGCAAGCCTGATCCAGCCATGCCGCGTGCAGGAAGACGGTCCTATGGATTGTAAACTGCTTTTGTACGGGAAGAAACACTCCCTCGTGAGGGAGCTTGACGGTACCGTAAGAATAAGGATCGGCTAACTCCGTGCCAGCAGCCGCGGTAATACGGAGGATCCAAGCGTTATCCGGAATCATTGGGTTTAAAGGGTCCGTAGGCGGTTTGGTAAGTCAGTGGTGAAAGCCCTTCGCTCAACGGAGGAACGGCCATTGATACTGCCAGACTTGAATTACTGGGAAGTAACTAGAATATGTAGTGTAGCGGTGAAATGCTTAGATATTACATGGAATACCAATTGCGAAGGCAGGTTACTACCAGTGGATTGACGCTGATGGACGAAAGCGTGGGGAGCGAACAGGATTAGATACCCTGGTAGTCCACGCCGTAAACGATGGATACTAGCTGTTGGGATTTATCTCAGTGGCTAAGCGAAAGTGATAAGTATCCCACCTGGGGAGTACGTTCGCAAGAATGAAACTCAAAGGAATTGACGGGGGCCCGCACAAGCGGTGGAGCATGTGGTTTAATTCGATGATACGCGAGGAACCTTACCAAGGCTTAAATGTAGATTGACAGGTTTGGAAACAGATCTTTCTTCGGACAATTTACAAGGTGCTGCATGGTTGTCGTCAGCTCGTGCCGTGAGGTGTCAGGTTAAGTCCTATAACGAGCGCAACCCCTGTTGTTAGTTGCCAGCGAGTCAAGTCGGGAACTCTAACAAGACTGCCAGTGTAAACTGTGAGGAAGGTGGGGATGACGTCAAATCATCACGGCCCTTACGCCTTGGGCTACACACGTGCTACAATGGACGGTACAGAGAGCAGCCACTACGCGAGTAGGAGCGAATCTATAAAACCGTTCTCAGTTCGGATCGGAGTCTGCAACTCGACTCCGTGAAGCTGGAATCGCTAGTAATCGGATATCAGCCATGATCCGGTGAATACGTTCCCGGGCCTTGTACACACCGCCCGTCAAGCCATGGAAGCTGGGGGTACCTGAAGTCGGTGACCGTAAGGAGCTGCCTAGGGTAAAACTGGTAACTAGGGCTAAGTCGTAACAAGGTAGCCGTACCGGAAGGTGCGGCTGGAACACCTCCTTTCTAGAGACGATAAAAAGGACTAGACCTTAAATCATTTAATTCAATTACTCTCGCTGTTAGTTCAAATATTATAATAAGCAAAAAACAGAGTCTCGTAGCTCAGCTGGTTAGAGTACTACACTGATAATGTAGGGGTCCCCAGTTCGAGTCTGGGCGGGACTACTTTGTTTGTTTATTTAAAGGAAATTCTGGAAGTTGAGCAATTATGAGCACAATTACTGCGTCAGTTCGCTGTCGCTCGGGTCATAACTCATAACTGATAACTCATAACTAAGAAAATGGGGGATTAGCTCAGCTGGCTAGAGCGCCTGCCTTGCACGCAGGAGGTCATCGGTTCGACTCCGATATTCTCCACGAATCTGTTGATTCGGTTATGCGGTAATTTGTTGATTTGGGAAACCAGATAACCGGATAACCAAATAACCAAATCCACACAGATAAAGTTCATTGACATATTGAGATAAGAAAAAATTTAAAAAGTAGAAAGCGTTTGTTGCTATTTATAGTAATGAACAAAAAAAAACGGTCTCGTTGTTTACAACGAGATTGGGTACAATAAGCAAAATAAGGGCGTATGGGGGATGCCTAGGCTCTCAGAGGCGAAGAAGGACGTGATAAGCTGCGAAAAGCTACGGGGATTGGCACACACGAATTGATCCGTAGATATCCGAATGGGGCAACCCGGCATGTTGAAGACATGTCACACCGATAGGTGGGCAAACCCGCTGAACTGAAACATCTAAGTAGGCGGAGGAGAAGAAAACAAAAGTGATTCCGTAAGTAGTGGCGAGCGAACGCGGATTAGCCCAAACCAGTGTTGTTACGGCAATGCTGGGGTTGTAGGACCACGACATTCTATGCGGATTGAACTGGAATTACCTGGAAAGGTAAGCGATACAGGGTGATAGCCCCGTACAGGTAAGAGAAGATATAGATAGTGGTATCCTGAGTAGGGCGGGGCACGTGAAACCCTGTCTGAATTTGGCGGGACCATCCGCTAAGGCTAAATACTCCTGAGAGACCGATAGTGAACCAGTACCGTGAGGGAAAGGTGAAAAGAACCGTGAATAACGGAGTGAAATAGATCCTGAAACCATACGCTTACAAGCGGTCGGAGCCCTTTCGTGGGGTGACGGCGTGCCTTTTGCATAATGAGCCTACGAGTTAACGTTGCTGGCGAGGTTAAGTATTTAAGATACGGATCCGTAGCGAAAGCGAGTCTGAATAGGGCGCTTTAGTCAGTAGTGTTAGACGCGAAACCGTGTGATCTACCCATGGGCAGGATGAAGCTGTGGTAACACATAGTGGAGGTCCGAACCGGTTGACGTTGAAAAGTCTTCGGATGACCTGTGGGTAGGGGTGAAAGGCCAATCAAACTCGGAAATAGCTCGTACTCCCCGAAATGCATTTAGGTGCAGCGTTAGTTATAAAGTTATATAGAGGTAGAGCTACTGATTGGATGCGGGGGCTTCACCGCCTACCAATTCCTGACAAACTCCGAATGCTATATAATGTTCACTAACAGTGAGGGCTTGGGTGCTAAGGTCCAAGTCCGAGAGGGAAAGAACCCAGACCATCAGCTAAGGTCCCAAAATCTATACTAAGTTGAAATAACGAGGTTTGTCTGCCCAGACAGCTAGGATGTTGGCTTGGAAGCAGCCATTCATTTAAAGAGTGCGTAACAGCTCACTAGTCGAGCGGACGAGCATGGATAATAATCGGGCATAAGTATAGTACCGAAGCTATGGATTTACAGTAATGTAAGTGGTAGGGGAGCATTCTGACATCAGCGAAGGTGTATCGTAAGGTATGCTGGAGAGGTCAGAAAAGAAAATGTAGGCATAAGTAACGATAATGCGGGCGAGAAACCCGCACACCGAAAGACTAAGGTTTCCTCAGCTATGCTAATCAGCTGAGGGTTAGTCGGGTCCTAAGGCGAACCCGAAAGGGACAGTCGATGGCCAACGGGTTAATATTCCCGTACTACTGTTAATTGTGATGGAGTGACGGAGTGATGAAAGTACCGCGAACTGACGGAATAGTTCGTTAAAGCACCTACCTATAGGTCTTGTAGTTAAATGCGCAGGAACTGGGGAAATGCGATAGTACTCGGAGTCTTCGGACAAAGAGATAGTGTACCTAAGGGCTTCCAAGAAAAACTTCTAAACTTAGATTAACAGTACCCGTACCGTAAACCGACACAGGTAGTCGAGGAGAGAATCCTAAGGTGCTCGAGAGATTCATGGCTAAGGAATTAGGCAAAATAGACCTGTAACTTCGGGAGAAAGGTCGCCCCCAGCAATGGGGGCCGCAGTGAAGAGGTCCAGGCGACTGTTTATCAAAAACACAGGGCTCTGCAAAATCGTAAGATGAAGTATAGGGCCTGACACCTGCCCGGTGCTGGAAGGTTAAGAGGAGATGTTATGAGTAATCAGAAGCATTGAATTGAAGCCCCAGTAAACGGCGGCCGTAACTATAACGGTCCTAAGGTAGCGAAATTCCTTGTCGGGTAAGTTCCGACCTGCACGAATGGTGTAACGATCTGGACACTGTCTCAGCCATGAGCTCGGTGAAATTGTAGTAGCGGTGAAGATGCCGCTTACCCGCAGTGGGACGAAAAGACCCTGTGCACCTTTACTATAGCTTAGTATTGGTCTTGGATAAGTGATGTGTAGGATAGGTGGGAGACTATGAAGTGGCGTCGCCAGGCGTTGTGGAGTCATTGTTGAAATACCACCCTTTGCTTATCTGAGGTCTAACCCCGTATTTCGGGGGACATTGCTTGGTGGGTAGTTTGACTGGGGTGGTCGCCTCCAAAAGAGTAACGGAGGCTTCTAAAGGTTCCCTCAGCACGCTTGGTAACCGTGCGTAGAGTGCAATGGCATAAGGGAGCTTGACTGAGAGACATACAGGTCGATCAGGTACGAAAGTAGAGCATAGTGATCCGGTGGTTCCGCATGGAAGGGCCATCGCTCAAAGGATAAAAGGTACGCCGGGGATAACAGGCTGATCTCCCCCAAGAGCTCATATCGACGGGGGGGTTTGGCACCTCGATGTCGGCTCGTCACATCCTGGGGCTGGAGAAGGTCCCAAGGGTTGGGCTGTTCGCCCATTAAAGTGGCACGCGAGCTGGGTTCAGAACGTCGTGAGACAGTTCGGTCTCTATCTACTGTGGGCGCAAGAAATTTGAGTGGATCTGATTCTAGTACGAGAGGACCGAATTGGACAAACCTCTGGTGTATCTGTTGTTCCGCCAGGAGCACCGCAGAGTAGCTACGTTTGGAAGGGATAAGCGCTGAAAGCATATAAGCGCGAAACCCACCACAAGATGAGATTTCTTTTAAGGGTCGTGGAAGATGACCACGTTGATAGGCTATAGATGTAAAGGCAGTAATGTCATAGTCGAGTAGTACTAATAACCCGTAAGCTTATGTACACCTTTTCCTCCGCCGCAAGGCGGAGGAAGAAACTTTCTTTAATTTTTCTTTATCTCAGTATGTTAAGATATTATGTATTGATCTCGTTTTCAGAACGAGACCCTTGCAAAACCTCTTAAGGTGGTTATTGCGTCGGGGCTCACCTCTTCCCATTCCGAACAGAGAAGTTAAGCCCGACTGCGCAGATGGTACTGCAGTTATGTGGGAGAGTATGTCGCTGCCTTTTTTTTAGTAACCCTGACCAAACGGTCAGGGTTATTTTTTTTATAGGAGCAGCGTGTCGCCCTTTGGGCTCGATCCGCTGCCTTTTTTTTAGAAAGTCCTCATCATTTATTTGATGGGGATTTTTTGTTTTACACACTTTGGTGAATTTATGGTCCAACGCACCGCCTGGCTCCTTCGCTAAAAATGTCCACAGGACATTTTTATTAACGCTCGGCTCTGTGAGGGATGGAAGCAAGCTGCCGTGCAGCGCGAACAGCCCGGACCCGAAGGGACACGCCAAAAAAAACTCCTCAATTGAGGAGCTTCTATTTTATTTTAGTAATGATTCAATTTCATGAACTGTTGTTGCATGATAACCCGATTTTGCCTTCGCATAAATTTGTTTTGCCCAAACTTTCCCTTCAGGAGTTTTGATCATTTCCTTATATAACGGCGTTAGCGAATAGGTTCTGCTATAAGAAGTCAGGAATTGTTCGATGGCAGGATAGGCAAATTTATACTGATGCTGAATCGCTATGATAAACCATTGGCGTTTTACCACAAAATTTCCTCCATTAGTGAAGTTGAATTCTTTGTCGATATCAGTCATTTCCTGAACAGTCAAATCTTTTGGCAGGTAATCTATGAAATGTTGTTTTTCGTTGGTTGATTTTATCTTTTGGCTCAATCCTTTAGTTCCAGTTGTTCTCCATGTTTTTTGGATAATGTCAATAGCGTTGAAATCTTCTGAAACCGGAGTTATTATATTTGATGGAATTCCCGGTTTATAAATCCAGTCTTCTAGCTTTATTTTGTCTGCTAACCTTTTGTCACCTTTGATTAGATTTTTATTAAAATAAGAAACAAATTCTTCGGTAGTTATAGATTGGAATGCATGGTCATTGAAATAATTTGTTATAAAAGCATCAAATTTTTTACGACCGACAGCCGCTTCAATAGTTTGTAAAAGCGCATAGCCCTTTTCATAAGGAATGTCACTCAATCCGTCATCGGGATTTTTACCCGAAGTGTCTATTTTTAAACGAGTGTCAGGGCTGTCGTTTCCGAGTTCTTCCAAATTGTTTTGCAACACTTTTCGGCTTAATACATCCTGCATTTTGGCTTCGTCAACTCCAAATACTTCTTCTCCGATTCGGTGTTCAACATAAGTTGTAAAACCTTCGTTGAGCCAAGTTTCATCCCAAGACGCATTAGTTACTAAGTTTCCACTCCAACTATGTCCTAATTCATGCGCTAACAAACTTGTCAACGAACGATCGCCAGCTAAAACAGTAGGTGTAAGGAACGTTAAGTTCGGATTTTCCATTCCGCCAAAAGGGAAACTTGGAGGGAGCACAATCACATCATATCTGCCCCAACGATAGGATCCAAATAACTTTTCGGCTGCGTTTACCATTTTTCCTAATTCAGCAAATTCCCATACGGATTTGTCGATTTGAGAATGTTCTGCATACACTCCGGTTCTGTTATCAATAGATTTGAATTCGACATCGCCAACGGCAATCGCCATCAGATAAGAAGGAATCGCTTTTTCCTGTTTAAAAGTATAGACTCCGGTATCGTTTTTCTGTTGTGGATTTACAGCACTCATCAGTGCTATTAAATCTTTTGGAACAGTAACTTTAGCATTATAAGTAAAGCGAACTCCGGGCGAATCCTGACACGGAATCCAGGTACGAGACCAAATGCTTTGCCCTTGCGAAAACACAAACGGGTTCTTTTTATCAGCCGTTTGTTCCGGCTTTAACCATTGCAGAGCCACACCATCTTTGGTAGTGTTGTAATAGATATTGACTTTGGTCGTATTTGGTTCTATAGTTATATGAAGTGGCTTTCCGTGGAGTTCAATTTCCTTTCCCAGTTCGAATTTGGTTTCTTTTTCGTCATCGCCCAGAGTAACTTTGGTAATGTTTAGCGTGTTTTCATCGAATATGATTTCGTTTCCTTTGGAGATATTATCAATCTGCCACGAAGCTTTTCCTGAAATTGTTTGGGTATCAAAATCGACTTTGATATCTAAATCTAAATGTTTGACAACCGCTTCAGCTGGATTTGAAAACGAATGGGCATCTTTTAGGATTTGATTTTGTGGAGTTGATTCTTTTTTTTGACAGGCAGTAAAAGTGATAAGAACTATCAGTAAACTTAATTTTCTCATTGCGAATTTTATTTATTGTAAATTAAATAAAAAAATCCCGTTCTGAAATTTCAAAGCGGGATTTATATTATTAAAACGAATTGGCTTATGCCAGCATCGTAACCGGGTTTTCTATATACTGTTTCAAGGTTTGCAGGAATTGCGCTCCTGTTGCTCCGTCAATAGTTCTGTGGTCACAAGCTAATGATAACATCATAGTGTTTCCAACTACAATTTGGCCATTTTTTACAACCGGTTTTTCTACAATTGCTCCTACTGACAGGATAGCAGAATTTGGTTGGTTGATGATTGAGTTGAATTCAGTAATACCGAACATACCAAGATTAGAAATAGTAAAAGTACTTCCTTCCATTTCTGAAGGTAATAACTTTTTGCTTTTTGCTCTTCCTGCAAGATCTCTAACGCTTGCGCCAATTTGAGATAAACTCATACCATCAGTAAATGGCAATACCGGAACTACTAATCCGTCTTCAACTGCTACAGCAACACCAATATTTACGTGATAGTTGATGGTAATAGCTTCTGCTGACCATTGTGAATTGATCTTTGGATGTTTTTTCAACGCCAGTGCACTAGCTTTAATCACCATGTCGTTGAAAGATACTTTGGTATCCGGAACGCTATTAATGACTGCTCTTGATTTCATTGCTTCGTCCATTGTTACTTCAATTACTAAGTTGTAATGTGGTGCAGTAAACAATGATTCTGCTAAACGTTTCGCAATGATTTTACGCATTTGCGAATTTTTGATTTCTTCTGTTGCTATCTCTCCCGCTGGGACAAATGGTTTTACCACAGTTGCAGCAGCTTGTGCGTTGTCAGTTGTCGGTTGTGCAACCGGACTTGCAGCAGCAGTTCCAGGTGTAAAGTTTTCGACATCACTTTTAGTAATACGACCGTTTTCACCAGAACCTTTTATTTGAGAAAGATTAATTCCTTTATCCTTAGCAATTTGTTTTGCTAATGGCGAAGCAAAAATTCTTCCTCCATCAGTTGTTGTTTGGGTAGCTTCTATTGTTGGAGCAGCTGTTACTGATTGTTCAGTTGTTGCCGGAGCAGCAACTGGTGCAGCACCATCTTTTTTATAGTTTTCGGCTATGCCTGAAATATCTGTTCCTGCAGGACCGATGATAGCTAAAACACTGTCAACTGGTGCCGATTGTCCTTCGTTAATTCCGATAAACAATAAAGTACCAGCGTTGAAAGATTCAAACTCCATCGTAGCTTTATCGGTTTCGATTTCAGCAAGGATATCACCTTCTTTAACTTCGTCACCTACTTTTTTCAACCATGTTGCCACAGTTCCTTCAGTCATCGTATCACTAAGACGAGGCATAGTTACTACGATTACTCCTTTTGGTAATGAAGCCGGAACCGATGCAGCAGCTGGAGCTTCAGAAGCAGTTTGAGCCGGAGCTTCAGCCTTAACTTCCGGAGCAGCTTCTGCAACACCTGAAATTAATCCCGAAATATCTTCACCTTCATTTCCGATGATTGCTAATAATGAATCTACAACTGCAGTTTCACCTTCTTTAATTCCTATATATAATAAAGTCCCGGAATTGAAAGATTCAAATTCCATTGTAGCTTTATCAGTTTCGATTTCCGCAAGGATATCACCTTCTTTTATTGTGTCACCTACTTTTTTCAACCAAGTAGCAACAGTTCCTTCTGTCATCGTATCGCTCAAACGCGGCATTGTGATTTTTGTTGCCATAATTATAGTCTGTGAGGGATGAAAGGATAATTTTCTTGTTCGTAAACCACATCATACAATTGTTGTACTTCAGGGAAAGGAGATTCTTCAGCGAATGTTGCACACTCTTCTACTAAATCTTTTACTCTTTCGTCAATGATTTCAATCTCTGCATCTGTTGCATAGTTTTTTTCCTTGATGATATCAAGCACTTGAGTGATTGGGTCAATTTTTCTGTATTCTTCTACTTCGTCTTTCGAACGGTATAATTGTGCATCCGACATGGAGTGACCTCTGTATCGGTATGTTTTCATTTCTAAGAAAGTTGGTCCGTCACCACGACGTGCTCTTTCCATAGCTTCGTGCATAGCTTCGGCAACTTTTACAGGATTCATTCCGTCTACTGGTCCGCATGGCATTTCGTAGCCCAAACCAAGTTTCCAAATATCTGTATGATTAGCGGTTCTTTCAACAGATGTTCCCATTGCATAACCATTGTTTTCACAAATGAAAACTACGGGTAATTTCCATAACATTGCCATGTTGAACGCTTCGTGTAATGAACCTTGACGCGCTGCACCATCACCAAAATAGGTAAGCGTTACACCACCAGTTTCAAAATATTTATCGGCGAAAGCCATACCGGCACCAACCGGAATCTGTGCTCCAACGATACCATGACCACCATAAAATCCGTGTTCTTTTGAGAAGATGTGCATTGAACCACCCATTCCTTTTGAGGTTCCGGTTACTTTTCCAAGTAGTTCGGCCATTACTTTTCTTGGGTCAACACCCATTCCAATTGGCTGCACGTGATTACGATAGGCCGTAATCATTTTGTCTTTTCCGCCTAAGTTCATAGCGTGCAAAGCACCAGCTAAAACGGCTTCCTGACCATTGTATAAGTGTAGAAATCCTCTAACTTTTTGTTGAATATAAAGTGCTGCAAGTTTGTCTTCAAACTTTCTCCAAAGCAGCATGTCTTCGTACCACTTTAAATAAACTTCTTTTGTTACTTCTTTCATTTTTTACTTTTTGCTAAAGCGTTATTAAGTTGTAAATTATATTTCAACGCAAAATAGTTCACTCACATACAAATTTGCGAAAGGCAAAAGTAAAACATTCCGAGTAAGAAGTAAAATTTAAAAGAGTAATTTTTTACAGTTAAAGGAAGTTTTTGTCGAAGGTTAGCGGTAATAAATTTTTAATCGAATCTGATTTATAAATTTCACCACTTTCACCCATAAAATAGATTTCTATTGGTGTGTTTTGTTTGAATTCATATTCAGAAATTGATTGTCTGCAACCACCACAAGGTGGAATTGGAGTAAGAGTTGGATTTGTATCAGATGCTGCCGATATTGCCATTTTTACAATTCGGGCATCAGGATAGATTGCATTTGAATGGAAAATAGCAACTCTTTCAGCACAAAGTCCCGATGGATATGCAGCGTTTTCCTGGTTTGAACCTAAAACAATTTTTCCGTTATCTAAAAGTAGCGCCGCACCAACTCTGAATTTTGAATAAGGAGCATAAGCATTTTTTCTGACTTCGACAGCTTGCTTCATTAAAGACTGAACATCCTGAGGAAGTTCTTCAACATATTGAAATGCGGTAAACGAGGTGTTGATTTCTATTTTTTTCATTTAATTATCGAGGAAAAAAAATCCAAATCTCTTTTTTGAAATTTGGATGTTATTTTTATAATTTACTATCTACTAATAATCGTCGTATTTATCACCAAAGTTAAAGGATAATGAGAAACGAAGTGTGTTTTCTAATGGGTTTTTCACTTTAGATGCAGAGAATAAATACGATACATCTACTTTAACTACGTTGTATTTGAATCCGGCTCCAAGTGAGAAAAATTTTCTGGCTCCTTTTACCGGACTTTCATGAAAATATCCCAAACGGAAAGCGAATGAATCCTGGTATAAATATTCGGTACCAATAGAATAGGTAAACTCTTTAAGCTCTTCGCTAAATCCACCTGGCGCATCACCAAAAGAGGAGAAGATACCGGAAACCCAGTTTATTTTGTTGTAGTCAGCTCTGGTAGATGCATTTTCCTCATTAGCAGCTGTTACATTGGAATTATACTGTTCAAGTGCTGCAGCTGTTTCGTCAGGATCTGTATTATCTCCATCTCCATTTAAATCAACTGGCTCAACTGAAACAGGGTCTACTCTATATTGAGGAGTTGGTACTAAAAGTTTCGCCAACTCAACGCTTAAAGTTACTTTGTTGAAATCGTCAAGAATAAAGTCGTAACCAGCACCAATTCTCAAGTTAGCCGGAAGGAAGTTAGCGCTGTTATCATCAGAAGCACCCGCGTCATAGTTGATTTTTGGTCCCATATTTTGGAAATTAAAACCAAGACGTAAACGACCATTAAAATCGGAAAAAGCGGCTTCTTCACCTACATAATAACCTGCGATATCGACTGCAAATGAACTTGCCGGTTTGGAATCAGTAGACTCTCCGGATGGAATTCTTAAAGCAGAACGAATATATCGTCCGGCAACCGACATAGAGAAACGTTCGCTTAATTTCAAAGCATAAGAACCATCAAGCGCTAATTCATTCGGCTTAACAATTTGAGGTTCGTCGTCAGCATTTTGTCTTAATTCTATTTCACCTAAACCAAAATAACGTAAGCTTACAGCAAATGCACTTCTCTCATTGAATCGGTTATAGTAAGTAGCTTGTCCCAATGAAATATCATTAACTAAATCAGTTAAATAAGGAGTATAACTTGCTGTGAAACCTTGTTTGTCGGTAGCAAATGCATATTTTGCAGGGTTCCATTGTTGTGAAAAAGCATCCGGAGAAGTAGCAACTCCTTGGTCGGCCAATCCAGCAGCGCGGGCATCGGCTGCTACTAAAAGAAACGGAACACCAGTAGTAATTACTCTGCTATCTTGAGTACTTATTTGTGTTTGCTGTGCATTAATATTTTGTAATGAGGCTAATAAAAATAGTATTGCAATTTTTTTCATTTTCAATTTTATAAAAGTTAACAAATATAGTATTTTCCTAAAGGATAACAAGTTTTTCTATTTTTTCTGCCTTTTTATTCGATAAAGTGGATTTTACGGTCAATTTATAGACATAAACACCTTTACCAATTCGGTCGCCAAAATCATCTTTGCCATCCCAGGTTATTTCTCTGGAAAGAAAACCATCTGTTGTTACGGTTTGATTTTTTGTCCAAACAATTTTTCCAGTGATGGTCATTACCTGCACTTGCACATCCAAAGGTTCAAATGGTCTGTTGTGAGAAAACCAAAATTCGGTGTAACTCACAAAAGGATTTGGATAATTCAGCACATGTTCAAGCGCAATTCTTTCATCACCAACCACCACAAATTGAATTTCAGCAGTGATAGGGTTATTATATACATCCCAAGCTTTAAATGTAATGGTATGTAAACCCGGAGCTAAATTCCGGAAAGGAAAATAAACCCTGCCTTTTGTATAATCATCTAATTCGGTTTGATAATAATCATTCATGATGTAAGGTCTCGTTTCGTCTCCATCAAGAATACCAACTATATCATGACCAATTCCGCTCGCCGTGTTTATTCCATGTTCGTCTTCGAGTATGGCTAAGAAAAACGGTGACTCGTTTGTAATACCACCATTTACGAATGTTTCATCATTCATATATAGTTTTACAGTTGGTCCGGTATTATCAGCCACAGCGCTAGTGTTGATTCCGCCAATTTTGATATCCGTATTTTGCCCGTATTTGTCTAAAAGAATCTGATTTCTTTTGGAATAAAAACTAATTCTTCCGTTGCCAACAGGAATTCTAATATCTCTTGGAACCACAAAGCCAAACTCAAAAAGGCCATTTGTGACCGAAGCATTTCCTCTAAAAATAGTTTCTCCCAGATTTACGAAATTCATTGCCGGACTATTGTTGTCGTTGTTAAGCGTAGTGCGGGTTACATTTTTATCAAAAATATTGACCATTAATTCGCCATTATAAGAAGGCAGCGGATTATTGTTTTCATCCAAAACTTCTCCGGCTAACTTGACAAATGCCAGCGATTGAAAATCATCAATTGGTCCGGTAACAGGCATGTCGTTAACTTTAGTCAAAACTACTCTTGGTTTTGGAATAGCCAACATTAAAGCCGGATCACCTAAATAAAACACAACGTTACTGGCAGTGGTTGAGTTAAAATTTTTAGCAAGACGAAGCGCTTCCGCAATGGATGTATATTCATCACTATCATAGGAGAATAAATATTCGGATAGTTTATCATTAAACACCTCTGCGTTTCCTTGATCTATGGAGCGAACGGTTGTTATCATTGATATTGCACCACCTCTTGGATTCCAATAAGTATATTCACCGGCAGTTGGACGATATGGATTGTCAAATCTTGAAAAATCACAAGTAATGGTTATAAACAATGGATACTTGTATCGGTTACTCAAATTTTGACCATCTGATTTTTCCCAAATACGTTCACCAGATAAACCATCTTCACCACCATGTCCTAAGTAGTTGAAAACAAGTGCGCCTTTTTCGAAAGCAGCAAAAATTTCTTCTCTTGCTTTTGGATAACGTTTTCCACCGGCTGAAGTTTCCTGCTCATAAGAATCGAGCAATATTTTTTTGAAATTGATAAATGGTTTTTCGTCAACTATTATATCGGTAAGGCTATTTTGTTTAAGTTGTAAAGTTGCGTCAGAAGGTTTGTCCGAATCGTCGGCTATGGCAACATAATTGGTTCTCCAGCTACCATAAGATTTCAAATCATGGTATTCAATTACTTTGTTTACCATTTCATCTGCCTGTTGTGTAGTGCTGACAATCATTCGGCCTACAGCTATATCGATTCCACCTAAATCAAAACTAATACTGGTGCCGCCATTGAATGAAGAATTACCATAATCTAATCGGCCTTCGTCTTCAGTCATCATTCCAAAAAAATCATCAGAAGCAAATGAAAACTGAGATTCCGAGTAACTATTCAGTGCCTGATATATGGGGACAATATTGGTGTTATTAGCAATTCGATCTTTAAAATCATAGGATGCGTCACCAAAAAGGTTTACATATTTTACCCGTTCACCAATAGGAGCATTCAAATAAACATATTTTATAAAATTTCTAATCGCTCCGATATCCTGTTTTCCGGATGAAAATTCAGGATAAATAGTTTCCAAATTCACCACTTTTACATTCAGATTGGAATAACTTCTGTGAAAAGCAGCTAATTTTTCGGCTTGTGCATTTAAGAATTTTGGTGTAATAATTAAATAATCAATTTTTTGCCATACACCTTGGGCATTGTTAAAAATGGTTCCTTTTAAATTTTGGATATCTACTTTTGATTTCGAATCTTTTAGTGGCGAATAGTAATCGGAATTGTCAATGGCAATATATTTTCGAACTTCACCTAAATTTGCTTTAAAAGTGAACAAACTTGATGTTGCATTTTCCGTTTTGGTTACATTAAACCTATCGGTGATATCCCAAACTTGTGAGATGGATGCCGCGTTAGAAAGTTGGTATTCACCAATATCGCCCAGCATAGAAGCAGCCTGATCATATTGAAATCGGAATTGTTTTCCAAAGGTCTGAAGATTTCTTTTGGCTTTGATGTTGATGTAATCTAAATAGCCTTTTGAACTTGGTACAGCCCCATTATCATAAGTCACTTTGATGGTCACATCTTCGCCTGATACTGTAGTAGGTGAAATAAAATTTCTTTCTATAACTAAAGCATCAGCACTACTTCCGGGATCGAGAACAATAGTTCCAACCAACTGGGTGTTGGCTTCTATTTTAAAATTGTTGATAACTGAAGTTACGCCAGCAACGTGCGCTTTAATTTCAATAGGAGTTGAACTTACAATATTTGGAAACTTAAATTTAAATTCCTGCTCGTTGTCCACACTAAAGCTCTCTCCAAACCAAACTCTGCCTAATTTTTCAATATTAACTTCATCAACTTCGTGAAACTGATAATCATCAAAAGTGGTAATCGGTGCTGTTGTCGTTCCTGTTGGCTGTGTCATGTCAACAATTCGCTTACCAAAATCGCCTTGTGTGGTTACATAATAATAGGACTTGTCAGCATAAATATTTAAGCTGCTTTTGTAGTCGTCATTCCAGTTGTCCATGCCTTCAGCATAAAAAAGGATAAAGTCCTGATTGTCAAAAATACCATCACTCTCCCCAATGAACTGAATAGCATTTTCGGTTAAATCCATAGGATAGTCAACAGAATTCAGGAGCGGTAACATTCTTCCGCCATTGCCATAAATTTTTATTTTTCTTGGATCTACATTGGTGTTAAGTCCTAAACTTTGAAGAAAACTTTTAGTGATTTTGTATACGCCCGATTTTTGAACATAAAACCGATACCAATTTCCGGTACTTAAAACAGAGTTTTCAATGACAGTAACATTGTTAACGGTATTTTGTGTCCTTGAGGCAGTTTGTGGAATAGCATAGCTGAAAGAGATTAATTTTTTAAATGAGTTTCCTTCTTTAACTATAGGTGTAAGCGTAATTTTTCCATAATATTTTTCCCTCGCATTATAGCTTTTAAAAGATGATTTAAAAACGGAAGGAATATTTTTTATGGCAATATCGCCAAGCTGGCTTTCCGGAATAGGTTCAAAAACAAGATTAGTTATTTGAACTGCATTTTCATTAACCTTATTATTAAGAGGTATTGTTAAAGAATAGGATACGGTTTTGGAATAAACATTAAACTCATAATTTTGAGTGTCAAACTGAGGAACCATATAGGAAAATTGACCAAACGACAATTCTTTTTTGGCTGTCCAATTTAATGAAACGTTCCCTTGTTCTTGAGCCATGGCTAAGAAGGTGCTCAAAAACAGCAGGCAAATAGTAATATTCCTTTTCATAGTATACAGTAAACGTGTTTTTTTGAAAATTAGTATAAAAAATCAAAAAATTATTTTTTTTGAGACAAAATACAATAAAACTACTAATTTTGCGTTATATATAAAATCGCTTACAGGGAGCGAATTTAGTATTAATTAAAAAAAGTTGTTGCAATTTAATGGTAAATACTTATATTGCGCCTCGAAATTTATACCTACTATGAATATGAAAGTAAACAAAATTATAGCAGTAAAAATATTACTATCATTAGTGATAATGGTTGGTTCTACTAGTTGTAGTAAAAAAAGCAGTACTCCTAAAGGCGGGTCAAGGGCTACAGGTTGGAAGATCAACGATAAAAAAGGAGGTTTCCAATACGCTTCTAAATTTAAAAAGCAAGCAACTGGACCAGGTTTGGTTTTGGTTGAAGGTGGAACATTTACTATGGGTAAAGTTCAGGATGACGTAATGCATGATTGGAATAATACGCCGAATCAACAACACGTTATGTCTTTTTATATGGACGAAACTGAGGTAACCAACATGATGTATATGGAATACCTGAATTGGTTGAAAACAGTTTTCCCGCCAGATCAGGAAAATTACAAAAACATCTATGAAGGTGCTTCTCCGGATACATTAGTATGGAGAAACAGATTAGGATATAACGAAACCATGACAGAAAACTATTTGAGACATCCGGCTTATGCTGAATATCCTGTAGTTGGTGTTAACTGGATTCAGGCGACTGAATTTGCTAAATGGAGAACGGATCGTGTGAACGAAAATATCCTTGAACAACAAAAGTATTTGAAGAAAGACGCTAAAGTTACTGAGATGACTGCTGATAAAGTTTTCAGTACTGAGGCATATCTTGCTTCGCCATCTACTGCAAAAGGCGGAGACGAAAAGCTTGTTTTGAAAAAAGGTCAAGGTAGAGGAACTGCTCCAAAAGCTAGTGCTGCCCCTGCAGCTGGCGCTAACAATACTGCCGGAAACAGCAAAAAGAATGTTTATGCACAAAGAACTTCGGGTTTGATTTTACCTGAATATAGACTACCAACAGAAGCTGAGTGGGAATATGCTGCTGCGGCTGATGTAGGACAAAGAGAATACAATGCTTATAAAGGGCAAAAGAAATATCCTTGGTCTGGAAGTTACACACGTTCAGGAAAAAGACAAGTTAGAGGTGATCAATTGGCTAACTTTAAACAAGGAAAAGGAGATTACGGTGGAATCGCAGGATGGTCTGATGACGGTGCCGATATCACGAACAAAGTTAAATCATATCCTCCAAATGACTTTGGATTGTATGATATGGCAGGAAACGTAGCCGAATGGGTTGCTGATGTTTACAGACCTATAGTTGATGATGAAGCAAACGACTTCAACTACTACAGAGGAAACGTTTACATGAAGAATAAAATTGGTGATGACGGAAAAGTTGAATTAGTAACTCCGGAAACTCAAAAATTCGATACGTTGTCAAATGGTAAGATTATATCAAGAAACTTCCCAGGTCAAATTGCTCAAGTACCAGTTGATGATAAAGAAACTTATTTGAGACAAAATTTTGATAAATCAAATAACATAAACTATCGTGATGGTGATAAACAATCTACGAGATATTTCAAATTTGGTGGTTCAGAAGAAGGTGATGAAAAAGGGAAATTGAGAGACGATCAAAGAATGTATGATTCTCCAAAACATAATGTGTCTACAGATAGTTTAGGAAATATGGTTAAAAAATATGACCGTTCTAATAAACGTACTACTTTAGTTAATGATGATGTTAGAGTTTACAAAGGTGGTTCTTGGAGAGACAGAGCTTATTGGTTAGATCCGGCACAAAGAAGATATTATCCACAGGATATCGCTACAGACTACATCGGATTCAGATGTGCTATGTCTAGAGTTGGTGCTAAAGCTGACAAAAAGAAAAGAGCAAGAAACTAGTTTTTAGTTTTATGAATAATAACAAAAAAGCCCTAATTTTAAGGGCTTTTTTATTTTAACTATTTTGCCCAATGACCATTCAGAATATCCATGATTTATTTTTAAAGTGCAGCAAAGTCTCAATTGATACTAGGAAGATTGAGCCAAACTCTTTTTTTGTTGCTATTAAAGGCGAACGCTTTGATGCCAATACTTTTGCCAAAGAAGCATTAGAAAAAGGAGCAAGTTATGTAGTCATTGATAACGTCGACTATTATATTGATGACAGAACTATTTTGGTAAATGATAGTTTGGAAACACTTCAGGCCTTAGCCAAATTTCACAGACAATTTCTAAATATTCCCATTATTGGATTAACAGGAAGTAACGGAAAAACAACCACTAAAGAATTAATTAATGTGGTGCTTTCCAAAAAATTCAACACAAAAGCAACCGTTGGGAATTTAAACAATCACATTGGTGTTCCGCTAACGTTATTGTCATTCACTGCTGAAACAAAAATCGGAATTGTAGAAATGGGTGCCAATCACCAAAAAGAAATCGAATTTCTATGTGAAATTGCCCAGCCGAATTATGGTTATATTACCAATTTTGGGAAAGCACATCTTGAAGGTTTTGGTGGAGTAGAAGGCGTAATAAAAGGAAAAAGCGAAATGTATGCTTATCTCAAAGCAAACGACAAATCGGTATTTGTAAATCTTGATGACGAAATCCAAAATCAAAAGACCGTAGATTTTAACAGAATTACGTTTAGTCAAAAAGATAAAAGCGCTACTGTTTTTATAGAAAGCGTTACCGCCAATCCATTTGTTAAAATCAATACAGCAGGAATTGAAATAAGTTCTCATTTAATTGGGCTTTACAATGCTAATAATATCAATGCTGCGATTACTATAGGAAATCATTTCGGCGTTCCGGAAAGCGATATAAAGGATGCGATTGAAAGTTATATTCCTGAAAACAATCGTTCCCAACTTTTGACAAAAGGAACTAACGAAATCATATTAGATGCTTACAATGCGAATCCGAGTAGCATGATGGTGGCGTTGGAGAATTTTATTCAATTGGACAAGACGAATAAGTGTATCATCATTGGAGATATGTATGAGCTTGGAGAAGAAAGTCTGGCAGAGCATAAAGCTATAGTCAATTTTTTGAATCAAAATGGTTCTTTTGAATGTCACTTTGTTGGTAAAGACTTTTTTGCAAATAGTATTCAAAAAGCGAACTTCCATTTTTATAATGCATTCGAAGACTTTACTCAATATCTTTCAACAGTAAAATTGGAAAACAAAACACTTCTTATAAAAGGTTCCAGAGGAATGGCTTTAGAGCGTACGTTGGACTATTTATAAACTTAAAACTCCATAAAAAATGGAGTAATTATCGTTTCATAATAGCAAGTTGATTTATTTCAGACTTATTAATTATTAAAATTTATGTCAAATAAATGAGGATAATTGATTAAAAAGCGGATTAACTGTCATACATGCATTTTTTACAAAATTTTAGAATTTAATTTGGTTAATCAAAAAATAATTCAGATGTTTGACAAATCAAAATAGAAGAAAAATGAATTTAATGGTTTGCAATACATGTATGATGGTGTGTAGTTTTACACAGAGGTCTGCTATTGCATAATTTTAAATTTTAAAATATATACAATCAAACCTCTGCAAACCGCAGAGGTTTTTTTTTAATAAAAAAATAATAAAATGAATTCTCAAATTAATAAAATTATGATCTGTTGTTGTATGATGTGCTTGTGCGCACCTCCATGCTATTATCAAAAGCGAACGACCTTATCATAGTATAATTAATCCTATTGTAAAAGTCCTTTTGATATAAAATTCAAAGGGACTTTTTTGTTTTCAGTAAGTTATAAATTAAAATAAAAACAATGCAAAATCAATTTTTAGAAAGTTTGGATGGTCAGATTAATATTGAAGAAAGCTTGAAGAATCTTTCCACGCAAGTAAGCGGAAAGATTGTTTTTTCTACAAGCTTTGGAATAGAAGATCAGGTATTGTCACATATTATATTTCAAAATAAAATTGAAAATATTGAAGTATTTACTTTGGACACAGGTAGACTTTTCCCGCAAACTTATGCTGTTTGGGACAAAACGCTTTTACAATACAAAGCAACTATTAAAGCTTACTATCCAAACAACGAAAAAGTAGAAAATTATGTTAATGGAAACGGAATAAATGCATTTTATAATTCGGTTGAATTGCGAAAAGAATGTTGTTTTATCCGAAAAGTTGAACCATTGACCAGAGCTTTAAAAGATGTTTCTATCTGGATTACCGGTTTGAGAGCAGAACAATCAGACAACCGAAGTGACTTAAAAAAAATAGAATGGGACGAAGAACGGCAACTCTACAAATACAATCCATTATTAGATTGGACAACAGAAGAAGTCGTCAATTATCTTAAAAAACACGGAGTTCCTTATAATACACTCCACGATGAAAACTTTGTCAGTATTGGTTGTGCACCTTGCACCAGAGCTACACAACCGGGAGAAGATTTTAGAGCAGGACGATGGTGGTGGGAAGATAAATCAAAAAAAGAATGTGGATTACATCGATAATTAATTAAATAAAATGCAATGTCAAATACAAATCATTATTTAGAACAGTTAGAAAACGAAGCAATCTATATTCTTCGGGAAACCGCAGCTCAATTTGAAAAACCTGCTCTTTTGTTTTC